>DCVA01000019.1 GCA_002327925.1 Anaerolineales bacterium UBA2200
GACGGCGAGAGCGATCCTGCAAGCCCGCCGTCTCCTGTTCCTTGAACCGGCGCAGCCACTTGCGCACCACTTGTCTCGACGTCTGCCAGCGCCGGGCAGTCTCGCTGATGCTGCCAACCTGCTGGTAGGTCATGACCAGTCTCAGTCNNCGTCGACTCGGCTCATAGCGTATACTTCCCCGTAGGCCATATCGGCCATAGGCGGTGCTCCTCTTGGTGAAGTTGTGCCCACAACTCTTTTACCAGAGGAGCACCGCCTTTTGTCAAGATCGCCTGTACCACCTGGTAACGATGTGTTGGCGCAAGAACAAGGTTCGTTTGACTTTGCACCACGACTTGTTTATACTTGGTTCGCTCGTGCAGACACACACGCCGCATCGGAGGGATGGCAGAGCGGCCTATTGCGGCGGTCTTGAAAACCGTTGTGGGCTTGTCCCACCGGGGGTTCGAATCCCTCTCCCTCCGTAGATTCGGCGTGATTTCCTGCCAGGGGAGATGCCAGAGTGGACGATCGGAGCCGCCTGCTAAGCGGTTGAAGGGGGTAATGCCTCTTCCCAGGGTTCGAATCCCTGTCTCCCCGCCTGTGAGAGCGAAAAGGACGCAAGGGCTCAGCGCAGCCCCTGCGTCCTTTCGTATAGGGCGTTGACAAGAGACCGAAATGCGGGTAGAATATGGGCGCAATGAGCAAGCACCCTCTGCGCGCTGCACTCCGCCGGCCGCCTGTAGCCCATGACTCGGCACTCATCTTTCTGTGTTTCGATCCCACCTGAGAAAGGAGCATAGAGATGCAGCTCATCATCACGGGCAAGAACATGGAGGTCAGCGAGCCGCTCAAGCAGTACGTACAACGGAAGATCGGCAAGCTTGACCGCTTCCTCCCCCAGATTGGTGACGTCCACGTCGAGGTTTCCACGGAAACGACCAAGAGTAGTCAGGACCGTCACGTCGTTCAGGTTACAGTCAACAGCAACGGCACCATCCTGCGTGCTGAGGAACGCAGCGCCGACATTCTGGCGGCCGTGGATGCAGTGCGCGACAAGCTGCAGCGGCAAATCGAACGTTATAAGGAGCGTCCGGCACGAAAACGCCAGCGCGCTCGCGCGATGGTGCCTGAACCGGAGGTGCCAGCCGAAGAAGAGCCTGGCCCACGCATCGTGCGAACGAAGCAATTCAGTGTCACTCCGATGGGCGAGGAGGAGGCGATCGAGCAGATGGAGCTGCTGGGGCACGACTTTTTCGTCTTCTACAATCCTGCGAGTGCCTCAATGAACGTGCTCTACCGCCGTAAGGACGGCAACTATGGCCTTCTGCAGCCCGAGCTCGTTTGAGAGCTTTGGTCGTTGAGTCCAAGGGGCGAGTCGCCGACTCGCCCCTTTTTCCTGTCAACTGCACGAGACCGACTCTGGTAAGGAGCTACAGCCGATGGCCGCCAAGAAGACAGTGACCTTTGTGTGCACCGGAAATGTCTGCCGCTCCCCGATGGCTGCAGGGCTTTTCTTTGACCGTCTGGTGCGCGAAAAGGCTCAGCGTTCAGTGCGGGTCAGGTCGTCAGGGACCTGGGCGCTTGAGGACCAGCCAGCTTCTGCTTACGCGCTGCAGGTAATGGCTGAACGAGGCCTTGACATTGGCGCCCACCGCGGCCGCAACCTGACAAAGACGGCCATTGAGGAAACGGACCTCATTCTGGTCATGACGCTGCACCATAAGGAAGCTATCTTGCAGGACTTTCCAACCGCAGAGGGCAAGGTGTTCCTCCTCTCTGGCATGGCAGGACCCGCCTATGACGTTCAGGATCCCTACGGAGGGTCAATCGTCGAGTATCGCTCGACTGCCAACGAGCTTGCCGATCTAATTGAGAAGGGCTATCCCCGAATCATGGGACTCTTGGGGTTGTAGCGGCGAAAAGAGGACCTCCCACCGGATTGACCGGCGGGAGGTCTTTTGATGTCTGCACGCGGCACTATTCCCACCAACCCTGCAGGAATTTCTCCCACTCCGCATTGTCGTCGAGAAAGGAGTGAAACAGGTAGCGACCGGTCGCTTTCGGCTCCACGGGTTGGCTCAGGAGCCTCATCTGCGCCTGAGCCAGGCTTTTGCCTCCCTTGTGGCGATTGCAGCTTGGGCAGGCGCTAACCAGGTTGACCCAGACATGCTGGCCGCCCCTGTGGCGAGGAACGACATGATCCATGGTAAGGTTGTGCGTTTGCCTGCCACAGTACTGGCAGGTGTAGTTATCTCGCCGAAAGACCTCCCTGCGGCAGAGACGAACGCGAGGAATGGGGCGCCGGACCATGTACTCCAGCCGGATGACCGACGGAGCTGGCCATAGCTGACTCGCAGAACGGATGTACCCGCGTCCGTTCTCCAGGATCTCCGCCTTACCGCTCAGGATCATCCCCATCGCCCGGCGCAGTGCGCAAACGTTAAGCGGCTCGTAATCTTGATTGAGGACTAGTACAGCAGAGTGGTTCATGGCAGGTCTGCGATAGTGATGACGCGAGTATAGCACAAGCCACGCGACCGGTCAAGTCTTTTGCGCACCAGGGCGTTCGGCGCAACCCTCCGCTGCCACCCGTGGCGCAAGATCAGCTGGATTGCCCACCGCCCTTCACCGCGAGGTCAAGTCCTTGTCTCGCCTGTTTCCGCGCGGAGTAGTTCCCAGACCGGATCGTCCGAGTAGTAGTCCAGGATGCCGCAGAAGTACTGCGTGTGGCTGCCCATGTCGACCGGACCGTAGGCGTACTGCCACAGCAAGTATCCGTCAACGCCAGCCACACGGCTTCGATTCCAGTCCGCTGCAACCTCCGCGGCCCTTCGCTCCAGCGCCCCGTTTGGGAGAGGTTGGCAGCTTTCGTCGTGTCCCGGAGCATGGATTTCGCCAAAGAAGATGGGCTTCCCTAGCTCATGTGCAATGGCCATTTCGAGGGTTGGCAGCCCTCCCACCTTACGATGCACGGAGACTACATCGATCGTGTCCAGAGCATGAATACGCCTGAAGGCATCCTGGGCTCTGGCGTCGAAACGAGCATCGAGAGTGCCGGCTGAGATCAGGTGCCTCGAATCCAGACGCTTGATTTCGGTAGAGGTGACCTGCGCCCACACGATCAGAGCGTCCCAGCAATCCTGCTCCGCGTCGTTCCAGAGACAGACAGGTTCGTTCATCAACTCCCACATCAGGATCTCCGGACGGTCGGCAAACATAGGGACGATGGTGCGAATGTGCGGCAGGTCGACTCGCTCATAGCGCCCGCGGAACCAGTCGCCATTCGTCTGGCCGTAGAAATCTTGCAGGGTGAGGATGAAGCGGATGCCGTGGAAACGTCCCAGGTCCAGCAGCCTCCCCAGTCGAGTCAGGTCACACCACGGCTCCACCCACACGCGGACCACAGTCACGCCCGACTCGGCTAACTGCGCCATCACCCCGGCCATTCTGTCCTCGGGGAAGAAGGGACCAGCCAGGTAGGAGACATTGGTACCCACAAATGCGAAGGGTGACCCGTCGACCATCAACTGCTCTCCCTGGCTCGTCACCCAGCCAGGGGCAGGAAGCATGGAGAGTGCCGATGCGATTACCGGGCCGCTGACCCCCAGACCCGCACCATCCACCGGGGCGTCGCTGAGGAAGAGCGGAAGGTTCAGCTGCGTCACGCTTGGATTGCTGAACAGAGGCAGGTAAGAGGTGTAGCCGGTTCCGGTTTGCGCCCCGATCTCAGCCAGACCCGACAGCAGAAGAGCGACTACCGCCCCGAGCGTCAGCAGCAGTCGGACGCGACCAACGAAGTGCAGAATCCGGACGGAATTTTCAGAGCGTTTCCGGTTCACCGTGTGCTCCTGCGCTTCGACCACGATCACTGGCACTGACGTGCCATATTGAGCGCCACCAGGATGAGGTCAAAGAGGTCAACCTGGCCGTCGCTATTGATGTCGGACGTTGGGTTGCCGGGCGGTGATCTGTTGTAGTTGGTGCTAACCAGCACCAAGTCCAGCAGGTCGACCACGCAATCGCTATTGGCGTCGCCTGCCCACAGAGTGACATCTGGCGCCAGGTTGTCTTCACCTTGCACCACGTCCACCGGCACCTCTGCCCGCAAGTAGCTTGGCAGATGGACAGTCAGAGTGTACGCCCCCGGAGGTATACCCGTGAGCGAATAGCCCCCGTCCACAGCGCTTGTGGCGGCAAAGCTGCTCCCGGCCGTAACCGTCACGCCCGAATAGGCAGTGCGTCCCTGCAACAGAACACGACCGTGGATTGAGCCGACGGCGGGCACAGTAGGGGTGACTGTAGGCTTGGGAACTGACGTTGCTGTCGGCGTTGCCAGCGTGCTGGTCGGCGTCGGGGGAGATGTGGTGTCGGTTACCGTAGGGTGTGGTACTGAGGTCGCCGATGGCACCGGTTCGGGCAGAACGTAGACGGGGCTCTCGGCTGAGTTGCCGGCGCGATCGGAGATGCGAAAGCGCACGTGTGTGCCCTGGGAGGCAGGCCACTGCACCCAGGTGATACCGGTGGTGCCATCGGTAGACGCCAACTCCAGGTTGCGCCAGTCGGACCAATTGGTGCCACCGTCGGTGGACACGGAGTACCGGGCGCTGCTGATGAGCAGCCCCGAGGTGACGTCCTGGACGCTCGCCCCTCCGCCGTCAATCCCCGGCCACACGGGCGCTGTCGTGTCAAGCAGGACATGGAGCGTGTAGATCGAGGACAGGTTTCCTGCCGAGTCCATGTAGCGGACGTTGACCTGCTTTTCCCCATCCCCTGGGGCAAGCAGCCATTCGCAACCGCTCGTATAGGGCCGGGGGCTGCGAAAGACGGAAACCTGGTCCAGCAACAGATCACTGGTTCCACTGAACCGAGTCCTGAACTCGAGACCTCTGTCATCGCGCCGGTAGTAGCTAAAGTCAAGAGCCACCTCGCCGTAGTTGGCACTAGGGAGGTCGTCGCCGCTGAGCGTTCGACTCGTGTAGATGTTGGCGCCGGAGCTGTCGCTCACGTCTAGGGTAGCCAGCTGTACGGGTCCCCGCTCCGGACTTCGCAGGCGGAAGAAGACCCGGTAGCTGCGGCTCACGGGCAGGTCCTTGAAGTAGGGACCGTACCAATACCCGGCTATGTCGCGGCCACCTCGGCCCATCCAGGCACGACCGTTCCAGGCTGCTCCGTCAGTGACAGAAATGCCGCTCTGATGCTGCAGATCCTCTCCCTGCCACAGCCAGCCTTCACCAAGCAGAATCCAGGCCGCCCCGTTCGCAGGCGTGTCCAGAGTAATGGTGACATTGTTCGTGACGCCGGGTCCGCTTACGCCGCCACTGGGCGCGGTATTGTCGACCGTGACGCTGATTCGGCTCTCAACGGTGAAACCGGCCAGCCGCGCCTCGGCCCGAAGCACATGCAGGCCCTCAGGAACAGCCGCACTATTCCATTTGAATCCGAAGGGCACTGAGGCGTCGCTGGTCACAGGGGAGTTATCGACATAAAGCATCACCTGCGTCACGGGCGGACTGGCCGTAACGTTTACAGGCACGACCCCGCTGACCCGAGACTCCATGGCAGGGCTGTCGATACGCACGTTGGGTGCTACCTGCGCCATTCGTGTCCATACTGCCAGTCGGATGGCGGGCAGCCGAGAGTAGGCGTAGCGCCCCGGGCAGGTGGTCTGCGAGCCGTCGCGGTGGGCCATAATGTTCGGCAGGTCCTTGTCGATGAAGAATGCGGTCTGAGTGGGATGCACCATGTGCAGATTGCCCTTCCAGGCCAGCAACTCAACCAGCGAGTTCTGCATGGGTGTTGGAACGTCCACCTGGTCATAGTCACCGATCAATGAAACGCCTATGGATCCCCACGCGTATTGCAGGGCATGGCCGCCGACAACGCCCTCCCCTCCGGCACGTCCTTCGTAGATTCGCCCCTGCGTGTCAACGAGGTAGTTGTAGCCGATGTCACCCCAGCCGCGCGTTACGGCATGGTAGTAGAAGATCGCCCGGACCGTGGCTGCAGGATCCAGAGTGTTGTTGGGAGTGGCGGTATGGTGGACGACGAATTTGCGGACGGAGCGATACTCGGGAGTCCAGGTCATCAGGCTTTCGTCAGCGCCCCATTGAGACCGTGAGATAATTGCGGGGCCGCTGGTTGGAGCAGAGGCGATGGCCAGAGACAGAGCCTGTTCGGCTGTGTTGCCGGGACGCGAGTCGATAAACACGATGGTGATGGCGGACAGGCTGGGAGTGATACCTGGAGCTCGGGAGGTGAGGGTGAGTCTGTACTGGACATAATCACCCTGGAGGAAGAGGAGTTCTCCATAGTCGAGGCGCGAGGGCTCTCGCTCGGCGTCCATTGGCGGGACATCAGTCCAGGTGCTCCATGATGTACCGTCCGCGCTGGCGCGCAGCGACAGTGTGATGGCGGTGCCGGCAGGCAGGGAGGCCTGTCTGATGGAGCCCACGGCAACAAAGGTCATTGGCGCTGCGTGTATCGTGGAAGCATAGACACCCTGCGTGTTGCCCGGGGCAAGGGTGATCTCACCGTCGCCAGAGCTGGTCACGATGGTGCCCGAATGAGTGCCCAGGGCAAAGTCCGCTAGGGTGCTCTGTACCCATTGCTCTGCCGCAGTGGTCGAAAGTCGAGGCTCAGGCGTTGGCGCCTCGCCAGCGTGCACGCTTGGGCCGAGGAGCACCCCGGCAGAGGGCAAGTTGACGGCCGGGTTGTAGCCGTCCTCGAAATGGAAGGAGTAGTCATGCTCGCCCAGGGCGAGTCGGGTCGCGTAGCGGTAGATGGTTCCCTCGTTTGTGGTGGCAACGGCGCTGAGGGCGTAGGCGTGGTCATCGATGATGACGTGGGCGGCGATGGGTTTGTCGTTGCCTGAATAGGTCACCTCAAACCGGAACAGGGTGCTGGCGTCACCCTCTCTGGGTGTCACGATTCCATCCAGCAATCTGTGGGGCGGGAGCCCCAAGACCTGAACGTTGGAGTAGTAACGCATCAGAATGTTGGTGTAGCCGTATCCCTGCTGTGCGAGAACGCGTGCGCCTTCCTGGCACATCCCTACTCCATGACCGGCCATGGAAGTGAAGCCACATGGGCAGGCTACACTTCGACAGTAGGGCAGGGCGGCTTCCCAAACCGCCTCTGAGCTGCGCGTGTGCCCGTCGCAGTGCGCAAAGAAGAAGGCGTTGATGACGTTGCCGGCGTACGTGACCGCCACGTTGTGGGTGGCATCCACTGCGGCATTGGTGGTTTCGTACTGAATTGGGCTCCACACCTGGCAGTGGACGGTCGTGCACAGGTCGGCATCGGGCAGGTGGCGCCGCGCGGTAGCTGCGTAGCAGCGAGCCGCGACGGCCTGCGCCTTGAGAGCCTCCATTGGCCAGTAGGGCGGTATCTCCCGCGGCAAGACGCCCTTGACATACTCATCGAGCGACATGACGACTACTACCCCGTCGGGCATGACCACGCGTACGGTAGCCGGAAGACGGGTCACGCCAGTCGGTTGGTAGCCTGAACCACGGATCTCGGCCAGCTCCTCGGAGGAGAGCTCGTGCGCGGACTGTCGCTGAAATATGGCGTCCAGCTCTCGTACCTGCTCGGCTGTGGGCGACGACAAGACCATGCCCAAGTCGACGCTGGTCACAGCTCCTGCAAGGACAACCCTGCGACTGGAGGACATGCTGATGTGATCTCGTGCCTCGACTCGAACGTCATACGTGCCTGGAGGCGCCGGCAGAGTGTAGCGTCCCTGGCCGTCTGTGCCCGTCTCGAGACCACCGGCGATCACCCGTGCTCCGGCGATGGGTTTCTGAGTCAGCAGGTCCGTCACAACGCCGCGGAGTCCTGTGGCATCAGCGCGAGCATCGGGTGCCCAGAACAGCAAGAGCACCATGGCAAGCAGGATGGTGAGGGCGGCTGCCCTCATTTCTGTGTATGCACGCTGATTTTTGTTGTGACGAGACGGTCGTTCCGCTGAATCAAGGACGAATGCAGGAACGAACCGAAGGGAGAGATCGCCCTGCCTCAGCTGTGTACGGGTACGAATCTGGGTCATTGGCCCTGCCACTCCATCCTATTGGGTTGGCTCATTGATCGCGATACGCTCCGCTATTTGAGGCAGCGCCATCGCGACATCCTCGTGTAGCACAACCTGCGCACGCGAATCCATGTGGGTTGGCTCATAATTGACGATGATCAGCTTGGCGCCGTTCCCGACCGCCCGCGCGGGCAAATCCGCTGCCGGGTAGACTTCCAAGGACGAACCGGCAACCAGCATGGCGTCACACTGCTCAGCCTCGCTGAGAGCCTCGAGCAGCACAGCCTCGGGCAAGAGCTCCCCGAAAAGGATCACGTCTGGTTTCAGCACAGCTCCGCAGCTGCGGCAGCGTGGCAACTCGTCGCTGTCGAAGAAGCTGAGCCACATCTCGTCTGTTGCGGTCTGGTCTCCACACAGAGTGCAGGTGGCCGTGCGAATGCTGCCATGCAATTCTAGGACGCGCCTTGAGCCGGCTTTCTGATGCAGCTGATCGATATTCTGGGTTATGACGGCCTTCACCACTCTTAGCTGCTCCAGCTTTGCCAGTGCATGGTGGGCCGGGTTAGGTTCGGCTTTTACCATCTGTCGCGCCAGCGGCCTGATCCAGTCGTAGAACGCCCGTGGATTTCGATGGAAGCCCACCAAAGACGCAACTACCATCGGGTCGGACCGTTCCCATAGACCGGAGGCAGGGCTGCGAAAATCGGGAATTCCCGATGGCGTGCTGTGTCCGGCGCCGGTCAGCACGACTGCGTGGCGGCTGGCGGCGAGAATTCGAGCCGCAGTCCGGATCTCCTCTTCAGAAGGCACTGCGCCTGTCCGACAAGAGGGACACCTCCGAAGTGTCTGGCGATGAATCGGGCGGGTCCTGGCGCGTCGGCGATCCTCCACGGTAGATGCGTTGTTCCCGAGGGGGAGGCAGCCGTTCGCCGCCGGCGATGCGGTGAGCCCATCTCGTTGGTTCAGGTAGACGGTAGCCACGGCAGCAGCGCAGCACGGTGGCTATGGCGATTGGCAGGTCGACCTTGTGTCCGATGGACACGTATACCGGTTCGACATCATGTCGGGTGCGGACTGCAGCCCCAATCGTATCTCGACCCTCCAGGATTGCTGCGCAATCTCCCATCGACGGGCCAAGGTAGCGCACGTCACCGCACAAGGGCGACTTGGCACAGCCGATTGTGGGTCTGTCCAAGAAGAGGCCGACGTGACAGGCGAGTCCCAGCCGCCGCGGGTGGGCCAGACCATGGCCATCAATGATGAAGAGATCAGGCGCCTTGCGAAGCAGTGCCGCTGCGGCCAGAATCGCCGGTGCCTCACGAAAAGCCAGCAGGCCGGGTACGTACGGGAAGTTCAGCGGGAGTTCCGCCTCAACCGCCTCGATGGGATCCAGCTCCGGGAAGCGCAACACCACGATGGCGGCGTGGGCGCACTCCCGCGCCGTACTGATATCCACCCCTGCCACCGAGCGCAACTCGCGCAACTCGTTGGTTTGCACCACCCGAGCCCGCAGCCGGTCCTGCAGCGCCCGGGCCTCGGTGGGCGTGAGGTCCCAGTTGTGCAGCGTCCGTACCTGCACCGCGCCTCCGTGTACTTGCTGCCTTCAGTATATCCTATCGGACACGCCAGGTCAAGCCAAAGCCAGGGCGAGGGGCCCTTGACAGTTCGAGAATTCCGTTCTATACTGTACAATGTACATAGATGACCTAGGCATATTGGAGGTTGGCTATGGCAGGTATGGACAGCGATCTCCGCAGGGGAAGTGTTCAGGCGCTGATACTGAGCCTGCTGCAGGAGGGCCCCATGTACGGCTACCAGCTCAGCAAGGAACTGCAACGCCGGTCCATGGGCTACTTTGAATTCAAGGAGGGGACGCTCTATCCGGCGCTACATCGGATGGAGAAGCAGGGCCTATTGCGTGGCGAATGGCAGGTAGTGGACGAGGGACCCTCGCGCAAGTTCTACCACCTGACGGCCGATGGGCTCCGGGAGCTGGCACGCTCGCGGAAGGATTGGGCGACGTTCACGGACCGTCTCCTGGCCGTGCTGGGCACAGGCGAATGAGCCCGCTCACGTGCCTGCCCTCAAGAGCTCCCTATAGCAGAAGAGGCATGATGATGCAGAAGAAGGTGTCTGAGCTGGTACCGCGTGCGGCGGTACTCGCCGCGATGCCCCCGCCACTTGTCGGCCTGACGTTCGGTCTGCTCATCTCGCGTGCTTTCCCGCTGCGCTCCATTGTGTGGGGCGGGGCAACGCCGCTCCCCAGACTGCCGATAAGCCAGGTTACGCGCGCTTCTTCTGGCTTGGCTTCTTGCCCGGCGTGGAGGCGGGCGGCCATGCGCGGAGGTGGCGAACGCCTATGGTTCTGACCGGCAGGCAAGCTCAGTGCGCCTGGTTTTCGACGCACCACGGAGTAACCTGCCTGAGCAGGAGCCGACATGGCTGATCCGGTCGAGGTTCTGCTGGCGCGCGTGCGTGAGCAATTGGAACTCGATGGTGAGACCGAGAGCGAGGTGCTGGCTGAGCTGCGCTCGCATCTGATGGAGTCCCTTCGCGAGGCCCGGGAGATGGCCTGAGCGATGAGCAGGCGCTTCCCCTGGTTGCGGACCGGTTCGGCATCGATGCTGTGGGCGCCCAGCTGCAGGCAACACATTCCGGATGGGGAACTGCCGACGCAGTGCTCGCTGCTGCCTTGCCCGCGGCATGTGCGTTGGTGCTACGCTGGTTGGCCTTTGCCCCGGACGGCACGGCCCTGGGCTGGCCTCAGCTACTGAATCGCCCTTCATTTCTGGTCGTGGCGGTGGTGATGCTTCTACTACCCCTGGTCAAGTTCCATCGCTGGCGCTATGCAGCGGCCGGGTGGGTGATCTTCTGGGGCCTCACGGTGGCCTATGTCACTCTTCCCGCCCTGCGTTGGTGAGGATGTGCATTCTGGTTCTGAAGGACGGAACACTATGAAGAATCTGGCCGTAATCGAGACGATCCTTCGCAATCGCTACCACTTTTTCGTCGAGATCCGGGACGGGCAGGGCCTAAAGGAAAAAATGCGTGCCATGCTGGTCTCCAGCGTCATCTTCTTCGCGCTTTACGGTTCCGTGCTGGGTTCTACACACAGTCTCTGGCAGGCGATGAGCTCGGCTGTCAAGCTGCCCCTGCTGTTTCTGGCCACGCTGGTGGTATGCTCTCCCACGCTGTACTTCTTCAATGTGCTGTTCGGCTCCAACCAGAGCCTGACGCAGAACGTGGCGCTGATCCTGACGGCACTGACGGTGACCTCCATCCTGCTGCTGGCCTTTACACCCGTGATCGTCTTCTTTCTTCTTACGACGGGTGGCTATCAGTTCTTCAAGCTGTTGAATGTGGCCATCTGCGCGGTGAGCGGGGCAATGGGAGTGCAGTTCCTGGCGCAGGGGATGCGCATCGTCGCCGCAGGCGGCAGAGAGGGCGCCGGCGCACGGAGTAACGTGGTGCGGCTCTGGGTGATTCTCTATGCCTTCGTCGGCAGCCAGATGGCCTGGACACTGCGCCCGTTCATCGGGGCGCCGAGCATGAGGTTCGAGCTCTTCCGCCAGCTCGGAGGCAACTTTTACTCCAATCTGTTTGCCTCCATCGGTGAGCTGCTGGGCTTCTTTGTGGTGCGCTAGGAGGCCATCCATGTCAAACCGGACTGAGAACACCCAAACCCCCGCGTCGACCGAGTTCCTGGATCTGCTCCTGGATGCCCTCAATGAGCGTCAGGCGGCACGCCAGTCGAGCGCCTCGCCTGTTACCGAAACGACGACAGAGGCGCCGCCTGTCCGTAAGGTGGCTGGCTCTTCAGCGGCCCGCTCTGCCGTCGCGCAGGCTAGGGTGATTAAGCAGGTCCTTCCCGCAGAACCACGGCCAGATGACCCGGGGTGGGAGCTGCCGCCCCGTCAGCCCGTCATGCACCTTGATCGTGCGCTGTGGCGCTTTGTCCTTCTCGCACTGGCGCTGGTCGTGCTGATCAACCTGCCGCTCACCCGCCGCGGCGTCAGCCTGGCTCGCTGCCTGCCTGATTCTGCTGCCTTGATCATCCGCGATGGGTTGGTGTTGAAAGGCTCCGGATCCGAGATATACATCCTTCAGGGTGACCAGTTGCGCTGGATCAGCAGTCTGGATGCCTTTGAGCATATGGGACTGGACTGGGGCGACGTGCACGTGGTCGAGGATTCCTTCCTGAGCGACTTTGAGCGGGGACGACCAATACACGTACTGCTCAAGTGCGGTGACAGTCCGCATATCTATCGTTTGGAAAACGGGCAGAAGCGCTGGATAAGGGACATTGACACGTTTTCCGCAGAGGGGCATGTCTGGGAGGACGTGCGTTTCGTGGGATGTGAATACTTGCGGTCGATCCCGGATGGCAGGCCGATCCCAGAGGATGCCGGATCGCCACCACAGCTCTGATGGTTGACCATTCGGAAGAGGTCCGGCCTCCTGCGTGCCCCTGCCAATGGATGTTGGGTTGACGAAGAATCAACACAACCTGAACAGGGCCTTTGTCGCCCTTGCCTTGCCCTGATATCCTTCTCGTGCTTGCTGTGGCTTGACCGACGTAGTATAATGGATGCGTGTGCCCTTCGGCTCGTGCCGAGGGCCGCGACCCAGCACAGTTCTGCGGAGTCTCCCTTGAAAGCGGTCTTTGTTAAACAGGATTGCCTGTTACAGCCTGGCTGCGACACTGTTCAGCTCCGCCCCGGCGTGGCGGAGGGTTTGCGGAGCCTCGCCGAGCGCGGGCTCTTTGTGATCCTTCTGGATGTAGGCTCGTGCTCTGTGGTGCCGGGTGGGATGAAGGTCAAGCAGCAGGCCAGCCGGACGATGCTTGCGGCAATTCGTGCGTCGGGCGGACACGTGGACGCGCTGGTGGAATGTCCCCATCATCCAGAGGCCGACTGCGGTTGCTGGGGAACCTACCCTGGCTTTCTCTACGCAGCTGGAGCCCGGCTCGAGCTGCGGCTGGATGAGTGTTTTCTGCTGTGCGATCAATCCAGCGACGTCCTGCTGGCATACAGGGTTGGGTGCCGACCTGTTCTGGTCCTCGATGGTCGCGAGATCGGGGATCTGTACGATGGACACCAGCCGGAGCCGCATGACTTTCCTATCGCGCGTGATTTCGATACGGCTGTGCGCTACACATTGGCTGAAGAGGAATCAGCAGCGATCTGGGGGCACCGGCGCCAGCCAGCTCCTCTGCCTCAAGAGCCTGACTTCCACTCAGGCGGCAAGGTGCCCGATTTTTCCCCGACGATCCGGCTGTTCACTCCCGTGCCCGGCATCAAGGGAGTGCTGGTGGGGTGGTCACCCGTGCCCGTCTCTGCCCGCCGCTGGCTGGCCACCTTCGTCATCGGGGCGGTCGGGCTGAGCCTCGGCATTGCCTATCTGCTGACGCACCTGTATCGTACGCACCCGTTCCCGGCGTATGTCTACTACCTGACGCTGCAGTTTATCCCCCGCCCGCTGCGTGCTACGCTGTTCATGCTCAGCGGGGTTGTTGTTGTCGGCCTCTCGATTCGCGCCTTCTCACGCTTATCGCAACCCAGCGATTCCGAAAAGTAGCCCAGGGCGCACTTCCGCCCACGTTTCACTTTGCCTGCCCCGGCTCGACGGCTGGCTTGTCGTATGTCAGAGTCCCAACTGGAGGGAATTGCCTGTGGTCACAGAACCGGTCGCTGAGGAGCGTAAGAACATACTGGGCAAGCGTCTGGAGAGCATTGCCCTGTTCATGTTCCTGATCATGATGGGCGGCCTTGCACTCGTACCGCAGACCGTCGCGCCGCAAGGGCTTTGGGCATTTGGCGGCGGCCTTGCACTGCTGGGCGTCAGCATCGCTCGCCTCCACTATGGAATCAAACTCAGAGCAGGCACGGTTGTGATGGGCATGATTCTGCTCGGCGCAGGGCTTGGTGCGCTTTTCGGCAAGAATCTGCCGCTGCTCGAAATCCTGATTCTCGTGGCGATAGCCAGTTTCGTCCATCGTTCTGTTTCGGGCGCACGGAAGGGGTCAGGGTGGTGACGGTCGGTCGTTTCCTGGCCGGGATAGCTGCCCTCGTGTGGCGGCCTGCTGATGGAAGGTACCTTTTGCTGCAAAGGTCGGCAGCGAAGGATTATGGCGCCGGCTTCTGGGAGTGTGTGACCGGAAGAGTCGATCAAGGGGAGAGCTTTGTCGAGGCATTGCATCGCGAGGTCAGGGAGGAGCTCGGAGAGCGGGCCCGCGTACAGCTAGATTTCGTTGTGGGTACTACCCACTTTTACCGCGGCCCGGCCGATCCGCTAAACGAGCTTTTGGGGGTGGTGTTTGCCTGCTCGCTTCTCAGTGAGCAGGTCGTGTGCACCAGCTCCGAGCACTCTGCCCATCGATGGCTGAGTGCAGGCGAGGTGCTGGAGTTCGTCCCGGCCGACTACTGGCTCCACCGCGCCGTCAGGCGGGCGGAGGCAATCCGGGCCCTGGCAACCTCGGACCTGCTAGGCTTCATTCAGAAGGAGGGCTTGGAGATCTAGCCGCGTCGTAGAAGCATGCAACTCTTGGCGAAGGGAGATCATCGTATGCCAGCGATTCTTGAGGTCGAGAATGTGGTCAAGAGGTTCGGTGATTTTGAGGCGGTCAAGGGAGTTAGCTTCACGGTGGACGAAGGCGAGGTATTTGGACTGCTGGGTCCGAACGGCGCAGGCAAGACCACCACGATTTCGATGCTGACCGGCATCATGGAACCCTCATCAGGTACGGCGCGCATCGGTGGACACGATATCCTCAAAGAGCCGGGTATTGTCAAGAAGATGAACGGGCTCGTTCCCCAGGACCTGGCCCTCTACCCTACCCTCAGCGCGCGCAAACCTCAGCTTTTTCGGCAGCATTTACGGTCTTCGCGGTAAGGAGCTCAAAGAGCGCGTTGAGGATGTCCTGCGCATCGTTGCCCTGAGCGATCGAGCCGATGGAGTCGTAGAAAAGTTCTCGGGAGGGATGAAGCGACGCGTCAACATCGCTGCCGGGCTGGTGCACCAGCCGCGCCTGCTCTTTCTCGATGAACCCACCGTCGGTGTGGATCCTCAGAGCCGCAACCAGATATTCGAGAGCGTGCTGCGGCTGAACCGGGAGCGCGGGATGAGCATCATTTACACCAGCCACTACATGGAGGAAGTGGAGCATCTCTGCAGCCGGGCAGCCATCATCGATGGTGGACGCATCATCGCACTGGACACGATCAAGAACCTGATCAACATGCTGGGCGGAGGCGTCATCTACGTCGGGGTCTCAAGCGCCGACGAGGAATTGTTGAGGCAGATGGCCGACTTGCCGGCCGTTGACGAGGTCACCCTGGTACAGCGTGAAGCGTCCCAGGGAACCTCCGGCGGCGCTGGGTCGCCCTCTGGAGCCAGACCTGGCACGGGCGAGACGATCAAGGTGGTGGCCAAACAGAGCCAGCAGGCGGTGCTCAACGTCATCAACTTTGTCAACCAACGCGACCTGGCCCTCACCTCGCTGGAGATTCTTGAGCCGAACCTGGAGAGCGTGTTCTTACACCTGACTGGCAAGAAGCTGCGGGAGTGAGGCCATGAATGCCCTGAATATCGCCCTCAAAGACCTGCGTATCTTTTTCAAGGACCGCGACGCGGCACTGCAGCTCTTCCTTTTGCCCCTCCTATTCATCTTTGTCTACAGTGGTGCTGTCACGGCGTTTAGCGGGGGAGGACCGCAGGACGAGCGCATCGAGCTGCCTGCGGTGGACCAAGATGGCGGAGCCGGCGCTTCCGCTCTGCTGCAAGGAATAGACCAAGCCGGCGGCGTCAGGGTAGAGCCGTACGACGAAGCCACAGTAATGCCTCTGCTGAAAGACGGACGGGTCGGCAGGGTGCTCATCATCCCGAGTGGATTCACGGCGGGCTTGGCCGAAGGAAAGCAGCAGACCGTGAGGATCATCAGCCATGCGGATGCAGACAACGAAAAGAACGAGGCAGTACGTCTGGTAGTGCAGGGTGTGGTCAGTGACATGTCGCTGGAAACCCAGATCCTGGCCAGCCTGCAGCAGATGGCCGACATGCAGGCTGATGCCCCGGCGGAGATCCGCCAGGCCTTCACCTACGAAGCCATGGCTGGTCAGGCCCGCAGTCAGTTCTCGAGCTCTCAGCAGCGACCCCTGGTGACGCTGATCCAGCGGGTGCCTGGCTCGGAGGTCGCGCGGGAAGAGGACCCGGATATGGCGCAGGCCTCGGTTCCGGGGTTTGCGGTCTTGTTCATGTTCCTCACGGCCCAGGCGACGGCCCAGTCGATCCATGCCGAAAAGAAGGTAGGATCCTTCCGCCGGCTTCTGGCCTCCCCTATCCCAAGGATCGAGCTGCTTGCTGGCAAGATCCTGCCCAACTTTGCCATCGCCATTGTGCAAATGCTCGTGATCCTGGCCTTTGGAGTGTTTGGCCTCAAGCTGCTGGGTATGACTCCTGTGCCTCTGGGGCGTGACCCTCTGGCCCTGGTTGTGTTCGTCGCCTTGATCGCCCTGTGCTCCAGCGCCTTTGGCATCGTCATCGCTGCTCTGGCACGCACCGAAACGCAGATCGGCGGGCTCGGTGCCGTGGTGCTGTGGAGTATGGCCGTGCTGGGAGGATCGTTCATCCCCGTGTTCATCATTGACCGAGTGCTGGGTCCGGTGCCGAAGGCAGTGCCGCACTACTGGGCTAATCGCGCCCTGACCAACGTGATGCTGCGTGGAATGTCTCTTTCGGATCTGACCCTTGAAGTCGGGGCGTTGCTTGGCTTCGCCGTGTTGTTCATTGTCGTCGGCCTGCTGCGCTTTGACTATGACTAGGAGCAAAGGCCATGAATAGGCTGCGAGAAACACTGTCCGTTGCCTGGAAGGAAGTGCAGATCATTGCCAATAACCGCGGCGCTCTGGCGATCTACCTTGTGCTTCCGCTGCTCATTGGCTCCATGATGGCCAGCATGCAGTTGTCCATGACCGCCAGCTTCCGTGGTGAGAAAGGGGCCATCCTGCTCAACGTGGGTATGGTGAACCAGGACACAGGCCTCTTCGGCGCGGAGATCGCAAAGGCGCTGGAGGGGATCAACATCCTGGAGATGGAGAGACACGGTACCCTCAGTTCCGCTGAAGGGAGGGTGGCCAAAGGCACAGCCGCTGCGGCGGTTCTTATCCCGGTCGATTTCAGCGACAGGATCAATGCCTACCTGCCCGCTTCAATCCAGGTGGTGGTGGATCCGGCTCAGCCGGAGAGCACCAGCATCGTCACAGGCATCATGAAACAAGTCGTGAGCGAGGTCACGGTCTGGGGCGAGATCCAGCACGGCATCCGAACCTTCTTGGGGCAAAGCGGCGTCTTTTCGACAGCCACTGCGGACGAGCAGCGAGCCATCGGGGCGCAGAGTCTGGGCACGATCATGACTCGTCTGGGTGAGCTGCGCCGCAACCCGGCCATTCTTGTGTCCAGCCAAGATCTGGAAGGTATACCGGTCACGGCCGTGTACGCCGACTACTTTGCCCTGCTATTTCCCGGCCTGACGGTCATGTTCATCTTCTTCGCCGTTGGGGCTGTTGCCGCGGGATTGTTGCAGGAACGGGAGGTCGGTACGTTGCGGCGCCTGGTTGCCGCGCCGATTGCCCCGACCTCCGTGCTTCTGGGTAAGATGTTGGCCTACATCCTGCTGGCCTTGTTTCAGACTGTCGTGTTGCTGGGAGTGGCGCGATTGGCCTTCGCCATGCCGCTGGGCAATTCGTCGCTGGGCCTGCTGGTGCTCACGCTGGCAACGGCCCTGGTGTCCACTTCGCTGGGTATGCTGCTGGCGGGTTTCTGCAGGACCTCCAAGCAGGCTGACACGCTGGGCACGATGGCTGCCTTTGTGCTGGGCGGACTGGGTGGCTCAATCTCCATTGGCTCGACGCCGCTGTGGCGCACACCTGGTCTGATGGGAGCGCTGGCCAAGCTCACGCCCCACGCTCATGCGCTGGAGGGATTCTACAGCCTGATGGCGGAGGATGCCGGCCTGGTCCACGTTCTGCCACAGGTCGGTATCCTGCTGGTCATCGCGGCTGTGTTCTTCTCGGTGGCGGTGCGACGCTTCAAATTCGAGTAGAGGCACACTGGACACAGAGTGCCGGTCCAGGCCTGTTAGGCACAGTTGAAATCTGG
>DCVA01000037.1 GCA_002327925.1 Anaerolineales bacterium UBA2200
TGGATCAGCAGGCTCCCCTCACCGCGCTACAAACACTGGGCTACAATGGCGACAGCACTATCGCCCTGCTCCCTCCCATTCTGCTCGACCCGATCAGCTCGGATCTACTCCTCTCTTGTGACCGAGAGGCTGGTAATGATCTGTTGGCCACTTGCAATAGCGCACGACGAATGCGGCAACCAGAGGAGGGGATCAGAATGGAGTTGCTCCAAGAGAAGGAGCCCCTGAAACACCCACAGCTCCCGATCTCTGACTACAACTACTCTGCATTGCGCGGCCGCCTCAGCAAAGACCGCATCACTGTCTCCACAACCACCATCATCACCAGAGCCAGAGCTCCAGGCCGCTACAGACCACACCGCAAGACGCCGTTGCCGGCGAGTTCATGATCGCCAAGTCCTGACCGCCGCTATCGGCGCTTTAGTGCAGCATGATGCTTCGTTACATCTCTGGTCACCTTACTCCGTAGAGAAGTGGACGCTCATCACCTCCACTGAAGACTACAGCCGCATCTCTCCAACCACGACATTGAGGTACCCAATGTCCCCCTAGGCGAAGAGGTCGATGTTCACATCATCCCTGACAGCGACAAAGAGACGATGGAAATCCGCATCTGGTGGGCGAAAAAGATTGCGCACTCCGTCACTTATCTCCTCTGCGCCTTGCCCAACCGGTGAGCAACGCTAACCAGTTCACTTTCCGACTTCCGACAAGTTCGTCTCTCAACTTGGGCTATAAGGTCCTGCTGCCGGGCTTGCCCTGATGTCGAATGCGGCGTACAATAGCTGCCGAGACATGGGCGACACGGGTCACCACTGCACAAGGGAGGAAAGACATGTCCACAGCTCGTAACCGCATCGCTACCATTAAGGTACTTGTGCTGGTCTGGCTGCTCTTCCTGGCCGCAACGCTGCCCCGGGCATCTGCAGCTCTGGGATCTGCTCCGTGGCGTGCCGAGTACTTTGACAACTCCACGCTGACAGGCCAGCCGATTCTGGAGCGCGACGAGAGTGCCATCAACTACGACTGGCAAGACCGCGCCCCCGATGCCAGCCTGCCCGCAGATGACTTCTCTGCGCGCTGGACGGCCTACTTACTCTTCGAGCCCGGCACCTACACGTTCAAGACGTACACCGACGGTGGCGTGGGTCTATGGGTGGACGCACAACTGCTTATCGGTCAGATGGAGGCCAGCGGTGCCGCGCAGTACGAGCGGCAAGTCGACCTCACTGCCGGCTACCACGTCGTACGCCTGGAGTACCGCCACAGTAACGGCAATGCCACAGCGAGGCTGTGGTGGGAGAGCCGGCTCGGGGAAGGCACCGCCAGTCAGGGACCCGCAGACTCCGCAGCAGAGCCAGCAAAGGCCCAGCCCGGCACGCTCCTCACCACCGCTCCTGCGCCGCTCGCCTTGTTTAACCCCAACCAGGTTCGTCGCTGGGGTGGTCCGGAAGAAAGCTGGTACGAACACTCGCACGGTTATAAAGGCGAGGTCTACCACTGGTTTGAGGACGATTGCATGCAAGATCCCAGCTTACGCTGGTAGCTGAGCATGACATCGCGCCTGGCACCGAGGCGGGGGATTGGGAAGCTGACCATGGTTGCTGCCCATGCTGTGCGCGTCACGGTGGACGCTACGTCTGGGTCGACGGCCACCCGTGTCAGAAGTGGCTGTTGGCAAGAAACGCACCCGAACCGGCGTCCGCAGCCAACACCGTGGTAGCCGTCTCGCTGCACCGTGGCCTGCTGCCCGCTGCGGGCACCAAGGGAAACAGCGTTCCACCTCAAAGCCAAAGCCGCTGTGCTTTGCTCCACGGGCAGGCCTTGATGCAGTTAGAGCAGTCGCAGCCGTTCTCCGCCCAGAAGATGAAGCAGCTTGTGACATCTACGGGCCAGCGCAGCAAGCCCTTGCGGTTTGAAATCGCCGTGACTTCGGTGGTCCGTGCTCCCTGCCGAATCGCTCCAGCGGGGCAATTCCACGTGCAGGCGTTGCACCTTTCGCAAAACGCCTGCAGGCCAAAGTCAATGGGCCGGTCAGGTTGCAGCGGGATGTCCGTGAATACCTTGCACAGCCGCTGTCGCGGCCCGAACTGCGGCGTGATGAGCAAGCCGTTGCGGCCCAGTTCCCCCAGACCGGCGTCAATCGCCAACGGAATGCTCTGCGCCGTGTCGTTGCCACTCGGCACCGCCGGATAGCCCAGCGCCCGTATGTACTTGGCCAGTGAAGGCGCCAGCTCGGCCATCCGCGAATAGGCTAGTGCCGTCGCTGCGCTGGCTTCCCAGCGAGGCGACTGCTCGATGCCCTCGCGGTTCATTTCGATGCCCATCACAATCGCATACTTGTAGGGAACTTGCAACGGCCCGGCTTCGCCGGTCGTATAGTCAAAATAGTTCGAATACACCCAGCGCTCGTCGAGCTCGCAGATGCCCACGAGGTCCGCACCGTAGAGCCTGGCGACCTTTTTGATCATGGCCGACGTCTCCGCCGCGCTCGAGAGCGATAGCTTGTCGGTGTTGACCGGGTCGTCCCAGGTGTACAGGCCATCAGCGCCCTGCACATGCCCATCGTATCCTGCATAGCCCGGAACCAGGCTCGCGGCCTTGACTTCGACCCAGAGCGCTCCGGCCACCGACGCCGCACCCTCGATGGCCCGCATATGCATAGCCTCACTCGCTGCTTTGGGGGCGACGCTTGCCAGCCGGTGCCACAGGGTCTCGTCCCACACGCTCCGGCAGAACACCTCATCCTTCTGGTCAAAGCGCTCAATGGGCCCAACCAGGTACGGATCGTAGGTGGGTCGCTGGACCCGCCGGATGGTCGGCAGCCGTCGCTGGTGCTCCGCGATGTGCGCCTGCAAGGCCTCCGCCGTGTCGACGGCGCGGCCACAGCACGGGCACACCCAGGTGCCTGGCTGCTGAGCCGAAGACCGCGGCAGGGTCGCTGCCAGCTCGGCCGCGGCC
The DNA here is from genome assembly GCA_002327925.1 of Anaerolineales bacterium UBA2200. GTDB lineage: Bacteria > Chloroflexota > Anaerolineae > UBA2200 > UBA2200 > UBA2200. The sequence goes on from DCVA01000037.1 coordinate 2,962, forward strand.
ACCCCGGCCGCAGCTCGTCCAGTCTTGAACAGGAAATCCCGCCTAGATACCTTAGGCTTTCCTTCTGTCGCCATCTGTGTCACTCCCTCGTTGTATTGCCCCGGCTAACTGGATCACGCAACGGTAAATGCGAGGGTGCACTATGGAGCTGGGGCGGAAGAATGCCTTCGCCCACAGGGTTTCTGTCCTAACGCACTCTATAGCTGTCCAGCAGACTCCGGATCTCAGGATCATCGGCAATCTCGGGTGCGAGTTCGGTGTAAGTCCCGGAAAACTCGGTCAGGCGGCCGGCGCCGTCCAGGGTGACGTTGATCAAGGTCACCGGCCAGCCGGGATGCTCGCGCGCATAGACGCCCAACTGCCAGACGAGCGTGCCTGTCTGCGGCGACTGCCAGCGCTCCGTGGTCACTTCCAGGCCGCCAGAGCCGATGATCAGGTCGAGGCCTGGCACTGCCTCCGCAAGCGCTTTGTTGGCGGCGCCATCCAAACCGGAGAGCACAATCACGATGTTGGTCTGCGCCTGCAACTCCGGCATGTACTGCGACAAAGCGGTTGTCGGATCAGGCACGACCACATTCCCGACAGTCTTAAGTGTGCTGCTGTCCGTGAGGCCCACAATGCCTACCTGGTGCCCATCGACATCCAGCAGGACGTAGGGATTGACGAACCGCGGCTCCCTGCGGTCCTCGTGAACCGCGGGCGGCACTACGTTGGCGGATAGCCACGGGAAATGCGCCTGGGCCTTGTGCTTCCCCAAGACGTCCTCGGCCAACTCCAGATCGCTCGCGCGGAGAGCCATGGCATTGTAGCCCATCAGGTTCATGGCTTCGACCATCACGGCGGCCTGCGAATCGAGCGTTGTTGGCGACGCAGCGTCACCCCACAGCGTGTTCCCCCCATCTAGCAGTAGCACGTGAGCATACTCCGGCGCGGCTCGCGCCGCTCTGATGAAGCTGGCTCGCCGAGCCAACCCGCCCTTGGCGATAGGTCATCAGCCACCCACAGCCATTGTGCTTTCGAGGACGCCCTGCGTATTGGCAGTGTACAGGATCAAGAACTCAGTGGGCGGAGAGGTAGGCTCGGGCACGGCAGTGGCGGTGGCTTCCTGGGCCACCGGCTCCGAAACACCACATGCCGCAACAAGCAACAACGCCCCCACGACCACGCAGATCAGCGCGCACAGCAGGAGCTGGCTTACGCGCATTGCAGATCCTCCAGTGTTGATATAGCCAAGTTCAGATCCTTGGCCGGCACTCCCGTGCCTTCTACCCGGCAGCCCCGGCAGATGCTCCCCGGTGGCGCAAGAGAGTGAGCAGTACGCCCGACAGCAAGGCCAGAATGCCCGACAGCAAGGCCAGATAAAACCCTGTCAGCAGCTGATTCGTCAAGTAGAACGAACCAAGGCCATTCGTTATGATGAACTGCCCTTGGACGGGGAAACCATAATGCGTTTCGCCGAGCTCTCTCATTCGCTCGTAGAACTTGAACACGTCCAGCAAGACGATAAGGCCGGACGCCGCCAGAACCAGGCCAGCCCACCTGCCCCTGAGGATTGCGCCCAGAAAGCACAAGAGTGCACCGGTTACCAACGCAGCCGTGTGCAACTTCATTTCACGACTCACTCTGAGCGGCCCCAGGTACTCTCCCGACGAGCGTATCAGGTCCAGGAGACGCTCGCCGCGCAGGGTGTAGGGATAGGCAGTGATCGACTGCGACCCGGACTCGGTGGCGATGGTGATACGCCACCAGGGCGAGAGCACTGCGGCTACCAGCAGAGCAGTGCAGAGCAACCCCAGAATCGAACGCACACCCGACCGCTGAGAAACCATCGCTTGTGCCTTCCCTCCCTTACGCGTCCTCCAGACCGGACGATAGGAGTTGCTCGACTTCGTTCCACGAGCACACAACCCTACCACAGAGACAGGGAGAACACCAAGAATCGCCAGATCGTGCTCTCGGTCCTCCCTGTCTCAAGGTCAGTAGAACCTCACCGCATTGGTCCGGCAGGTGAGGATGACAGAAGCCCGACGTGTTCCTCTGTCATCCTGTGATGCCCACGACTACGTCAGTGTGACACCGGCCTTTTCCAGTGTTGAGGTTACTTCGTCCAGCCCGAACTTGGTCAAGGTCGCCTTGGTGGGTATGCCTCTGGCATCCCATCCTCTGGCGGTATAGTACTTGGCGCGCTCTTCCTCAAACTTGGCCTTGTCCAGCTTGGTGCCTTTCTGCGGACCGGCGTAGATCCCCAGCGTGTAGAACTTGGGAGCGTTGTAGTCCACCTCGGCAGGCGTAGTCGGCCACGCCTCGCGGACGATGAAGGCTCGCTGCAGGGTAACTGAACGCTCGAAGTCGGCTGTGATCTCGTCTTGGCTAAAGTCCCAAGCCGTGGCGTACTTCATCAGTTGGACCACGTCATTATTGGTGTGTCCCCGCATGGGGTAGAACATACATATGCCAAGCTGGTCAGCAGTCGAGCAGCTGTCCGTGATGTGATCTCCAGAGCCGCGGGCAGATGTGGCCTGGCCAACGGCAACCCCATAAGAGGACCTTGGCTCTACAGCGGCGTTCTCCAGCCCGCGGTTCTGGCAGGCATACGCCAACAGCGTTCCCGGCGCCAGCCCCTTCTTCTGTTCCAGGTATTCTGCCGCCCTCTTCGACCCTTCGGCCAGAACGTCACCAAACCCCTCACGGAAGGCAATCATCCGCAAGAGCTTGTTGACGAGCTCCGAGTTGTCCCAGCTCAGCTCGAGACCGCCGGTGTCGTCCTTGTTGATGAGGCCCTTGTCGTAGCACTCGATGGCCCACGCCATCGTGTGCCCACAGGACGACCCATCCATCCCAAACTTGTCCAGCTTGGACACGGCAGCCACGGCGCCGAAGACATCGGTCAGTCCAGGACCCAAGATAGTTGGCGACGTATCCCATTCCGAGGTCTCCCCGGCTACACCCGTGAACGGTCCAGACCTGACGACACCACGGCCATGGCACCCGCCGTCGCAGAAAGTCCCGCAAGCGGCGTAGCGTACCTGGAAACGTTTTGACTGCCGTTCGGTGTTGATCTTGAAGGCCTCGGTGACATCACCACTCCAGGTATAGTTCCTGAGGGGATGACCCGCCGCACTATGGTGGTTGGTGTGGTAACGTCTCATGTAGAACTGTTGCGGCCACAGCCCTCGCCCGTAGGTCACACGGTACGTCATCTGCTTCACATACTCGTTGAAGGCAGCCGCGTCCGCCATCGGTACCACCTTGGTGCCATGTACGGCCACGGCCTTGAGATTCTTCGAGCCCATGACCGCGCCTCCGCCGGTGCGGGCCGCGGCCCTAAAGGTCTCGCAGTGAATCGACGCAAACCGAACCAGGTTCTCTCCGGCCGGGCCGCAGCAGGCGACGCGAATGAAGGGGTCGTTGGTCTGCTCCTGGATCATGACTTCAGTGACCTGGGTGTCCTTCGACTGCAGGAACGACGCGTCCCTGATCTCCACATTGTCATCCTTGATGTAGAGGTAGACCAGCTGCGGCGACTTGCCGGTGATGATAATCCCATCCCAGCCGGCCCGCCTGACCTCGGCGGTGAAGGCCCCTCCCGCCCGGGTCCTACCGATGCCCAGGCGGTCAGTCAAGGGGCTCTTGAACATCCATGACACCTTCTGCCCGGGGAAGAACGTGCCGCTGAACGGCCCAAACGTCGCCAGCAGTATGTTGTCGGGACCAAGCGGATCAGCGTGGAGCGGGATCCGGTCAAGCATTATCTGGGCGCCGAAAGCCGGGCCACCCAGATACTTGCGTGCATAGGCCTCATCAAACTGCACTTCCTTCCAGGTACCTTTCGTAAGGTCCACTTCCAGGAATCTGTTCCAATATCCGTTAGCCATGTTACGCCCCCACCTTCTTCCAGTCTTCCAGACCCTTCCACGGGTAGAACAAGTGTTGCACCTGATCCTCGGCGATGGACTCGATGGTGCGCACCCCAAAGGCGCGCTGGACCTCATGTTTCGTCTTCCAGGGCTGAATAGCACCGACCGGGCACGCTTTGGCGCATTCGGGATCCCCATCGCAGCGGTTACAGACGTTCGGGAACCCAGTCTTAGGATTGAGCTTCATCGCGTGCTGTGCGCAGTTCTCGTAGCACAGGCCACACTTGATGCAAAGCTTCTCGTCCACAACCGGGGCGTCCACCGTTGTGCTCCAACTGATCGCCTTGGGGTTGGTAGGGCAAGCTTCCATACAGGGCGAATCAAGGCCCCCCTTGGCTGCCCCGCCCTCCCATTGACAACCCCAGCAGATAGACGGGACCTGTATCTGGCCGGCGTAAAAGTCGTAGATCCTGATCCGCGACAGCTCCGGGTTGAACTCGCCAAAGTTCTTGATCGAGCATGCGCCTTCGCAGATTCGACAACCCGTGCACTTGTCATAGTCCACATGCAATGCCTTGTACGGTGGGTCCCAGGCGAACCCAGGGTACTCCACCCCGCCTGCCGCAGGCGCCGCGGGGGATGGCACCGCTGCCGGCGGCGGTGCCGTGGGTGCCGTGGTCCCCGCTGCGCTGCTCGGTGGTGGAGCAGCGGTTGGTGGCGGGGCCACCGTGGGCGCCCTGGTTGGCGTTACCTTTGGGGCACAAGCGGCCAGAGCTTCGGCCGCCCCAACCGAAACACCAATCAGAGTGGCGTAGCGCAGGAAGTCGCGTCGGGTGATTGCGCCCTGGCGCAGCTGTTCCTGCAGCTCCGCGATCCTTTCATACAGTCTTTCGCTCATCCTTCAGTCTCCTTTTGGCGGTTTCGCAGACATACCACGAATGTCCTGTACAGCCTACATGGGACCGGTCGCGCCGGTCTCAGAGAGGCGTCTTTTTTTCTCCACCACCTCCTCTCCACGGCTATCACGAGTACAACCCAACTGGATACAGCTGCAAGCGTGCGCCTTGCTGCCGACATGCCGGCGAGTCGGGATGGCCGCTTGCGGATTGACCACCGGCGATGCCCACAGCCCAATGCCATACCCCAGACTGGTCGGGAAACCTCATCGTCTCGAGGAACTCGCGAATGCGCTCTTTGTCGGACCACACTTCCACGTAATCGTTCGTCTGCCCAGAGATCGGGATCGGCCGGGGGAGGCGGAGAACTAGCCAGGCCTGGCCCTCGACCGCTCCTTTTACAGAATCGTTTCCGGCCACAATCAGACGTGCCTCCTGGCCCTGAACCTGGATACTCTCAATCGGAACTCCACTGATGTATGGTTGGATCTTGTCCCATTGCGCGCTCGCTGCAATCTCGTCAATTGTCAGGTTGCCGCCCGCAATCAAGCTGATTTCGAAAAAGCCATCAACGCCCTCGTATCTTTCGGCGTCGCCAGGTACTCTCTGCCAGTTGGCGGGATACTGGAAACTGATGCCGAAGAGCTTGCTGGAATAGGTCGCGAACAACAACGTAGTGGGCACACCCGTTGGCGGCGCCACGGTCGCCACAGATTGCGCAGGGGTTGGCATAGGAGTGCCCCCGGCACAGGCCGCGACCATACACCCGAGGACGGCAAAAACGACGATCCGTGACACCAAGTTGGCGACGATACGCAACCTCACACTCCTGACTGCCCTGACCCAGGACCTGACGCATAACTCCCAGAGTCCGGCCTACCATCTCCGGCGAGACACCTGCCGGGTACGTCACCGGGAAAAACAAGAGACACGCGCACGATGAAACGCGCGTGTCTCCTTTGCTCCATGGCGGGCGCGGGCCTTACAGCTCGTACCTTGTCGCTCATCCCTCCGCGGGGGAGTGCGATGAGTCGGAGACATTACATAGAAGACTGCAAATTAACGTCCGAACCACTTAGAACGGCGCTATCCTGTTGAATCCAACCGTATCCTGAACGCTCGCCCACCGGGGCCTCTGGATAGGCGCGCACCTTGTGGGTGGCCAGCCCGCAGCCCCTCGTCCTAGGACCCCTGTGACCCAACCACCCACCCGGCGCCGGCTCTCTACCAGGAAAAGCTGCGAGATAGAACCAGCGCCGGTGCTTCATCCATGCCGTTCACCATAGCACTACAGAGCACACTCTACCATACTACTGAGTTTTCGTCAAATCGGGCGGTCCGGCGTCCTCAGTCACCCTCGACCATCCCGTCCAGAAGGGCACCCACTCGGCGCTGGCATCGTCGGCGGAAGAACCCGGGGCACGCATCTCCATGCCTGCACCGGGGGTCAGCGAAAAGCGAAAGCAGCCGCGTTTGTACCAGGCTTCAAACACGTGCACCGTCATCCCGCCCTCACTGCGGGCCATACCACGCATCACCAGTGCCGGCTCACCCGGCACCATGTCCAGCAGTGCAGCGCGCTCGGCCGGCATCTCCGACACCGAGACGTACTCCTCCGAGTCCACCCACTGGGCACGACCAGATTCCCGGCTAACGCTGCTCATGCTACGATTCTCCACAGCGGCAGGGATGACAAAGTCGTAGGATATCGGAAGCCATGAGGTACTCACGATCAGGGGTTGCCTGTCCACGCTCAGGAGCCGGCAGATACAGAGAGCCTTACTCCCGGGAGCGAGGTGTAGAGCACGGACAGCCCACGGCGGAGCAGCATGACAGCCACTGTGCACCACGCTCCTGGTGAGCGACCAGCCATGGGCACGAATCATAGGCACGAACCAGTCTTCCAAGCTCAGGCGGCGGCTGCGAAGCAAACCGGCCACGAAGGTGCCCTTGCTCGGGCGCCGGTACACCAGGCCCTCCTCCGCAAGCTTCTGGGCGGCATGTCGAGCGGTCATGGGGCTGAGGCCAAATTCACGCGCCAGGGCAACTTCTGAGGGGATGCGGTCGCCGGGCTCGAGCTCGCCCTTGGCGATCGACTCGCGAATGCGGGTTGCTAGCTGCAGGTACAAATGTGCGGGCGAAGACCTGTCCAGCGAGGGTTCCATCTCTCGACTCCCATCCTACGTGTTGCGGCCACACCATAGCGCACAACCCGACAAACAGTCAAATCGGCGACATGCTCACGAGGCCCGACGAGAAACACCAGGACCCACGGACCCCCAACTGTCGCGTCAGCCGCGCCGACCGGGGACGTCCGCGAATCCTAGTGTTCAGTGGGTGCACTACAGGATGGTTCAGGGTGCCATACGCCCTGAGCCCACTACGCCGACTTGGGCGGCGCCTCAACGCGGATGGCCGCTTCACCCTTGATCGGACAGATGAACTCGCAGGCACCGCAGCCGATGCACTTGGTCGCATCGACAATGGGATACTTCCCTTTGAGACCTTCAATGGTGCCCTGGACCAGCGCGCCCTTGACCGGGCACTCCTTGATGCACAGAAGACAGCGGATGCAGATCTCTGTGTTGACGACTGCCGTGCCCATCTGCTGCTTGCGCTTTTGTTCCAGCGACAGCTTGGGAATGGCCTGCGTCGGGCAGATCTGCCCGCAGGAGTTGCACTCCCAGTCACAGGCGCCAGTGCGCGGGATCAGCACGGGCGTCAAGTGAGACTCGATTCCTCCCTCTTTCGCCACCAGGTGCAGGGCATTGTTCGGGCAAATCTTGATGCACTGCCCGCAGCGGATGCACTTGCTCAGGAAGTTGTTCTGCTCGGCGCCCGGTGGTCGGATCAGGTACTGGTACTTGCTCTTGAAGGCGTCCATCCGCAGCAGGAAGGCGCCAGCTACTCCAGCGGCCACGCCAACCAACGCCTTGCGACGGGAAGGATCGTAGCTATAGACCCAGGTCGGCTTGGCCTTGCGTCCGAACTTGGTCGAACCACTGGGGCAGTCTCCGATGCAGTCCATACACATGATGCACTCGCCCGGGTCACTGGACAGATCCTTGTAGGCGATGGTGTCCATCGGGCACGAGTGCAGGCAGCAGCCCCACTCAAAGCAGATCTTTTTGTCCACGTAGCGCTTGATCAGTGCGAACTTGGACGTGAGGGCGATGAGGGCACCCAGCGGGCAAAGGTAGCGGCACCAGAAGCGCTTCGCGAACAGGTTCAAGAACAGCACAATGCCCAGCGGGATCAGCAGCTCGCGGTGAATCAAGGGTCGCAAGGGAATCTCTGCAACGCGCTGCGCGGCCAGACCATCCGGGATCGCTATGGGCGCCGACTTTTGCAGGAGGTACGGGAAGACCGTGCCGGCCAGCGGCCGTACAAAGATGGTGATGGGGTCAAACCACATGAACGCGAGCACGCCCAGCAGCGCGCCACCGACAAAGGCGATCAGCAAGATGTACTTGATGCTGCGTAGCCAGTTCGGCAGTTTCGGGAACTTGGGTCCGTACGCATGGAGCACCGTGCCCAGAGGGCAAATCCAGCCGCACCAGACGCGACCAATGAGCAGGGTCACGACGATGGTGATCAAAGCCGGGATCATATTGGCGATGAGCTCTTTGCCGCCAATCATCGCTACCAGCGCCATCAGGGGATCGAAACGGCTGAACAGGTTGGCCGGAACGGGCAGAACCTTACCACGCACGGTGTTATAGATCAGGTACAGGAAGAGGGCCAGCATACCGACCTGCACCGCCTGCCGCAGGTAGATCCAGATGCGGCCCAGGCCCTTGACGGTGATGCCGGGTACGTGCTCGATGGCTCCCGTAGGGCAGTACTTGATACACTTGCCGCAGCTAGCGCAATACGGGTCGGCCTGGTCATAGGCCGTGGTCACCTTGCGCTGCTGGCCCCGATCCACAAACCCGATCACGTCCTTTTGGGCCACCTCATCGCAGGCGCGCACGCACAGGCCGCAGAGGATACAATCCTCCGCAGGATTCTCGGTCGAAAAACTGGGCTGCTTGATGCCCAGGCCGGCGGCCAGGTGCTTCAGAGGCCGCACGTTGGGGCAGCGTGAGAGCAGCAGGTCCACCATCATCTTGCGCGTCTTCAGTGCGGCGGGGGACCTGGCATCGATGACCATCCCCTCCTCCACCGGCAAGTCGCAGGAAGTGGTGACTGATGAACGGCCGTTGCGGGTGACTTCGACGACGCAGACGCGGCAGGCACCGTAGGGCTTGATGTCCGGTTCCGAACAGAGGTGCGGGATGCCGATGCCGGCGCTATTGGCCGCCTCCAGGACGGTCATGCCCTCTTTTGCTTCGACTAGTTCTCCGTTAATGGTCAATGCTACCATGTTGGTCTCCTATTCCACCTTGATGGCGTCGAAGCGGCAGACTTCGCGGCAGATGCCACAGCGGATGCATTTCTGCTGGTCAATGACGTGAGCCTGCTTCTTCTCGCCGCTGATCGCTTCCTGCGGACAATTGCGCTTGCAGAGTCCGCAGCCGGTGCATTTGTCAGCGAGCACCGAGAAGCTGATCAGGTCTTTGCAGACCCCGGCGGGGCACTTCTTGTCCTTGATGTGCGCTTCGTACTCATCACGGAAGTAGCGCAGTGTGGTCAGCACCGGGTTCGGGGCAGTCCGGCCCAGCGCGCACAACGCTCCGTTGCGCGTGGTCTCTCCAAGCAGCTCCAGTTGCGCGATGTCGCCCTCTTCACCCTTACCGTGCGTGATCCGCTCGAGGATGTTGTACATGCGCACGACGCCCTCGCGGCAAGCGGTGCATTTGCCGCACGATTCCGAGCTGTTAAAGCCCATGAAGTAGCGCGCCGTGTCGACCATGCAGGTGTCCTCATCCAGGACGATCATGGCGCCCGAGCCCATCATGGAGCCGACCTTGGTTAGGCTCTCATAGTCCACTTGCGAATCTGCCAGGCTCTCGGGGATACAACCACCGGATGGGCCACCCGTCTGCACGGCCTTGAGTTTCTTGCCGTCGCGGATTCCGCCGCCGATGTCGTTGATCAGACGGCGAATGGTGATGCCCATCGGCACTTCTACCAGGCCGGTATTGTTGACCTTGCCGACGAGCGAAAAGACCATCGTCCCCTTGCTGCCCTCTGTGCCGATCGAGTTGAACCAGTCCGCACCCCGATTGATGATGTGCGGGACCAGCGCCCAGGTCTTGGTGTTGTTGAGGACGGTGGGCTTGTCCCACAGGCCGCTCTCCGTGGCATGAATGCGCTTGGAGCGCGGCTCGCCAGGCTTGCCTTCCATGGAGCGCATGAGGGCACTGGACTCGCCGCACACGAACGCACCCGCACCGCGATGGACATCAAAGGTGCAGCTAAAGCCGGACCCGAGGATGTTCTCGCCCAGCAGCCCGTACGCTTCCGCATCCTTCGCCGCCTTGGTGATGTACTGGACGGCCATGGGGTACTCGTTGCGGATGTAGATGAAGCCGCGGTGGGCACCGACGGCGTAGGCACCGATGAGCAGGCCCTCCAGAACGCTGTGCGGGTTACCTTCGATTAGACTGCGGTCCTGATACGCTCCCGGGTCCCCTTCGTCGGCGTTGATGATAACGTATTTGGTGTCGCCAGGGGCCTTGCGAGCATCCTCCCACTTGCGACCGGTCGGGAATCCGGCGCCCCCACGCCCGCGCAGCTTGGAGCGTTTGACTTCCTCAATCACTTGATCGGGAGTCATCTCAGACAGAACCTTGGCCAGGGCCTTGTACCCACCCACGGCGACATAGTCCTCGATGCTGGTAGGGTCGATCAAACCGTTGTCCTCCATCAGCACGCGTCGCTGCTCGCGGTAAAAGGGCACATCGTATTCGTACGTGATCTTCTTGCCCGTAGCAGGATCCTCGTACAGCAACTTTTCGATGATCTCGCCCTTGGCAATGGTCTTGGAAACGATATCAGGTACCGCTTTGGCGGTCACGCCCGGATAGAAAATGCGCTGCGGGAAAATGACGACCAGCGGGCCGCGCTCGCAAAAGCCGTGGCAGCCGGTCATCTTGACGTCTACCTGCGAGGCGAGGCCCTGCGCAGCCAGCCCAGCGTGGAAAGCGTCGGATACGGCCTGGCCCTCGAGCGCTCGACAGCCCGTACCGCCGCAGATGGTGATGGTCTGCTTGTTTGGATCACGGGTGGCCAGAACGTCCTTCCGCCACGTCTCCAACTCTGTAGCGGATTGTAGCTTAGCCATTAGCAGCCACCTCCTTCCCTTCGCGGTACTCGTTGAGCACCTTCTCCACGCCGCCCACAGTCATCTTGCCGTAGTACTTGCCATCCACCACCAGAATCGGACCCAGAGCACAGCACCCGAGGCAGTTGACGGTCTCGAGCGTGAATTGCTTGTCCGGGGTAGTTTGCCCGGGCGTGACCTTCAGCAAGCGGCCGACCTGGTCCACCAGTCGCGGGCCGCCGCGCACGTGGCAGGCAGTGCCCAGACACACGGTGAGGATATGTTTGCCGCGTGGCTTGAGACTGAATGCCTTGTAGAACGATGCCACCTGGTACACCTGCAGCGGGGAAAGCTTCATCTTCTCCGCGACGCGGTGCATCGCTTCTGGTGGCAGGTAGTTGTACGCATTCTGGATGTCGAGCAATACCGCGGTGAGAGCTCTCTCTTCGCCGCCGTACCTGTCGACGAAAGCGTCCACTTGGTTGAGATCCACCATTTCACATCTCCCTTTCAAGTCTGCAATCACCGATTCGCACTACTGCTGCAGTATTGGTTCCAATCGGCCTCCGTGTTGAGCAAGCTGGTAAGCATTTGATGAGAACACGCCGTCCGGTCGTGCCGCGGTCCAGCTCACTTTTCTACCGCGAACTGGTACACCGCATCGGGACCGCAGCCAATCGGACAAAACGGCGTCAGTATAATCAATCGAGAACGCGTGTCAATTCTGTGCATACACCTACAGCCAAGGTCTGCTCTTCTGACTCCACGGACACGCCGCCATACAGTTCGAGCAGTCCACTCCCCCGTTCTGCCGCCAGAACAGGTAACAGTCCCGCAGGTTTACATGCCACCGCAATATCCCCGGCCGGTTCGATATCGACGTCCGCTCCAGGTTCCCCGCCTCAGATGGGCGAGCGCCTCCAGCAACCCGCTACTCATGGCCTTCCCGCACCGTTCTCATGCCGCCGGGCCGGGAGGCCCTTCCGGCGGGAGCCTGGTCGCGGAAGATCGGAAGAACCCGTGAAGCAGCAATGCCAGCAGACACACGGCGCCCCCGGCCAGATTCAGGTAGAAACCCGACTCCAGTCTTGCCGCGACGTGCAGGGGGCTGAAGGCACCCACCCGGGCTATAGTCTCTCCGTTCACGGAGGTCATCTGGTATCGGCCGGCTATATCAAGGGCACGGGCGTAGAAGCGCCAGGCAGCCAGTCCGGAAAGCAGCCCGGACAGTAGCAGGACGGCACGTCCTGAGCGCCTGCCCAAGAAACTGCCCAGCAGCGGCAACAAGACGCAGGCGACTACGATTCCGGTGAGCAGCGGCATCTGAGCGGTTCTGCGGTAACCGAGCACCTGAGTGGCCGGGCCGCGGATGATGTAGGGGAAGATATCCGTCTTGCCGACGAATTGGATGTCCAGGCTCCACCAGGGGTAGGCCAGCGAGACTGCGATTAGCAGCGAACCCAGAAGCGCAAACACGTTGGGGAGTGGCCTGGGCTTCTTCATGCTCCCTCCTTGCGTGGGAATAAGTGCACTGCAAAGCGATTATACCACAACCGGCCGGCAGACACACAGGGTACAGGAAAGGCCCCGGCCTGGTCAGAAACCCCGGCCGGGGCCTTCCGAGATCACTCGAGAGTGAAGCTGTGGTCTACGCTAGCGCAGCTTGGCCGCAAGGGCCTCGGCGATGTCGTCGATGCCGAGCTCCTTGAGCTTGGCGGCACTCGGAACGCCCTTGTCCTCACTCCAACCTCTTGCCTTCCAGTAGGCCGGAAGCTCCTCGTTGAAGAGCTTCTCCGGCGTCCCGGAGGCCGCTACAGAGCCCTTGAAGGGGCCGTTCGGAAGCGGCTCGTACCAGCGCTGCTGATAGCCCATCATATCCCATTCCTTCTTGGGATCCTTCACAGCGCGGGTGGTGAGGTCAAAGATGCGGCACAGAGCGTATTCGCGGGCGCCCAGCTTGATCATCTCTTCCTCTGTGTAATCGGTCCAGCCGGTCAGGGCCTTCACCATGTCCACCGTCTTGCCTGCCCAGTGCCCGGCCGCGAACAGGCAGTGCACCAACGAGTCGTTGGAGCACTTGACATCCTGTCCCGCGATGCCAGCGGCGTAGTCCAGCTTGGACAGTCCCGCAGCTCCGATGCTGGTGTGCTCTGTGGCCCGGTTGACCGTCAGATACTCGAGGTCGTTCTGGTCGGCGTGGCTGCGAACACCGTGCGCTGGCTGCCCGTAGCCATGGGTGACGGCTGCGTACTTGAGGATTTCTGGATTGTTCCTCTTCTGGGCAAAGTACTTGGCCGTCTCCAGAGTCCCGTTGGCCAGTTTGTCACCCACGCCTTCACGATGCGCGATCTTCTTCACCAGCGCGTCGATGGCATGCACGTCGCCCCACTCGGGCTTGATCCCATCGAGGTCAGCTTCGGTGATCAACTTGCGCTGGTACAGTTCCTGGATCAGGCCGAGGTTGTTGCCGCCCTCGATGTAGTCCAGGCTGTAGTTGTCGTGCAGGAACGTGGTGTACTGGATCTTGGCCAGGACTTCGCGGCGCTCTGCCTGAGTCAGGTGCTGACCATCCTCAGGCGTCTTGCCCGCTTTCTCCATAAAGCCCAGGTTGCCGCCGACCATGCCCATGGCTTCCCAGTCGGGCATGTCGGAGAGGACACCGTTCATCAGCGGGTCACTGCTGGTGATTTCGCTGCTGAACATGCAGTGCAGGTTGCAGTTCGGGCAGGAGAGCGACTTTTTAAAGCTGGTGTTGTCCATGAAAGGACCATCCTGCGACTTGACCACGTCCGGATCCGACCAGGACGTCCACTGCCAGTTGCGGATGGGGTAGCCGCTCTGAACGTTGGCCTCGGAGTGGCCGCTGCCCGCCGTGCCGTACAGGCGCCAGAAGGCATCCTGCGCTTCTGAAGCCTGGATGGCGTGAAGGATCTCCAGGAACTTGGCCTTGTCGTAGATCTTCTGGCCCTTCGTACCACGGATGACAATGCCCTTGAGCTTTTTGTCGCCCATGATCGCACCGGCACCGTAGCGTCCATGCGCTCTAGCGGCTTCAGTGATGACGTTGGCGTACCAGACGCGGTTCTCACCGCCCGTGCCGATGACCCATGCGGAACCGAGCCTCTTGGCGCCGCTCCCCTTGCCTGACGGCGGGCGCAAAGCGGCCCACTCGGGGGTCATGTCGGCCTCGGTCACGATCGTCTCACGCTTCTCCAGGGGCGCCTGGATGCTGGCAAGCAATTCCTTCTCTGTCTCTTCGCTGTCTTTGCCCCAGAGGTGAGATGCGTCCTTGATGGTGATCTGGTCGTCGATCACCTCCAGGTAGACCGGCTTGCTGCTCTTGCCAACCACCTGGATGCCATCCCATCCAGCGAACTTCAATTCTGCCGCAGCACGGCCGCCGGAGGTGGTGATGGTGTTAAAGTTGTAGGCGGACTTGGTGACGATGGTCGAGCGCGCGTTCGGCGCAAAGCCGTTCGTCGGCCCGAGCAGGAACTGGATCATGTTCTTCTCGTGGAACGGCCCGATCGCCGGATCTGCCAGACCTTCCTTCACCATATAGTACATTCCCAGCGCTGCTCCGCCGAGGTACTTCTTCAGAACGTCGACCGGGGTCTCTATGGCCGTGACTGTGCCAGCGGTGAGGTCCACCCGGGCGATCTTGCCAGCGTAACCAAACATCTCGGCCATTATACCCTCCCCAGCTTGTCGTAGATCTTGTTGTAGAGGCTCTCCGCCTGGTCAGCGGGTGTCTGCGCGAACATACGGCCGTTCGTCATCAAAGGATAGAACTGCAGAGCGAGCGGCTCGGGGCAGGCATCCACGCACACGGGCAGGCCGCCACAGCGGGTGCAAATCTGAGCCTTCTTCTCAATCGGATCGAACGAGATTCCACTCGCGAACTGATCCTCGCAAATCTCGAGACAGCGACCGCACAGGTCGAGTCCGGTGCAAAGAGCGCGGTCCACGTCCAGGTAGCCCATGCCGCTAAAGCCGGCCTTGCCACTGCCCACCGGAATGACGCTGATGGCCGCCTGCGGGCAGACCTGCTCGCACGGCGCTTTGGAGGTGCCCTCCGCCCACTGCAGCAGCCGGCAGTCGGTGCAGACATTGACCACATCAACGAGCTGGAAGCGCATAGGCCGAATGCGCGAGAACTCCAGGTTCATCCAATCCTTGGTCTCATTGGGGAAGTACTCGGCAGCCCACTTCTCGGAACATGCCAGAGCGCAGTTCAGGCAGCCTGTGCACTTGGTCGGGTCGACCAGGAGCGTGTGGCCAGGCAGGGCCTGCTTCTCAGCCACTGGAGGCGGAGCCGTCGGTGCCGGCTCGGTTGGCGCAACCGCCGTGGGCGGCACAGCCGTCGGCGGAACAGCGGTCGGCGGCACCTTGGTCGGCGGAACTGCCGTCGGCGCGGGCTTGGGCGCGCACGCCGCAAGGGCCTCGGCCGCCCCGACTGACACGCCCAGAAGGGTGGCATAGCGCAGGAAATCACGCCGGGTAATACTACCCTGGGCGAGCTGCTCCTGCAGTTCGGATAGCCTCTCGTGAATTTGTGACATCCTCTCTTCTCCTCTTGAGATCCTCTCCTCTTTCGACTTGTCGAAACGAGCAGGGCCCCAGATCACTGGGCAGGCAACGACGATTAGCTTGGGGAGCATCACCTCCTTCGAATTGGATTCGTCGTGCGAACCACGCCACAATCGAAATAAGAAAGGAGGTCAGCGCCTCCGGGCAAACTCACAGAAGCACTGCCTCCTTTGCAGATCCGGCGGGCGTGGAGATTGCTCTCCGCACCGTATCGTGTCTCACATCCCTGTGGGATGTGAGACATCGGAGGCTGTGACGACAACGACACAGCACTACAGATTACGGCCAGCCAACCGCTATCATTATAGCCCGGCCCCGCACAATTGTCAAGCGAACGCAGGGCGACTGTCAAATCGGCCTACAGCCACGGTCGGCTCTTCTGGCT
>DCVA01000031.1:0-413 GCA_002327925.1 Anaerolineales bacterium UBA2200
ATCTTGGTTACCACGCCCGACGCTACGGTGCGGCCACCCTCGCGGATGGCGAAGCGTGAACCCTGCTCCAGTGCCACGGGCACAATCAGCTCGACGCGCATCTGGATGTTGTCGCCCGGCATCACCATCTCTACCCCATCGGGCAGGAAGATGGCACCCGTTACGTCCATCGTCTGGATGTAGAACTGCGGCCTGTACCCGCTGAAGAACGGCGTGTGTCGCCCGCCCTCTTCCTTCTTCAGCACGTACACTTCGCTCATGAACTTGGTGTGCGGCTTGATGCTCCCCGGCGCGGCCAGAACTTCGCCTCGCTCTACGTCCTCCCGCTCGATGCCGCGCAACAGACAGCCAATGTTGTCCCCCGCCAGACCAGACTCCAGAGTCTTGCGGAACATCTCCACGCCGGTGACCAC
>DCVA01000031.1:598-30568 GCA_002327925.1 Anaerolineales bacterium UBA2200
TGCTGCTTGCTCAGAATCTCCCGCAGCTCCAGCTCCACCAGCTCCAGCAGCTCCGGATCGTCCATCACGTCCACTTTGTTCAGAAACACTACCATCGCCGGTACTTCCACCTGCCGCGCCAGCAAAATGTGCTCACGCGTCTGCGGCATAGGCCCATCCGGGGCAGAAACCACCAGAATGGCTCCGTCCATCTGAGCCGCCCCGGTGATCATGTTCTTGATATAGTCGGCATGACCTGGACAGTCCACGTGAGCATAGTGCCGCTCCGGACTCTCGTACTCCACGTGCGAAATCGAAATGGTCATACCGCGCGCTTTCTCTTCCGGCGCGTTGTCAATCTGATCGTACGCTTTGAACTCGGCCATCTGCTTCATGCCGAGTACTTTGGTGATCGCTGCCGTCAACGTCGTCTTACCATGGTCCACGTGACCAATCGTGCCCACGTTAACGTGCGGCTTGGTTCGCTCGAACTTCTTCTTCGCCATTTTGGCCTCCTTATGACTCGATGGCTCGGTAGCTGCAAGCCCTCGACCGGATTTGAACCGGTGACCCCATTCTTACCAAGAATGTGCTCTACCGACTGAGCTACGAGGGCGGGCGTGCCCGGGCACCCCTGCTGGTAGACAAAGTATTGTAACACAAACAGGGCATCTGTCAAATCACCCTCCGTTTGCGTCCACAAACAAGACCCCGCGGTCGGGGTCTTACGAAGCAGAGTATACGTGAGTTAGTGGGTATTTGTCAAATTGCCGGTTACTGCTGTCCCCGGCGTGGGGCTGCAGGCATCAACTCGCAAAAATGCACACACGAAGGTGGGTCCCGCCGCCCGTCGGGCGGCGGGACCCACCTTGCGAGCTATCTGGCTACGTTGACCTTGATGCTCCGCGGCTTGACTTCCTCAGCTTTGGGCACAGTCAGGTGGAGCATGCCGTTCTTGAACTCGGCAGTGACCTTGTCACCCTGAACTCGGGTCGGCAGGTTTATGGTGCGCTCGAAGGGTCCGTACCACAACTCGTTCGAGTACCAGCACCAGTCCTTGCTCTGTTCGAGCTCTGCCTCACTCGAGAAGCGGCCCCGGATGGCCAGGTTCTCCCCTGTGAGCTGGATGTCCAGTTGGTCCGCATCCATGCCGGGCACGCGCGAAACCACGTGGACAGCATCACTGTCCTCCCACACGTTCACCGGCAACTGGGCTGTTCCACCCTGGCGAACCCCGCCAGCCGGTCTGACGAAGCTGTCTTCGAAGAGACGATCCATCGCTTCGCGTAGAGTCAACATGTCCTCGACCGGACGCCATCTAACAACTGCCATCTTACACCTCCACATTGAAAATGATCTTTCCTGTATGCACCAGTATCGTAGCGACAAAACGTTAGACTCGTGCTAGTTCCTGGTTAGAGTTTCGTTAGAGCTAGCAAGCCACTTTGGGTGGAAGCCCGCGTCACAGAGTCTAACTATTGTCTCACAATCTTCATACACTCATCTAACGCGGCCTGCGCTATAATGTCGCCAATGCGCACATTGTGCTTTAACTGCGGGATTGAGATACACTGGCAGCCAACTGTGGTCGATGGACGTCACTACTGTTGTCCTGGGTGCGCGCAGGGAGGACCCTGCACCTGTGATTACTCCAATCTGCCTCACCCGGCCGAGTACCGCGCTCTGTGCTGCATAGTGGCCACCAAGGTTTCGTCAGCCCGCGCCAGGCGCCGCTGTCCGCCCAAACCAGAGGGCGTTTCCAAAGAGTGAGCGCTGGCCTGAACGAAAGGAGACACCGTGTACTGGAATCCGATGTATTTCGTCTTTGCCCTTCCGGCGTTGCTGCTGGGCCTCTATGCCCAGTTCAAGGTCAAGTCCGCTTATGGCCAGTTTACAAGGGTGGCCAATGCGCGCGGCATCACCGGCGTGGAAGCGGCGCAGGCCCTGCTCCAGAGGAATGGCCTGGGGCACGTTCAGATACAGGGTACGCCCGGCGAGCTCACTGACCACTACGATCCCAGCAAGAAGCTGCTGGCACTGTCCCAGGAGGTGGCCTACGGGAGGTCGGTGGCAGGGTTGGCCATAGTCGCGCACGAGGTGGGCCACGCTGTACAGGACAACACCAATTATGGCCCGATGAAGCTGCGTAACGGTATCGTCCCGATGGTCCAGCTCAGCGCCGCGATAGGACCCATCATCTTCATCCTGGGCTATATGCTGGGAGTTTCTGGCCTGGCCTGGATTGGCCTGCTGCTGTTCTCTGCCTCGGCGGTGTTTGCCCTGCTGACACTCCCGGTGGAACGAAACGCGTCAGCGCGAGCGTTGCAGATGCTCACTACCAGCGGCATGATCGTGCAGCGGGAAGAGGTAGCTGGAGCCAAGAAGGTGCTTGACGCTGCCGCGCTGACTTACGTGGCAGCCCTGCTGCAGGTATTGAGCACGCTGCTCTACTACGTGTTCATGCTCACGGGTAGCTCGGGACGCCGTCGCAGCTAGCTCCACGCCGCAGCCCTGATCTCGAAATTGGAGAGTAGGGGGCAAGCCAGGTCGACGCCGTGGCACTGTCTTGCGGGATGCGCATTACGACGCTACAATAGAGACGCTGGATTGACACTGTCGCTTTCAAGGTGGAACGCGATGCAGTATTCCCACAGTAACGCTCGCCATGCGGACGGGAAGCTCTTTCAGTCCCTGACCGAGCATGCGCCGCAAATGACCGTTCTGCTGGACGACCTCGAGCGAGTTATTTACGTCAGTCCTTCCGTGGAGCGCGTGCTTGGACTGACGTTTGAGCAAGTCAGCAACCCCCGCGAGAGCGCGTTCATGCACGGCGCCGATTTTGTTCTGGTGCGCGAGTTGCTAGCTAGGGCGCGCCAGCGGCCCGGGGAAGAGTTCAGTGCGGTCGTCGAGTTGCGCGACGCTGCGGGCAGGTGGCTGAAGGCCACCCTGTACGTCAGCAACCTCCTTCTTGTACCAGCAGTTGGCGCACTGGTCATCACCGCGCACCAGGTACTTACGACTTCCCAGATAGCGGCCGAGCTTAGCGACCGTGAGAGGACATCCCGCGCTCTGCTGGACGCCAACCCCGAGACGGCTCTCCTGATAACGCCGGATGGGACCATCCTGGCCGCCAACAAAACCGCGGCCATCCGGCTGGGTGATAGCATGGATAACCTCGCAGGCAGCAATCTCTTCAGCAGGCTGCCTCCTGATCTGGCTGAACTACGACGGGGCTATGTTGAGGAAGCGATTTCCACGCGTGGCGCCGTGAGTCGCGAGGAAACCCTGGGCGCGCGGCAGTTCTTCATCACCGTCCTGCCGGTGGTTGATTCCCGCGGCCAGGTGCAGACGTTGGCCGTGTTCGGCATGGACCTCACCAGGCGGTACCAGGCGGAACTGGCCCTTCAGGATCGCGAGGCCACGCTGCGTGTTCTACTCGATGCCAATCCCGATCCCACGATGCTGGTCGACTCGAAAGGGACTATCCTGTCGGCCAACGAAGGTACGGTCAGGCGCCTTGGCCAGCCGCTCGACAAACTGATTGGCAGCAACGTCTTTGACTGGCTTCCCCCGGAGATTGCACGGACTCGGCGAGCCCGAGGAGAGGCCGCGGTAAGAGATCAGAAACCCGTGCACTGGCGCGATGAGAATCGCGGCGCCATCTACGACAATTACATCTACCCCGTGACCGATGCTGGTGGCAAGGCCCGGAAGTACGCTCTCTACGCCGTCAACGTCACTGAGCAGGCCAGGGCCCAGCAGGCGCTGGCGATCAGCGAGGAGCGTTTTCGTCAGATGGCATCGGTCATCCCGGTAGTATTCTGGATGGTATCGCCCGATCTTCACACCCATTTCTTCCTCAGCCAGGCGTTCGAGGCAGTATACGGTCGCACGTGCGAAAGCCTGTACGAGGACTATCACCTTTGGAGGCAGTGCGTTCATCCGGACGACCTCGCTATGGTCGACCTGTGGTGGCGGGATCATTCTCTCGAACCAACCGAGCTGGAGTATCGCATCGTTCGGCCTGATGGGACGATCAGGTGGGTTCGTGATGTAGGGCTGCCTGTCAAGAATGACGCTGGAGAGTTGGTGATGCTCTCGGGCTTTACCGAAGACATCACCGAGCGACGTGCCCGTCTCTCACAGCTCGCGCAGGCGGACAAGATGGCGGGGCTCGGGCTGCTCGCCAGCGGCATCGCGCACCAGCTGCGCAATCCGCTGGCCATCATTTCCTCGTGGGTCCAGCTTCTGCAGGAGCATCCCCGCGACAGGCGGCTGCGAGAAGACAGCCTGCCCAGGATCAGAGCCGCCGCCGAGCGCGCATCGCGTGTGATCGAGGCCCTGCTCAAGTTCTCTCGCCCGGGCGAGATGGTTGTGGAGCCCCTGGATGTGCGAAAGGTGCTGGATGAGGCGCTGGACCTGCTCGCAGAGCACATGACTGCAGCCCGGATCGATGTCCGGCGGGACTGGCAAGTGGATCTGGGACAGATCCTGGGCAGCCCCGACCTGCTGATGCAAGTGTTCACCAACCTCGCCATCAATGCCCGCAGCGCGATGCCCTCAGGAGGAACGCTGTCAGTCTCGTGCTGCGCCGAGCCAGGGGGTGGTGTGCGCATCGCGTTCAGCGACACGGGGCAAGGCATAACACAGGAGGATCTGCAACACGTTTTCGACCCGTTTTTCACGACCAGAGGTCCTGGTGAGGGTACTGGTTTGGGCCTTACGGTAAGCCACACGGTCATCCAGCAGCATCACGGAACCATCGAAGTTCAGAGTCGACCGGGTGAAGGTACGACCTTCACCGTGAGATTACCATGAGTGCCACTACCCAGATTCTGATCGCCGACGATGAAAGGGACTTGCTGTGGGCTCTGCAGCATAGCCTGGGCGATGAGGGCTACCAGGTGCTGACGGCGAGGGACGGGCTGGAGGCGCTAAGCCAGGTGCGACGTCACCACCCCGATCTGATTATACTGGACATAAACATGCCCCAGCTGAGTGGCCTCGAGGTCTGTCGGCGTCTGCGCCGTGAGCCCCGCTTCGCATCCATACCGATCATCTTCCTGACCGTGGATAGCCGCATCGAGGACCGGGTCACTGGCCTCGATGGAGGTTGCGATGACTATGTGGTCAAGCCCTTCGACCTCCGAGAGCTCAAAGCCAGGGTGCGGGCCGTGCTGCGTCGCAGCCGGAATGGTCCCAGTGACGTTCCTGAGTCAGCGGCTTTGCAAGTTGGCACTCTCGAGCTGGACGCCAAGCGGCGGGTGCTGCACAAAGGTGACAAGACCATCACGCTGACGCCAATTGAGTTCTCTCTTCTGCGCTGTCTGATGGCCAGTCCGGGCGAGGTAGTGCCAATCGAGCAGCTACTGCATGCAGTCTGGGGATACGACCGGTCTTCCGCATCGGCAGGACTGATCCGCTGGCACATTCGGAACTTGCGCCGGAAGGTGGAGGCCGATCCAGCCAGCCCAACCCTGCTGCGCACGCAGTCCCATTTCGGATACATGCTCGTGAGTGAAGAACTGACCTGACCCCGCCAGACCAACATGTGCTGTTGCCCCCGACGTCCTCGACAGCATCTCCGGCTCTGTTGCTGCGACTGGGAAAGCTGGTGGACAGGCATCCCAATCCACGGATCATCGACTTCGCTTGGCGTAAGACAAGGGGTGAACGTCGCGTCTCTTCTGCAGCAAGGGGACCTGTGGTATAATGAAAAATAGATGGTGAAAGCATCTCCGCGGTTGGAGAACAGAACTTGGTCAGCGCAGCGAACTGGTACGCAGTGCACACAAAGCCACACAAGGAGCGCTCGGTCGAGCAGTACCTGCGGAACCGCGGGATCGACACTTACCTTCCGGTCCTGAGCGAGAACAGACAGAGCCCGAGGGCGGCAACACAACGCCCATTCTTTTCCTGCTATCTGTTCGCACAGATGAACCTCGACTCGGTGCCGTTATCATCGGTCAATTGGGCGCCAGGGGTGAACCGGGTTGTTTGTTTCGGCGGGCAGCCGGCAATCGTGCCGGAGAATGTTCTGCTGTGGATACGTGATCGTCTGGCGCAGATAGACCCTCGAGATTACCACAGAGGAATGCCCCTGTTGCCAGGAGATCGTCTGCGCGTGTCCAAGGGCCCGCTTCAAGGGCTCGAGGCGATCTTTGACCAGCGTCTGTCGTCGAGCGCACGGGCGCGGGTCTTTGTCGAAATCCTGGGACGGCTCACTGCCTGTCAGATTGACTTGACAGATCTGGAGCGGACTGAAGTCTGACCCGTGCATCAGCAGCTACACCGCGGACGCACGGACAACGGCCATCGCTCGGCGGCCGCAGACAAGATCGTACGCAATCGCTTGCCCTGATGGCACCAGCGACGGCGGAGCGTGCCCGGGTCATGTGGCCTTCTCGTTGCGAGAGCTGGGCCGCCATGCCCTCCGCGAGCCGTGGCGCAGAAAGAGATGAGCGAAGTATGCGGATGTTGATTACCGGTGGCGCGGGGTTCGTGGGCAGCCATCTGGCCGAGAGGCTACTTAACCTCGGTCACGAAGTAGACGTGCTCGACGATCTCTCTACAGGACGTCTGGAGAATCTGTCGCACCTGGAAGCGAACGGGCGTTTGCGAGTCACCACGGGGTCTGTCACGGACGAGGGTTTGCTGGAGCCGCTCTTGGCCAGCGCTCAGGTTGTCTTCCACCTGGCGGCGGTGGTGGGCGTCGACCTGGTGCTGCAGTCTCCGGTGCGGACTATCGAGACGAATGTCCTGGGCACTACCAGTGTGCTTCGCCTTGCCTCTCGGCACAGCATCAAGGTGCTCCTTACGTCTACGTCGGAGGTCTACGGGAAGGGTACCCGACTTCCTTTCTCCGAGGATGATGACCGCCTCCTGGGCCCGACGACACGCAGCCGCTGGTGCTACTCCGAATCGAAAGCTGTGGACGAGTTCTTGGCCCTGGCCTATCGTCAGGAGCAGGGTTTGCCGGTGGTCATCGCCAGACTGTTCAACACGGTGGGCCCACGCCAGACCGGACGCTATGGCATGGTATTGCCCCGCTTTGTGAGTCAGGCCATTGCGGGGGAGCCGCTCACCGTGTTCGGCGACGGCAGGCAGACGCGCGCCTTTGCTGACGTACGCGATGTGGTGCGGGCCCTGGTTCGGTTGAGCGAATGCGCGGCTGCCGAGGGCCAGGTGGTGAATGTCGGATCGGGAAGCGAGATCACAATCAATGACCTTGCCAGACTGGTCATCCAGGTGACTGGCAGTAACTCATCCGTGCAGTACGTGCCATACGAGCAGGCACACGGGGACGGTTTTGAGGAGACGCAGCGCCGGGTGCCGGATGTCGCACGCGTCAAGGCGCTGATCGGCTGGGAGGCATCCACGCCCTTGCAGGAGACGATAAGCGCTGTAGTTGAGGAGATGAGCAGGGCGCAGGCCGGCGGAGCTCGCCCGTCGCAGGGAGGGATGCAGGCTGAGCACTCCTGAGATCGAATACGTTAACTGTGATCTCTGCGGATGCGCCGATTATCGGCCAGTGCTGAGTGCTCCTGATGTCAGTCTGGGCGTGCCGGGCGTTTTCAACCTGGTGCGTTGCTCGCGCTGTGGACTGGTGTACGAGAATCCACGACCCACCTCTGAGTCGCTCGATATCATCTACCCGGAGTCTTATGCTCCCCATCAGGACCTACGAGGCCCGGGGGTCGGTCCTCCGCTGGCGCGCTGGGGGTGGAAGGTGGGCCAGGTTGCAGCCCCGCTGTTCTTCCGGCGGCTCCAGTCTTCGGACTCGGGTGTTGGTGGCTTAAGAGCACGGTCCTCCTATGTGTTGGCAACGCTACTGCAATTGCCGGTGCTGCCGCCGGCCTGGACAGGTGCCGACGGGGCGTCCCGGTTGCTGGACATTGGCTGTGGTACGGGCCGATTTCTGGCACAGATGTTGAGTGCCGGCTGGGATGCCTACGGCGTGGAGGTGGATCGCGAGGCAGCAGAGCGTGCCCGTCGGATCGCGGGAGAGCGAGTCCTTGCTGGGGCTTTCGAGCCGGGCCTTTTCACCCCTGGCTCTTTTGATCTGATCACTCTGGGGCATGTTCTGGAGCACCTCAGCAGCCCCTCAAGGGCACTGTCGGAAGTCGCGCAGCTGCTCAAGCCAGGTGGATGGCTTGCGATTGAGGTACCGAACATGAACAGTCTGGAAGCACGTGTCCTTGGCGGACATGCCTACCAGCTTGAACTGCCGCGGCACTTCTACCACTTTACGGCTGAAACCCTGTCGATGATGCTGGAGAAAGCGACTCTGCGACCCGTGCGGACGCTTTTCCCCATTGAACCCACTTCGCTCTATGTAAGCTTGCGTCGAAAACTGGGGTACAATGATCAGCAGGGCTGGGGTACAGGGCACATCTGGCGCCGTCGGCTTCTTTGGCCACTCTGTGCTCTCCTCTCCTGGACTGGGACAGGATCCCAGATGGCCGTGCTGGCGACCAAGCCCTCGGAGAAGACTTGAAACAATGCGAGCGGCGGTGAAACTGAGAAGCTGCACGTCTGCGATCCTTATCGTTATGGGTCTGCTGTTGGTCGTCCTGGCGGGTGCGGCATGGTCGCTGGAGCGCTTATCGGCGCGTTCACCGGCACCTGCGTCGCAGGCTACGCTGGGTACAGGGGCTGCCGGGGACCAGGCGCCGACGATCGTGCTGAATCCCACAGCAGCGGCGGTGGCAACCGCTCTGCCCAGACCCGCTGCCTTACCCACGGCTGGGCCAGCCCCCACGCGGCAGTCGGCGGCGGTGCGTCTGGTCATTTCGTCACTGGGTGTGGATCTCCCCGTGGTCGAGGTTGGGTGGCACGTTCGGGAGACTGCCGACGGAACGCTGGGTGAGTGGGAGACTGTCGCGGGAGCCGTGGGATTCCACCGGGGTAGCGCCGACCCGGGTGAGGCGGGCAACTGCGTTCTGTCCGGACACAGCTCAATTGAGGGGGCATCGGGGCTCAGTGAACTCTATCGGATACCTATTGGCGACCGAATTGTACTTTACAACGGTCGGGGAATCAGCTATACTTATGTGACAACCAAGGTTCTCACCGTGGACGAGGTAGGCGCGTCCACGGTTGAGCGGCGTGACAACGCGCGCTTGCTCGATCCGACGGACCAGCCGGTTCTGACCCTGGTTACTTGCTGGCCCGATTGGAGCTATACGTCGCGCATCGTGGTGCAAGCGGAGCTGAGGGGGCCGAATTAAAAGCTCTCGAGCGCTCCTGGTTCTCGTGTGTCTGTTGCTGGTCAGCGCTGCATGCGGCCAACGGCATGTCACACCTCCGCTGTTCGACACGCCTTTTGGTGTGGCCATTGGCGATGCGCCATTGACAGGAGAGCAGCTTGGCGCCCTGGGTCCGCTGTGGTACATGGACTGGAGTTGGCTCAAGCCGGCAGTGGCCGGTCACCAGCGTCTCTACGTGGTCAATTGCGCCGAGGTCGAGGCGTACAGAGAGCGAATTCCGGCGGCCATGAAGATGAGCGGCGCTTCCTGGTGGGCGCTCGGCAACGAACCGAACGATCCAACTCAGGACAACGTCACGCCGGCGGAGTATGCCGAGCTCTATTACATCTTTGAGGGGTGGGCTGGCGATGCGCCTCGGTGCGGGATGCTGCCGGCTGGCATTGCCAATGCCGATTGGCGATGGGCGCAGGAATTCCGGCAGGCGTTCTTCGATCGCTACGGTCGTTACCCAAAGGTGGACGGCTGGAACATTCACAACTACATACTGGACCCGGGAATGGATCCCTATGACGTGGACGAGTTTGGCCGCCGAATCCAGGCTTTCCGGCGTTGGATGGAAGGCATCGGCGACGGCGAGAAGCCGCTCTTCTTGACGGAGTACGGGGTTTTGTATGGCAGCGGGTGTTGCGATAGACCCGTGGATCCGCCAGAGAAGCTCCAGAGGTTCATGATCGAGTCGACGGACTGGCTGCTGCGGTCAGGCGATGTGCAAGCTTGGGCGTGGTTCGCTACATACACTCGGCTGTACAATGGCAGTCTGATGACGCAAGACGGCAAGCTGAATGAGCTTGGTCGCCTGTACGGGCGATTGGCGAGAGGTGATTCGCAGTGAGAGCTGACGAATTGCCCTCTAGTGTTGTGTTGCGCCCGGCGATGGCCGGGGGTCAGGTACCCTGTAGCTGAATCAGAGGAGGCAGATGATGGAACCGATACGCTCCAAGGACAGTCAAGGCCTGGTGCTTCGGCGTTTCGTGGTATTGCTTTGCTTTGCAGCCCTTGTGGCCGCGCTCCTGGGATTGGCGAGCACGCCGTGGGACCTGGCTGAGCAAGTCCAAGCGCAGTCCATACCCACGCCGTCTTATACGCCGACGCGGGGGACTATTCCGACGCCCACGTTCACGCCGACTAGGACACAGGTTTGCACCCAGGTCTGTCCTACCTGCCCGCCACCGGAAACCCCTTCGCCGACAGCGACGCCAGTGTACGAGGGGCCGGGCGTTTGCCCCCCTCGGGGCTATCCTGACTATGCCCCCAACGGACCGCCGGACTTTGACATGCGCCAGGAGGACTGGTACGTGACATCGGCCGTGCTGGCCTGGCTTCAGCCAGACGAGCTTGCCTGGACCCACTCAGGCCCGGCTGTCGCCGCCGATGCGGTCTGGTGGCTCGACTCCAAGACCGAATACGAGACAGGGAGCAAGTACGAGCTGGTCACGAACTATGGACCCTGGTACGATCACAATGAGTTGAACGTGCCACCGCTCGTCGAGGACCTGGCCGCCAAAGTCGAGACGGATAGTGGTGGCACGGATCTGGAAGACATGGTCGGCGGTCTGGAACATTACATCCAGGCGCAGGGTCTCGAGGGCCATCTGGCGGTGGAGAAGGTTCGCGGACCTTCTTATCGCTGGATCTTTGACGACCTTCAGGAGAACGATACGTTTATGCTCCTGCTGCTGGGTTTCTGGCAGAAGGTCGATGATGAATGGGTTCGCGTGGGTGGTCACTGGGTCGGCGCTACCTGCTTTGAACCCTACGCCGAGAGTGTGCAGTTGGTGGACCCTCTGCTCGATGAGGCGACTCTGGGCTTTCCTGGCTGGGAGTATGGTGGAGTGCCTCCCACCTACACCATGCACAATGACGCCCAGTTTGTAAGCTATGATGCCTACCACTATGTGGACACCGAGGTGCCCGGCGCCCAGTGGATGTTGGAGCAGTACGCTCATGCTGACCTGATGCAGGTAGTCCGCAACAGTCTCGGTCAGAACTATGGGTGCCTGTTGGAGCCTTACCGTGGCGAATACCAGGAGGGCCAGGTGATCCGGGTGGCGATCGACTACGCAGTGGCCATCCGCGCAGGTGCTAGGTGCTACGTAGGTATGCCCACACCAACGCCCGGAACCCCCACGGCCACGGCGATCCCCGATCCATTGCGCATCAGCAAGACACGACCGTACGGTGATGTCTATGTGGGCTGGAACTTTTACTACTACATCTTTGTCACCAACACCAGCGGCTCTGCGGTCCATGACGTGAACGTGGTGGACACGTTGCCGGATGGCCTCGCCCCGTACTCTGTGGTTCCGGGCATCGGACCTGTGGGAAGCTGCAATCCGGGCGGCAATTACGACGGACTGCATACGGTGACCTGGAATCTGGGCACGCTGGGTCCAGGTGAGTCTCGGAGCCTGTGCGTCAAAGCCCAGACCTACAGCACCGCCGCCGGCAAGATCCTGATCAATCAGGCCGTGGTCAGTGGCCTGGGCGTAGTCTCTCGCTCTGCGAGCGACAGTGCCTACGTTTACACGCCGAACGAACCCACTAGGACGCCAACGCGAGTACAGTATCCATCTCCCACTCCATCTCCCACCTGGGGTTGCGAGTTTCTGCCCTGTCCGACATGCCCGCCGCCTCCTACACCTGTACCAACGCAGACGCCGAGCGTCGGCGGCCCGGGCATCTGTCCGCGCGATACGTATCCCGACTATGCGCCCCACGGCCCGCCGGACTTTGATATGAAGCAAGTAGAGCAGAGCGTCAAGGAGCAGTGGACCTACTCTGGTCCGGCTGCCGCCAGCGGTGCTCTGTGGTGGCTGGACTCGGAGGCCGAGTTCGTGAACGAGGCCAAGTTCGGACTGGTGACCAGCTACGGTCCCTGGTACGATCACAATGAGCTCAATGTGCCGCCTTTGCTGGACGACGTCGGTGCGATGCTGCAGACAGACGAGTGGGGCACCAGTGTCGAGCAGATGGTCTCCGGCCTGGAGGACTATATCGCCAAGCAGGGTGTGGAGACGTCTTACGTAGTCGAAAGCATCCTGGGCCCTTCCTGGGACTGGGTGTGGCTGGATGCTCAACAGGAGCGCACGGCAGTGCTGCTGCTGCTGGGCTTCTGGCAGCAGGACGGAGACGAGTGGGTGCGCGTAGGCGGTCACTGGACCTCCGTGTGCTGCTTCAGCCCGTTCGGGAGCACCTTTGAGCTGATTGACCCCTATTTCGATGAGGCTGCCCTTGGCTTCCCTGGTCGCGAGTGGGGCGGAGTGCCCTATACCTATACAGTGCACAACGATGCCCAGTGGGTCAGCTACGACGACTACAAGTTCGACGGGACGCTGGTGCCGGGTGCGCACTGGACACCCTTGTTGTACGGCCACGACAGACTCGGCGAGGTCGTAACGAATAGCCTCGGCCAGAACTTTGGCTGCATGCTCGATGAGTACCGCGGACCGTTTGTGGATGGCGCAGCGGTGCATGTGGCTGTGGACTATGCGGTGGTGATCCGCCCAGGCGCCTTATGCGGAGGGGCGGTCATCGAGCCCACGCCAACGAGCACTGTTTCGCCGATGCCGACTGCGACCGAGACCCTGCTGCCTGGTCCCACCTTGACGAACACGCCCGAACCGACCGTCACGGAGACCCTCGTTCCCGGTGCGACGGAGACACTTACGCCTGTCGCGACCGCCACGGCCACGGAAGTACCCGTCCCGTCGGCCACTCCGTCACTCACGCCAACGTCTATGCCGGTGATCTACCGGCTCTTCTCACCGCTGGAGATCAAGGGCTGGCCCGTGACGACGATTCACCGCTGGCACCTGACGCGCGGTTTGCTGCCGTAGTCTAGCTTTCGAGCGGGACACCTCGGGCCAGAGGCGACTCAGAGGTGTCCCGCACCTCATCAAGGAAGAGAATGTCAAGAACCCGAATCGCATACGTGTTGTTATTGCTGTGTATGATGGCTTCGCCGCAGAGCAGCCTGAGCGCTGCGACGCTTCAGGGGGTGAGCCTGAGTCCGGTGGTAGTATCCACTCCGGAGGAGACCACCTTTGCGTTGGACCTGATGGTGGATTGCGGGGCTAATGCGGACGCAGCCAGCCTGACGCTAGGTTTCAACCCCATCTATCTCCAGGTGGAGACCGTTACCGCCGACGAGACTGTCTTTCCCAACGTGCTGCGCAGACGCTTCGACAACGCCGCCGGCTCGGTGAACTATGATGCCGGCTCCATCATGTGCCACAGCGAGGGTAATTGCCCATCCGGCGTGATCCGCGTTGCGACCGTCACCTTTCGTGCTGTTCGCCGCACCTTGCCGAGCACGCCGGTCACGGTTCGCGGCCAGGTCGTGTGGGCTGGCTCAACTACCTTTGACGGCCTCGGAGAGGGAAGTACGGTAACGATCACCTCGACGTCGCCGGTTCTCTACGGGCTGTCGCTGCCGCTGGTAAGTCGTTAACCTTCGGAAGGAACAGACACGACGAGCATGGAACGAAGATGGCTGGGTGATAATGAAGTGGAAAGCGCTCCTTTTCGCCTTCTTGCAGTTGGCAGGCAAGGGACCTGTGCTTGCGGCGAAGGGGGTTGATTCCGTGATCCCGGTTCGAAGAACTGCAAGGGCGCGAGTCTTCACGTCCACGCAAGGCCGCCGTGTTCTCCCGCTGGCAGCAGGGGCAGTGCTTTCGGCGCTCGTCGGTCTTCTGCCGCTCCTGACGCCATTGGGCGGTGCCTCTGCTGCGGCACCGACCCTCTACGTCTCTCCGGCAAGCCCAAGTACACTCGTCAACTCGGAATTGACCGTCGACCTCATGGCCGATTGCGGGACGAACGCGGATGGCGTGTCGCTGGTGGTATCGTTCGACCCGCGCCTGCTGCAGGTTCAGGAGGTGATCGCGGACGTCTCCGCCTTTCGCAACACCCTGCTCAAGACGACCGACAACACCCTGGGACGAGTGTACTATGACGCGGGGGCTTTGACCTGTCACCAGGATGGCGATTGCCCCTCGGGACTGGTGCGCGTGGCCCAGGTGACCTTCCAGGCGGTGGCAGCGGCTGGAACTCCAACGGCCCTGGGCCTGACCGGCAAGCTGACCTGGGGCGGATCTTACGTCTTTAGCGGCACTGGAACGGGAAGTGCGGTTACGATCCGGCTGCGCGGAGATGTGGACGTCGACTGCGACGTGGACGTCGCGGATATGATGCTGGTCGCGCAGGTTTGGGACACGCATGCGGGTGCCCCTGGCTTTGTAGCTGCCTATGATGCGGACGCGAACGGCGAGATCGATATTCTGGATATTATGAACGTGGCCATCTACTGGGGAGACGCATGTC
This sequence comes from Anaerolineales bacterium UBA2200, assembly GCA_002327925.1. Lineage (GTDB taxonomy): Bacteria > Chloroflexota > Anaerolineae > UBA2200 > UBA2200 > UBA2200. The sequence continues at coordinate 15,169 of DCVA01000031.1, forward strand.
TGCTGCCCTAGGCGCGGGATGTTTCCCGCCGGCTGCGGTGACGAGGGCTACTCGATGAGCGATCGCAATCACCTTGTGCTTCGCCTGTTGCTGGCCTGCGTCGTGCTGGTTGTGTGGGCACCCGCGGCGAGCTCTGACTGTCCACCGTACCTGGTTCCAACGCAGCGTTTTGGGGTGGACCTGGTCCCCGGATTCGGCCACATCGACGATTATGACGTCGCGAGCCTGCATATCGCCTGGTACTCGGACTGGTGGGCGACCATCGACCCTCCGCGTCCCGGGGGCATCGAGTATGTGCCCTTGATCACGATCGAGAACTGGGCGAGAGAGGACACGGGCGTCACGGAGGTGCATTGGCATGTCGACGGATTCACCACGAACATCAACTCCTGGGGCAGGCTGGAGCAGGTGGTGGCCGCCAATCCAGGCTCTCTGTGGCTAATCGGCAATGAGCCGGAGTGTCCCAACTACCCTGGCGGGGGCAACCTGACCGTCGAGATGTACGTCCCTCTGTACCACGATCTGTACCACTTTATCAAGAACCTGGACTCCACGGCACGCATCGCCAATGGAGGAGTGGTAGAGCCGACGCCCTTGCGGCTGCTGTGGTTGGACAATATGCTCCAATTCTACCAGGACACCTACCACGTCCCCATGCCCGTCGATGTTTGGACCACCCACGTGCTCATCCTGCAGGAGGACCGATACGATTGGGGCTGCGGAATCCCCGTTGGCCTAACTCAAAATCAGGGCCGCCTGTATTCCGAGACCGATAGCGCGAATGTTGCCATCTTCCAGCAGCTAGTAGTAGAGCTCCGGACTTGGATGAATGCGCGGGGTTTGCGAGACAAACCCCTCTGGATCACCGAGTACGGGGTGCTCATGCCGGACTGGTATGTCACCGATGATCAGGTGAAGGCCTTTATGACCGGGTCTTTCGACTACCTGCTATCCGCGACCGACGCCGGCATCGGTTATCCCGCCGACGGAAACCGTCTCGTGCAGCGCTGGGCGTGGAACAGCCTCAACGATCAGCCGTATCAGTGGGTGGATTCGTGCCAGTGCTATGCGGGCTTTAACGGGTCGCTCTTCCTCTACAGCGACCCCAATTACCCCGGCACCCTGACCACATTCGGCCAGAACTTTAAAGCGTACACCGACGCATTACTCACTGGCACCGTGTGCCTGGCCGGGACGGTGCATCTGGATGGCCGACCCGCCGCACCTCATTCGAGCTATGTGACCGACCTGGCTGTTACCCTGTACCCGGTGGGCTGCTCTGGTGGCGATGCGCGCGTTGTCACCACGAACACCAGCGGCGAATTCACCCTCTGCGCTATCGCCCCTGGTACGTACGACGTCCGGGTCAAGAACGATAGTACTCTGGCCACCCGGACCAGCGCGGTGGCGCTGACGGCCGGAAGCACACCTGTCGATCTCGGACTGCTGCGCTCCGGCGACGCGAACAACGACAACTGCGTGGGTATCGTCGATTTCTCCATACTGGCGGCGGCCTACGGCACGACAACCGGCGAGACCCGCTTCGACGCACGCGCGGACATGAATGGCGACGGCTTGGTCGACATCCTCGACTTTTCCTGGCTGGCCACTCGCTACGGCGAGTGCGGAGCGCCGTGACCTTCGGTCGATCTCCATCGCCTCCGTGCCCGTTCGCCTCCGACATGAAGCGCTTTGTGCTGTTGCTGGCAATGGCGGTGGTTGCCCTGGTGAAGCTTGGGCCTGACTGGAATCTGCAGCGGGTTGCCGGGCAGACCATTCCCTGGCCGACGTTCACTCGCACCGCCACAATGGTCGGAGCGCTGACGGCTACACCCACGTGGACACAACGCCCAACCTGGACTCGAGTGCCGACGCCGACTTTCGTGCCCACGGCTCCGCCTTCATCTCCACAGCCGTCGGCAACGGCAGACTCCCAGGCCGCAACCATGGAGCCGCATCCGTCAGACACGGTGGCACCGCGGCAGACGCTGTCGCCGGCGGAAACCCCTACACCAGCCCTGAGTATCGGGACGCCCGATCTGACCGAAACCATCTCGATGATCACGCCAGTACCAGGCACGACTCCGGAGCCCTCTGCTGTACCCATTGTCTTCGAAGTGATCGTACTTCCTCAGGTAGCGGGGCCGCTGGATCGAATCTCGTACATCGTACAGGTCGCCAACGTGGGCCACGTTGCTGTGGAGAGGATCGAGGTCGTCCTTCGGCTGCCGGACGACATTACCCTGCTGGAAGTGGACTGCGCGGCATGCAGTGCGGTTGATGCCAATGGAGAGATGCGTCTTATGATCGGGAGCCTCCAATCAGGACAGCAGTGCATCGTGACCGCAGCGGCCCGCGTGGTCGAGGATGCCTGGCCCGGGCAGACGCTGCGGGCGCTCTTGACCCTAACGGCCGATTCGCAGGACCCGCTCACGGCAAGCGTCGACCTCACTCTGCCTTGGGCTCCTCTGCCCGCAACCGGGGCTACGCGCTCGTCTGATGCATTTGACCTCAGTCCGTAGGTCCGTCGGAAGCCAGGGACGTTGGACACTCTAGCGAAATCATCCCCACGACCTAGGTACTCTGCGACTGCCTGGGCACTTACCCTGCTCGCGGCGGTGCTGGTAGGCGTGGTCGCGTACAAGGCGGCCCGGATCGTTCCGCGCGCCGCTGCCCTCTACTCGCGAGCACGCGAGCTCAAGCCGCTTGTCACAGATCCGGCCGCGCTGCTGCATCCCGATCGTCTCCCCTGGTTGCGAGAGCGTCTCGGCGCCACGCGGGACGACATGCAGGCCATACGAGACGAGGTCGGATTCTTGTTTCCCCTCGTCGAGCGTCTTGACTGGATTCCTGGTGTCGGGCCCGATTTGGCTGCGGCACCGGCCCTGCTGGATGTGGGCATTGCCCTGTGCGATGTGGGATGGTGGAGCCTGCTGGGCGTGGAACCTGTGTGGGCTGCGATCCACCGAGCTGACGGCAAGGATGGACCAGGTTCTCTGGAGCTGGCGACACCCGTTCTGGCATCTGTCGAACCCAGGTTCGAGGCTGCCTCTGCGATCCTGGGTGGGGCAAGGTCGGCACTGAATCGCCTGCAGCGAATCGAGCACTCGCCACGCCTCGCTCCGTATGTCGCGCAACTGAATGCCTACTGGCCAGTGCTTGAAGGGGGCCTTCTCCTGGCGCAGGATTTGCCAGAAATGCTCGGGCATGACAAGCCAGTGAGTTATCTGTTGATTGCGCAGAACAATCAGGAGCTCCGCCCGACGGGAGGCTTCATCAGCGGGGCCGGTCTGCTGAAGATCAGTGCGGGTAGGATCATCAGCAGCACATTCCAGGACAGCTATGCCGTGGACGCCCTTTGCGACTTTGGTGTGTTTCCGGCTGCGCCTCGCCCGCTGCGCGAGTACATCTGGGCGCCGGCCCTGATGTTCCGCGATGCGAACTGGTCTCCGGACCTGTCCGCTTCGGGTGCCACTTTGAGTAGTCTGTACCGCAGATGTCAGGGTGAGGGTGTCGATGGGATCGTGACCCTGGATATTGACGCGGTCACTGCACTACTGTGGGCGATGGGGCCATTGCAGCCAGAAGGATACCCAACACCCGTGAGCGGTGCCACGCTGATAGAGTACATGAACGAGTACTGGACCAACCCCCTGCGTACTGTAGACATAACGGATCAACAGAAAGGGGAATGGTGGCTGCACCGCAAGGACTTTATGGCGGACCTGTTGAAGGCGGCGCTGGGCAGACTCACCGGTGAGCCCGCCTCTCTGGAACTGGTCCCTCTGGGCAAGGCCGTGCTGGGAGCGCTGCAAGAGCGGCACATCCAGGTGGCGATGAGTGGTGCGGCGCTTGGGCGTGGTTGGCTGGCAAGCGCCTGGAACGGCGGACTGCGCACCTTCGCCGGGGATTACCTGATGGTGGTAGATGCCAATGTGGGTTTTCGCAAGGTGAACTCACTTGTGCAGCAGTCGCTCGACTACAGAGTGGACGTGAGCAATATGGAGTCTCCAAGGGCCACGCTGACTCTGCGCTATGCCCACCGTGGCACCGGACTGGTGGAGTGCGTGGCTGGCTCGCGCTATGACGACTCCTACAACGATCTGGTATCCGGCTGCCTGTGGGACTATGTTCGGGTGTACGCACCGGCAGGGTCGCGGCTCGTTCATGTTTCGGGGGCGGACTCGGAGACGGTTGTCTCCGCTGAGTCAGGCAAGGCCGTCTTTGGCTGTCTCTGGGTGATTGCCCCTGGACAGACGCGTGAGCTGGTTTTTGAGTACGAACTGCCTCCTTTGAGCCAACTGATTCCCGGCCAGGCGACCGGACCGTATCGACTGTTGGTGCAGAAGCAGCCTGGGACGGCATCTGTCCCGCTGACGGTACAGGTGCTCAGCGACGGCTGGAAGTTCAGGCCTTCGCGATCTACGCGCGTGAGCTTCTATGGAAATGACCAGGTTGACGCGTCTCTCGCGTCCGATGTAGTCCTGATGTGGGCAGATGGGGGAGCGGCCGCTCGCCGCGCCAATCTTGCCACGGTCTTGGTGCTTGGGGTTGGAGTGGCTCTGGTGGTGATCGGATGCGTTCTGCGCAGATCCGTCGGCTAGCGCCCTGGCTCGGAGCAGTGCTGGTCTTGGCACTGACCCTGGCTGTGTACTGGCGAACGGCGGCGCCGACGATCACTTTTAGAAATGACGGCACTGATAGCGGAGACCTGGTGACCGCGGCGATCAATCTGGGTGTACCTCACCCGACTGGCTACCCACTCTACACCATGATCGCGCACCTCGCGACACGCTTACCTGGCGATCCGGCGGGCAACGTTAGTCGGTTTTCCGGCCTGTGCGCGGCTCTTGCTGTGGCAACGGTCTTTCTCACCGCCTACGGCTGGATTCTGCGCCATGAACCGGATGCAAGCTCGGCAGTGGCGCTGGTGTGCGCGGCGTCGGCGGGAGGGGTTTTTGCTTCTGGCCAGTTGCTGTGGTCGCAGGCAACGATTGCCGAGGTCTATGCGCTCAGTGCCCTCCTGGTGGCCGCGTCGTTCATCGTCCTGTCGGTGGACATGGGCAGGGCTCGCCCTTACCTGCTGGCGTTGCTGCTTGGCCTGAACCTGGCGCATCACGTCACCGCCATCTGGCTGTTACCGTCGCTCTGGCCGTACTTTCAAACCATCCGGCGGTGGATAACGCCGGAACGCCTGTTGCGGCTGTTGCTTTGCCTTGCTCCCGGCTTGCTGCTCTATGTCTACATACCCGTCCGGGCGGTCGCCCAGGCTGTTCCGAATTGGGGACAGGCCAGCGACCTGGCAGGATTCCGGTGGCTGGTCACTGGGGAGGCTTATCGGGGCTGGGTTGGCTCGCTGTCGGGCCAGCAGTGGCCTCAGCGCATTGCTGCCTGGTCCGAAATCTGGGTGCGTGACCTGGGTGTGATCGGGCTGGCGCTGGTCCTTTTGGGTGTGTGGAGCGGGTTTGAGCGCGACCGTCGTTTCACTCTGCTTGGACTGACCTACGCGCTGCTGACAAGCCTTTACGCCATGGCCTATGGAACGCCTGATTCGTACGTCTACCTGGTGCCGGTGGCAGGGCTGATGGCGATGGGCATGGCAGCGGGAGCCTATTCGTTGCTTTCCGAAGGGCTGGGCATGTTCCATTCTGTTGGCTCACGCCGATTGGCCTGCGCTATCCTGTGCCTGGCTTTGCTGGCTATGCCAGCCTATTCGCTGCTCGACAACTACCGATCGATGGACCTGAGCCTTGATCGCGAAGCTTACGAATACGGTTCGACCATGTTGCAGGCTGCCGCGGGCGGGGCGGTGCTGATATCGCGGGGCGACATGGAGACGTTTCCTCTGTGGTATCTTCGCTATGGTCTGCACCAGCGAGAGGATGTGATCGTGGTGGACCGCTGGTTGCTGGCGTTGGAGTGGTACCGCACGCAGGTCGCGCAGCTGGCACCTGGCCTGGCTTCCCTCCCGCAAACCGGCGACCATACTGCAGCTGCTGCTCTGCTGGTGTCGGTCCTTGGCGCGCAGCGCCCGGTTCAGCTGACCTACAGAGACGAGGACCTGCTTGGAAGCGGCACCTGGTCGCACGATGGATTGCTGTACACCCTTCTTCCCTAGACCGTCGCCAGAGGAACGATGCTGATGCCGAACTCGATTGTCATCCCGGTTCGAAATGAGCAAGCTCACCTCCGGCGGTGCCTTCGGGCACTGGAGCCTCAGCTTGGGCGAGACGAACTGATTGTCGTGGATGATGCTTCCAGCGATGGCTCCGGAGACGTGGCGCGCGAGTTCGGTGCGCTGGTCATCACCTTGCCTGAGCGCCAAGGCGCTGCAGCAGCGCGTAATGCCGGTTCAGCGAGGGCCCTGGGCGAGATCCTGCTCTTTACCGATGCGGACTGTGAGCCCGCCCATGATTGGTGCCGGGAAATGGCCCGCGCGCTGGAATCGCCGACTGTTGCCGCGGCCTACGGCGTGTATCGCACCCGTCAGGAGGGATGGGTGGCGCGCCTGGCGCAGCTAGAGTTTGAAGAGCGCTATGCGCGATTGTCCGGTCGGGAGACCATTGACTTCTTTGCCACTCACAGTGCCGCGGTGCGGCGCTGGGTCTTCCGACAGGCAGGCGGCTTCCGTGCTGACCTCCGCGGCAATGAGGATGTCGAACTTGCGTTCCGGCTGTCAGCTCGCGGCGATCGGCTGGTCTTTGAGCCTCGTGCAGTCGTGTACCACGAGCATCCGACGACGTTGTTCGGCTACTTTCGGGTCAAGTTCTCTCGCGGCTTCTGGAGGACGGTCGCCTACGCCGCCCATCCCGGCAAAGCCGTGACCGATGCGTACACGCCTTTCGGTCTCAAGCTCCAGGTAGCGCTCATGGCGCTGAGCTTCCTACTCCTGCCGCTCGTGCGGGTGCACCAGGCCTTCATGGTTGCGTTTGGGTTGGTGGTGGTGGCGTGGATAGCGGCGGGGATCCCCTTCGCCTGCTTCGTTGCACGGAGGAATGTGGGGCTGGCCATTCCGGCGCTTGGCTTTGCCTGGTTGCGGTCGGCTGCGCTCGCGGCCGGAGTGGCGGTCGGATCGGTGAGGGTGGTTTTGAGGGGGCAAAGAAAGAGCGAAGAATCTCGGAGCTAAGCCGGGTCAGGGTCGCCCTTTGCGTGCCGCTTCACCTCGTCGAGAGGGGGGCGGCACGCTTCCTTTTTCAGGCGCTAGCCCTCGAAAAAGCCCCGCTTGCGCCGTGGGCTGCGCATTTTGAGCGACCGCTCCTGCCGCACAGCCTCGGCGTGGCTCGGCAGGGGCCTGCTGGCAACCAGGCGGACCGGCAGACGCGTGCGCGTGTAGCGGGCACCGTGGCCGGAGTTGTGGCAGCGTACTCGCCGCTCCGTGTCCACTGTGATGCCCGTGTACAGGGTGCCGTCCGCGCACTCGAGCAGGTAGATGTACCAGATACGATCGGCGGTCATTAGGGAGCATTATAGCGTTCCCTACACGAGAGCGCAAGATGTATTCGCTGGCAGGATGAGTCTGGACAGCTTCGGAACTCCGCGGGCCGTAAGGCGGACCTGACTGCCCGACCTGCTGGCACGCAACGACTGGCTGGTTTGCGGCACAAGACCCTCCCTCCAGCGTGCGGTCCGCGGGAGGGAGGGTCTTGTGCATTTGGCCGACAGAAGCGTGGCCGCAAGATGCCGGAGCAGTCAGGGGAACGGAAACAGCTTGACTGGCTGGCTACCCTGATGTAGACTTGTTGGTTGTAGTAAGGTTGCCTACAAGTTGCATAAGGGTGAACACGGCCCCGGAGGGGAGCGTTGTGTGATGGAGGACGAGTTGGCCGGCGAGAGCAGTACTCAGGCCCGCAGCAGCCAGGTTTCGATGCTGCGGGGCAATCTGGAACGGCGGATCTTCAACGGCTGCCCAATGGCGCTGTTGACCGAGGACTGCCGGGGCCGGATCATCGGGCTCAACGCCGCCGGGGAGAGATTGCTGGGCTACTCGGAAGGCGAGCTGGCAGGGCAGGGGTGGGCACTGATCACAGCTCACGGATCCCTGCCCCGTGCCTGGCAGGACGCAGCCCAGAACGGTGGCGGTCGGGCGTTCGAGACCACACTGGTCGGCAAAACGGGACGTCGCATCGACGTGAGTGTGGGTGCGGCTCCTTGGTTCGAGAAGGGACAGTTTGGTGGTGTGGTGTCGGTTCTCGTACCGCGGTCGACAGAGGCGGGCAAGTGGGCCGAGGTGCTGGCCTCGCAGCTTGCGGAGAGTCTGCACCTGGCCCGGCTAGTACAGGACGCACGCTCGAGCGCGCGTCGGACTGTCGCAGCGCCCGAGGAGTTGCAGCGTGAGCAAAGGCGCGAGTGTTTTGGCCGGCTGGCCGATGGCGTGGCTCACGACATGAACAACGTCCTGTCCGTCGTTCAGGGTCATGCTGCCCTGGCCGCTTTGGATCTGCCCCCAGAACACCCGGCGATGACGGACCTGCAGGCTATTCAGGAGGGGTGTCGCAGAGCCACTGCCCTGACGCGGAGGCTTGCGACCCTTGGTCAGAAAACGGCCCGAGGCTGTGCGTCTGTGAACCTCGATGAATGCCTGCCCCGGCTGCTGCGGACGCTCGGTCTGGAGCTGATGGCGCAGACGGAGTTGGTGCTGAACCTCGAGGCGGGATTGGGACGCGTGGCAGTCGATAGCGAGGGTCTGGAGCAGGTTCTGCAGTGTCTGGCCAGGAGCGCGGTCAGGGCCATTCCGGGGGGAGGCACGCTGCGCGTCGTAGCGCGGCGTCAGCAGCCGGGCTTGGCCGGAGCCGGGGGCATGAATACTCTTGCTGGCAACGGCGTGTGTCTGAGCCTGACTCATTCGGGAATCGTATGCGATGGAGAGGCGCTGTTTCAACTGCTGGAACCGTATGGGAAGGAGTGGCCGGGCTCCGGCGGTGGGTTGGACCTGGCGGTTGCGGAGGCCATCGTTCGACAGCACGGGGGGCGCATCGACGTGGAGAGCGAAGCGGAGCGCGGCACGACGTTCCACATCTGGTTGCCAGAGGCTCATCCGTCGCCAACGCGTTGCGAGACGGACGCCATGTCCGAGCGACTGGTGGGGGGGAAGGAGACGATTCTGCTGGCGGAGGACGATCCGGGCGTGCGGGAGTTTACCTCGACCCTGCTCCGGCGGCTTGGATACTCTGTGCTGGAAGCGGCGGACGGCCAGCAGGCACTGGATGTATTCACGGCACACAGGCAGAGCGTGCAATTGCTTGTGCTGGATACTCGCATGCCAGTGCTCTCCGGACCGTGTGCCCTGGCGACAATTCGTCAGCGGGGCGAGGCTGTGCCGGTCCTCTTCGTCACGGGGGACGAGGGAGGCCTCGATCCGGACTTGGTCACCGGACCTTTGACCGCGTTGATCGCCAAGCCGTTTGGCCTGCTGGAGCTGGACCGTTGCGTGCGTGACCTGCTGGAGCGCGCCGGTTCCTAGGTACCTACCTTGTATCCACTTCGTCCCACGGACAACAGATAGCGAGGCTTGCGCGGATCCGGCTCGATCTTGGCTCGAATGTTGCGCACGTGCGCCCGCACCAGGGCCTTGCTGCCCGAACCTGGCGGATATCCCCAGACCTGGTTCAGCAGCCCCTCAGACGAAAACACACAGCCTGGTTGACTCATGAGGAAGGCCAGCAGGGCTGTCTCTACCGGCGTGAGTTGAGTGGTACCGTCCAGAGTCGTGGCGGTCAGACGGCGAGGGTCGAGTTGCAGCCCGCTCACGGAGCGCTGTCTTTGCCCTCCGCAGCAATCGGCAGGAGCATCGCGGCGCAGCAGAGCTCGAACTCGCATCACCAGTTCTCGAGGATCGAAGGGCTTGGTGAGATAGTCGTCGCCGCCCGCCGCGAAGCCAGCCGCCTTGTCCGTGATGTCGTCTCTGGCGGTCAGGAAGAGCACCGGCACAGCGGAGATTCTTTCCGTGTGCCGGATCCGCTGGCAAAGCTCGAATCCGTTGATGCCTGGAAGAATCACGTCGATCACCGCCAGATCCGCGCCTTCGTCGCGCAAGCGGCGGAGGCCCTCGTCGGCCTCGCGCGCCAGCAGCACCTGGTAGCCCTCTCTCGAGAGAGCCCGTCCGCATAGCCCTCGGATGCCCGAATCGTCGTCCACTACTAGGACGCGTGCACCAACCACAACTTGCCCCCGTGTTTCATGATAGGTCAGCTTGCAGTGGCCAATCGAGATTGTACAGTGGACGCGAGGCCGCACGCCTCAGCGCGCCAACTCGAAACACCGGACGGGGTATGAGCCCTGTCCGGGCGTCTGGTTGGACGGGAGACTGCGCAACTTTGCGGGGACCGGAACGCCCGGTTCACCTGCCACTGTTACCAGACTGCAGCGTGGGTGATACTATACCGCTGTGGTCTGGAATCGGCAAATTGCCGCGCAGGCATAGACGGCTCTTGCGCTCAGTGGTAGGTCACGAGCAGTCTCGGGCGCACGGCGCTCGTGGCGTGTTGAGAGCTGGCAAAGTAGTACGAGCTGATTGCCGTTGCCGAGTCTGCACGTAGCAGCAGCCCGTTGTTGGCCAGAGCCCCGCTGGCCCAGGCCTGAACCATGGCGGTAATGTCCAGACTGTACCAGCGATAGACGTTGATGGTGGTGATCATCGCCTCGGCTGTGCCGTTTCGGTCGTCGGGTACGCGGTTGCAGCCGGGACTGGCCCAGCTGGTGCCTGCCATGGCCTCAGTCCAGGTGGCTTCAGCCGGGTTCGCGCCGCGCTGAATCCGAAAAGCAGAGAAGGAGAGGTTGGTGCCGCCCCAGCCCGTAGCGTAGATCTCGAGAGTGGCGGACGTTACCAGGGCACTGGATGGAATCGCCCCGAGGTCAAAGCGCAGCACGGAGCTGTAGCTGGGCCTGCTGCCCACGCGGAGTAGCTCTGCGGCGGCATATCGCGTAGAGGGGGACCACTCGTAGATGTAGGTATCCTCGGCCCCCGAGTACCCGTCCAGACCCGCCTGAAGGGAGATGTGGGTCTCAACTGGTGCTCCTCCCGGCGTGGGTGTGGCTGAGGGCGTCATCGAAGGAACGGCGGTCTGGGTCCGGGTGGGCGTGGCAGTGGCTGAAGGAATGGCGGATAATGTGGCCGTGAGCGTCGCCGAAGGCAGGGCAGTAGACGTGGCCGAGGGCGAAGCAGACGGTGAGGCCAGAGGAAACGCGGTCGGCGATGACGTTGCCGTGGCGGTGGCGGCCGGTATGGGCGTTGGCGTCGCTGTGGGGAGGGCGGTATCTGTGGGCAGGGGCGTAGCGGAGCCGGTACGGAAGGTGACCACCAACCTCGGCCTCAGAGACGAGTTGCTGTGATTGGCGCTGGCAAAGTAGAAGATGCCTGTGGACGTAGCCGAGCTGCCGCGAAGCAGGAGGCCGTTGTTGGCCAGTGTGCCCTGCGTCCAGGCCTGAACCAGAGCCGAAAGGTCCAGGCCATACCAGCGGAAGATGGAACTGGCGGTGACGCTGCTCTCGGCGATTGCAGCGCGGTCTGTGGTGGTGTCGTTGGCGCCCGGGGAGGCCCAGGGGTTGTTCACCTGTGCTTGGTTCCAGGTGGTCTGACTGTGGGTCACGCTTCGCAGCACGCGAAAGGCCGAGAAGGATGCGGCTGTACCGTCCCAGCCATTGGCATAGACCTCGAGTGTGGCCGAGAGAATGGTGGCGTCAGTCGGGATGGCGGAAAGGTCGAAGCGCAGCAACGAGGCGTACTGTTGCCTGTAGCCGACCCTGAGCTGGTCGCTGCTGGCGTAGTTGATGGTTGGGGCGTACTGGTAGATCATGGCATCTTCGGCGCCGGCATAGGCGTTGAGGCCGTACTGCAGAGTGATGCTGACCTCCGTGACCGGGGGCACGGCTGTAGGGAGGGGCGTCACGGTGGGCGTCGCTGAAGGCACCGCGGTGGATGTTGCTGTGGGCGTCGACGAAAGCACTGCGGTGGATGTGGTCGTAGGCGTCACCGAAGGTGCGGCAGTCGGCGTCGAGGTAGTTGTAGCCGTGGGCTGAGGAACGGCGGTGGGTGTTGCTGTAGGCGTCACCGAAGGTGCGGCAGTCGGCGTCGAGGTAGTTGTGGCCGTGGGCGGAGGAGCGGCGGTGGATGTTGCTGTGTGCGTCGCCGAAGGCAGGGCGGTAGCCGTGGCCGAGGGCGATGCTGATGGAGTGGCCGAAGGAAACGCGGTGGGCGATGGCGTTGCTGTGGCGGTCGCGGCAGGGACCGATGTTGGCGTTGCTGTGGCGGTGGCGGCCGGTATGGGCGTTGGCGTCGCTGTGGGGAGCGCGGTGGCAGTCGGCAGGGGCGTAACGCCGGAGGCGGTACGGAAGGTGACCATCAACCTCGGTCTGAGAGACGAGTTGCTGTGATTGGCGCTGGCGAAGTAGAAGATGGCCGTGGAGGTTGCCGAGCTTCCGCGGAGCAAGAGGCCGTTGTTCGGCAGAGAGCCCTGCGTCCACGCCTGGACCAGAGCCGAAAGGTTAAGGCCATACCAGCGGAAGATGGAGCTGGCGGTGACGCTACTTTCCTCCGCCGCAGCGCGGTCTGTGGTGGTGTCGTTGGCGCCCGGGGAGGCCCAGGGGTTGTTCACCTGTGCTTGGTTCCAGGTGGTCTGACTGTGGGTTACGCTGCGCAGTATGCGAAAGGCCGAGAAGGTGGCGGCGGTCCCGTCCCAGCCATTGGCATAGACCTCAAGCGTGGCCGAGAGAATGGTGGCGTCAGTCGGGATGGCGGAAAGGTCGAAGCGCAGCAACGAGGCGTACTGTTGCCTGTAGCCGACCCTGAGCTGGTCGCTGCTGGCGTAGTTGATGGTTGGGGCGTACTGGTAGATCATGGCATCTTCGGCGCCGGCATAGGCGTTGAGGCCGTACTGCAGAGTGATGCTCACCTCCGTGCCCGGGGGCACGGCTGTGGGGAGGGGCGTCACTGTGGGTGTCGATGAGGCGGTGGGTGTGGCAGTGGTCGTTGGAGTCGGTGAGGCCGTGGACGTGGCGGTAGCTGTCCGCGTTACTGTGGCGGTGGGCGTGCTCGTTGCGGTGCGCGTAGCCGTCGCAGTGGGTGTGCGCGTGGGCAGTGGGGCACCGGCGGCAAGCGCGTCCGTATAGAGTTTGTAGTGAGCGCCCATGGCGGTCATGACACCGGGAAAACCCGGATATCGGTAGTCGAAGAGCTGGCCGTTAAAGCCCTCACCTGTAACCATGTCGTAGGGCTTGTCGTTCACGCTGTACCACAGCCAGCGCTGCACCAGACGGTACTCGTCCGTAGGGCAACCCAGCAAGGGGTCAATCGCACTGAGCAAATAATCGAACGAGGCAGACATAAAGTCGTTTACCCGCTGGTCGGTGAAGCCATGCTCCGGGGGCATCAGCACGCCATACTCTGTGATCACCAGCTCTGTGTTCTGGTATCCATGCTGGCGCATCCACGTGCGAAAAGCCACGATGAGATCGGAGAAGATCTCCATGCTGTCGTTGTCCTGAACTTCATAGAGCATGCCCTGCGTTGCGTCCAGTCCGACGGGAATGCCGCAGCCCCAGTCGCCAAGCACCTCCTGCAGGATGTAAGCATGAATGTGCCAGACATCGGCCGGCATGGGCGTTCCGTAGGCCTGCTGATAGCTGGAGAGAACCTGGTCCAGCCACTCCAGCCTCAGTGGAGTAGGCTGCACCACACCGCCGGGCGCGACCTGGGCGGTCGGGTCCCCACTCTTGATCGCCTCATAGATGGTGTGGTACGCCAAAGCATACTGCTGTGGCGTGTTGCCGCCCTGCACATCGCATTCCGGTTCACTGCCTACCAGCCAGAGTGAGCCAGGGTTGCGGCCCGCATACTCCGCGAGTGAGGAGGTCGACGCTCCGATGACACCGTTCTCCACCCATACCAACGGCGCATAGTCCATGCCATTGGGACGTGGAGGATCGGGGAGCGCCTGCCAATCGGAATACCAACCGAGATGGAGCGCTGCCACATCGTAATCCGTGATCTGACCAAAGTCGGCTACCAACCCTGCGCCAAAGCGCTCCAGGGGATAGTAGAGTGGTCCGGAGGACAGGGCCGGTCGGGCTACGACGGCGCACAGCATGATCCCGATGAGTGCCATCACGATCCATATACTGTTCCTGCGCCTGTCCATATCCGACCTCCAGTGCCCGCTGGCGAAATCTGCCAGCACTGGCAGTCCCGACAGTGTGCCACACAGTTGAAGACGTGAGGCGAAGGAAAAGTATACGGGTAGTGAATTTAGGGTTAACTCCGGATCACGACGCTGGCTCAGGCGTGTTCGAAAGTTTAGGATAGGCATGGGCTTCAGACAACTCCGCTACGTGGGGGCGCATAAGCCACATGGTTCGAACATACTCCGCAAATGCAAAACACACCTTTCGAGCCCGACAGGCGGCCAAGTTGCGATCATTGTGTGCTATGCTGGCGCCTATTCAGCACGCGGCTCGTGGGATCCCTGGGTCGAGCCCCACCATCGAAACGGCGGAGCTTGACTGCAGCAGGCTCACCGCGCGCTAAATGGCCGATTCGTCGGCTCGGCTGGTTGAAAGTCAGGACGCTCGGATATCAATGGCGATACCGGGATGGTACGCTGCAGGTCGGCGGGCAGGCCTCCGCCATCCGGCCGACCTGGCAGCGTGACCATGACGTCCTCCCTGTTGAGCGGGCGAGGGATGCGTGAGAGGCGCACTTGCGCGTCCCTCGCCCCACGACGTCGCCAGGCCCCTTTCCGTCAGGTGACCCCGTTTGCCCCTTCTATCGCATCTCTAACACTCCTCTGGTATTCCTCTAATGCGCATCTTCTATCATGTGGGCGAAGCCAGTGAACAAGGAGGTGTGAAATGGCAAGCTTGATCAGGTGGCAACCGGTGAGTGACATGGTTTCTCTGCGCGACGCGATGGACAGGCTGTTCGAGGACAGCTTTGTGAGCCGCCGCGGCTACCCGGCAGGATGGAACGGGGATTCGCTAGCCCTTGATGTGTACGAGAACGAGGAGAGTCTCGTGGTCACGTCCAGTCTTCCGGGAGTCAAACCCGAGGATCTGGAGATCACCATTACCGGTGACGTACTCACCATCAGAGGTGAAACCAAGAGTGAAGAGAAGGTCGAGAAGGCCAACTACCTTCGTCAGGAGCGGCGTTTTGGCTCCTTCCAACGCTCGGTGCAGATACCTGGAGCGCTTCAATCCGACAAGGCGGAGGCGTCCTTCGAGAACGGGGTATTGACCCTGACCATTCCCAAGGCCGAAGAGGCCAGGCCCAAGACCATCAAGGTCGAGGCAAAGAAGTAGCCCTTCTCTCCGGGAGGGTGCGGCGCACGACTTGGCTGCGTCGCACCCTTTTCGCCATTTAGGACAAATCAGCGTCCAAAAAGCACGCGTCAAATCAAATGATAATGTC
>DCVA01000012.1 GCA_002327925.1 Anaerolineales bacterium UBA2200
TGACATTTTACGTGATAGAATGCGGTGGTTTGCGCAGCCGACCGAGAGTGGCTATACTATCTTTCCGCATGATGCGAGGGGGTGAGCTGAGTGGCAGACCACGACTGGACCACTGAATTCGGAGCGGCGATCACAGTGTGCGATAAGGACGGCACCGTCCTGGAGATTAATCAATGTTCGGCGCGCACCTTCTCCAGGGACAGTGATGCAAGCCTGGTGGGTGGCAACCTGCTCGACTGCCACCCGGAGCCAGCCAGAAGCAAGGTCCGGCACCTGCTGCAAACGCAGGGCACCAACGTGTACACCATCGAAAAGAAGGGCCACAAGAAGTTGATCTATCAGGCGCCCTGGTACAAAGACGGGGAGTACGCAGGAATGGTCGAAATATCGCTGCCCATCCCATCCGATATGCCCCATTTTGTGCGGGAATCGAAGTAACGGTCAAGGCCGAGATCGTATCCTCGGCGCGTGTGAGGTGTTTTCAATTGCACTGGTATCTACGTGCATCATATTGTCATTGACATTCTTACAGGGAGCAGAGTGAGCATGGCCAAGTACAAGATCATCGTGAACCCGACATCGGGACGAGGAAATGGCGGTCGCAGTATTCCGCTGATTGAAGATGCCCTGCAGCGCAGAGGTCTAGAGTACGACCTGATACGTACAGAGCGTCCGTGGCACGCGGCCGAGCTGGCCCGCCAAGCCGCCCACGATGGGTATGACGTGGTTGTTTCGGGAGGCGGAGATGGCACAGCCAACGAAGTAGTGAATGGCCTGATGCTGGCCAAGCAGGATGGCAAGCCGGCGGCCATGGGTATCCTTAGCATAGGCCGGGGCAACGACTATGCCTTTGGCATGACCGTGCCCAACGGGGTGGAAGCCGGATGTCAGGTGCTGGCCGACAACAAGCGGCACTGGGTTGACGTTGGGCACGTTGTGGGCGGCGACTATCCTCAGGGACGCTATTTCGGCAACGGCGTCGGCGTCGGGTTCGACGCGGTGGTTGGTTTCGAGGCGCTCAAGCTCAAATGGTTGACGGGATTCCCATCCTATATAGTGGCTACCCTCAAGACCGTGTACATCTACAATGGCGTACCGTTGCGCGTCGTGCATGACAATGGATCGTTCGACCGAACCTGTCTGATGGTGTCGATCATGAACGGGCGGCGGCTGGGAGGCGGATTCATGATGGCGCCGCAGGGGCAGGCCGATGACGGCGTGTTCGACGTCTGTGTCGCACGGCAGGTAGGTCGCGGCCGTGTCTTCACTCTGGTGCCTCACTTCATGAAGGGAACGCAGGCGACACAGCCGGAAATCGAAATGGTGCGAACGTCAAAGCTTACTGTCACTGCGCTGCAGGCGACGCTGCCGGTACACGTAGACGGAGAGACTCTCTGCACCAACGGGACGGAGATCACGGTTCAGGCATTGCCAAGGCAGCTTGAGTTTGTGCATTCCGGTGTGGAGGCCTCTTAGATGGCACTGACGGATCAGGTCGTAAGCACCGGTCTCAGGGCCATCACGCGCACGATCCTGCGCATCCACGGCGCCGAGTTGTCGCGAGTGCCAGCTCACGGTCCGTTGATACTCGTCCCCAACCACGTCAACTTTCTTGAAGCGCCGGTGCTGTACGCACACCTGCAGCCGCGGCGCATCACGGGATTAGCCAAGAAGGAAACGTGGGATAATCCCGCCCTCAGGTTCCTGTTTGACATGGGAGAGGCCATACCCCTGCGTCGTGGCGAGGCAGACGTAGTAGCGCTCAAGCGCGGATTGAAGATGCTGGAAGACGGCCGCATACTGGCCATTGCGCCGGAGGGCACAAGGAGCAACACTGGGTTGCTTCAACGCGGGCATCCGGGTGTGGTCTTCATGGCGCTTCACAGCGGGGCACCCATGCTGCCGATGGCCTGTTTTGGGGGCGAGAGATTCCGCAGCAACGTTGCACGACTCAGGCGCACGGACTTTCACATCGTGGTTGGCCAGCCGTTTCGGGTCGACGCGCACGGGCAGCAAGTGAGAGGACGGCTGAGACAGCACATCGCCGACGAGATCATGTACCAGCTTGCCGCGCTATTGCCGCCCGCCTATCGAGGTTGTTACTCCGATGTGGATGCCGCGACAGAAGAGTACCTGCGATTCGACCCGCCCGCACACAGCAACTTGGCGAGGCTCACCGCCGCATAGCCCGGGCAGAGTGCACCGACCAAACCATCGCCCATCAGCGCCGCGACGACCGCTCGTGCCGCTCACTGTGCTCGGGCCCCGGGTCCTCAGACGGCGCGTTGGGCTGGTCTACCTCGATACCGCGCTCCAGCAGTAGCAGTTGCAGCGCCTTCAGATCGACCGCCGCCTGAACCATCAGCAGTCTCCCGGTCGAGTCCGGGTCGAAAGACGCCAGCAGGCCCTTGAGCTCCGGATCTGCCAAAAGCTCCTGCGCTGTCGTCGAGTCCTTGACCTCCAGTAACAGAGGCCTGCGCAAGGTAGCACCACCATAATAGCGGCCCCAGGCCTTGATTCGAGTCACGAGAGAGCGCGGAATGGGCCCTCGATGAATGCTCGAGAGCCTGTCCAGAAAGCCGCTGACCGTGGAGTCCCCGTGGCTGCCGCGTGCCAGGGACTCCCGGGTGATGGCAAACCTCCCATCTACCGCCTCCGCAAGGTCAGCGATGCGAGACGACAGCACGAGATCCGGGCCGGGATGAAAAGGCCGTATTTCCCCTTCGGAAGTGGTCACAGCCCGCCCAGTCGCCGAGTCCCCACGTCTTGTTGAAGCCGGCAGGAAGCCTCGCAGGAACAATGCTTCACGCAGGGCCGACGCGTTGCCACGCTTAAGGAGCAGGACTTGCGGGGTCAGGCGCCGGTCGATATGGGCACGAATGGTTGGATCGTCCCAGAGCGAGTCGGCAGAGTCCGCCGAAGTCGCCTCGCAGAGAGAGACCGAGCGCCGGATGATGATCCTCTCGAGCTGCTCGCCCCATTCGCGAAGGCTGCGCAGTACGTTCTGGGGCAAGGGTGTACCGGCGGCCTGCTGTAGAAAGTCGACAATGACGTTTGCAGAGAGCCCCTGCCTCTGCGCTGCGTAAAAGGTCTGCCGGGACAGGCGGTACTCGAAGGCTCCGCGGTCCGCTTTGACGCGTTCGGCGAACAGCTCCAACCGTGCCAGGGTGGACTCAGGAACATCGCCCAGGGCCAAGAGTTGGAAGCTGGGCTGCACGACAAGTCTGCCTTCGGGCTCAGAGGATTCGACGGCCGACGCGGCATCAGGTCGCAACACCGAGGACCCTTCTTCGGACAGACGAAACGCCAGCAAGCGGCCTGCGTCTTCCGAGATGTCAATCAGGCCGAGCCAATGCAGAGGGCCGCTTATCGCGCCACCCACGAAAGCGGCTTCTACCTCGGCCACCCAGCGAGTCTGCTGTGTCACGTGCTTGGCATCATTATAGTACGTGTGGCCCGGGTAGTTGTCCTGAGTCTGGAAGACGAGCCGCGGGGCAACGAGGGAGAGTCGTTCCAGAAAACGTTCCGCAGAGAGCCACACCCCCGGCTCCAGATCAGCAAGCTGCAACAGGAGCGATTGCCGCGCCCGCGCCAGATCCAGATCAAACGTGGACATGCCGAGAGTGTTTAGCTCGCTCCACTCTGCCAGGCGCTGCCACACCTGCAGACATGATCTCGTGCGTTCCCGCAGCGTCAGGCTCCAGAAGGCGGGCGTTTCCAGGGGTGAGCCGGAAGCGCGAAGATGGTGATTCGAACGAACGCACAACCCAAGCCCCTGCAGCATCAGCCGCAGAAAGCGCAGACGAGGAGTCTCGTGCTGTTGCGCAGCCTGACCCAGGAGGGGATCCGGGGTGATGAGCTGCTCATTCAGGGCGCGCAGGGCCCGCTTCTGCACAAAACCGGTCAAACTGAGCGGCAGAGGCCTGGACCGTGCGCAGCTCCAGTAAACAAAGAGCTCGCGCTGCGCCAGCGCCAGGCTGGTCTCGTCCGGAACGGAAGGCAGGGTGCGCAGTTCCCACTCCAGCGGGGGCAATTGGGGCGCGGAAGCCGTCAGGGTAGTGGTCATTCGAGCTTCAATCCAACTCTCTCGGCATGTAGCCGCGTTCGCTGAGTTCCCTGACTAGCCCGCTAACCTGATCCTCCGCCACCAGCACCAGACGAGGAGAAATGCGGGCGACGATCTGCTGCGACAGTGAGGTGCTCGCCTCCAGCTCTTGCAGCAGCATGTCGTCCTTGAGCTCCAGCATCGCGAAACCCTCGTAGAGCCGAACTTGCCCGTAGCGCAACCACCACTCGTCCAGCAGTCTGATTAGCGGAGCAGGGGGCTCGACCGGCATGCACCGAGTCCATTCTGCGAGCAGATCCTCGGGCGAAAGACCGCGCTCGAACTCGGAGACCATCTTGCGCACGTCGAGCTGGTAGACAAACCGACCTGGTTCTGCCTCCTGCAAATCCGCTATTCGACCGAGAAAGGCGTGGGCCTCGGGCATCACTGCGTCCACGCGCACTGCCAAAGTCAGGTGGTCGTTGTGGTCGTCCACCACGATGACGTTGGGCTCGCCGTCATCGGCAGCGAACGGCCTGTCCCAGACCCAATCGGCAAGATGGCAAGCCTGCAATCCATCCACACATCCATCATCGAGGCTCAGACGAACCCACCCGTACCAGGACAGCGGCCCCTGCAAAAAGACGCGCAGCAATCTACCCTGGACTTCCTCCCAGGGAAGCACTTGTTGCCACGAGAATGATCCCGAGCTATCGCGGAGGGCCAAACCCCAAGAGCCAGAGGAAGATTCCAGGAGCGAGTTCACGTTCGGCCACAGCGGCCTGAGTGCGAGCTCAAGGCTCTCCAGATGGCACCATCCTGTCTCGCCTGCCGAGGCCAGGAACCTGAGCAGCAGGTGGCGCAGGCGAACCAGGCGTCCGCGGAATTGCTGGTAGGAGAAGGAGAAGTGACCGTTGTGCCAGAGGACAAGGTTCGGAATATGACGCAACAACACATCGAGCTCACTCCAGTCGGTGAGAGACAGGTAGGCGTGAGCTAACTTGCGTGCGCGCTCGTCTGCTGTCTTGTGCTGGAACTGCGCCCACACGTCCTCGCAGCACACAAGGCGTCCTCCACGGGCCTTCACGAGCCCCAGCTCGACAAGAAGATGGCACGTCAGGTCCAACTGCTCCGAATCGCCCGCACCGACGGATTGCCACTGCCGGAGTGCCGAATCCGATAGGAGAAACGGGGCAGGCGGAGCCGAGAGCACCTGCTCTGCCACGTCGACGCGCCTACCTCTATCCGGCCGCAACTGCTGAAGTTGGACCGGGTCGAAAGGCCAGCCCTGTAAGGCCGCGGCGAGCTTTCGCTCGGACAGCGACGGACGAGGGGGTCTCAACGTTGGCTGCGAGCGTGACACAAAGTTCCAGACAGTTGAGACCAGAGCCAGAGCGTCGCCCGGGGTTGTCAACTGCTGATCGGGGGAGGGTGCATTCCCATGAGCCGGACACCAGCCAGGAAGGGGAGGAATGTGGCGCTGGATTTCCCAGGGGAGCCAGTACTGTGACACACGGTGAAACGAATCACGCCAGGTCAGAAGCAGGCCCCGCCGGGACAGGTCGGCGAGGAACCCGGCCGCTTCGACCGGCTTGACCTCCGGGTCGGACGGCACTCCCATGGCGGACATGGCCCGGGCCATCTCTGAAGGGGTGACTCCACTGCCATCTTCCGCCACGAGGGCGGCCCGAAGGGCGTTCCGTAGAGGAGCAGGCAAGGTGACAACCGAGCGAGCGATTTCGGTAGGATCGCCGAGGCGAGACTCGATTTCCAGAACGAGTTGCGCCCGGCCATCTTCTCGAAGCCTCCAGCCCCTTTCGCGGGCTATATCACGCAGCTCTGATTCTGGCAGTTGACTCAGGATGGCAAAGAGCCCGGAGCGGCCCTCATCCGACTGTTCGATGGACAACCTAGTGGACCTCGTCTTCGTACAGGATATCGTAATGATAGCCCTGCTCGGTCAGGAAGAGCTGACGCTTGGCGGCGCAATCCTGATCGCGTGTATCCCTTGTGACCAGTGTATAAAAGTGCGCCAGAGTACCGAGGCGCTTTGGGCGCAGAATGCGTCCCAGTCGCTGCGCCTCCTCCTGCCGTGAGCCGAAGGATCCAGAGATCTGGATGGCGACATTGGCGTCGGGGAGGTCGACGGCAAAGTTGCCCACCTTGGACACAATCAGCCTCTTGAGCGCTCCGCTTCGAAAGCGGTCATAGAGCGATTCGCGCTCGCGAAGCGGGGTCTTGCCCGTTATGACAGGCAGTCCGTACCGTTGGGCGACCTCCGACAATTGGCTCAGGTAGACGCCGATGATGAGAACGCTGTCATCGGCATGGCGAGACATCAGGCTCTCCAGCACCTCGAGCTTGCGCGGGTTCTCGGCAGCAACGCGATACCGGTCGCGATCATCTGCGATCGCATAATCGAGCCGTAAGGCCTCGTCCAGCGCGATGCGGACCTCGTGACACTCGGCAGTGGCTATCCAGCCCTGTCGTTCCAAATCCTTCCAGGGTGCGTCATATTTCTTGGGGCCTATGAGCGAAAAGACGTCTGTCTCGCGGCCGTCCTCGCGCACCAGCGTCGCGGTAAGCCCAAGTCGTCGCCGGGACTGGATTTCCGCCGTGATGCGGAATACCGGGGCCGGAAGCAGGTGTACCTCATCGTAGATAATGAGGCCCCAGTCTTGCTCATTGAACAGGGAAAAGTGGGGGTACTCGACCTCCTGAGAGCGAGGCTCGTCCTCACGCTGCGGCGCATGGTAGGTCATCATTTGATACGTGCTAATGGTGACGGGACGAACTTGTTTGCAGTCACCCGAGTACTCGCCAATGTCCTCTGGCCTGAGATCGGTCTTGTCAAGCAACTCCGACATCCACTGACGCGCGGCGATCGTGTTGGTAGTCAGAACGAGTGTGGCGCACTGGGTCTTGGCCATCACGGCGAGGCCGACCACCGTCTTACCGGCGCCGCATGGAAGTACAACCACACCGCTGCCCCCTCGCGAAGAGCCGCCGGCGTAAAAGGCGCAGGCAGCGTCGACCTGATATGGACGCAGTGACAGTGCTTCGCCGGCAAGCGTACATCGGCGTAAGGAGTGCGGAAGCGGGGCGCCCTGCACGTACCCGGCCAAATCCTCGACCGGGTAGCCCATCGCAACAAGGGCCTGTTTGACATGACCACGCCGCCTGGGATCCACACGTAGCTTCAGGGGCGAAACGCTCTCCAGCAAGTAGGGCAACAGGCGTTTCTGATGCGAAAGCTCGGACATGATGGCGAGATCGTCGGCCACCAGGTAAAGGCAACTGTCCTCGCGCACCAACTTGACGCGCCCGTACCGCGCGACATAATCGGAAATGTCCCGACTGACGTTGTCTGGTACGGGGTACTTGGCCAGATCCTGCAACGACGCGATGATCGCCCCCGCATCCAGCCCGGCTGCCGCTGCATTCCACAGCGATAGAGGGGTGATGCGATAGCTATGCACGTACTCCGGGCTCTTTTCGAGCTCGGCGAAGCGGGAGAGCTGGTCACGCGCGAGCTCATAGCGGGGGTTGTCAACCTCCACCAGTACGGTGCGATCGCTCTGGACAATCAATGGGTTTGCCGAAAGGCTGTTCACTCTGACCTGTCTGCTTCTGGATTGCTCTGTGCTGGAAACACGTCATACTATTGTAGCGAATTCTGCAGAGCAGGTCAAGTGCCCGATGTTCTTGCGCCAACACATCGTTACCAGGTGGTACAGGCGATCTTGACAAAAGGCGGTGCTCCTCTGGTAAAAGAGTTGTGGGCACAACTTCACCAAGAGGAGCACCGCCTATGGCCGATATGGCCTACGGGGAAGTATACGCTATGAGCCGAGTCGACGCAAGACTGAGACTGGTCATGACCTACCAACAGGTTGGCAGCATCAGCGAGACCGCCC
>DCVA01000011.1 GCA_002327925.1 Anaerolineales bacterium UBA2200
CGTCCTCTCAGACCAGCTACCCGTCCTCGCCTTGGTAGGCCGTTACCCTACCAACTAGCTGATGGGCCGCGGGCCCCTCCCAAAGCGGATTTCTCCTTTAGTCCGATAAACGAATGCCGGACCACATGCGGTATTAGCTATCCTTTCGAATAGTTATCCCCCGCTTTAGGGCAGGTCACCCACGTGTTACTCACCCGTCCGCCACTGACCGGCTAATAGCTTCCGCCTGCCATCCACAGCTCTCGCGATTTCTCGCAATCACCGCTTCCAGCAGACTTCTGCTAGGCGCCAGTCCGTTCGACTTGCATGTGTTAAGCACGCCGCCAGCNNCTGAGCCAGGATCAAACCCTCCGTACAGTCTATGTGGTTTTCACCACTGTTGAACTGACTTCGGGCCCCAAGATTGTTCGCGTGACTGTCCTATCACTCTTCAGTTGTTAAGGTGCGCCCTAGCGAGTGGCAACTATATCACAGAACTAATTTGTTGTCAAATCCCGCTCGGCACCAAAAAACCGACGCGCTACTACTCACGTCGGCTTTGGCGAAGGCCATGGCCGCGTTACTCTGCGTTCTGACTCCCGCCTTCTGTTGTCTGATCGTCTCGCCATCTGGCGAACGAGATCATTCCGTACTGTAGGGGAGACTATAGCACCGGTCTGGAAAAATGTCAAATGCACCAATACGGGCAAATGCTTCGTTGACTCCACCTTTGTTCTGTGCTAATCTTGCGTACATGAGCAAGAGCAGGCTCGTATGGGTCGCGCTGCTTACCCTGCTCGCCCTGGTCCTGCGCTGGCGTGCCGCATTGATGCTGCCTGTCGACTACAACGAGCCAAGCGTGCTTCAGACCGCAGGCCGGTATGCAGACTCCCTCGCTCAGGGTAACTTGTACTCACTGCTGACAGTCCCCGATGTGCCTGATTCCCCCCCTCTGGTCAGACTGCTGTACGCGACCGTGATGGCCATCACCGGGAATGTGGCCGGCCAGCCTCCTGTGGCGCGCCTGGTGTCGGCCGGCTTCGGCACTCTCCAGACGGCTCTATTGGCCTGGATCAACCCTGTGGCCGGGTTCTTGCTCGCCGTCCACACTCTGACCATCAAGTACACGGCGCAGGCGTACCTCGAAGCGATACCTGCCTTCCTCGTCCTTCTTTCCATGCTCGCAGCGGACAAGGCCGTGGCATCCAGCGTCAGGATCAACCGCTGGCTGATCCTTTCGGCCCTCGCGGCCGGCGCTACTGTTGCCTCCAACTATCGATATCTGATTCCGATCTGCGCGATCTGTCTCGTTCTTGCCAGTGCTTTTCGCCGCCGGATGCAGCCGCTCTTGTTCTGGCTATGCCTCACAGCCCTGAGCTACTGGCTGCTGAATCTTCAGCTCTGGTCCAGCCCGCTCGGACCTTTGCGCGCCTGGCTGGCCTCCGGCTCCTCTCTCCTGCCTGGACGATGGTCGTCCGGGGCCCATCTGCCCTGGTATCAGCAGCTCCTCTACCTCTGGCGCTCTGTGCCGTGGCACCCGGGGGTGTTTCTTCTCTCGCTTGACAGCGCGATCTGTGCCCTTGGGGCCCTGGGTGTGCCCCTCCTCTGGCGCCGCCACAGAACCTTCGCTCTGTGGCTGGCTCTGGGCGTCCTGTGGCTTCTTCTGTGGCCCTCCCGCTGGCCCGAACAGGCCGTGCTTGTCGTGGTTCCGCTTTGCCTGTCAGCGGGAGTGCTGGCCACGGAAGGTGTGCGCTGGCTCGACCGGCGCACCCCGATTGTGGCCCCTCTTCGCCCGTTCGTGCCGGACCCCTCCGTCACCCTGACGCTTGGGCTGATGGTTCTGGGGTTGCTCGTGCTGGGCACCTACCTGCAAGCACAGTACGATCGAGAAATGTTGAGCTGGACTTTCCTGAACAAGGCGACCTCGGACCTCCCCAGCAACTCGGTGCGCGCATTGGTATTGGACACGGAAGGCCACATCTGGGCCGGCACAGAAGCCGGGGCGTCTCGATTCGACAACGGGTCGTGGGTCACCTTCGATGCAGCTAATTCGGATATACCCCACAATACCGTGCGTGCAATCGCGGTCGAGAGCGCCGGTCGGCTCTGGTTCGGCACAGACGGGGGCCTCGGCGCTCTCTACGGCCACCAGTGGATCACCGTGCCCCTGCCATCCGCGTTTTCGGGCAGCCAGATACTCTGCCTGGCCACGCTGCCTCCCGCTCACGACAGAGAGGCAACCCCCGGCCCCTTGTGGGTCGGCACGGCCGACGGCGCACTGTACTACGATGGCTCCGCCTGGACCTCCTATACACAGGACAACTCCGGCCTGGCTGGCTCCCGGGTGCTTTCCATCGCCGTAGATCTGAGCGGTATGGTCTGGTTCGGGACCTGGGGCGGGCTTTCGGCGTTCGACGGCACTGCGTGGACGTCCTACACCAGCGCGAACTCCGGCCTGATCTACGACACGGTATCTTCCGTCGTGATCGACCGGCAAGGGCGAGTCTGGTGTGGGACCCTGGATGGCATCAGCGTGCTGGATGACTCCCGCTGGTACAGCTACCATCCGGCCAACTCGACACTGCGCTTCAGCACCGCCACCGTTCTGGCAGTCGATGAGGAGGACCACATCTGGATGGGCAGCGATCTGCCCGCCGGCCCGGTGGGGGCTGCCGCGTACTTCGATGGTGACAGGTGGATTGACCATAGCGAGTACTTTTCCGGCTTGCATCAGGCCCCCGTGCGCGCCATCGTGGCCACATCCGAGAATGGCGTCTGGTTCGGCACCCTCCTCGAGGGGGTCGTTGTGTACGACCCCTCTGCGGGACAGGAATAGGCCGGCGTGCCCTTACCATCACCCAGCCCTCCCTTTAGGAAAAGCCCTGCATGAGCGAGTGCTCACAAAGTAATTCCACTGCGTACCTCGTCCGTCCGCCGCTGCGGCTGGCCGTGTTCGATTTGGATGGCACCCTCAAAGAGGCTTACAGCCCGTGGATGTACCTGCACCGCGCTCTTGGAACCCAAATCCCCGCCGAGGAGTATCATCAGCAGTTCGTGCGCGGTGAGATCAGCTATTTGGACTGGGCCCGCCTGGACAGCGCCCTGTGGAAGGGCGTTCCGCTGGCGCGGGTGAAGGAGGTTTTTCGCAGCAACACCTACCGCCCGGGCGCAAGGCAGCTGTTCCAGTTCCTGCATCGCCATTCCATCCCCTGCGCGATCGTAAGCACCGGCCTGACCGTTCAGGCCGAACAGGTCGCGGCAGACCTCGGTGTATGGCGAACCATCGCCAATGAGCTGGCCGTTCAGGACGGCCTGCTCACAGGCGAGGCAATCGTGCATGTGATGGAGGACTCCAAGGGTCCGATTATGGCCGGCCTGCAGAGCGAGCTGGGCGCCGCGCCCGAAGAGTGCCTGGCCGTCGGGGACGGCACGGCGGACATCGACCTCTTCGGCCAGGCGGGTCTGGCCATAGCCGTCTGTCCGCGCTCCGATCTAGTGCGTGACTCGGCGCATTTCGTGATCGAAGACGGTGATCTCGGCAGGATTATCCCGCTCATCCTCGATCATTTCCATCTGGACGCCTCAAACCAGTTCATCCCATCGCAACACTAAGGAGCCGTATGCCCAGCCATGACCCGATCGCGGAAGAGTATGTGCTGCTGGCCCTGCGAATGGACCGCCATAGCCCCGGCCTGGTGGACGCCTATATCGGCCCGGCGGAGCTCAAGGCGAGCGTCGAGGCGGAGCCGTTGCGGCCCCTCGGCGCCCTCGCCGATGACGCCGCCCGGTTGGCAGAAGCGGTCTGCGGAGCAGGATTCGCGGCAGAGCGGGCCGAGTTCCTGTCCAAGCAGGTGGGCGCCATGCAGATGACCCTGCGGCGGCTGCGCGGCGAGGATGTACCCTACGTGGAGGAGGTGCAGGCCTGCTTCGACATCACGCCGGCCCGCACTCCGGAGAGTGAGTTCGACCAGGCCCTGCGAAAGGTCGATTCGCTCTTGCCGGGCCGGGGCGACCTGGCCCAGCGTCAATTGGAATGGAAGCATCAGTTCGAACTGCCCTCTGCCTCCGTGTTGCCCGTGATGGAGGCGGCACTCGCTGAGGTGCGGCGCAGAACCATGGACATGATCGGCCTCCCCGATCGGGAAAGCGTGGAGTTGGAGCTGGTGTCCGGTCAGCCCTGGTCCGGCTACAACTGGTATCTCGGTCAGGGCCGGTCACGAGTCCAGATCAACACGGATCTTCCCGTACGCACCGACGATGCCCTCGACTTTATGGCCCATGAGGGCTATCCGGGGCATCACACAGAGTGTGTACTCAAGGAGCAGCTCCTGTACCAGCAGGCAGGCCAGCTAGAGCACAGCGTGGCTGTGCTGCTCGCGCCCGAGTGCCTCATTGCCGAGGGCATCGCCACTGTGGCCAAGGACGTAATCTTCCTCGACCCGCAGGAGAAGGCCTCGTGGCTGGGTAACGTCCTGTATCCCCTGGCGGCGATGCAGGTTGACGTTGGGCTGCAACTGGAGCTGGAGAGGGTGAGCGAGCCGCTCTCCAGACTGAGTGACAACGTGGGCTTTATGCTGCATCAGGACGGCAAGCCGGAGGCGGAGGTGGTGGAGTACGTGCGGCACTACGGTCTGCGCACGGCTCTGGAGGCGCAGCGCACGGTCGCCTTTGTCAACAACCCGCTCTACCGTGCCTACATCTTCAACTACTCGCACGGGCGCCGCCTGCTCAAGCAGGCCTTTGCGGCACGCGGTGTGCTGGACATCTTCCGCTGGGTGCTGACCACGCCGGTCACCCCCTCATCGGTCGCTGCCCGAGTTGGAGCCAGCTCCGAGGTTTAGACCCGCCTGGGTCTGACCGGCGGACAGGGTGGGAATATGAACTATTGGCGGCCTTGGTGGTAGCCGACGCCCTCTGGTGCAGAGTCTGCCGGCCCAGGGAAGACCCGGTCGAGCTGCCCCAGCTCAAGTAGTCGCCCCGTTCCGCACCCTCTGGCAGGCTAGGTGGCGGATCCGGCCTTGTCCGGCTTCCACCGCCACATCGCAATCGCGGCCATCAGAGCCAGCACCCCACCGAAGTAGAACGGAGCCGGAGCACCAAAACCCCTGAACCCGAGACCCGGAACGCCGCTCCACAGCACGCCGGCAATCAACGAGGCCGGGAAATCGATGATGCCCAGCACGGCGTTGTACGTGCCGTAGGCGGTCCCGCGCACGTGCTCCGGGACAATGTCGGCGATCATTGCCTTGGCCGTGCCGTAGCTCAGACCGTAGTAGAGGCCGTAGACAGCGTACAGCACCCAGACCTGCCACCCGGTCCTGGCCAACCCAAAGCCCAGGTAGATGACGGCATAGACCAGCCAGCCTCCAATGACCAGCTTGCGCCGTCCGATGCGGTCCGAGAGGGAGCCGGCAGGCGCCGACACGAGCGTGTAGACCAGGTTGAAGGTGGCCAGCATGGCGAGGACTCCGAGCACACTCAACCCACGTTCCTGCGCCCTCAACACCAGGAAAGCGTCCGACGAGTTGCCCAGGTCGAACAGACCCACGATCAGCATAAAGGCCATAAAGTTCTTGCCCAGGCTGCGGAAGGCGAACCTGGGAGCCGGCCGCTGCGAGGTCACAGGCACATCGCTGGCTCCGAACGCCAGCGAAAGCACTGCCAGAGCGGCCGGGACCAGGCTGATCAACACCAGGGCGCGAAACGTGGATGCCCCGAGACCGACCTGACCTCGCTGTGTGAACCATACGACGGCCAGGGCGATCAACAGTCCCAGGAACGCTCCCGCGGTATCAGCGGCCCGCTGCACGCCAAAGGCCAGCCCGCGCTTCTCCGGTTCCACCGAGTCGGCGATCAGCGCATCGCGCGGCGCGGTGCGGATGCCCTTGCCGAAACGATCCGCCCAGCGCACTGCCGCGATGGTCCCCCAGCTATTCGCCAGGTAGAATAAGGGCTTGACCAGCGCAGAGATGCCATAGCCTGCCACGGCCAGCCACTTGCGCTGGCGCAGCCTGTCCGAGAGCCAGCCGGAGAACACCTTGAGCAGACTTGCCGTTGCCTCGGCGATGCCCTCAATCAGCCCAATAATGTTCGTCTTCACACCCAGAACGTTGGACAGAAACAGCGGGACCACATTGATCACCATCTCGCTGGAAACGTCCATCAGGAAACTGGTCAAACTGGTGGCCCAGATGTTGCGGTGCAGCCCGCGCCAGCCCCGTTGCTTCGACTGCTGAGGTCCTTTCGACACGCTTCCTCCTGTTACTACCCCGATCCGCCCCGTGCTCTGGCGGGCGGCTCTGACTGTTGGGCTACTCTACGCCGAGGTGCACATTTGGTCAAATAGACTCTGGATCGGTCGTAGCCGGCCCATGTCCTTGGTGCCGCGCGTGTCGTGCCTTATAATGAGCTTGCTCGGCGCACCCCTGACCAGGAGCAAGACGTGGACACATGCCCGCTCGCATACGGTCATTCAACTCAGACCGTCACCCTGCCTTTCGGTGACGTGAGCTGGCTCCTTGAGCGCGAGCTGCCAAAAGCTCGGGAGTCAGAGGAGGGCCTGTTGCGCCGCGCTCTGGAGCGCCCTCTGGGGACAGAGCGCCTTGCCCGTGTGGTTCATCCGGACCAGAGTGTGGCCATCGTGGTGAGCGATCTCACCCGTCCCTGCCCGACAGCTCGCATTCTGCCCTTTCTGCTCTCGGAGCTAGAGCGGGCGGGAGTAGCCGCACGCAGTGTGCATGTCGTGTTTGCCCTGGGAGGACACCGCTGCCTCACCGTGCCTGAGAGGGCCTCCCTGCTCAGCCCGGCCATCTACGACCGAGTGTGCTGCGAAGATATCGGGGCCGGTCCCTTTGTCGACCTGGGCCGCACCCGGCGGGGCACTCCCATCCAGATCTACCAGCCAGTCGTCGAGGCGGACTGGCGGATCTACGTCGGCAATATCGAGTATCACTACTTCGCCGGCTACACGGGAGGAGCTAAGGCGCTTTTGCCAGGCGTCTCCAGCCCCGAGTCCATCCGCGCCAACCACTCCTGGATGGTGCACGAAGAGGCCGCGGCAGGCCGGCTGGATGGCAATCCGGTGCGCGAAGATATGGAGGAAGCGGCCTCGCGCCTCGGGCCTACCTTCCTGCTGAACGTAGTCCTCGATGCCGACAAGCGCATCGTTGAGGCCGTAGCCGGTGACCTGACCCTGGCTCACAGGCAGGGCTGTCGCAGGGTAGACGAGCTCTATCGCGTGCCGATCGAGCGGCCGGCGGACATCGTTCTGGCCAGCGCCGGCGGGTGGCCCAAGGACATCAACCTCTACCAGGCGCACAAGGCACTGGAGAACGCCGCCCGCGCGGTGCGTGACGGGGGGATCTTGATTCTGGTGGCGGAGTGCCCGGAAGGCCTGGGCAACCCTGTCTTTGCCGAATGGATGACCTCCGGCAACACGCCCGACGAGATGCTGCGGCGTATTCGGGAGCATTTTGTGCTCGGAGGGCACAAGGCCGCCGCCATAGCCAAGACCATGAGGCGCCGGGTGCGCATCTTCCTGGTCTCCGCGATGGCGCCGGACCTGGTGACTGGAATGGGCTTGACGCCTTTCGCGACAGCGCAGGAAGCAATGCTCGCCGCGCAGAGCGAAATGGGGCAAGCGGCACGGTGGGCCGCATTGCCCCATGCCGGCTCGACTCTACCCTCACTGGCGAACTGAGACTCTAGCCTTCGCGCTCCAGAATGGTGGCAATGCCCATCCCGCCGCCGCAGCACATGGTCTGCAGGCCGTAGCGCCCGCCCGTACGCTCGAGGCTGTGCAGCAGCGACACCATCAATCTGGCTCCTGTGGCCCCCAGCGGGTGGCCCAGAGCGATGGCCCCTCCCTGAACGTTGACCCTCTCCATCCTGGGCTGCAGTTCGCGCTGCCAGGCCGCTACCACGGTGGCAAAGGCCTCGTTGATCTCGATCAAGTCCATCTGCTCCAGCGTTAGCCCGGCACGCTTGAGGATCTCACGCGTGGCCGGGATCGGTCCGGTCAGCATCGTATGCGGATCGACCCCTACGCCATACTGAGCCAGGACCCTTGCCCTGGGACGCAGACCGAGGTCCAGAGCCCTGTCACGTCCCATCAGCAGCAGGGCTCCCGCTCCGTCGGAAATCTGGCTGGAGTTGCCAGCCGTGACTACGCCATCGGGCTTGAAGGCCGGCTGCAGGCTCGCCATTTTCTCCAGCGATGGGTTGTAGCGGATGCCCTCATCCCGATCCAGAACCGTCTGCGATCCATCCTCGAGCTGCACGGGGAGGGGCATGATCTCCTGCTTGAACCAGCCCGCCTCTGTAGCGCGGGCGGCCAGAGTATGGCTGCGGAAGGCGAACTCGTCCAACTCCTGCCGCCCGATGTGCCACTGCTCGGCAATGGCCTCGGCTGAGAGCCCCTGGGGAATGATGTCGTACTGCTCGATGATCTGAGGAGTAAAGGGCGAGCCAGGCCCGTTCATAAAGTTGGAGCCCATCGGCACGCGGCTCATACACTCCACCCCTCCGGCGACCACAATATCGGCGTTCCCGCTCTGGATCAGCGCCGTGGCCACGTGCACCGCCTGCTCGCTCGAACCGCACTGGTAGTCCATCGATGTGCCGGGCACTTCTTGGGGAAACCCGGCCTGCAGCAAAATGTGGCGGGCCACGTTGGCCCCCTGCTCACCGACCTGTGTGACGCAGCCCATCAGTACCTGATCGACGAGCTCTGCCGAAAGGCCGCTGCGCCCCAGGAGTTCTCGCAGAACGAGACCACCCAGCTCTACGGGATGGTACTGGCGCAGCAAACCGTTCTTCTTGCCAACGGGCGAGCGTACGGCCTGGACAATGACAGCGTCGCGCATCGTGTCGCTCCTTTGCCTGGTGAGATAGAACGAGGGCGGGTTCGGCACCCGCCCTTACAGCCACAAGTGTATGATTATGTCCCGCTTTCCCGGGGCGTGTCTTCCTCGGCAAATGGCTGGCCTGGGTCACCCTCTTTGGACCGTTTGCCTTCGGCCCTCAGGTTCTCCAGTGTCTCCTGGACGGTCATTTCAATCTTGCTGCCGATCTTGGCTCCGATGGCGGCCCAATCATCTCCAGGGGCTGCACCGGCCCAGTTGCCCAGCCCGCTCTTGACTTGCAGCTCCACGCGGCGGCCGATCTCATCCCAGGTCGCCTGATCCCCGGCCCCAACGCCGGTGGCAATCTCGGCGCGGACCTTGGCCTCGGCAGCGCGGCCCACTTCGTCCCATGAGGCCTCCGGCTTTACGCCGACTCCCGTGGCAAAGCCGGAACGCACCTTGGCTTCGATGCGCCGGCCGATGACCTGCCAGTTATCCGTCTCCATCGCTCCGGCCCACGACGCCAGGTCGTGCTTGATCTGCGTTTCGATCCGCCGGCCGATCTCTGCCCACGCTTCCTGACTCCTGGCCTCCTCAGGCGCTACCTTCGGCTCTTGCTGTGACATTGGCCGCTCCTTTCTATTCTCTCAGCGAAATTGGTTGGTACAGGCCAACATCCCTCTATACGCAGCAACAGGGGCTATCGGCTCACCTTTCGCGGTCCGCCTGTCGCACTGGCCGCACCAGGACAGCTCGCTGCGCCGCTGCCCTAACCGCCTCATGAAAAGCACGGCTGCTGGCCACGATGATGTCATGAGAAGAGATGCCGACCGGCCCACCCAGCAGGTCCGTAGCCACGCCGCCGGCCTCCTGCACCAGCAGAGCGCCAGCAAGGATGTCCCATGGGTGGACCGAATCCTGGAAGCCCACGTCACAGCGGCCACAGGCCACGTAGGCCAGATGCAGCGCCGCCGACCCCATGATGCGCACCGATTCGACCTGGCCCTGCAGCTCGTCCAGCATGGGCAAAGCCAGGTGACCATTGTACAGGTAGCGCTCCGAAACCAGGCTCAACGTCAAAACCGCGTCCTGCAGCTCTGCTCTTGCGCCGACGTGAATGGGTGATCCGTCCAGAAACGCTCCGCCTCCCGCCTCAGCGTGGAAGGTCTCCTGGTGAATCGGGTCATAGATCACGGCCGCCACTGGCAGCCCACGGCGGGTCAGGGCGATCGAGGTGCAAAAGAAGGGAATGCCGCGAGCATAGTCGCGCGTGCCATCGATGGGGTCGATCACCCAGACGTACTCCGCATCCGGCCTGGGCTGGTGACCTTCTTCGCCCAGAAACTCGTGGTCCGGAAAGGCGCGGCGGATGGTGTGGACAATGATCTCCTCGGCCTCGCCATCGGCCTGAGTGACCAGATCGGCCGGGCCCTTGAGGCGCATCGGCTGGGGTCTACGAAAGTGGCGCAATGCGAGTGCTCCCGCCAGACGGGCGGCGTCTACAGCTACTTCGATGGGGTCCATGGTTTTCCTTCGGCCATTTTCCCGCCTAGGCGGGTGAAGAATCGAGAACCAACCTGGGCAGTATATCCCATCACCCGGCGGACACCAAGCGTCCGTAGCCCGTCCATTTCCCTGCTCGTGACGAGCGACCTTGACCCCTCTCGACAGTCGTGCTAAACTGCGCCCATCCCGGAACGGGAGGCTGGTGTCATGAAAGCCGTGGTTTTCCTGTTCAGCATTCCCCGCTACGCGTTCACCCAGGTGCTGGGACCGCTCTTCCCCTCCTTGTACTACGGGCCTCTGTCCTGCGTGCAGCTCCAGGAGCTGCCGGAGCCCCGTCCGCTCACGGACCACTGGGTCAAGGTCAGAACCCGCTACGCAGGAATCTGCGGATCGGACGTGGGTCTGGTCAGGCTGCACGACAGCCCATCGTCGTCCCCCTACACGTCTCTGCCTTTTGTCTTCGGACACGAGAACATGGGCATCCTGGCCGAGGTCGGCAGTGCAGTGGAGGGGTTATCTGTCGGCCAGAGGGTGATCGCCGACCCTTTGCTGCCATGCCCCACACGCGACCTCGCGCAGTGGTGCGAGCACTGCCAGAAGGGCCACTTCCCGCGCTGCGAGAACGTTCGTCAGGGCACGCCTGGCATTGGATTCCAGCTCGGAAACAACTGGCAGGTAGGGGGCAGCTGGTCACCCTACTACCTCGCCCACCCTTTCCAGGTCTTTCCCGTGCCTGACAATGTGTCCGATGAGAACGCCATCCTCGTCGATCCGTTCGCTTCGGCTCTGCACCCGGTGCTGTCTCACCTGCCGTCAGACGACCAGACAGCCCTGGTGATCGGTATGGGAATGATGGGTGTCGGCACGGTGGCCGCCCTTCGTATGTCCGGATTCAAGGGCAGGCTCCTCGGCGTGGCCCGCTACCCCTTCCAGGCGGAGCTGGCGCGCCATTATGGCGCTGATGAGGTGATCGACAGCCAGGGTGATGTGTACGCCGCGATTGCCCAGCGCACCGGAGGCACGTTGCACAAGCCGGTCATGGGCAAGCGAGTGATGATGGGCGGCGGCGCTCACGTGGTGTACGAGTGCGTTGGCAACGATGGCACGCTGGACGACGCTCTGCGTCTTGCCCGCCCGGGCGGAAGAGTGATGCTGATCGGACTCAGCGCCGTCACAAGCAAGGTGGACTGGAGTTTTGTGTGGCTCAAGGAGCTCACTGTCGCCGGCACCCTCTGTTCTTCTACCGAGGAATGCCTGGGCGGAAGGCGACGCGCGTATGAGCTGATCCTGGACTGGATGGCCAGAGGAGAGTTGGACCTGTCACCTCTGCTCACGCACCGCTTCCGGCTGGAAGACTACAAACGGGCCCTGGCCATGTCCTTCCACAAGAGCGAACACAAGATGGTCAAAGCCGTCTTCGATTTCGGGCACTAGTGGGTGCGATCTTTCGAGAGGAGGGCGAGATGAAGCTGGGCAGTCCCGAGTACCTGGAAGAGGCACGGCGCCGCAGCAACGCGGACAAGACCTACTGCAGTATGGTTCAGAACGACCTCGAGTCCTACACGCTCGTGCTGCTGGCAGAACCGACCAAAGGGGTCAAGGATACGCTCACCATCGGCTTTCAGATCGACCACGGGAGCATCCCCGAGATGTGGACCGGTGAGCGCAAGACCGACTTTACCCTCAGCGGCGCCTACGGAGTGTGGGTGGACGTTTTGCGCGGAGCGCTGAACCCGAACAAGGCCCTGACCATGCGCAAGCTCAAGGCCCGCGGCAACTTGCTGCAATTGCTGCGCGGCGCTGATTCCACCATCCGCTGGGTAGAGATCCTGCAGACTATCCCGACCGAGTTCGAAGGCGACTTTGCCCGCTACAACACAGGTCGGGGAGCCAGCGCCGCAGCGGGCCGCAGTAGCGGCGGTGCGGGATAGAGGCGACCATGAAACCCAACCTGGATCTCACCGGCAAGGTCGCCCTCGTCACAGGCGGCGGGTCGGGTATCGGGCAGGGCATCGCCAGGATGTTCGCCTCTCTGGGCGCATCCGTGGCCGTCGCCGACCTGGACCTGAGCGGCGCCGAATCAACGGCCCACGCGCTGGAAGCGGAGGGGCACCCTGCCCTGGCGCTCGAGGTGGACGTTCAGACCGCCGACTCGGTGGACGCCATGGTCACCAGGACCATCGAGAGCCTGGGCGGGCTGGACATCCTGGTCAATTCGGCGGGCGTGGGCAGCGAGTCGATGATCGTCGACATGCTGGAAGAGGAATGGGACTGGGTTCTGGGCGTCAACCTCAAGGGGACCTTCCTCTGCACGAGGGCAGCCGCCCGTTGGTGGATCGCACAGAAGCGGCCGGGCAAGATCATCAACCTCTCCTCCATCAACGAGACGGTTCCCCTGGCCGGAGAGGTGCACTACTGCGCCTCCAAAGGAGGCGTGATGATGTTCACGCGCGCCGCGGCGCTCGAGCTGGCCCCGTACCGTATCCATGTCAACGCGCTCGCCCCGGGGATGATCGAAACACCGCTGACCGAAGAGGTGACCCAGATCCCGGAGCTGCGCCGGATGCACCTCAAGCAGGTGCCCTTCGGTCGCTTTGGCCAGCCGGAAGACGTGGCCAGGGCAGCGGCTTTCCTGGCCTCCGAATGGTCGGACTGGGTGACGGGGCACACGCTCTTTGTCGACGGCGGCATGCATCTGGTGGGCGAGGAGAGTTACGTATGGGCCATGGAGCGAGCCATGCGCCACGACGACTCGATCCCCCGGGTTCCTCTCTGCTGGCCGCCTGGCGCTCTGGAGGACAAGGCCGGGGATAGTTAGAATCAGGAGGCGAGGATGACCAAACAACAGAGTCGAAAGACCGTGGCGATCCTGCTTGGGCTGACCGCGGTCCTGACGGCCGCCTTCTGGGTCACCTTCTTCGCCGACTATGACCGTCAGGCCCGTTCCTACTTCGCGCGCGAGTGCGAGAGCTGGTTCTTGTGGGAGCGTTCGTTTCCGGCGGCCGACCTCTACCTGGCGGCCGTCTGCCTGCTGGCGGCCATCGGTCTCTGGAAAGCCAGGTCGTGGGGGATCCTCTTCTCCCTGCTCGGGGGCAGCGCACTGATCTTTCTGGGACTGGTGGATGCGCTCTTTTTCCTGCAGAACGGTCTGTACACGCCGTTCAACACCGATGTGCTGGTGGAAATCGTGATCCACGTCTGGGCGTTGGCCTTTGGCCCATTCGTGATTCTCTACGCCTGGCGCCGGCGGACGGACCTGCTGGCCGGCTAGGGCCGGGCGAGCTTTGATGGTAAACTCGCAACCTGACTCAGCGAGTGCACACCTGACGCAGCACTTCATAGACCAGGCGCGTGCCCAGAGCCAGGTTCGCCACAGAGATGCGCTCGTCGATCCCGTGGAAACGGCCGAGCTCCTCGGGAGGGATCACCGCCGGGTACAGCCCATAGGTTTTGAAGCCGTGTGCGCGAAAATGCGACGAATCGGTGGTCCCCACCGTGAGCAGTGGAGCCACACGGGAGCCTGGCACTATCCTCGGGCAAACGCTCCGCAGCGCCTCGTACATCGCATCGCCGGCATAGGGGGTGACCGTGCCGGGCGCCGGGTGCTGGATGACTCCGATCCGCAGGCACGGCTCACGGAGCACTCTCTTCAACTCTGCGAGGAACGGTTCTTCTTCCTGCCCGGGCAGCAAACGCACGTCCAGGGTGGCCTCCGCCCGCTCGGGAATCACGTTCTCCTTGACCCCGCCCTTGAGGCCGGTAATGCTGACCGTGGTCTGCAGCATGGCCTTTAGTGCTGGCTGGCCGACCAGGGCGCCCCTGGCCATGTGCCAGACCGGCTGGCGGTCCAGGTTCCGCAGCAGCCAGTTCTTTGGCGCCGGCATGGTGGTGCTGACCTGCTGCAGCATATCGCGCACGACCGGGTGCAGGATGGGCGGCCACCTATGCCGCCGCAGGCGCTCCAGTGCCGCCACCAGCAGCTCCACGGGATTGCCCGCCTGAGGAACGCCGCCATGACCTGGCTCGCCTTCGACTACCAGACGCAGCCACAGGCAGCCCTTCTCCGCCACGGCGACCGTAAAGACCACCCCCGGACCGAACATGCCATCCAACCCGAAGCCGCCCTCGTCCCACACGTACTCGGCCTGCAGGATCTCGCTTTTCTCGCGCAGCAGCCAGCTTGTGCCCTGACTGCTATCCACCTCTTCATCGGACACGGCCAGCAGGATCACATCGCGAGACAGAGGCAGTCCCTCGCGGCGCAGCAGATCCATGGCCAGCAGGTGCATGATGCCGGCGCCCTTCATATCCAGAGCGCCGCGCCCCCACACAAAGCCATCGCGAATCTCTCCCCCGAAGGGATCCACCGTCCAGCGCTCCGGCTCCGCCGCCACCACATCCATGTGGTGCAGCAGGATGATCCCCCCGCGGCTCGCTTCCCCCTTCAGGCGGGCGGTCAGGTTGGCCCGGCCGGACGAGGGCTCCCACAGAGTACCCTCGAATCCCTTCGCCTGGAGCAGAGCCATCAAATAGTCCGCCGCCAGTCGCTCGTTGCCGGGCGGGTTGACCGTGCGTGTCTTCAGGTAGCCGCTCAGCAGGGTCGCCGCTTCTTGCCCGACCTCGTCCCAGTTCACACTCATGCCGGTTGGGTCTCCTCGCTCGCGGGCGAACGGAACAGGGCCGCTCCCAGCCCGGGTTTCGCCGGCAGCACGGCACATCCGTCCAGTACCTCAAAGCCGGACGCGATGTCCCCCTCCACAAACAGCGGGCCGATCACCTCGCCGGCCAGGAAGCACTTGCGCGACGCATAGAGGTGCAGCCCGGCCAGACTGCCGATGCTGCTCTCGCCCATCGAGCCGACGATGCAGGGTAGCCCTGCCGCTTCAGCGATGGCGGCGATCTGCAACGCGCGATGCAGGCCGCCGCATTTCATCAGCTTGATGTTGATGATGTTCGCCGCTCCCCGGCGTACCACGGCCAGGGCATCCTGCGGAGCATGGCAGCCCTCGTCGACCATGATCGGAACCTTCACCGCGTGGGTCACCTCGGCCAGCCCGTCCAGGTCCTCCGCGTCCACCGGCTGCTCGATCCAGTCCACCTTCCAGCGCGCCACACGCTCCACGGCGGGGATCGCGACGGCGGCAGTGTGCCAGCCCTGGTTGACGTCCACTCTCAGCCGGACCTCCGGTCCCACCGCCTCACGGACTAGCCTGACTCGCTCTTCATCCTCGTCCGGTCCTGTGCCCACCTTCAGCTTGAGCGTCCCGTACCCGCCCGTGGCAAAGGCCGCCGCCAGCTCGGCCATCTCCCGAGGCGGCAGCAGGGGCACCAGAGGGTAGATCTCCATGACCCGGCGTGCACTGCCCCCCAGCAGCCGGTAAACGGGAACCCCCAGCGCCTTGCCGATCAGGTCGTACAGCGCCATGTCCAGGGCAGCCATGGCCGATGGCTGCCCGAAGAACTCTTCCTCAAAGGCGCCCAGCAGCGCCTCTAGCTCAAACGGATCCCGTCCAATCAGCCACGACTCGGCCCTCTGCAGCCCATGCAGGCAAGTGTCCTGCGTTTCTCCCGTCACCTCGGTATCGGGAGACGCCTCCCCCAGGCCAACCAGCCCGTTGTCCGTGTGGACCTGCAACGACACATAGTCCAGCGTCGGGTACGACCCGTAGGCCACGGTGAGCGGAATCGGCGGCCGCAGAGAAAAGCGCTTGACCTCCAGGCGTTCGATGTGCATCGGGGTCGCTCCCTTCTACCCGGGCCGCTGCACGTCCACTCCAGAATCGTACGACATTCCCGGTCCCGCGTCGCCACCGGAAGAACCTGACTTGAAGATGAGGGGCACCAGAGGCAGGGAGGCCAGGTTCACCAGACTGAGCACCACGAACAGGAAGCGGAACCCCCGGGCATCGACGATCACGCCTGCCAGTGGCTGGCCAGCGCCGATGCCAATGTTGCCCACGGCCATGATGATGGCGAACATGGTCGCCGCGATGCGCGGGTCGGAGAAATCCATCCCCGCCGCCATGTAGACCGTCTCATAGTAGCCAAAGGCGATGCCGAACACCAGGACCGCGATCACCGCTACCAGCGGCGACACACTGCCCACCAGCGCGAACAGCGACACGGAGGTGACAACCATGGCAAAGAGCAGACTGCTGCGCCGCCCCAGCCGGTCCGTCAGAGGCCCTCCGGCCAGTCCTCCCACCACAGCTCCCACTCCAAAGAGCGAAGTGTACAACCCCACCTGGAGTATGCTGATCCCAACACTCTCATTCAGGAAGGTTCCCAGGATGCCGTTGACGCTGTAGAGCACCAGGGGATAGATCAGGCCAAGCAGGAGGAACAGCCCCATCCTGCGGGTGAAGAAGGACCGGAACCCGGACAGAGAAAAGCTCTTCTCCGCCGGACGCTCGTCCTCGTGAACCCGCAGCACCAGCACCAGAGGCAGCAGGGTGATCACAGCGGTGAACCAGAAGGCAGCACTCCATGAAACCCGCGCCACCAGAAAGCCCATGGCCGAGGC
Organism: Anaerolineales bacterium UBA2200; assembly: GCA_002327925.1. Lineage (GTDB taxonomy): Bacteria > Chloroflexota > Anaerolineae > UBA2200 > UBA2200 > UBA2200. The sequence goes on from DCVA01000011.1 coordinate 16,852, forward strand.
CAGCACAATGGCCGCCAGCGCCCGGGCGCCCACCATCACTCCCTGCACGAAACCCCTCTGCTCTGTGGGAGTGGTGTCGATGGACAGGCCATCCGCACAGGTGTCATAGGTGGACATGCCCAGCGAGATGAGCAGCAGCAGAGCCAGGTACAGTCCGAAGGACGTCACGGGATTGACCAGCGGCACCAGCACCAGCCCCAGCGCCTGCAGGAGGATGCCAATGATCATGAAGGGTTTGCGATGGCCCAGGCCCAGGAGGTTCACCCTGTCGCTCAACATGCCGATAAAGATCTTGAGCACAAAGGGCAGCAGTGCCACCGCGCCTGCCGTGCCGATGAGGGAGTAGGACATATCGAACGAGCGCAGGTAGAGGGCATTGAATCCCGAAAAGTACGTCAGGATGGCCCCTTCGATAAAGTAGATCGAGCCGAACAACAGTGCACGAAACCAACGCGATTGGGTCTTCACTACTGCCTCCTGTTGGCCCTGGCGCTAGGCCACGCGCCCTCCGGGCAGGGGTGGTCCACCCGCATAGACCTCTTGCACGGTCAGGGTACCCGTGTTCTTACCTGCCGACCACTTCCCTTTGATCTGGTACGAGACTGCCGCAAAGGTCAGGATGTTGCCTGCAACGCTGGCTCCGTCCGCCGGAGCCGGCGATCCTTTCCAGGCCACCAGCGTGCCCGGTCCGGCCGGTTGCAGCGACAGGGCTGGCACCGCCGCCGGGTACCCGTCCACGCCCACCCAGGCCAGCACCTTCACCGCCACCATTCTGGCGAACTCGCGCCGCACCGCCAGGGGCATTGCCGTGCCCGCTGCGCTGCCGCGCGCAAATAGCGCCGCCATTCTGGCCAGCAGGTAGTCCCGGGCCACCTGCAGCTTGGAGATGGTGAAGGAGCCCTCCACCGAAAGCACGCGGATGAGGCCGGCGTTGCGGATGCCCGTGTAGGCGTTGTAGCGCAGCAGGGCGCTGCTGTTCTGCAGGTCGACGTAAGGGCCAGTGGCCTGCCATTCCACAAAATCGGCCTTGAGTATCCAGCCCTTGAGATCCGGCGTGATGACCAGGATCCCCATTCGTTTATCCTGGTCGAGATTGGTCACCGTCTTGCGCAGCAGAAAATTGCCAAAGTAGAGCGTGTCCGGCTGGTCCTCGGCCGGAGTGATCGAGACCAGAGGCACTACGTTGGGAGTGCCCTCGGCACTGCGCGTGGCAGCGAACTTGGGCGTCATCGCCCCTCGCAGGGCCTCGAGGAGTCCAGGGTTCTTTTCCAGAATTGGCATGCTTTTCCTCCAGGAACCGCAGCACCGGAGTAGCGGTCCGGCTACTCGCCGTCGAAATTGTAGTCGAGCAGGTCGGAATAGAAGGGCTCCAGGTTCATCGGACTGTCGTAGCGCAGGATCACGGCGTTCGCGGGGGCAGACATCCTCCCGCCCCTCACCTCAACCGCAGCACCGCCGAGCTCATCCTGATAGCTGCCGTCCGGCAACCGCACCTCGACCGGACCGCCTGTGCCGCTCACGTTGAACACTCCGTACAGGCCGCCTCCCGTCCTGTGCCACGTCGCCTGGATGCACGGCTCTGCGCTCAACAGCGCAAAGCTGCCCTCCAGCTGCGCCGAGTCTTTCTTCAGGGCCGTCAGCTTTCTCAGGAAGGGCGACAACTCGTAGCTGCCCCACTCGACCGGATCCTTCTCGAACAGCGAGGGCGTGTGGCGCGCCGCCGACTCCTGCCCGCCATAGATCAGGAAGGGGCCCCTGTTAAAGACCTGGAAGGCCGTCCAGGCCAGCGCCTGTTCTCTCGTTCGCGTCGCGGCCATCACTCGTGCCTGGTCGTGGTTCTCCACATAGCGCATCTTGGCGAAATTCGCCGGGTAGATGGCGTCCTGGAAGCGGAGCATCTCCAGGTAGCGCGAGACGGGCGCCTTGCCGGCGGCCGCCGTCTGCCAGATGGGCCAGATGTCATAGTCATAGGTCAGGTCGAATGCGGCGTACAGCTCGCTGTCGGAGATGGTGGCCAGGCCGATCGAGCGGCGGTAGGCCACGAAGGCGGCGTGCACCGACTCGGCCAGCCAGATCACTCCCGGCCTGACCCTGGCCACCTCGCGGCGCGCGGCCACCCAGAACTCCTGAGGCACCAGGGAGGCCACGTCGCAGCGAAACCCATCCACCCCGAACTCGGCCCAGCCCTGCAGCGAATCAACGAGGTAGGCGGTCAGGTCCGAATTGGGGTGTTTTAGGTCGATCACGTCGCTCCAGTCGGGGACCGTGGTGACCGGGCGCCCGTGCTCGTCCTGGTGGAACCAGTCCGGGTGCTCGCGCACCAGCACCGAGTCGTGAGCCGTGTGGTTGTACACCACATCGATCATCACCTTGAGCCCCAGCTCGTGCGCCTTCTGGATCAGCCGGGCGAAATCAGCGCAGGTGCCGTACTCCGGATTGATGCCGCGATAGTCGGCCACGGAATAGGGGCAGCCCATGCTGCCCTTGCGCGCCACCTGGCCGATGGGGTGAATGGGCATGAACCACAGGACGTCCACGCCCAGGGCGCGAATCCTCGCCAGGTCCACCTCCACCCCGGCGAACGTGCCCTGAGGGCTGTGGTTGCGAACGTACACTTCGTAGAGGACCAGGTTGCGGTATTCCTTCGGCGTGTCGCTTGCCATTCTTGCACTCCTTTTTCAGCTAGCGCTCGTCAGTCGCACGTGGCGCCGGACCAGCGGGCTACCGGAACGGACTCTGCTGCCGCTTCTGCCAGCTCCTCCATCACAGAGCGCGCCAGCAGCGGCGCCTGAGCCAGGGCATAGTCCAGATCCAGCCGTCTGTACTTGGGCCGGCCCAGGTTGGTGTAGGCCAGCAGGTCCCATCGCTCTACCGTGGGCAGCTCGTTACGGATGAACCGCCCGATGGCGGCAATGTTCTCCCGGTCAGCCGTCCACCCGGGGATGACCGGCGTACGGATCCACAGCGGCATGCCGGCCCGGGCCAGGCGCCTGCCATTCTCCAGGATACCCTCGTTCGAGACTCCCGTGGCGGCCCTGTGGCGCTCGGGATCGATCAGCTTTATGTCCAGCAAGACCAGGTCCACCCACCGGAGGATTGACTCGTACCTGGCCCAGGAGACAGCCCCGCACGTATCCAGCGCCACGTGCAGTCCGGCACCATCACACAGGGGCAGCAGTTCAGCCAGGAAACCAACCTGCTGCATCGGCTCCCCGCCGCTGAAGGTGACTCCCCCGCCCGAGGTCTCGTAGAACGCCCGATCTCTCTGCAGTTCCTGCAGCATCTCCTCGGCCGTCCAGCTCCGCCCGATGACCTCCAGCGCTGCCGTTGGGCAGGCGCTGACGCAAGTCCCACAGACGGTGCAGCGAGTCCGGTCGATGCAGATGCCCTGCGCAGCCAGCTCCAGCGCTCCCTCCGGGCAGGCCTTCAGGCACTCCCGCGCGCCGATACAGCGGACGTCGTACCAGACCAGATCCGGCGATGGACGCAGCCCTTCCGGGTTGTGACACCACCTGCAGCGCAGGGGGCAACCCTTGAAGAACACCGTGCTGCGTATGCCCGGTCCGTCTTCCGTGCTAAAGCGTTGGACATTGAAAGTCAGGCCCGTGAGAGGCATTGGCCGCCCTTACAGCGCGTGGCTCTCGCGAGCGATGATCTCGTCCTGAATTTCCTTGCCCAGCCCGACAAAGTAGGCGTTGTAGCCGGTCACGCGCACCAGCAGATTGCGGTACTCGTCCGGGTGCTGCTGCGCCGCGCGCAGGGTAGCCGCATCGATCACGTTGACCTGCAGGCAGGTGCCGCCCACCTGGCCATAGGCGCGCAGCAGGGCCATCCACTTGGCGCGGTGCTCCGCGTCCCGCAGCAGGCTCGGGCTAAAGCTCATCGTGTGGCTGGCGCCGTTGGGGGCGCTCTCCAGACCGAGCTGGCCCACGCTCTTGATCACCGCCGTGGGCCCCAGCCGGTCCGCTCCGTTGACCGGGCAGACCGCGTTGGACAGGAACTGCCCTCTGCGGCGCCCATCGGGGGTCGCCGCTGTGGCGGGGGCGTAGGCGATCCAGTAGTTCCAGGAAAGGTACCCGGCGCGGTAGCGCTTGCCCGTGGGCGAGGTATGGCGGAAGACCTCCTCCGTCCAGAAGCGGCTCACAGCGCGGGCGATGCCGTCTGCCTCGCTGTCGTCGTTGCCGTACTTGGGGGCCTTGTTCAGCAGGGTCTGCCGCAGGTTCTCGTGCCCCTCAAAGTTGGCCAGCAGAGCCCGGTGCAGCTCGTCCATCGACACCTGGTTCTGCTGAAAGACCAGCCGCTGGATGGCGGCCAGACTGTCGGCCGCCGTGGCCAGGGCGATGCCTTCCACCGTGAGATAGTTGTGGGTGGCGCCGCCGGCGTTGCTGTCCTTGCCGCTGGCCAGGCATCCGCCCACGACCCCGCTCATGTAGGGCACCGGCTCCCAGCGCGCCCGCCCCTCATCCGCCAGGTTGTTGACTGCGATCAGGCGCTCCATCAGGTGCTGCAACTGGGCCTTGAAGGCATCGAACACAGCCTCGAAGGTGGTGAAGGAAGCAGGGTCGCCCGTGCGCGGACCGACCTGTTTGCCCGTGGCCATATCCCGCCCGTCGTTGAGCGCCAGCTCCACCGCCTTGGCCAGGTTCAGGTTCACATCCACCGTTCCGGAGCGGTCGTCCCCGGCCAGGGTATTCTCCAGGCAGCCCACAGGGGCATAATCCCACAGGCGCTCTTCCGGCAATCCCTGCCAGCGCAGGCCTGCGATCGAGTTCTCGTCAAAGTTGATCAGGAAGGGCGAGCCCTGCGCCCCGGCCAGCATATCCACCAGACGCGCCAGCAGCCGGTCCGGGGTCCTTGCATGGATACGCACGTTGGGCTTGGGCTCCAGCAGGTTCATCTCTTCGATCACGTCCAGCATCAGGTAGGTGAGGTCATTGGACGCATCGTTGCCCTGCTGGTCCATGCCGCCCAGAGTGATGAGCTGGCCGAAGGAAGCGTTGATGCCCTGGTTCGTGCCCACCCAGCCCTGGTAATCATAGACATAGTTGTGCTTGACCCAGAGGCAGTCGAGCCACTCCCTGGCCCGGTCGCGCGTCAGGCGGCCCTGCTCCAGGTCGGCCTGGTAGTAGGGATAGAGATACTGATCCACCCGCCCCGGCGATACGCCCGGCCCCGGGTAGCTCTCTGCGGCCATCAGCAGCATGTGGGTGGTCCACAGGGACTGCAGGGCCTCCGGGAAGGTCTCGGCCGGCAGCCAGGGCACCTTGCGACAGATGCGTGCGATCTCGCGCAGCTCGGCCGCACGATCCCCTTGCGCCTCGTCCGCCAGCCGCTCCGCCTCCGCCGCGTACCGCTCACCCATCAGGCGGACCGTATCCGCGCAGATGGACACGGCTCTGGCCTGATCTCGCTGCTCCGCCGTGCTGGCCCCATCGGCCGCTATGGCCTCGGCTTCGGCCTGGATGCCCGCCCAGCCCAAACGCAGGGCATGGGGATAGTCGGGCACCAGATGACCCGGCACAGCGCCGCAGTTGCCCGCCCCCACGTCGTTGAGCTCTTTCCACTGCCGGAAAAACGTCTGCTCCTGGCGGTCGCGAGCCCTGGCCTCTTCCTTCTTCAAACAGCGCGAGAGGGCCGTGCTCCAGTGCGAGCCGACCACCAGCTCCCCGTCCAGGATCTGAACGGGCAGGTGCTTGACCGCCACTTCGCGGAAAAAGAGCGCGCGCCGTACCACCAGGGGTTCGTCCCAGAAACCGGGAGGCAGATCGACCGGCCTGGCTGCGGCCAGCAGGTAGCTGGATGCTCCCGGCAGGAACATGCCCATCTCCGGCACGTTGCTCCAGCTCCAGAGAGAGTAGACGCTGTCCCAGGCAGTGCCCGTGGTGTAGGCGCGCACCTCATTGCGGTAGTCGCGCTCGTAGAAGGAGAGGAATTGCTGGCGCAGACGCCGGACGCGTGGGGAGAGGGAGTCAGCCGCGGACCAGAGCTGCGTGGGGGCTATGGCCTGACAGGTCTCAGTCAGAGTGGTCATCGCGATACCTCCTGTACAGAGCGGGCGACGGGCTTGAGGAGAGTATAACCGAATGGCACCTGCCCGGCAAAGCTGCCGGCCGGGCGGTGCGAGCGAGTGACACAGAGGAGTCGTGTCCCGGGCGCAGCGGGCCGGAACGGATCAGCGGGACAAGCGCACGCTCAACTACCGGGGCAGTGCCCCGCGCAGCAGGATCACAGGCAGCATGGCTCTGTGCACGGCGGGGGTGGGCGTCACCGTGGCGGTACTGCCTGCTGCCAGGTCTACCTGGATGCTGGCGCCTTTGGCCGTCCAGGAGGGAGCGACCGAGCCGCCCCACGTCCCCTGCGGTGCGGCGGGGAGGCCTTCGATCTCGAAGGTGACCGCTTCTCCCTGGAGGGCCCCGTCCTTCTCGGGAGTGGTGGGATCGTCCAGATAGGCGGCCAGGAATCCGTACGCCCCCGCCGTCTTGACCACAAAGGAGCCGATCTTGACTCCCCCGGCAAAGGCCTCGATGCAACTGCCCGCCGGTACGGCGGCTCCGTTCAGCGTCGTATGGGGCGGCGCGCTGTAAAAGTTGACCCAGTCCGTGGAGAAGTGTACCCCTTCCCCGCAGGCGCCCCGGGTGGCCCCAGGCGCGAGCGGACTGAGCGCCAGGAGCGCCAACAGGACGAAGCACAACGAGCGATGGCGTTGAGTGCGACTGCGCATCATCTCAGATCCAAAGAAGTGTGCCATGAGACAGGTCACTGCGGAGGCGCATAGTATCTCACGATGAACGGGAGCAGGACTCTGCCTACCCAGGGAGTCTGGCTCGGCGTGGCCGTGCGGGTTGGAATCAGAGTCCAGGTGGGCAGCGGTGTCTTTGTGGGGGTCGCTTGCGGAGTCTCGCTGTAAGCGGGTGTAAGGGTCACCGTGTGGGTGGGCACAAGGGAGGGCTCAGGAGTCTCCGTCACCGTGACCGTTGCCGCGGGGACGGGCGTTGACGTCTGCGTGACGGTTGGGGTGGGCGTCTGGGTGGCGGTCTGCGATGGCGTGAGCGTGGCGGTCTGCGTCTGAGTCGCCGTGGCGGTAGGGATGAGCGTATGGGTCGGCGTATAGGTGGGCGTGGGCGTCGCGGTCAGCGTCGGAGTCAGTGTGACCGTGGGGGTGGGCGTGGGTGTGTCCGTCGGCGTATGGGTCGCCGTGGCCGTAGGGGTCGGCGTGTTCGTCGCCGTCGATGTCGGCGTTGGCGTGGGCGGGGGCAGGCAGTACAGGATCTCCAGTCTGGGCCGGCGGTCCACGAACACCGAGTTGTCCGAGTAGAAACGAAACTCCTGGCTCGCCCCGCTGCCGATGAGGAGCAGGCCCTCATTCTGATCCGGATCATCGATCCAGGCCTGCACGGCATCCCGGACCGGGAATTGCCGCCACTGCCATTCGTCAATGATCTTCACAACCAGGGTGCTCTCCGGGATCATGCTGCGGTCGGAGGGGCCGTCAGCGCCCGGCACGGCCCAGTTCTGAGAAGCCGTGGCCCCGAGCCAGGTCGCCTCCGTGATCACCCAGTGGCGGGATACAGAGTAGACGCTGACCGACGAGTCGTACAGCTCGTTTTTCCGCGAGGTGTCCTGTCCCAGGTGCAGGGTCGCCGCCTGGACGGTCGATCCGGTGGGGATGCGGCTGATGTCAAAGCGCAGCAGCGGCCGTATTCCTCCATTGGAGTCGTTCTTCAACCTCAGCGTGGTATTCGTATCGTAAGTGGTGGTCTGGTTCTCGATGTTGAGATACGTGTCGCTCGCCCCCGCGTAGGAGGCCTCTGGCAGCAGGCCCTGCTGGAACCAGATGGAGAGAGGCGTGCAGAACGGCGTAGCACTGGGCGCCAAAACGCTCGTCTCGGTTGGCGTGAGGGTCTCGGTGGGAGTGAGCGTGATCGTCGCGGAGGCGGTCCGGGTCGGCGTGAGGGACGTGGGAGACGGCGTCACAGGCGTGAGAGTCGGCGATGGCGTCACCGGTGTCGGCGTGGCCGTGGCGACCGTCGGAGAAGGAGTGACCGGCGTCGCACTCGGCGGTACGGTGGTCAGAGTCGGCGTGGGCAACACCACCGTGTCGGTCGGCGTCGGCGGGATGGTCGTGTCCGTCGGCGTCGGCGGGATGGTCGTATTCGTCGGCGTCGGCGTGACGGGCGTGTTGGTCGGTGTCGGCGTGATGGGCGTGTTGGTCGGTGTCGGCGTGATGGGCGTGTTGGTCGGTGTCGGCGTGATGGGCGTGTTGGTCGGTGTCGGCGTGATGGGCGTGTTCGTCGGCGTCGGCGTTACAGGCGTATTCGTCGGCGTCGGCGTCACTGGTATGTTCGTCGGCGTCGTAGCACTCCCTGCCGCCAGGTCTACCTGAACGCTGGCTCCGTTGGTCGTCCAGGTCGGGTTCGTGGTGTTCCCCCACGTGCCCACCGGCGTCGCAAGCAGCCCGTTGATCCGAAAGGTGATGGCGTCCCCGGGGTACGCTCCGTCCTTCTCCCCCGTGGTCGGATCGTCCCGGTAAGCAGGGAGGAATCCGTACCAACCCACTCCGCTCACCAGGTACGACCCCACCTTGACCGCCCCCGCATAGGCCTCCACGCAGCTCCCCACCGGAAGAGGCACCCCGTTCAGTGTCGTGCGCGGCGGCTGGCTGTAAAAGTTCACCCACTCGGTCGACAGGTGCACCGGATCGCCGCAGGGCGCCAGTAACGCTCCCGCATCCGCCCCGGCCGCAATCCGGGCGTCGCCCCGTACATGGCTCGCAGCTCCGAGCAGGGCACCCTCTTCCGGGTACACCAGCGTGCCCGGTTCAATCATCTTTACCCAGTAGCCGCGCCCCGGATCCAACTGCGTCAGCGTGCTGAAAAAGGGCAGCGCCGGATCGTAGGTCAACCCGCCCAGCACCGGGTCAAAGCCCTGCACCAGACTGTACTGGCCGGCGATGGAAGCCAGTGCCGCCTCCACTCCCTGGCTGGCGTTGGGCAGATAGCTGATCAGGTTCCAGCCGGTCGCCAACGAAAGAGGCGTGTTGTCCGGGATCTCCGTGCCAGAAAGGGTCAGCACGCACGGCTCTGTCGCCTTGATCCAGTAGCCGTGGTAGGGGTCCATCTCGGTGAGGGTGCTGAAGAAGGGCAGGGCCGGGTCGTAGGTCAGGCCGCCCAGCACCGGGTCAAAGCCCTGCACCAGACTGTATTTGCCTTCGATGGACTGCAGGACCAGGGGCACCTCGGTCACCGGGCTTCCGTCCTCCATCGGCCACAGGTCGTAGGAAATCAGATTCCAGCCGACACTCAATGGGATGTTGACCGAGGCCGCAGGAGTGGCGGTGGGGGTCGGGGTGGGGGTTGGGGTCTGCGTTGGCGTCGGCGTGGGCGTGTTGACCGGAGTTCCCGTGACGGTGATGACCGCCGTTACCCAGTCACTGTTGTAGACTCCAAACACCCAGAGGGTGACCGTGTACACGCCCGGGTCGACAAACACGTGCTGTGGATTCTGTTCAGCACTCAACCCCCCGTCTCCAAAATCCCAGTGCCACTCAAAAATCTCCCCGGCCGAGGTGTCCGTAAAGGCGACGGTAAGCGGACTCGCTCCTTCGGTCGGCACGGCCACAAAGCTGGCGCGTACCGGGATGTAGGCGGAGCTGACGTGGCTGTTGCCGGAGGTCGTGGATGCAAACGCACCTTCCCACCCGGGCGGCGTCCCTGGCATGGCGTCCTGCGGGCGCCCCGCGGGGGCTCTATCGTGGAATGGCGCCGGCTGGCCAAGACAGGGCAGTGCCGGACTGAGCGCCAGCAGCAGCACGATGAGGCAGTACACCCCGCAGTAGCTTCGTCTGGGAAACGCCATCGCCTACCCTCCGAGATAGAGCACCTGGAGCATGGTAACCCATTTTACCGCCTTTTCGTCGCTACTGCGTGCACGCCGGGTCACCGTAGCGTCGCGGTCTCTGTCAACAACGCATTGTCAGGGCCCCTCGCGCACACATCACGCTCACGGGGCATGCGGACGAACATGGCCGCATGCCCGTGCCTGGCACCCTTCGCAACGCGAGCGTGCGGCTATCGTGGAGGCGAACCGTACAACATGACGAGCGGAATGACCACCCTCCCCGGGGGCGGAGTCGGGCTCGGCGTGGCCGTGTGGGTGGGCTCGGCCTGAACAGTGGCCGTGGGTGTTGCGGTCCAGTCGGGCACTGCTGTTTGTGTAGCAGTCTCCAGCGGCACGTGCGTGCCGGTGGGCGTGGGTGACGCCTCCAGAGTCCCCGTCGCTGTGGGGACCAGGGTGATCGTCGCTGTGGCAGTGGGTGCCTCCGTATGGGTCGGCGCAGGCGTAGCAGTGCCGGTCGGCACAGGCGACGGCTGCAGAGTCCCCGTGGTGGTCGGCGTTGGCGTCATTGTCGCGGTCGGCGCACCCGGCGTGATCGTCGCCGTCGGCGGTATGGTCGTGTTGGTGGCCGTCGGCGTCGGCGGGATAGTCGTGTTGGTGGCCGTCGCAGTCGGCGGCACGGTCGTGTTGGTGGCCGTCGCAGTCGGCGGGATCGCCGTGTTCGTCGGCGTCGGAGTCGGCGGGATGGCCGTGTTGGTGGCCGTCGGCGTCGGCGGCACGGTTGTGTTCGTCGCAGTGGCAGTCGGTGTCGCGGTGGGCGGTACCGTCGTATTCGTCGGGGTGGGCGTCGCGGTCGGCGGTACGGTTGTATTCGTCGCCGTAGCGGTTGGTGTCGGCGTCGGCGGTACGGTTGTGTTCGTCGGCGTCGCGGTCGGTGCGGTCCCTGCGGCCAAATCTACCTGAAAGCTGTCTCCATTCCTCGTCCAGGTGGGATTGGTGATGTTCCCCCACGTTCCCACGGGCGTGGCAGGCAGTCCGTTGATGCGGAAGGTGATCGCGTCCCCGGCGTACGCCCCGTCCTTTTCCTCTGTGCTTGGGTCATCCCGATAGGCAGCCAAGAACCCGTACTGCCCGGCAAGTGCCACCTGGGCAGAACCGATCTTCAGCGAACCCACATAGGCCTCGACGCAGGCTCCCACCGGCACCGGTTCGCCGTTCAGCGTGGTGTGCGGCGCCATACTGTGAAAGTTCACCCACTCGGTCGACAAATGCACGGGATCACCGCAGGCCCAAGTAGGGCGCTCGCATCCGGCGCGGCCGCCGCTCTGGCGTCTCCCCTTACATCGGTACCCTGCGCCGGCGGCGCACCCTCTCCCGAGTACACCAGCGTGCCCGACTCGGTCATCTTGATCCAGTAGCCGCGCCCCGGATCCAGCTGCGTCAGCGTGCTGAAAAAGGGCAGCTCAGGATCGTAGGTCAAGCCGCCCAGCACCGGGTCAAAGCCCTGCACCAGACTGTACTGGCCGGCAATCGAGGCCAGCGCCGCTTCCACCCCCTGGCTGGCATCGGGCAAATAGCTGATCAGGTTCCAGCCGGTGGCCAGGGAAAGAGGCGTGTTGTCCGGGATCTCGGTGCCGGAAAGGGTCAGCACGCAGGGCGCCGTGGCCTTGATCCAGTAGCCGTGGTAGGGGTCCATCTCGGTCAGCGTGCTGAAGAAGGGCAGCTCCGGGTCGTAGGTCAGGCCGCCCAGCACCGGGTCAAAACCCTGCACCAGGCTGTAATTGGCGCCGATGGTCTGCAGGACCAGGGGCACCTCGCTCACCGGCTGCCCGGCCTCCATCGGCCACAGGTCGTAGGAGATGAGGTTCCAGCCCGTGCTCAGGGAAATGGTACGCCCCGCCGCGGCCGACACAACGGTCACGGAGCCGTCGGTGCGGATCAGCCCGGCCTGGCTCTGGGCCAGGGTGGTGGCGAGCTGGGCCCGCGTCAGGGTCAGCGTGCTCGTGCCTTCGGCCAGGGCGTGCAGGGTGACCGTGGCCAGCAGGCCTGAGCCGCTGGCTCCCGCCAGGGCCGGTTTGCTAAAGCTGAAGGCGATCTGGCTGGCCGTGCCGGCCGTGTTGTCCACCAGGGGCCCGTATTCGGCCACAGAGCGGTTGGTGCTGCTGATGAAGCCGCCCACCCGCACGTCCTCGACGCTGACCACAGCCGGGTCGAAGGACAGGGTGAACTCGAATCCACCGAGGTCGGCCGCCTCAGCTACGCGGATCTCAGCGGTAAAGGTGTCGCCGACCGGAACTTGCTGGGAGGAGGGAGAGACATAGATGGTAGGCGAAAGGTAGGCAACATCCAGAGGGTACCAGGCGCTCACCGAGGCCGCCAGGAGCAGAACCAGCAGGCAGGCACTCAGTGCAATGGCAATGTAGCGTCTGGTCATCTTTGCCTCACCTGTAACAGTAAACTTGCGACCTCGTAACTGAACTGCAACCCAGGTATCAGGGTACGCGAAACAGGCTTACCCCCGTCTTTCAGGTAGGAAGCCTGCATCCCGGATTCGGGCAGCAATGCCCCGGCACATTCCCAGCTCTGCTCCTCGGGCAGGACTCGAACCTACAACCCATCGGTTAACAGCCGATTGC
>DCVA01000029.1 GCA_002327925.1 Anaerolineales bacterium UBA2200
TCCAGATTTCAACTGTGCCTAACAGAGACAATTGTCACATTTCGGCCGGATGGTCAACAGGTCTTGACCCGGACTCGAGAGAAGCTAAAATGAGCCAACCCTGGACAGAAAGAGGCGACTATGCGCTGGCTGGGAATACTGACCACTACCCTGCTCCTGATCGCGTTGCTGGTAACGCTGGCCAGTGCGCAGGTGCCAAGGCGACTGATCTCCATGTCATTCTCCGGGTGGGAGGAGCTCCAGGAACTAGCAGCGTCCGGCGTGCGGATTCTCAATTACCAGGGGCAGGTACTGGCCGCACTTGCCACGGACGAGCAGGTCGAACGGTTGCTCAGTGCCGGTCGGGAGGTGCGAGTGCTTGATGCCGAGCCGGACCCGGACCGCTACTACCTGGCCTACGTGCCGGATGGGGATGCGCCGATTGCGCTCGCTGAGCTAGATGGCAGGTATCCGTACAGCCACGGGGTGTACATCGTTCGAGCCCTGCCGTGGCAGGTGGAGGGCCTGCTGGCACAGGGAGTGGCACTGGTCAAACTGCCGCGTTCCGTGCAGCTGGGAGGAGCACAATCGCAAGGGATCTTCCCAAACCTGGACTACAGTCCCGGTATTCAGGCCATGGTGGACGTTGTCTCGCCAACCCTGTTGGTCGGCCAGGTGTGCAAGCTCCAGGACGATGACAGCCAGGCCTACTGCAACTCGTTGGGCACGCGCTACTCTTTCGCAACTGCCGGCCTGAACGAAGCGGCGGCGTACGCGCGCGACACGTTCTCCAGCTATGGGCTGAGCGTGAGCTATGATCCGTTTTCGTTCAACGGCTACCCGATGAATAACGTCGTGGCCGAATTGGCCGGGGCTGGCCCCAACGGTAATCACGTCTTGATTCTCTGCGCACACTACGACTCGACGTCGCGCGATCCCTATGCTGCCGCACCCGGGGCAGATGACAATGCCAGTGGATCAGCAGCCGTGCTGGAAGCAGCGCGCATCCTGAGCCAGCACCGCTTTGATCGTACGATTCGCTTCGTCCTGTTCGCCGGAGAAGAGCAGGGATTGATCGGCAGCGCTCACTACGCCAGTCTTGCGGCTGAACGAGGTGACCTGATTGACGGAGTGGTCAATCTGGACATGATCGGCTACGAGACAGTTCCCCCCGAAGATCACATCGTGGAAGTACATGCAGGTCTGGACCCGGCGTCGAGTGCCCTGGCGGATGCGCTGATCTCCAATATCAGTGAGTACGGTCTCCAACTTGCGCCCGAGAAGCTCACCACAGGGGCTACCAATCGCAGCGACCACGCGTCGTTCTGGAACGAGGGATACCCGGCTATTCTGGGCATCGAGGACATGAACGACTTTAATCCGTTCTACCATTCGACCAACGATACGCTGTCCAATATGCAGACGTCCATGATGGTGGAGTACACGCGGGCATGCGTCGCGACGATCGCCGAGCTGGCGGGTGAGTGGACGGATCAGAGTCCCACTGCCACTGCCACCCGGACCGCCACGGCAACCTTGACGCCGACAAGACCGCTGGTTGAGACGACTGTGACTCTGCAGGGCGGCAGTGAGGACACATATCTGTACCAGTATGCGGCGACATCGAACTATTGTCTGGAGCCTCTGATCAGTGTGGGGTACAAACAGCAGAACGCAGGGCTGGTTCGGTTTGATGTATCGTCGATAGAGGCCGATGTTACGGTGGTAGAGGCGACGCTGCAGCTATATGTAGCAGGTTGGGGTGGGGCGGACATCACGGTTGGCGCATACGGGATCACGCGGACTGTGAGGGTGTGTGAGGCGACGTGGGGAGAGGCGCAGGCTGGAGAGAGCTGGGGTCTGGGTGGGGCGAATGATGGGAAGACGGACCGCAGGTCTGCAGCGGAGAGCACAGTAACGACATCCGGGCCGTTAAAGTGGTACAGTTTTGACGTATCGGATCTGGTACAGGGCTGGGTGAGCGGGGAGCTGGAGAACAACGGGGTGCTCTTGCGCGCTGCGTACTCGATGGGGTCGTTTCGCTTTGCCAGTGCGGAGAATGGCAACGCAGGTCTGCGTCCCAGATTGATCATCACCTATCATTAGCTCTCGGCCCCGGCTTCTGGCCGCACGACGATCGTATCGTAGTGCCCGAGGATTACCTGCCTGGGTTTACCGCCTCTGGAGCGATGTACATTCTGCCGCAGAGTGTAGGCAACGCGGACCGAAGGATCTTCTCTGACTGCTGAATGCCTGGCGGCCAGTTGGGCGGCCTGCAGCAGCGTACGCTGGGGAACAGGATGACCCTCGGTGCGAATGAGCACGTGGGCCCCGGGAACGCCCTCCGCGTGAAGCCACACATCACGCCCAGTCCCAATCCGGAAGGTGACCTCCTCATTCTGGCGGCTGTTGCGCCCCACCCAGATGACCAGACCATCGTCTGATTCGACGCGCAGAGGTGACGCGGCGACCGGACGGGCTCGGGCAGGTTTGGGTATGTGTCCTGTGGCAGCCAGAGCACTCTCGATTGCCGCGATACCCGGGTGATGCTGCGCCAGAGCGAGATCGGTGGAAAGCTGGTCGAGGTAGTTCAGCTCTTCATCTACTTCGGCAGCCAGGCCTGGCACCTCAGCAGAGGCGCTTCGGGCTTTCTCGTAGCGCCGGAAATACTCCTGCGCGTTCTGGGTGGGCGACAGGTTCGGGTCCATGGCTATGCGTATCACCGGTTCGCCCTCGCCGAGGGTGAGGGTTACTTCCGTCTGGCGAGGCGAGATTTGATGGGCGAAAGCAAACAAAAGCTTCCCCTTGAGGCGCAGGTCATCGACGGCTCCAGCCGAAGGCGAAGAACGCTGCAGGGCCTGCCGCTTGCGCTCCTGGCGCTGGCGAGCATGAGCGATGAGACCCTGAACGCGGGATTTGGCGGCAGCATAGGCATCGGCGCCGGTTTGTTGCTCATAAAAGTCGGACATGGCGGCACTGATGCTCTGCCTCTGCTCTGTCACAGGGTAGTGAGTCAGAGGATATGGGGCAAAGGCAATGACCTGTCCCTGCTCGGTAGCCACACTGGGTTGCCACTGTCTGGTCTGGGCCAGGCACTGCAGATCCACAAGTCGGTCCAGCACCCTGCGTGAGTCAGCAGCCGGCGCAGCCACTTCCCCGGTGGCCCGATAGACCACCTCCTTCGCCATAATAGGGCTGACGCCTCTCAGGGTAGCCACAAGTCGACGCCACAGAGTGGGTTCGCCTTCTACCTGCTCCAACAACCTGGTGAGCTGCCCCGGAGTGAGATCCTGTGCCTCCGCCTTGTGTTGAGCGGGAGGAGGGGTATAGGGTTGCCCGGGCAGGACAACCCTGTAGCGGCTCTGCCGGGAGGTGACCCGGCGTTGGCACTCGAGAATGGTGCCGTCTTCCTCAACCAGCAGGATGTTGCTGAGCCGCCCCATGACTTCGACGGTCAGCGTCAGGAACCCCTCGGATCCTGCAAAGTGGAGATGCAGCACTCTCTCGCGCGGAGGCTGGCCTATGTCGGTAAACCTCGCGCCCTCTACGTTCTTGCGCAGGCGCAGGAGCAGGGGAGAGGGGGGGTCCATACCGCGGCGGAGTTTGTGAGCTGCCAGGTGGATGCGCCCTCCCTCGCTCGGATTCGCTGAGATGAGCAGATAGCGTCGCCGGCCGCCAGGCCCTGTGGGAGTGCCGCCACCATGCGTTGCGTGTGCTGCCGTGTAGATCTCAAGACCCAGGGTCCAGCCGTCCACGGCAAGCACTTCCTGGACCCGCCCGCCAACCAGCTCAGAGCGCAGCTCGTCGGCTACAGCGGACAGAGTCAATGCGTCACAGTACACGTGGATCTCAAGCCGGTGCGAACGCCGGCTGTAGGGCTCTGGCCACGGCGAACGGATCGCTGCTGATCACGCTGCTGGCGTAGAGCTCCATCGCACCCATATCGGCTGTCTTGTTGTTGAGGTCGCCGCGGTCCACGATACGCACGACCATGGGAAAGTCCCGCCAGTCTTCGACCACGCTGTCGATTGGCCGCATATAGAGAGCCAGGTTGAAACTCGACACAGCCAGCTCGTGCACGTAGCAGCGCAAGACGCGATAGACGGCTTCCTTCAGGTCCTCGTCCAGGCACTTTGAGAGCAGGATAACCTCTTTCTCCTTGATCGGAGTGAGGTGGCTGAGAATGCGGGTTCTGCCCCACTGCGCTGTCAGGCCCAACGCCTCGTGAACGGCGTAGAGGTCATCAAAGTAATCTGTGGCGTGCGCAACTCGATAGAGCAGAGCGGCCCGTCGTAAGTGTTCGACTCTGGCGTAGTGTATGCCTCGACCGAGGGTCATCTGCATATGTCCGTGCAGGATGGAAGCCCCGCTCCTCCACAGGCAGTTCCAGAGCAGGAAGAAGTAGCGTGCTTCGGCATCCAAGCAATGTGCCTGTCTGGCCCACTGCAGCGCCGTGTCAAAGTAGTCGGCGACCTGTTCTGCGCTGAAGCGGAGGGGATCGTGTTCGTCGAATACCACGATGCCGTGAAAGCCATCGCACTTGGCGACGTTGGACGCAGTGACACAGTGAGTGCCCCGCACCCGTCCGAACACGTCTTCGGGCGTCGCCTCGAGAGGTCGGCAAAAGGAATCTCCCAGCTCGTTGATCGAGTCGCGCAGAGGACCCGGGGTCGACACGGCCTCCATGGGCCGGCTGGCCCTCAGCTCGTTGAAGAGGGCTCCCTCCAGGGTGATGAGATTGGTGACCTTGACGACACGCTGCGCCTGCACGGCTTTGACCGATCCGAACTGATTGCGGATCCAGTCATGCATCGTCGCCGGCGCCTTGAGTTGCCCCACGGCGGAGTCCACGCGATAGATGCGTGCAAACCGCTCGCGTTCTGTATCAGACAGGCCCTGCACTACCTGTTCCAGAACAGAGATGGTCCCGATTTCTGACATAGCAGAGTCCACTTCCTCGCTGAGATTGGCCGGCCGACTGGCCCCGGTCGCAATGGTAGCACGCAGCGCGGCAAACGCCAAAAAGCGGGGCGCTTTGACATGCCCCTATCGCTGTGCTAATATGACCGCGAGCACAATCCCATGCACAGAAGTAGACCATCCCCCAATCATCGTCCTGCCGCCCTGCCATGGTTCGTGCTGGCCTTCCTTATCGGTACGATTCTTGCCTGCTCCCCGCCTCCGCCTCGAACCCGATTGACGCCTGTTCCCGCCGAGTTGAGCGCCGACCGGTCATCGGCTACAACCGGCGCCCAGGAGGCCACGGCCACCCTGCCATCAGCCGGCGGGGAGCTGGCTCCGGCACGCTATGAGGTGGCCGGAGAGCTGCACCTGGCCGTTCGTGAGACCATCCGAACGCTCAACCCGTTCGCGACCAACAACGAGAGCGAGGCGTTCGTCACGGCGATGCTGTATGACCATCTGATGGAGTACGAGCCAGGTAACGGGTTTGTGGCCAACCTTGCCGAACGCTGGGAGATTGCCGCAGACGGCGGGCGGCTGATCATCTGGCTGGATCCGCGTGCCAGATGGCAGAGCGGAGCGGCTGTCACGGTAGACGACGTTGTTTTCACCTACCGCTTCATTCGAGAACGATCCCTGCCAGGTTGGTCTGCGGTTGCCGCAGCGGTACACAGGGTCGAGGCCATCAGTGCACGTGAGGTGCAGTTCACGCTGCTCAATCCATCGCCGGAAGTCATCCGTCGGGTGTGTGCGGAGGTTCCCATCGTACCCGCGGCGCTCTGGAGGGACCTGGAAGATCCTCTGTCCCATACGAATCTGGAACGACCGATCGGGTCTGGGCCCTTCTTCCTGGACGAGTACATCCCCGAGGAACAGGTAGTCCTGCGCAACATGCAGGCGCACCACAGTACCCAGCCGGCCATCGCCGCGCTCGTTGTTGAGATCGTGCGGGACGAAACGAAGGCTTTGCACAAACTGAATGAGGGTAGCCTGGACGCGCTGGGATGGGATGTGTTGCCGTCTGTGGTTGGTGATGTGCGCGATCATCCCGAGCTGTATCCCGGCGTGCTCTGGGCCTCGGTGGCTGGCTCGGTCCAGCGTGCAGTGTTGCTCAACGTGCGTCTGCCACCGTACAATGATCCTCAGCTACGCCTGGCGCTGACGCAGGCACTGGATGCGGCCAGCATCGTCGACCAGGTCATGCTGGGTTTTGGCGAACCCTCGTCAAGCGATCCTTTTGCCCCCGCTTCGGAGTGGCACGATGCGGCTGGCCCTTTAGTGGCTTACGACCCGCAGGCGGCAGGCACGGGACTTGACACAGCCGGTTACCTTGACGTGAACGGCGATGGCCTGCGTGATATGCCGGACGGCACAGCATTGCAGATCCCAATCACTGCAGCCAGCGCAGAGACCCAGCAGCGAGTCGCAGAGATGATCGTGGCCTGCTGGAAGGCGGTGGGCATCGCCTCCCGGGTTGTGCGCATCACCCCGGAAGAGATGCTGCCAACGCTCATGGGGGCTTCCTTTGAGGCGGTGCTAGCTGATCTTGCGGTCAGGGACCCGGACGATATTTACCTCTACGTTCACAGCTCACAGGGTGACTTGAAGGGGAGCCTTGTCAGCGGCCGCAACTACGGGGGCCATGCGAGCGATACGGTGGACCGCACGGTGGAGCTACTACGTGAGGCCAGCGAACCTTCGTCGCGACTGCGCCTGCTGCGTGAGACGCAGGCGATCCTGTCGTCTGAGCTACCCTGGCTGCCGCTTTTCAGCCCTCAGGTACTGAGTCTCTACAGTGAAACACGCTTCTCCGGTTGGAGCCCGGTCTCAGGCATAGGGCTGCTGGACCGGCGAGTCATCGCCCGTCTGGTCGCTCAAGAGTGAGCTGACCTTACTGCTCCGCCGACGCCTCTGCTTGTACTGTCCTCTCGCTGGTCTGGTTGCTCATGGCGCGACGATACAGCTCCACGTACTTTCTGGCCGATGCCTGCCATGAGAAATCAGCGGTCATGCCATTGACCTGCAGCTTTCGCCAGGTCTCAGGGTAGCGATAGTTCTCCAGGGCGCGAACGATTGCCGCGAAGAGCGCCCAGCGGTCGTAGCGCTCAAAAGAGAAACCGTTGCCCACTCCGGTACGAGGATCCCAGTCGCACACTGTGTCGGCCAGCCCTCCTGTCGAGCGCACGATGGGCACGCTGCCGTAGCGCATGGCGAGCATCTGTCCCAGCCCGCAGGGCTCGAAGCGAGAAGGCATCAGGAACATGTCTGAGCCGGCGTAGATCTTTTGCGCCAGGGCAGCGTTGAAGGTGAGAAAGACCACGGCTCTCCCCGGGTACGTCTGGGACAAACGGGAGAACATCTCGTGATAGTGAGGATCCCCCGTGCCCAGTACAACGACCTGCAGATTCAGATCCAGCAGGTGATCGATGACGTTGCCCAGAATGTCGAACCCCTTCTGGTCGGTCAGGCGTGAGACGATACCTGTGAGTGGCACCGAGGCATCTACATCGAGGCCGGCTTCCTGCTGCAAGGCCAACTTGTTGTTCACGCGCAGGTCCAGGTGATCAGCGTCGAAGGTGCGCGCGATGTACGGATCCGTGGCCGGGTTCATTACCTCATAGTCGATTCCGTTGACAATACCGAACAGTCTATCGCTGCGGTCACGCAGGATCGGATCCAGCTTCTCTCCACACTCGGGCGTCAGGATTTCCCTGGCATAGGTCTCTGACACGGTGTTGATGGCGTCGGCAAAGTAGATGCCGCGAGCCATAAAATCGACTACTTCTGCCAGGTCGGCCATCTCCGGGTGGTACATGAAGCCGTACTCGGCGATGCCCGCTATCTCAAGCACGCGATAGCCGAACACGCCCTGATAGGCGAGGTTGTGAATCGTATAGACAGAGGCGGTATGAGCAAAAAAGGGATCGTCGTGGTACACGGTCTTGAGCCAGTTCGGGACAATGGCCGTGTGCCAATCGTTGCAGTGAATAACGTCCGGGCGCCAGTCCAGTCGATGAGTCATCTCCAGCGCACTGCGACAGAACAGGATAAAGCGCTCGGCATCATCAGGATACATGTAGATGCCATCGCGGTCGTAGTACTTGGTGTTCTCCACCAGGTAGACGGGGATTTCCGGCGCGAGCTGGCCCTGCAGGACCGAAACCTCTTCTGTCTGCCTGTCCATGGGAATGGGAAAGGGAGGCAGTACTTCCTTGAGGTCGAACTTGAGCGGGTCGATGCGTCCGTAGCGAGGCATCGCCACGCGGATATCGTGTCCCAGGGAGTGGATGGCCTTGGGCAGGGAGCCGGCGACATCGGCCAGCCCTCCAGTCTTGGCAAAGGGTACGACTTCAGCCGACAGGTAGAGAATCTTGAGCGGGCGGTCGTTGTCCATAGCGATTACTCCCAGTCGATAATCCATGTGCACAGGCCGGCCAGAAGAACGCAGACCAGGGAGACGAACAACCGTTGCGTCAGGCGCAGGCCTGCGTCTCCCGAAGTGAACCAGAAGATGGTGACCATTCCGATGGCCAGAATCGCCCACATTGTAGCGAGGGGGTGCGTCTCAAACCATTTCCGCAAGGGCATTTCATTCCCTCCAGACATGCTCTCGCCAGCCGCGAGAGCCAGTTCTCCTTCGATGCGAGACCATTCGCGCTCTACCTGGGATCTGGTCTGCTCCAGGGAGCCGCCGTTGTCGATCACCACGTCGGCCAGTGCGATCTTGTCTTCCTGCGATGGCTGGGCACTGATTCTCAGCTCTGCTTCAGCCCGGGTGAGGGAGCGAGTCCTGATCAGCCGCTCGAGCTGCTGATCTCGCGGGCAGGTCACAGCCCACAACTCGTTGCAGCGCTCGCGCATGCCCGACTCGATGAGCTTGATGGCCTCGAGCACCACAACCCTGCGCCCCCGGGCCATTTGATCCCGAATCTGCCTCTCCGCCTCGGCTACCACCGCCGGGTGAACGATTGCTTCGAGCCGGGCCAGGGAGGCAGCATCAGAGAAGACCCTCTCGCCCAGCATTGCACGGTCGATCTGACCGTCAGCTTGCCGGATCTCGTTCCCAAACTCGTCCACGATCCGCTGGTTCGTGACCGTTCCGGCGCGCATCACCTGGTGTGCGAGGGAGTCGGCATCGATCACGAAGGCACCCAGGCCGGAGAGCAGCCCGGCAACGGTGCTTTTCCCTGTGGCGATGTTGCCCGTGAGTCCGATGACGAAAGTGCCGTGAACCATCGGGCGCTGCCCATCACTCTCCGGCAAGGGACGCCCATTCTTCAAGGCGCACCTGGAGCTCCTCCTGTGCGTCGGCGTACTCTCGACCCAGATCATAGAGATCCGTGATGCGCTGTGCGCGGCTGGCCTCCTCGAGCCCGCTACTGATGGCAGCCACTCGCGCTTCCAGTTTCTGGATCGTCGCTTCCAGATCCGTCCTCCTCTGCTCTAGCTGGCGTTGTTGCCTCTGGGCCCGTTGCTGCTCGATCTCCGTCTGTCTCCTGGCGTTCTCCCTCTTCTTCGCCGGTGCCGTGGCGCGAAAGGATTCCTGTTCCTGCCGGACCAGTTGCAGATAGGCCGTGTAGTTGCCAGAGTAGGCGCGGACCCGGCCCCCATCGACCGCCCAGACCTGGGTGGCCAGAGCATCGACAAAGAACCGGTCGTGCGATACGAATAGAATCGTGCCATCATAGCCCTTCAATACTTCCTCGAGCATCTCCTGGGACTGGATGTCAAGTTGGTTTGTGGGCTCGTCGAGGAGCAGGAAGTTGGCTTTCTGCAGGGCCAGAATGGCCAGGGCAACGCGGCCGCGTTCGCCGCCGCTCAAGACACCAACCGGCTTGAACACATCATCGCCCGAGAAGAGGAATCGTCCCAGTAAGCTCCGAGCCTGCTCGACGGGGGTATTCTTGGCCGCAAGGATGTGGTTCAGGATGGTGGATCCCGGATCCAGATTCTCATACCCCTGTGCCAGGTAGGCGACGTGGACACTGGTACCCAGTCTGACTTCTCCGGACAGAGGGGATACTTCGCCGAGCACCGTCTTGAGGAAGGTGGTCTTGCCGCAGCCGTTTGGTCCCAGCAGGGCAACGCGCTCCCTTCGCCTCAGCAACAGGTCCGGAAATCGGAGCAACGGACGGTCGTAGCCGACAGCCAGCTCATGGACGGTGAGTACATTGTTGCCACCGCGAGCCTTGCTGGTGAGGGTGAGCTTCATCACCTTCTGATCGTGCGGCCGCTCCAGCCTATCCATGCGCTCAAGGCGTGTCTCACGCCCCCGTGCCTCTCTACTCCGTTGGCCGGCCTTGTAGCGGCGGACAAAGTCCTCGGTGCGGGCGATCTCCTCCTGTTGCGCCTGATACTCAGCCCGCTTTCGAGCTCTGCGCTCGGCGCTCAGGTCCAGATAGCGAGTGTAGTTGCCGCTGTACTGTTCCAGGGTGCCAGAATCCATCTCCCATACGCGATTGGCCACCTGATCCAGGAAGTAGCGGTCATGTGCTACAACCACAAAGCTGGCGCGCCATCCTTTGAGGTATTCTTCCAGCCACTGCGTCGCTTGCAGGTCCAGGTGATTGATTGGTTCGTCGAGGAGCAGCAAATCCGGTTTGAGCAGCAGGAGCTGGGCGAGTTGTGCGCGGGTGCGCTGCCCGCCGCTCAAGAGGGCCAGGGGCTTGTGCATATCGGCTTCGGCGAAGCCCAGCCCCAGCAAGACCTGCCTGATCTCCTGCTCATAGGTGTATCCACCGGCCTGTTCGAACTGATGCATCAGTTCGCCGTAGCGCTCCAGAACGCGCTCGCTGTGCTGGGGGTTGGCCAGCTCCAGCTCCAGAGCCTGCAGGCGAGTCTGCTGTGCATGCAGTTCGGCAAACACCGAGTCCATTGCCTCGTAGACGGTGCGCTGGGCAGCGTCGTCGGAGGCTGCAGCGAGCCAATCCGTTGCCTGGCTCAGGTAGCCGACGCGGACCGACCGGGAGACAGACACGCGGCCTGCTGACGGTGTCTCGAGGCCGGCCAGGATGCGGAGCAGGGTGGTCTTTCCCGTTCCGTTGGCGCCGACGAGCGCGATGTGGTCTCCGTGGGCAACCTGAAAAGACACGTCAGCAAAGACGTCCTGCGCCCCGAAATGGATTGCCAGACCTTCACCCATAGCGATGGACATGGTGCGTCACCGGATTATAGCACAAACCGGTCGCGTTTCAGCAGGGCCTGCGCAACGCTTTGCACCTGAGCGGGGGCTGAGCAAGCCCGGACGCGTCAAATCAAATGATAATGTC
>DCVA01000034.1 GCA_002327925.1 Anaerolineales bacterium UBA2200
CCGGGTATCCCCTCCCCACCGCAAATAGGGGGGAAGCGTGAACCTGCTAGACCTGGAAACCGAAGTGCGCGAACAACTCAATGAACTGATGGCCGACGAGGATCCCAACCTCGACCTGATGCTGGCCGACGTGCAACTTCTCATCGTCCTCCGCCAACTCAGGGAATCCGAAATGCACACCGGGTCAGGTGTCCAGCCCGACCCGGCGACAAGGGAGAGTTGTTAAGGTGCATCAAACGAGATTCTATTCAAGGTTTCAGGAGCCCACCATGAACCCGGCCATCTCCGATCCCGTCGCCTACGTAGAGACCAAATTCGGCATTCGACTCCATAAGGTCGGGCGCGAAGAATATGCCGGCCCCTGCCCCTGGTGCGGGGGAGACGACCGCTTTCACATCTGGCTGAAGGGAAACTACTGGTGCCGGCCTGCGCCGGGTCATTGCGGCAAGGCGGGCTGGCTGGACGAACTCGACGGCCAGAAGCCGCTCACCAAAGAAGAGCTGCTCGAACTCCGCGTTTCCGCCCTGGAACGCAAGCAGCAGGAACTCGAACAGCGCATGACCGTCCTGGAACAGATGCACCAGTCCCAAGACCACATCCACTACCACAAGCTGCTCACCGATCAAGGTCTTGGCTTTGAGTATTGGCAAAGCGAAGGGATGAAGCTCGACACCATCATCAAGTACCTACTGGGCTATTGCACGTCCTGCCCGACGCTGCCCGGCTACGCCAGCTACACCATTCCGGTCATGGCAGCTGGCAAGCTGTGGAACATTCGCCACCGGATCGCCAGGCCCAGCAGCGAGGGCGGCAAGTATCGCCCCCACCTGGCAGGTCTCCCTTCCATGCTCTTCAACTACGACGAGCTGAAGAGAGAGGACTCCCGCCGGGTGATGATTCTCGAAGGCGAAAAGAAGGCGATGGTCGTGACTCAGAAGACCGGCATTCCCAATGTGGCGACGATGGGCATGCAGAACTTCAAGCCGGAATGGGTCGCCAAGTTCGATGACCGCTGGCACGAAGTCCTGGTCTGCTACGACCCGGACGCCGTAGGTAGGGCCGCCGACGTGGCCAAGTTGTTCGGCAAACGCGGCAAGGTGGTGACGCTGCCGGCGAAGGCGGATGACTTCTTTGTTCGGCATCATGGGACAGCCAACGATTTCAATTACTTTTTGAAAACTGCGAGGAATGCGTAATGGAGATATTAATCCGCACAGACATCCTGAATGACCATAGGCTCGGTCGCCTACCCACCAGTGTCAAGTGGCACTTTATCGCCATTTGCGCGTTTGCCGGGGAGTGTGATGAAGGTGGGTTTCTCATCCAAGACGACCACACCCTGACCACCGATGAGATCGCCTGGCGCATACGAGAAGACGGAGACGAGCTTGCCGCCAGTATGCAAGCGCTCTACACAGTGGGACTGTTGGAAATGGACAGTGTGAATAACTGGGTTGTGTCAGCTCCCTACATCGCCGTCGGGCAAAGGCCAGATGAGGATAACGGCTCGTGAAAACCTGGGTCAAGCTCTACACCGAAATCAATCGCGATCCCGACATGGGAACTCTGTCTTGGGCGCATCGTGGCATCTGGCAAGCGCTGCTGGCCCTGTGCGGCGAGCTTGACCACCGGGACGAAAACGAACAGGAGACGGGCCAGCTTGACGCCATCGACCGCGTAGCCTGGTCCATCCGCTGCGATTTGCCAGAACTGCAAGCCGCCATCCAAGAATTTGAAAGTCGCGGCATGATTGAGGTTGGCGATGACGGGATTCTGTGGTTGACCAACTATCCCAAGCGCCAGAAAAATTACAAGGAGGCCAAGGAGGCCGTGCGCGAGAGAGTGCGGCGGCACCGGGCCAAAAAGACCAGCCCAATCTTTGAGCGGGATAACTGGACCTGTCGATATTGTGGTGAGAAACTGAACCTAGAAGACTGTACCATCGATCACGTGGTCCCCGTTTCCAAGGGCGGGCGCGAAGACGACGACAATCTGGTCACCTCTTGCTTTACGTGTAATTGCAGCAAGGGCGCCCGAACACCGGAAGAAGCAGGGATGTCCATCCTACCGTTACGTAACGATGCAAAGGGTTACGTAACGACGCCAGATACAGATACAGATACAGAATCAGAGACAGAATCAGAGACAGAAAAGATTCAGACACAGAATAGTTTTGTGGCTGACGCCACAAAACCCGGCGTTGCCGCACGGTCTGGCTCATCGGGGAACGGTCTGACCGAAGGACAACGCTTCTGGCTCTCAGCCTTTGGCGCAAAGCGTTTCGCCAACACGGTCCAGCGCGAGGCGGTGCTGGCTCTTGAGAGGGATTTCGGCACCGGCGCGCTAAAGCAAGGCGTCGAATGGGCCGCCAAGCAGGGCATGGCGATGGGCCGAGCAGTGACGGCGCTGGAAACGGCGCTCCCGAAATGGGGCAAGGCCAAGGACGACAACGTGATCCGAGTCTAGGAGGGGGAGAGCGATGGCAAAGGCAGATGTGCGGCAACTGGTACACACGCCGGCAGAGATGATGACCAGCTACGTGGCCTGGGCAGAGCAGGCGCAGGCCAACCCTGGCGTCCCGTTTGGGGTTCGGGTGATAGATGAGCACATGATCCCGATGAAACCGGGCGACCTAGTGACCATATTGGGCAGGCCCGGTGACGGCAAAAGTAGCATCCTGGCCTATCTGGCGCGGCAAGAGGAGAAGCGCATCCAGGCTCGCAAGGCCAAGGACGAGGTGGTGGTCTACGTGACCTGGGAGCAGACGTGCGAGGAACTGGTCGCCTTTTTCATGGCCGACGAGTACAGCGTGAGCGACGTGGCCTGGGGCCGCGTGGATCTCGACATGGTACGGCGTCAGGCGGTCAAGGGTGGGGGCCGCCCGCTATGGATCATCGGTCATGGCATCGGGCGAGCCGGGAAAGGAGCGCCACGAATGACGCCGGATGTGGTCCTGGGCGCTATCGAGTCGATGGCTACCGATTTCGGCATACGGCCCGTGTTGTTGCTGTTTGACTACCTGCAACTCATACCGGTAGAGCGGGCGGGCGAGCGGTTGCAACAGGTGACCGAGGCGACGATCCGCATCAAGGAAGTAGCGCAGCGGGTAGGAGCGCCCGCCGTGGCCGCCGTGCAAGCCAGCCGCGACGTAGATACCCGCCAGGTCAAGCTGGCCGAGTCCTACGATGCCCAGTGGTCCAGCAGCATCGAGCAAACGTCCGACAAGATGTTCGCCCTCTGGCGCCCAGCCCGGACTCAAGAACTCAAGGGCAAGCTGGTCGAAATGGAAGATGGGCATCGGTATGCCGTGACAGATAGCCTGTTGCTCTTGCGGATGCTCAAGCAGCGATTCGACCGGGGCCGCTACACCTGGGCCATGCACTTTGACCCGGCCTATCTGAAGCTGGCCGAACTGGAGACAAGGACGATCAACAATGCCTACTAGCGAATGCCCCTTTTGCCGCAAGCGCCCCGGCGAAGTGAGCTGCGGCGACGGAAGCGAAATCCCCTTTGCGCCGATATGCACCCGACCCAAGGGGCACAGCGGCCCGCACGTCGTCTGTTGCGAGGGGGAGCATAACGTGGT
>DCVA01000050.1 GCA_002327925.1 Anaerolineales bacterium UBA2200
CAGCATGTCCTGAACGGCCGCTCTGCTCAGTAGTCCCTGGCAGTATCCATGCAACAGCATCCTGACCTGCTCATCTGTAAAGCGCTTGTGTACCTGGGCCACGGGTTCCTCCTTGAGATGTGGTCAAGGACTCTACCATGACCAGTCCAGTTTTCAAGCGGAAAGTGTCCAGCTTTCAGCCCTAAAGTGTCCAGTTTTCAACTTTAGATGACAGCCCGAAATTGGCCCTTGACAAACCAAGCCGAGTGTGCCATAGTGGCTATGAGAGCGTTCCCATCCGGGCGTTGTTGCCATCGATCCAACCCCCTGTGCCGGGGGTTTATAATGGCCAGGGCGTGGGAGCGCTCCCATGAAGGACCGCCGATGCCGCTGACTCTCGAAGAGATAGGCAAACTGGCCGGAGTTTCCCGCTCCACCGTCTCGCGCGTGGTCAATGGCAGCGCCAACGTGAGCGAGGTGGTGCGCGAGCGGGTAGGCCAGGTGATCCATCAGACGGGCTACCACCCCCATGCCGCGGCTCGCAGTCTCGTTACCCACCGCACTCGCGTAATCGGCGTGGTTATCCCCGAAGCGCTGACCAAGCTGTTCACTGACCCATTCTTTCCCCTGCTGCTTCGCGGTGTAACCGAAACCTGCAACAGTCATGACTATCACCTCATGCTCTCCCTCTTCAGTGGCCCGGACGGCCAGTTCGATATGCATCGCCGCGTTATCCGCAGCGGCTACCTTGACGGCGTGATCATGGCCTCGACTCGCCTGGATGACCCGCTCGTCGCGCGATTGCTGCAGGACAAGGTCGCTCTCGTGATGGTCGGACGTCACCCGGACGAGCGCGTCAATTATGTCGACACGGACAATCTGGGTGCCGCTCGCATGGCTACCGAGCACCTGATCCGCCTGGGCCACAAGAAGATCGCCACTCTCACCGGCCCGCTGAACATGCTTCAGGCCCAGGATCGAGTCGCCGGGTTCCGCCAGGCGATGGACGCTCACCGGTATAGCCTGCCCGAAAGTCTCGTCGTGGAGGGGGACTTTACCGAGGGCTCCGGATACGAGGGCATGACCCGCCTGCTCGCCGTGCGGCCAAGTGCGGTGTTTGCGGCCAGCGACGCCATGGCCGTCGGCGCACTCAAGGCCATCCGTCATGCAGGTCTTCGGGTGCCGGACGACATAGCTCTGGTCGGGTTTGACGATGTTCCCATCGCCGAGGCCATCGAGCCGGCGCTGACTACCGTTCGCCAGCCAATTGAACGGCTCGGATCCATGGCCACAGAACTTCTTCTCACCTTGATCGAGGCAGGCTCATCGGAGGAGCCCCGGCTCGTGCAGAGGATCGTATTGCCCGCAGAACTGATCGTGCGTCAGTCCTGCGGTGCGCTACGTTGATCCGGGGCAGACCCCCGGAACGGCAAGCGCTTGTGGTTGTTTTTCTGGGAGGAAGACCAGTAGAGGGAGACACGGGCTATCCTGGCAGAGAGCCGCGTCTCCCTCCACAAGAAGGAGCGTCCGGAGATTGCCCGCCGTTTGTGGAACAGGCCGCCTCGGCCACTCGCATTTGTTGATTGTACCATCGAACCGCCGAGACAGCGAATGGCTCAAGGGGGCGCCGATGCTGGGCGCAGTGGCGACCAGGGGACGCAAGGAGGTGAACTCAGGCAGACGACAGGTTCGTGAATCGGTTCCGCGACCCTTGATTACTCTAAGGAGGAGTAAACAATGAAGCGTGCCTTGTTCGCTACTGCTGTTTGTCTCATGGTTGTCTCTCTCGTGCTTGCGTCTTGCTCGCCGGCCGCCGTACCGACGCCGCAGATCATCACCAAGGTGGAGACCAAGATCGTCGAGAAGATCGTCGAGGTGACTCCGGTGCCCCCGCCGGTCACGGCCGGGTCCCTGCCCCGCAACGAGACCCTGTACTTCAATGGCCAACAATGGGGTCCGGTTGTTGGCTGGAACCCGTATTCCTCCAACAACAACAATGCGATGACTCAAGCCCAGCAGGACAACACGCGCGTCACGATGTTCGAGTCCCCGTACTTCCACCCTGCTCCATGGCCCGGGAGAGCCATCCCTCCGCCTCGTCAAAGCGCCCCTCGCTGGCACCGAGGTGCGCCAGGTCCAAATACAGATCCGCGCCAAAGCGCAGGTGCTGAGTCTGCCTCATCAGCTCCTCGGCAGCCTCCAGCTCGCACCTGGCTTGGTCAAAACGCCCCACCGACTCGTAGGCCACTCCCAGCGCTCGCCTGGCGCCCATGACGCGGCTGACCACTGCGCAGGAGCGGGCCGCTTTCCGCGCGAGTTCCAACTCCTCAACCGCCCTCTGCCACTCTCCCAGGTCCAGCAGCAACTCCCCTTTCGTCTGCCGAAGCAGGGCCTCGCCGGCCACGCTGCCAATCGCCCGCGCCACCTCCAGCCCTTCTTGCAGCCGTTCCACCGCGCGTCCGGTGAGTCCCCTCTGCCGGCAGCAGTCGCCAACATTGTTGCACGCCTGGGCGATGCGCGGCAGGTCTCCAAGTTTGCGGTAGAGCTCCAGACTGCGTTCGTTGCACTCGAGCGAAGTTCGGTGCTCGTGCTTCTGGCTGGCGATGATCCCCAGTATGCGGTAGGCGTCCGCCCGCCCCAGGGTATCCCCCGCTTGCTGCGCCACCTGCATGCTGAGCCTGGCCTGACGCTCGGCATCCTGCAGTTCGTTGCGGGATAGCAACAGGTAGGCCAGTCCATAGTCCACCCGGCTCGACTCAGCCAGCGCCGGCTGCTTGTCCAGCCGCAGGAGGGCTTTCTCATAGAGGGCCTGCGCCTCGTCCATCCTGCCGCTCAGCACGCACAGTGCGGCCAGCTTGCGCGCCGCCGCGCCGCCTCCTCCGCTCCCCGCGCCGATTGCAGGAACTCACGGTAGTGCCCCAGCGCATCTTCCTGCCGCGAAAGGTGCTCGTAGTACACATCGCCGAGTCGTTCGTGAATGACATGCTCCGGCACGCCGGCGCTGACGCCCGCGGTCGACACCAGCCGCAACGCCGCCTCGTAATGCTCGATGGCTTGCCAGCTTGCGCCCAGGTGGCTTGCCCTCTCCCCCGCCCGCATCAGATAGCGCGTCGCCTGCAACGGCTCTTCGGCGCGCTGCCAGTGCAGGGCCAGCAGCTCGACCAGCTCGTCGCTGCGGTCAGCGTAGAGCCGTTCGATGGCCTTGGCGACCCGTCTGTGATACTGCCTGCGCTCTTTCAGCAGCAAACCGTTGTAGGCCGCCTCGCGCGTCAGCTCGTGCTTAAAGATGTAGTCTGCCTGCGGGCCGGCTGTTCGCTCGCGGATCAGCTCCTGGTGCTGCAAAGCCAGCAAGTGCGGCTCCAACTGGGCCTCCCCTGCCGTGATCTCAGCCAGTACCCGCGCTGGGAAGATGCGGCCGATCACCGCGGCGATCTGCAGCACTCGTCTGGTCTCCTCCGGCAGGGCATCGATGCGCGCCGTGAGAACGCCAGTGAGGGTCTCCGGAATCGGCAGCGAACCCTGGGGGCTCGAGGCTCGCCACTCACCCCCCTGCTCATCGTGTGTGATCACTCCCTGGTCGATCAGCGACCGGATTACTTCTTCAATGTAGAAGGGATTGCCCTCGGCGCGGCTCAGTATGCGCTCACGCAGACTGACGGGGAGACCCTCCACACCAAGGAGATTGCTGAGCAGTGTTTGACCATCCCGCTCTGAGAGGGGTTCCAGGTCGATGCGCACAGGAGGGGCCCCGCGGGTTTGTGCTGCGTCCGTGAGGAGGCGCAATGCTCCATGGTCGCGCACGGCCCGCATCACACAAATCAGCAACAGAGGGACCCGGAGAACCAGGGCCGTAGCCTCTCGAGTAGCTGGAGTGAGGTCGCGTCGGCCCAGTGCAAATCCTCGTTCACGATGACCAACGGCTGCTCGAGCGCTGCGCTCTCCAGCAGTCTCTCCACGGCTCGAAAGGTTCGCGTCTGGGGTCTTTGCCCCTCGAGGTCATCCGGCTTGACTGCTGGTTCATCCTCCTCCCGCAGGGAGAGCATGCGCGCCACATAGGGATAGACCTCGGCCATACCCTGCGGGCAAAGCCGGGCGACGCTCTTCTGGAGAATCCGACGCACCGCCTCCGGGCCGTCGTGCTGAGTCACTCCGAGAAGCCCGCGAAGCACGTCCCGCCACAGCTGGAAGGCCACCGCCGTGCCGTAGGAGAGACAGCGGCCCTCGACCCAGAGCAGCCTCACGGGGCCAGCCGCAGCCAGCGCATCGTTTCGCACCTCCGCGACAAGGCGCGATTTGCCCAGCCCTGCCTCGCCGATGACCATTACCAGGCCGCCGGTTCCGCGCCGCAGCCTGTCGACCGCTACGCTGAGCGCCCGGAGCTCGCGCTCCCGCCCGACCAGCGGCGAGTCCAACCCGACTATGCCGCGAGCCTTGTTGTGAACCTGCCGCGCGGCAAGTACTCTGTACGCGACCGTGGGCTCGCTCTTGCCCCTGAGCTGCAGAGGGCCAACCTTCTGCACGTCGAAGAGAGGGGCGACGAGCCTGTGCGTACTGGGAGCAATCAGCACTGTCCCTGGCTCGGCGCATTGCTCCATCCGCGCCGCGAGGTTGATGGCATCGCCGACAGCCGTGTAGGCCACCCTGAGGTTTGTGCCAACCTCGCCCACCACCACCAATCCGGTGTTGATGCCTACCCGCACGTTGAACCCGGCAATTCGACGCTCCACCTCGAGACGCTTTGCGTATTCCTGAGCACCGGTCACGATCTCCAGCCCGGCGCGGCAGGCCCTCTCCGCGTCATCCTCGTGGGCGATGGGTGCACCAAAGAAGGCCAGGATGGCATCACCCATAAGCTGGGCCAGAGTGCCTTCGTAGCGGTAAACCGGGGTGATGAGGAACTCGAAGACACCGTCGAGGATTTCCTTGACTTCTTCCGGGTCAAGCTTTTCGGCGATGGCCGTCGAACCCTTGACATCGCAGAAGAGGATGGTGACGGTGCGCCGTTCGTCGCGGGGCTGGCCACGAGTGGCCAGAAGACGATCGGCATACTCCTTCGGAACCAGACGAGTGAGGCGCCGCAGCGCCAGCTCCACGGGGCTCGACATACCGGGCGCTGCCACGGCCGCGCCGCAGCGGTCACAAAATCGTGCCCCTGGGCGCAGCGGCCGGCCGCAGCGCTGACAGGCCGCAGCCAGCAGTGCTCCGCACGTTGCACAGCGAGTTGCGTCGGCACGAACCTTCGCCTGACAGGCCGGACACAACATCGTGCCCCCAAGCCCCAACCCTCACTGTCCGATGCCGCGCGAGAGACCGCCGGAGACAGTGAGCGGTCGAGAGCCGGCCACCTCGGCCGTCCAACAGAACCGACAAGCAGGCGCGCTCCAACCAACCCGGACGACGACCGTTCCTATCATACCGCGACAGGGCGCCTGCCGCAAACGCTCCCCACCGTGTCGCACCGGGGAGCCCCAACGACGAGGCGTCTCGCCGCTCAGCCCGCCGTCTTGAGCAGCTTACCCCCGCTGCGAGCCCGCGGGGATGGTTTTCTTTGGTCGCGAACCCCGCGGGGCTGACTTTCCATCATGTCGAGCCCGCGTAGGTAGCTTTGTGTCATTGGGATCCCGCTCAGGTACCTTGCTGTCCTTGCGAGGGCCCGCCCCTGGCTTCCCGCCATGGCGAGCCCGCTTCGCGGGCGTGGCAATCTCCCCCACCTGAGCGAAAAGGCACTTTAAGTACGCTCCCTCGCGAAACCCTATGGGGTGGTCCAACGCGTGCCCGGTTCGCTCGATCTCCCTCAGCGACCGCCCGGCGCGAATCGCTGCGCGGTGCACCGTGTCAAAGAACGTTTCCGCATCCACCCGGCTTGAGCAGGAGGCGATCACCAGCGTTCCCCCCGGCTTGACCACGGCGAGGCTCATCTGCGTCAGCCTGTCGTACGACTTGAGCGCCTGAACCACCTGGGACTGCTCCTGGGCAAAGGCCGGCGGATCCACGATAACCAGCTCGAACCGCCGCCCGCCCTTCTCGATGCGCTCCAGTTGCTCAAAAGCATCGGTAGCCAGTATCTCGTGGCTCGCCCTGGCCGAGTAATCTGCTCGATTCCTGTCCCAGTTGCGTTTTGCGGCCTCCAGCGCCGGCTGGCTCGAGTCCAGGCTGAGCACCGACCTGGCCCCGCCCCGCCCTGCGTACACGGAAAAGCCACCAGTGTAGGCGAAGAGGTTGAGGACCGCCTTGCCCCTGGCCAGCTTTTGCACGCGCGCCCTGTTGTCGCGCTGATCGAAGAAGAACCCGGTCTTTTGCCCGTGCACGACGTCCGCCTCGAAGGTGAGGCCGTTCTCCCGGAACAGCACCGGTCCATCCAGCGGCGCGCCCTGCAGCACCGATCCATCTTCGAGGCCGTATTCCGCTTTCCCCCTGAGCGCCAGCGCCCTGCCCAAACGCAGTACGACCCGCTCGGCCGGCTGCACCTTTGCCAGAGCCGGCAGGAGCTCGCCCAGGTGCGGCAGCCAGGCGGGCGTGTAGATCTTGAGCACCAATGTGCGGTCGTAGCGGTCGATCACCAGCCCTGGCAGGCCGTCGTTCTCTCCATGTACCAGCCGGTAGCCGTTCGTCTCCCACCCGGGTGCCAAAGCCAGCAGCGGGGAGCGCCGCTGCGCGGCCTCGGCCAGCCGGCCCTCGAACCACTGCTCGTCGATACTGGCGGACTTGCCGTGCTGCAGGACGCGCACCCGCAGGGTCGAGTCCGGGTCGTACAGCCCTACAGCCAGAAACCGGCCCTTGCGGTCAAAGACCACCGCCAGGTCGCCCGCCTCGCCCTCGCGGCTCTGCTCGCGGATCGACCCCTCGAAGAGCCACGGGTGACCGCCGCGTATGGCCCGCTCGGCCTCTGGAGCAACACGCAGCGCGATGCGTTTTTCGGAGGTTGCAGGACCTGAGGCCGCAGCAGACCCCCGTGATTGCCCTTTCACCGGCGGTCTCGAACCCTGAAGCCTGGCATGGTCTGCACCCGTACGGGGCGGCTTGATCACTTGAGCTTACCCTCCCTTTCCAGAGCAGCCCTGATGAGCGGGTCCGCCCGCAAATCATCGCCCTGGAAAAAGCCCGACCCTGGATATCCGAGTTCGATTCGCACGACCGGCCTGTCCGCAGTCATCAGGACCGGATCGATAGTTATGCCATCCCAGCTCTGCGACGAGTACCCGGGCCAGAACGCTCCCGCGTATATGGGTGCCCTGTCGACGCACACGACAAAGGAGATGCCGCTGGTGGGCACCTTCAGCGCGTGCAGCCGCTCAAACCCCGCCTGTGTCAGGGTGATCTCGTGCTCCGTCCAGACGTACTGCAGTATGTCTTCCGTGCCCAGGATTGGCTCGTCCGCCAGCTCCAGGTGGCTTTGCGTGGCCAGTTTATCCGGTCGGATCTCCGGATCCGTGAGGTAGATGGCGAAACCCTCCCTTGAGCCCACGCCGTCTCCGGGTGTAGGTGTGGCGAAGCGCTTCTCCGCGTCGCATCCACACACGAGCAGCACAAGCGCCGTCAGGCAGAAAACTGTGCGCTGAGCTTGCCGCCACGTCATGCGTCGCCTCCCTGAAATTCGTCCGCGCCCTCGAATCCCTCGATCGACCTCTTGCGATAGACCTCATAGTCCGGAACCAGCCGGTCGTAAGGGCTGTCCATCAACGGTGAGGAGATCATAAAGTCGGCCGTGGCCCTGTTGCAGGCAACGGGGATGTTCCATACCACGGCCAGGCGTAGGAGCGCCTTCACATCGGGATCGTGCGGTTGCGGCTCCAGCGGATCCCAGAAGAAGATGAGAAAGTCGATCTGCCCGCAGGCGATCATCGATCCTACCTGCTGGTCTCCCCCCAGAGGACCGCTCTGCAGCTCGTGTACCCGCAGGCCCAGCTCCCGCTCGAGGATTTTGCCGGTGGTACCCGTGGCATACAGCTCGTGGTGCGCCAGCAGCACCCGGTTGAACTTGGCCCATTCCACCAGAGCCTTCTTCTTGTTATCGTGCGCCACCAGCCCGATCTTTTTGTCATGCTGCATGGCGATCTTCCTATCGGTCATTTCGTCTCCATTCTGTCTCTTGTCATGCTGAGGCGCTAGTGCGCCGAAGCATATGTGGTTTCTTCCACCAGCTCCACCAGATTCCCGCCCGGGTCGCGGAACATCACCCAGCGAGAGTGGGCGTCATGTCCTACCCCCCAGGGCAGCCGGACATTGTTCTGGCGCAGTCTTTCCAGCGCCTCCTCCAGGTCCGCCACCTCAAACGCCACCAGCGGAAAACGCACCGGACTCGAATTCACCGCGTCGGTCGGTTTGCCCTGGACGATCGTGACGTAGGTGCCGTCGACATCAAAATGCGGCCTTTTGTGCCGCTCCTTCAGCGGCTTGAGTCCGATAACGCTCCGATAGAACTCGGCCGTGGCCTCCACATCCTCTGCCCACAGTGCTACAACGGCAACCCGGGTCTTCATGTTCCCTCTCTTTGCGAACGTGTTCGGCAGCCGTTTCCGGCTACAGTGGCAGTTTATCACACAACCATGGAGCCGGCAATGCTCCACCAGGGCGCTCACGAAAGGCTAAGAAGCCAGGCCGGGCGATTTCGCCTTCGCCCGGCCTGGCTTCATGACCTGCTGTCTCCGCTTCCGCGAGGGGAACCTCACGGCGCTTAGCCAAGGGACCCCCTGGCTCGCCTCTATTCGTCCGGGCGCTCGCCCAGGGTCACGGCGAAAGTCCTTCTCTGTCCGCCTCGCAGCACGGTCAGCTCGACCTGCTGCCCGGCACGGGTGTTGCTCGCCAGATACCCGACCACATCGTCAAAACTCCTGACCTCGATGCCGTTCAGCCCTACGATGATGTCGCCCCCGACGGCCATCGTCTCACCATTCAGCATCCGCTGGCGGCTACCGCCGAGCAGTCCGGCCGACTCGGCAGGCCCTCCAGCGACCACCGATTCGATCAGTACACCCTGGTCAACTTCCAGGCCCAGCCCCTCGGATAGTATCGGGTTGAGGCTCACACCCGTGATGCCCAGCCAGGAGTGGCTGTAGCTACCTTCACTGATCAGCGAGGGAACAACCCTCTTTACGGCCGCTACAGGGACGGCCAGCCCAACTCCCGACGATGTACCGCTTTCGGTAAAGATCAGCGTGTTGACGCCGATGACTCGTCCGGACGAGTCCAGAAGCGGCCCACCCGAGTTGCCCGGGTTGATCGGCGCGTCGGTCTGGATCAGGTCGACCATCGAATAGCGCGAGCTCGAAGTCGGCATGACACGCCCGAGGGCGCTGACAATGCCGCTGGTCATCGTGCCGGCCAGACCGAACGGGTTGCCGATGGCGATGGCCCACTCGCCCACCCGCAGGCTGTCGGAGTTCCCCAGCGCGGCGACCGGAAGCTCTCCCTTGGCTTGGACGCGGATGACGGCCAGATCCGTCTTCCGGTCGGTGCCCACGACCGTCCCCTTGCCCTCCTGCTTGTTGGCAAAGCGGACCGTGATCTCGTCGGCGTCCTTGATGACATGGTTGTTCGTCAGGATCAACCCGCTCTTGTCGATCACCAGGCCGGATCCCAGGCTATGCTGCTGCCGGCCCCGCGTTCCTCCCTCGAAGAAGCGATCGAAGAAGTCCTGGAAGAAGGGGTCGTTGCCAAAGGGGCGGAAGGCTTCTCCGGTCGTTCGACCGCCCCGGGTGGTGACGGTGCTGATGTTGACGACCGCGGGGGAGGCCCGCTCGGCCACCCGGACAAACGGGGTGGTGTCGGCCGGAGCGCCGGTCGCGGGCGGAGAGGCTGGAGGGTCGTGCTGGGGCCCGGTCGCCTGCCACCCGCCCGGGGGAGCCGGGGTCAGTCGACCCTGGATGAAGAGGCCCAGAGCAAAGATTGCGAGGGTATACAGGAGGAGCGCCATGCCCTGCACCCATCGGGAGGCAAGCAGTCTCGTTCGGTGTGAAGGGGGGCGCGGAGGTGTCGGTCCGTCAGCGACGGGAGTTTCCTCTTCCATGAATCAATTACATTCCAGGAGCCATCGACTGTCAACAGGAAGTTTCGTTCGTCCTGGGCGAAGACCCGCGGCGCGCCGCGGGCCGCGGCCAGGGTTCTCCTCGAGTTTCCTGCTCGCTGATCACGAGGAGGAAATTCAAGGAGTTCTCGACGCGACACTTCTATCAGCAAAAATCTATATGAGATAAGTAGAATAAACTTGACAGTAATCGGCTCATATTTTAGATTCTGACTCGTACCGATGGTTCGATTTGCACAGTATAAAGTCACTTGGTGGGAAATCATACGTCATAACCGTCTCGTGTGTCGGCTTGGCAGCCAGGAGGAGCGCCGTGGGAAAGGTGATAGGCATCGATCTGGGGACCACCAACTCGGTTGTCGCGGTGATGGAGGGCGGCGATCCCGTCGTCATCACCAATGCGGAGGGGGGCCGTTTGACCCCGTCGGTCGTCGGGTTCAGCAAGGAAGGGGAGCGCCTCGTCGGCCAGGTGGCACGCCGCCAGGCGATCACCAATCCGGAGAACACGATCTTCTCC
>DCVA01000015.1 GCA_002327925.1 Anaerolineales bacterium UBA2200
GACATTATCATTTGATTTGACGCGATCGTGGGGCGGGTGGTGAGGTACGCTGAAGCCTGCGCCAATACCTCCTCGGGGGTGAGTGCGTCCGTAAGGATGTAGAGGTCGCAGTGCACTCTGGCATGTTCCAGGCGGCTGCGCTCGACGTCATTGTAGTTGGCAATGTAGTGCCGCTCACCGCGACGCCGGGTCTCTTCGTCCGAGGCGTCCAGGAAAATGAGCACATCGGGTCTCGAGATGGCCTGCCACATATAGGGCACGTCCGAGTGCTCCTGGCCGCACTCGCGGACCTCGTAGCCCAGCCGGCGCAGCGCCGCTGCCAGAGTGCTCTTGCCGCTGCCGCAGACGCCCACCAGGACTACACGCATGGTCGCCGACCTTAGTAAGGGGGCAGAGGAAAACGCACGGTGAGTCGGCGCGCAGGGTCATCGGTGACGCGGGGGAGCAGGGCCAACACGAGCACGCTCATATCGTCCTGCGGCCGTCCGCGGTCCAGGGCTACCGCTTGCGACAGGATGGCGTCGGCCAGGTCCGCAGGGCTCACGGGGCCGCTCTGCATCCTCTCCCTAACCCAGTCGGCGAGTGGAAAGGCAGCCCCATTGTGCTCGCCGGCCTCGAGGATGCCGTCGGTCAGCAACACCAGCCAGGTGTTGGCGGCGAGAGGAAGCTCGAGAATGACCGGTTTGGTGCGTTCGTGGATTCCGATGGCCTCGCTGGGCTCATCCCATACCCGCAGCACCGAACTCTCCAAGATCAGGGCCGGGCAGTGGCTGTTGCGTGAGATAACCAGGGTCATGGTCTCCAGGTCCAGGGAGGCGATGGCCAGCTCACAGGAGACCTTGCCCTGCCTGTAGGTGCGCAGATAGTCGTGGGCGGCTCGAGCGGCTGCCCCGTCGCGTACCCCTTCGGCCAGCAGGGTGATGGCCTTGCGGGCGACGAGATTGCTGATCACTTTCGCGGCACGTCCGCTCTGTTGGCCGTCGGCCAAGACCAGCGACAGTCCGCCGTGGGGTCGCTCAGTGACCTCGAGAGTGTCGCCGCTTTCACTCACAGCGTACTTGCTCATCTTGGCCACGCCCACCAACAGCTCGAGTTCGTCCGCAAGAGCCTTGTTGTGCATTGTGTTCCACCTTCGGCAGGCACACGTCCGGAGTCGCAGGTCCCCTGCGGCGACATTATAGCTCAGCCGGCAGAATGGAAGAAAAGCTTGCCTGTGACGCCTAAACTCTGCAGCGGTAGGCCGGGTCAGGTGCGGTTTGACGATTCTTGCGTTCCGCTGTAATATGGTATCGAATCGGGACACCGTTGCCCCCCATTCCTCAGCGAGGTGGAGTCAGATCATCGAGAAGCAGAGGAGTGGGGGATTGTTTTTGAGCAGTGGGAGCAGAGAGCGCAAGTCATGCGAATTGGCATAGACGCTCGACTCGTCTACTACAGACAGGCCGGTATCAGCCAGTACACGGTAAGGTTGCTGGAGCAGCTGGCGGCAGTCGACCCGGCGGTCGAGTACACGGTGCTGCAGAGCCGCAAGGATCGAACGGTCCTTGCCGACCGGCCGAACCTGACTCGTCGCGATCTGTGGACTCCTCCTCACCATCGGGTCGAACAGTGGACTCTTCCCCTGGAACTGGCGGCCGTCGATATGGATGTGCTGCACAGCCCGGACTTTATTCCGCCCTTCCGCCGCCAGTGCAAGTCAGTCATCACCATTCACGACCTGAATTTCCTGATGTATCCCCACTTTCTCACTCCGGAAAGTGCGCGCTACTATGGTCAGATCGACCAGGCGGTGCGCAGCTGCGACCACATCATTGCCGTCTCAGAAAGCACCAAGCGCGACATCATTCGGCTGACGGGAGCGCCCGAGAGCAAGGTCTCGGTGGTCTACGAGGCGGCCCATCCCATCTACCGGCCATTGAACGATCCGCGCCTGGCAGAGCAGGTCAGGAAGCGCAATGGTATCGACCAGGACTATATCCTGTTTGTTAGCACCATCGAGCCGCGTAAGAACGTGCCCACCCTGCTGATGGCTTTCAAGCAGCTCTTGGACAACTATAGACCCGAGGTGAGCCTGGTGCTCGGCGGGGAGAAGGGCTGGCTGTTCGATGAGGTCTTTGCCCTGGTGGAGAAGCTGGGTCTGGCTCACAGGGTTCGATTTGTGGGCAAGGTGACGCCAGAAGATCTTCTGGGCCTGTACAACGCAGCGAGATTGCTGGTCCATCCTGCCTTCTACGAAGGATTTGGCCTGCCGCCTCTCGAGGCAATGGCCTGTGGCACACCGGTGGTGGTATCCAATACCTCGTCCCTGCCGGAAGTTGTGGGGGATGCGGCTTTGCAGGTCGATCCGAGCGACGTGGACGGGCTGACCGTGGCCATGTGGCGGGTTCTGTCGGACGATTTGGTGCGCAAGCGGCTGATCGATAAGGGCCTCAAGCGTGCCAGGCTCTTCTCCTGGCGAAAGGCGGCGGAGGAGACTCTGGAAATTTATCGCCGGCTGGCTGGCGAGTCCCCCGCCCGCCAAGGTAGGCCGGTGGCTGCCGCCAAGCCTTCCCGCCGGCCGGGCGGGCTGGTTGGGTCCGAACCAGACCCTGGCCCTACCGAGCCCTGAAAACGAGCCATGGGCAAGCGCATCCTGTTCCTTACCCCACAGATGCCCTACCCTCCTCAGCAGGGCACGGCGATCCGCAACTATAACCTGATGGCACAGGTAGCCTCTCGTCACGAGGTGCATCTGCTCTCCTTCGCCGAGAACCCTCCCTCTCGGGAACAGCTGGGCGCTCTCGGCAAGGTTTGCGCGACCGTTCGTTCCGTGCAGGCGCCCATACGCACCAGGCTGGGCCGAGTCTGGGCCCTGGCGACCTCTTCCCTTCCCGATATCGCGTTTCGCCTCGACTCTCCCGCTTTTCGACAGGAGCTGCAAAGCGTGCTTCGAGAGTTGCAGCCAGACGTCGTACAGCTCGAGGGTCTTGAGATGGCCGCTTACGGTACTTTAACAACCTCGGCGGCGCCGGCAACACGCCTGGTGTACGATGGCCACAACGCAGAGTACCTCCTGCAGAAACGCATCTTTCAGGCGGATGCGAAAAGGCCCGGGCGGTGGCCAGGAGCGGCCTACTCGCTTCTGCAGTGGAAGAGGTTGCAGCGCTACGAAGCGGACACCTGCCGGAATGTGTCACACGTGATCGCCTGCTCGGCGTCGGATGCGGCCGCACTGCAGGAAATCGCACCGGGGGTGCTGCCCATCATCGTGCCCAATGGCGTGGATACGGAGCTGTTTCGACCCGGGGTTGTGCCTGCGATGCAGCTCGGTGTGCAGGCCATGGTGTTCACAGGCAAGATGGACTTTAGGCCGAACGTCGATGCCATGCTCTGGTTTGCTCAGTCTGTGCTGCCCCTTATCCGTGAGCGGTCGCCGTCGGCCCACCTGTACGTGGTTGGCAAGAACCCGCATGCCCGGTTGGCGGCCCTGCGGGCGAACCCCGGTGTGACCCTGACGGGATATGTGGAGGACGTTCGTCCGTATGTGCGTGGGGCGGCAGTCTACGTGGTGCCCCTCCTGACAGGCGGTGGAACCAGGCTCAAGGTTCTGGAGGCGATGGCCATGGCCAAGGCGTTGGTGACCACTGCCCTGGGCTGCGAGGGCATCGACGCCGAGCCGGGGCGGGATCTGGTCGTGGCGGACAATCCGGGCGCGTTCGCCGAACAGGTGCTGGCTCTGTTTTCCGACGAAGCGCGGGCAGCGAGACTGGGGCAGGCCGCGCGCGATTTCGTGGTGGCGCACTTTGACTGGCGCTCGGTGACCAGGCAGCTCGACGTCGTCTATGATGCCTGATCGAGCCACGCTGCGATTGTGGTTGTTACGTCTCTTCTCCGCCATCCCAACAGCGCGGGCCACGGCGCCGAAGCCTGGGCTGTGGACCCCTCGACGCATCCTGCTCATCCGACCTGATCACGTTGGTGACCTTCTCTTCGCCACACCGGCGCTGCGCCTGTTGCGAGATTCGCTTCCCGATGCGCATCTCACAGCGCTGGTAGGTCCCTGGGGCCAGGCAGTGTGGCAGGGCAACCCCTGCTTGGATGAGATTCTCGTTTGTCGTTTCCCGGGATTCGCGCGGCGTCCAAAGGAATCGCTGCTGGCTCCGTACCGCCAATTGTGGGTCACAGCGCGTCAGCTTCGCAGCGAACCATTCGACCTGGCCCTGGTGCTTCGCTTTGATCATTGGTGGGGAGCGTGGCTGGCCAAGCTAGCGGGAATTCCCGAGCGAGTGGGCTATGACATTCGCGAGTGTCTTCCCTTCCTCACCCGCGTGCTCCACTATGAGGATCAGCGCCATGAGGTGGTACAGAATCTGGTGCTTGCTCAGGAGGTCGTCCGGCAGACTGGGCATGAACCAGGCGACACTCGCAACGAGCTGGAATTCGCGCTGGCCCAACCCGACCGGGAGTATGTGGATCGTCTGCTGGCAGAGCGCGGGGTGACGCCCACTCAACCGCTCGTGGCCATTCACCCGGGCGCAGGCGCCCCGGTCAAGCTCTGGTCAGTCGAAAAGTGGGCCAGGACAGCGGATGCACTGGTGAAGGAGTGGAATACCTCGGTCGTGATCACCGGGGGACAGGGGGAGCTGGACCTGGCGTGGGCTGTGTGCGCATGGATGAGGGAGAGAGCCATTGTGGCGGCGGGGTTAACCAGTCTTGGTCAGCTCGCGGCTCTGTTCGCGCGATGCAACCTGGTGCTGGGACCGGACTGTGGCCCGCTGCATCTGGCCGCGACCGTAGGGGTACCCACAGTACATCTCTACGGACCGGTCGATGCGGCCAAGTTCGGTCCGTGGGGTAACGCCCAGAGGCACATAGTGGTCGTATCACAACGATCCTGCATTCCGTGCAATCGGCTCGACTACCGAGACGACGAACTGCCGCAACACCCCTGTGTGCGTGAGATCGAGCCGGATGCTGTGCTTGAGGCGGCGCGGAAGGCCCTCACTTCCTGATCTCGTTCGTAGCCGCGGAAACGGGAACCCGGGTGTGTTTTCCTCCGTCTTCTGATCCAGTCATTGGCTCTGGTCATTTGGGCGCCCCGGGCCGACAAGCTATAATCAACCGGCAAGCTGGCGCGTCAAAGGACGGCAGGATATGGTCAAGTGCTCTGAGATGGAGACATCCCGCCCGCGAAACGTCGGCCCTTTGCGCTCGACCGCGTTGGGGGCTTTGCTTGTCTTGCTCTTGCTAGGTGCCTGTCTTCCCGAGGCGACTCCCACGCCGGCCCCCACTCCGACTCCCATCCCCACCCCCACGCCCTCGTTGACAGGCGCCGAGGAAGCAGTGAGCGGCTACCTGCAAGCGTGGCAGGGATCGGATTTCGCTCGCATGTACACGTACCTTTCACCCTCAGCCCAGGCATCCATCGCCGCCGACAGCTTCACGGCTCGCTACGAGGCGATCACCGAAGAGGCAACGATTCTCAGTCTGACGGCCACCGCCTCCCCGTTGGTGCGCACCGGGGTCGCCTCCGCAGCAGTTCCGTTCACCATTGCCGTGGAGACGGGCCTGGCCGGACCCTTCCGCCTGGACAACGAGCTCAGGCTGAGTTACGATGGTCAGAGGTGGGGTATCGACTGGACGACGGAGAGTATCGTCCCTTTGCTGGGGCCGGAAAAACTGGTGCATATGTTCGTCCACACCCCGTCCCGGGCAACCATTTATGACCGGCGTGGTGTGGCATTGGCTGTCAACGAGAACCTGATCGAGCTGGGGGTCGTGCCGGGCCGGATCGAAGACGAAGCTCAGCTATTGCAGGTGCTGAGCGGATTGCTCAGCTTGCCTCAGGACGTCATCCAGTCCAGGTACATCTCTGCTGGGCGCCCGGATTGGTTCATGCCGGTAGGGGAGATCACCGCGGCTCTGGCGAAGGCCAATGAGAGTCAGCTGGCGTCCATTCCCGGCATCACCTGGCGCGAGAAGGCCATACGAACCTACCCGCAGGGTGATCTGGCGGCCCAAGTCGTCGGCTACATGGCGCGCATCAATGCC
This sequence comes from Anaerolineales bacterium UBA2200, assembly GCA_002327925.1. Taxonomy (GTDB): domain Bacteria; phylum Chloroflexota; class Anaerolineae; order UBA2200; family UBA2200; genus UBA2200. The sequence continues at coordinate 6,031 of DCVA01000015.1, forward strand.
GACACGCTGGAGCGCCTTCGCTCGTCGGGGTACACGGAGACGGACATGCTGGGCGTGTCCGGGTTGGAGGGATGGGGCGAAAGCTATCTCGGCGGGACGCGGGGCGGAACCCTGGCCATCATCAGTGCGGACGGCCGCATCGTGTGGACGCTGTCTGAGAAACCGGCCAAGTCCAGTGCCAGTCTCTTCACGACCCTGGATGTCCAGCTGCAGCGGGCGGCTGAAGGCATTCTCGGGGAGCGTTTGGGCGCGATAGCCGTAATTGACGTTCGCAACGGCGAGGTGCTGGCGCTGGCCAGCTACCCACGCTACGACCCGGGGGAGCTGACCGCGGGTACTCCCACCGGCGGCTGGGAGGCGCTGCTGAACGATGTGCGGCATCCCTTCCTGGACCGTGCCATCGCTGGCGTCTACCCGCCGGGCTCCACCTTCAAAATCGTGACCATGTCGGCCGGGCTGCAGGAACTGGGGCTGTCGCAGAACAAGGTCTACTACTGCGCTGGCCCGTGGACCGGTCTGAGCGACGGAGCGACACGCACCTGCTGGGTGCCCACTGGCCATGGATCTCTAACCCTGTTCCAGGGACTGGCCCAGTCCTGTGACACTGTCTTCTGGGAGGTAGGCAAGGCGCTCAATGAGCGCGACCCCTTTGTCCTGTCGCGTTATGCTCGTGGTTTTGGATTGGGCCAGACGAGCGGCCTGAACGCACTGCATGAGGCGCAGGGGCTGATTCCCGACCCCGACTGGAAATCCAAGAACTATACAGGAGCCGAGCAGGCCTGGCTGCCGCGCGATGCGGTCAACATGGCCATCGGTCAGGGCGATGTTCTGGCCACCCCTCTGCAGATGGCCAATTTGGTAGCCGCTGTGGCGAACGGCGGCACTCTCTTCAAGCCGCGGCTGATACGCGAGATTAGCTCGTCGATGGATGGAGTGCTGGAGAGTTATGGGCCGCAGGTGGCGGGCCAGTTGCCCGTCTCCGCAGCAAACCTGCAGATTGTTCAGCGGGGCATGGAAGCGGTCGTGACTCAGGGCACCGCGCAGCGTGCCTTCTACGGGGCGGCTGTTCGCATGGCAGGCAAGTCGGGGACCTCCGAAGCGCCCCCTGGCGAGCCGCATGGATGGTTCGTAGGCTATGCGCCAGCGGACAATCCCCAGATTGCCGTGGCAGTGGTGCTCGAACACGGCGGCGAAGGGGGCCGGAATGCAGCCCCGCTGTTCCGGCAGGTGATCGAAGCCTACCTCGCGCTGCCCCCTTCGTGAGTGGTGTAACACACTCAGCGTCTGCAAGACTTGACGCGCTCTTCAGAGCCGGCTATAATCTCCTCAATTGCGTGCGCCCGTAGCTCAGCGGACAGAGCAGTGGTCTTCGAAACCAAAGGCCGTGGGTTCGAATCCCTCCGGGCGCGCCTGTGCTGTTCCCCGGTGAGGGTCCTCCACGCCGAGGGGCGAAGGGCCCCGCCTGGCGAGCGCTAGAGTATGCGCCCCGGGTCGCTTGAAGATGCCAAAGATCACCTATCAAGAACTCAAGCCCGGCACATGGGTCAAGTTCATCGATGGCCAGGCGGCTGGGCCGGCAACCACGGCCGAAGTGGCTGCCTGGAGACGTGAACGGTCGGCTCCCAATACCATCTGGAAGGACGTGGTGACGGGAGCCAAGCGTTCTCCCCAGGCGGTCGACAGGGCGACTCCCTCGCCGCCCGCACCGGACTCTCAACAAGACTCGTTTTGGAAAGACATTGTGAAACAAACCAGGACACTAAAGCCGGCGGAGGGAAAGGTATGCCCGCCTGAGGAGCGCGGGCGCGGCCTGCGGGCAAAGGGCAAAGAGGACATCGATGTGGCCGAGCAGGCACGCATCTGGCAGGATGTGTTGAGACAGTCCAAGCGACGCGTTCCCGCGGAACCCGCCGCTGCCGGACGAAAGTCCGCGCAGCCCCAAGCGGAGCTTGCCAGACCGGCCAAGCCACCCGCGTCGGCGAGGGCCGCAGAGACCGCGGCTGCCGCTATCACGCCAAGGTCGCGTGCCACAGCCAAGCCCGCCGCGTCTGCGAAAACTGAACCCGCGCCTGCACCACGGCGCAGGCCGAGGGTGTCCAAGAGCGTTGGGGAGGCCCAGGCAGCAGCGTCCAAGCCAAAGGTACGCTCGGCCAAAGGGCCGAAGGTTCCCGCCAAGCCGGCGGTTGGTATTGCGGTGCCCAGACCCCGAGCGGCTCCTGCAACGCTACACAAAGCCCAGAAGAGCCCTGTGCCGACACAGGCCCCGGAGAACGAACCTGCACCTGTAGCCCCCCGCCCCAGGACCAGGCGCAAGCCGGCTCCTGAGCCGGAACATGCCGGCCCTCTCTACCTCTGGATGGTGGCCGGTCAGGCGGATGATATGCTTGCCACCGTGCGGGCGGGCTTGACACGCTACAAGGAACGATTCCAGAAAGCACCGGAGGTTGTGCTGTGCCACAGCGAGGATCTCCCCACGCTGGAGGGGGCACGACTGGCCGTTGACCTGCGCGAGGGAAAGAGCCTCCCCCGCCGCAACTTCTGGATTGGCCTGAAGTAGTCACGGCCCATGGCGACAGGCGAGGCAGGTTCGGTGGAAGAGACGCGGGGCGCCACCGGGGCTGCCCTGAGCGACCGTGAACTCGAGATCCTCAGACTGGTAGCGACCGGCGCGACCAACCAGCAGATCGGGCGCGACCTTTTCATCAGCGTGAACACGGTCAAGGTTCACCTGCGCAATATCTTTGCCAAGCTGGGCGTAGAGTCGCGCACCGAAGCAACCACCTATGCCATCCGCCAGGGGTGGGTGGTCATGGCTCAAGTTCAGACGTCTGCACTGGAGGACGCGATTGAGCCGCCTCGACCACGCCTTCCGCTCTGGCAGCGTCTGTTCTTCCTTTCCACCGCGGCGCTGATGGCGCTGGCTGTCCTGTTCCCTCCCTCCCGCCAGTCGGCCAGCAACAGCGGCGGTCAATTCACTGATCAGGTCAACTCCGGTTCGGGCGGTTCGCCGGGGGCTGCTTCATCGCGGTGGGTCAGCAAGGCGCAGATGCCCACAGCACGCTCACGTCTGGCGGTCGCCATGCTGGACGGTCAAGTCTATGCTATCGGCGGCGATACGGCTGACGGAGTGACTGGCATCGTTGAGGTGTACGACCCCCTTGGGGATACTTGGGCGCGCAAGACGAGCAAGCCTCGACCGGTCCGCAACATCTCGGCGGCCGTGCTGGATGGCCGCATCTTTGTCCCCGGCGGCTACGATGCGACGGATCAGGCCATCGACGTGGTGGAAGTATACGATCCGATCACCGATACCTGGAGTGAGGTCAGCTCTCTTCCAGAACCCCTGTGCGCTTACGCACTGGCCGCTTGGGGCAACAAGCTCTATCTGTTCGGTGGATCGGATGGCATCAGGTATCTGGACAGTGTGCTGATCTATGACCCTTTGACGGACGGCTGGAGCTATGGCACAGCGTTGAGCCAACCGCGCGGGTTTGCGGCAGCGGCTGCGGCGGGGGAGAGGATCTTCCTTGTCGGCGGCTTCGATGGCCAGGTCGAGCTGGACATAAACGAGGAGTATCGGCCAGCCCTGGAGAGCTCAGGAGAATCGCCGTGGAGTACGCGCCAGCCGATGAGCACGCCACGCGGAGGGCTTGTTGCTGTCGAGGCGGAAGGATACGTCTACGTGATCGGTGGCGGCTGGGTTTCCTACCTCACGGGCAACGAGCGCTATGACGTCGCCAGCGATTCCTGGATCACCTTCGATTCGCCCCTGCTGGGACAATGGCGAACCCTGGGTGCGACTGCCGTGCAAACGAAGGACGGAACCGTGATCCATGCCATCGGCGGGTGGAACGATCGCCACTTGAGCTCCAACCACGCGTACCAGGTGTTCTACCGCATCTACTTGCCGGGACTGTAGCCGAGGTTCGGAGCTCCGCCCCGGTGGCCGCGACAGACAAACGAGGAGGAATCAGTGCCCGAATATCCACGCCCCGATGGAATTGTGAAAGCCCTCTTCGCTGGCCAGATTCGAGATGATCTGCTCGCTCCATACCCCGTGCTCGATGCGGGGGAAGCAGCACAGGTTGAAGCGTTGGTGTCGCGTTTCAACGAGATGGCTGCCAGGCTGGTCGACCCGCGCGTTATCGACCGAGACGAAGTGATTCCAGAATCAGTCCGGCAAGCGATGGCTGAGCTGGGTCTCTTCGGCCTGACGATTCCGGAACAGTACGGCGGGCTGGGTCTGGGTATCGGTGCCTACGCCCGGGTCATCGAGGCTATCACCCACGTATGTCCGGCGTTGATGCTCCTGCTGGGCGCCCATCTTTCCATCGGCCTGAAGGGCCTGCTGCTTTATGGCAACGAGGAGCAAAGGGCGCGCTACCTGCCGAAGCTGGCTACCGGGGAGGCCATCGCTGCATTCGCCCTGACAGAGCCCCAGGCCGGAAGCGATGCCCAGTCCATCCAGAGCGTGGCGGTCCGCGATGGGTCTGGCTGGCGGCTGAACGGCAGCAAGATATGGATCAGCAACGGTGACATCGCCAGTATGATCACCGTCTTCGCACGCACGCCGGAGGTCAGCCGCGGTGATCCGCTCACGGCGTTTCTCGTGGAGCCGGGGCATGAGGGTTTTGCCCTGGGACCTAACGCCCAGAAGATGGGGCTGCGCGGCAACAACGCTACCGTCCTGCGCTTCAGCGACGTACATATCCCTGCCGAGAACGTACTGGGCGAGCCGGGACAGGGATTCCGCATCGCCGTGCACATCCTCAACAGCGGGCGGCTGGGTCTGGCCGCCTCCTGCGCAGGGACGATGAAACACTGCCTCGAGCTGGCCACAAAGTGGGCTTTGCAGCGCAAGGCCTTTGGCTCGACCATTTCCGAGTACGAGCTGATTCAGCGCAAGGTGGCTCAGATGGCCGTGGACATTCTGGTTACGGAGAGCATGGCCCAGGTGGCCATCGGTCTGGCGGAGAAGGGACTCGATTATGAGGTAGAAGCTGCCATAGCCAAGGTCTACGCCAGCGAGGCGATGTGGAGGACCGCTGACGAGCTGGTACAAATGGCCGGCGGACGCGGATATGTAGGCCCCTATCCCTACGAGCGTATCCTGCGTGACGCGCGAGTGGAGCGCATCTTTGAGGGCACCAACGAAATCCTCCGGTTGTTCATCGTCGAGCAGGGCGTCAAGCCGCTCGCCAAGTACATGCGACAGGCATCCAGGTCGACGCGTGGTAGACTGGAGCTGGTCGGCCACATGCTGTCGCATCTGAGCGAGCCTACTGTGGCGGCGATGACCGAAAGCGACCTGTCGGACCTGGTTGAGGTCTTTCGCGATATCGCCGGGCACTTGCACCGCGACACGGAGAACACCCTGCAGCGACACGGCAAGTCGCTCGTCCAGCGCCAGGTGCTGGTGGCCCGTCTGGCAGATATGGCTATCGACGCCTATGGCATGGCCGCGGTTCTCAGTCGCCTGACCAGTCTGGCGCGGGACAAGGGGGCACTCCGGGACGCCCTGACCGTCGCCGTGCCTTACTTCGGTCAGGCGGCCAACCGGTTTGAACAGAATCGCGGCGGACTAGGGCGCAACGACGACGCGGCATGGGTGGAAGCGGCCAGATTGGCCTACGAGCGGAACGGTTACCCTCTGGGATGAGTCGAGGCGCCAGCTACCAGCCGCTGGCCTCAAAGATCGACCGCAGTAGCGTGCTGCGCTCCACGGGCGTCATCGGGCGCGGTTGGCTGTAGTCTTCGAGCATAAAGGTGAGCACCTCGGTCGATATGTGCCGCCCATCGTAGAGGATGTGGCGGTCAGCCATCTCCTGCCTGTAGCTCAGCCCCTGCATCTGGTCAAAGAACAAATTCCCCAGCCCGTAGTGGATCAACCCGCCATGGTAGAACTCGTAGGCCTGAGGCACGTGAGCCTGGCTGCCGCTCACGATATCGGCCCCTGCGTCGACCATGGCGCGAAAGTCGACGCGCTGCTGGCCCGTTGGCTCGTACTCATCTACTTCGAGATGCTGGAAGGTAAAGACCGAAACGTTGGATGAGGCGGCTGACCGGGTCAATGCCTGGCGCATCAGCTCCATGTCCTGTTTCGATGCGCAGGGCGCAGCCCCGGGGGTGTCCTGGCCGGCCCAGGCATAGTCCGGACCCCACCAGTTGCAGCCGGAGAAGCTAATGTGATTGTTGTTGCTGGTGACCGTCAAGGCACTGCGCGCATCGACCAGGTTCTCGCCGCCGCCGAAATACAGCCAGCCTTCGTCGCGAATCAGGGCCAGGGTATTGAGCAAAGGAGCATGGCCGTAAGAGTGGACATAGTCATTGATGTGGTTGCCTGTCAGCTCGACAATGTCCACGCCAATGTCCCGCAGCAGCTCAAAGTAGGCAGGGGAACTGCAGAAGGTCATCGTGCCGCCTCGGGGGGGCGGGCATTCGGGCATGAACGAAACCTCGTTGCTGATATGGGTGATGTCTGCGCTGCGCAGGATCTCGCCTACCAGCTCTCCCGGGTAGAGAACGCCCTTTTCCTCCATCTTGATGGCCGTGTTGCGGGTCAGGGCGGTAACGCCGGTCATTAGCAGGGTAGTCATGCGTGTCGTGTCGCGATTGGTGAGGAGGCCGCTGCCAGCGAGTACGGCAGAGGCAATCGCGGCTGCTCCCCTCCCTCCGACACCGAAGCGCAACGCCAGCGGGTACCGGGCCAGGTCGAGGTTTTTGTCCAGAATGCTGGCGCTGTTGATGGACAACACCTTGAGCCGAGGCTCTAGCTCGTCAAAGGGGACTATGGCCCAGGAGTGTGGCCGTGCCTCCCAGACCCGATCCGCCAGCTCGGTCCGGTCGACCACCGCTATGGGTGCCCTCGCATCTGAGGGACCCAGGAGGCCGAACAATACCCCCATGGTTTCGGGGGTCACATACAGTGCCGGAGTCAGCCCGTCGGACGAGAGCGCAGACAGGGCTCCCGACTCTCCGGCCCAGAAGCGTCCAATTTCCACCCAGGAAACGTCGTCAGTGAGAGTCGGAAACGGGGCGGTTACGGCATAGCTCCATGATGCCAGGTCGATGATCCCATCCAGGGCAACCAGCAGATCGGCATCCTTGGCGGACGTGGCAGGCACAGTGTACTCATTCTGGAGAGCGGCGGCCACCGGTTCGCGCACCGCGATGGGCACGGCCGGATCCAGCCACACTCGCAGCGGTGCCGGTGTAGGAGTGGGTGGGATGGGTGTGGGCGTGGCAGTCGGCCCGGGTGTTGCGGTCGGAGCAGGAATCGGCGTCGGAGTGGCAGGCGCGCAGGCGGAGACCAGCATGGCAACGAGAAGGGCGGTAGTAGCGGCTCGACGCATACTCTATCGTCCGGCTTTTACTGAACGTTGTGCTGTTTGAGCAAATCGAGCACGTCCGGGTAGTCGATCTCCAGACGGCGCACCGTCTCCAGTGTGGGGATGCCGTCGGCAGTCCATCCGCGTCGCCTGTACACTGCGTCCACCAACAGCTGATAACGCTTCTCCCTGTGTGCGCGCAGCAAAGCTACCTTCTCTAAGGTCGACTTGCCTTGCGGGTCGATGTCTACCTCGCGCAGCTGACTATCATAGCGCTCAGCGCGCGACTCATACTCCTCCACCGTCACAGGCCCCATGGAGCGATAGGGAATGGCGTCGTGCTCGCGTGTGCCGTAGCCCATTTTCAAGTTGAACAGACGTTGAAAGTTGTAGGCCGGCTCTGACATACGCACGAGGTCCTCCGGTTCGTTCACATCCTGCCGGCCCGTTACCGCCTTAAACAGGCGGATATAGTTGCCCACATGTTCCGGCACACGGGCGGCCACTCGCGGCGAGTGTACCTTCTTGTTGTCGGCCGGTTCGACATCGTTCCACGGGAGTTTGCATAGCCCGTTCAGTCCGAACCATGTGCGGAACATCGGGAAGTAGTGTAACGCCTCCGCCTTGTCCTCGAAGGTCGGGATCTGCTTGCTGACGGCATCCATGAAGATTAGCCAGGCCTCGTCGTGCTGTGGACCCTTGTTGGCTAGGCCGTAGCCGGCCTGCTGGGCGATGGACTCCTTGGACACGTATTCAGAGTACTCCAGCCCCTTGCACTCCATACCAATGTCGAGCAGGAAACGGGGATCGGCGCCATACTTCTCGGCAAAGATGCGCTTCATACGGCGGACGCCAAGGCCAAACGTCGGGCCAAAGCCTGTGCCAGAGGCCATCTGGTGCAAGAGCTCAAGCATCGCTGCGGCGTTTCCGAACCGCAGGTCGAGCCCGCCGGCTCGCTCCGGGTTGAGAATACCCGTTTCGTAGCACTCCATGGCGAAAGCCAGCGCGGTCCCGTAGGAGATGGTGTCGATGCCGTAGAGGTCGCAGTAGAAATTCGCCTCCAGCACTGCGTGGGGGTCGAAGATGCCGCAATTGGAGCCGACTGCGGCAACTGTCTCGTATTCTGGCGCGTCCACGTGGACCACCTGCCCCTGGTAGGGCCCGGTTCGAGGGGTGAGCCTGTCGACGCAGCGTGCACAGGCCAGTGTGCAGCCATACCAGCAGCCGTCGGGAATGCCAAGGCTGAAGTATGGTGTGAACTCACTCTTGTAGAGGTTCTTGGCCTCTGGGTGAGAGCCGAAGCGATAGTTGTGTACAGGAAGCAGGTCAAAGTCGTTCATGATGCGCGTTAACATTGTCGTTCCGCCGCCGCGCATGTCGTTCATGAGTGGATCCTGCTCGCAGATCTCGCGATGCATCTTGCTTCCGACGGAGGCCAGGTCGGCATAGTCGGCCGGGACATTGGAATCCCCTTTGACCCCGACATACTTCACCACCAGGGCCTTGACCTTCTTGTGACGAAAGACTGTGCCAATCCCACCGCGGCCCGCCTGCTTCAGGCGTACGAACTGGCGGCGCACGTCGTAAAAGCTGACGTTAAGGCAGCCCATCAGCGAGTGCTCGGCACCGGGTCCGGAGGTCACGGAAGACACGGCGCGTCGCTCCTCCGGCGACTGGGCAAAAAGGTCCACTATCTGCCCGGGCAAGACGTAGCTATCGCTGGATTCGTGGGGTGCGGTGAGAATCTGCACCAGGCCCTGATTGCCATCGATGAAGACGATGACCTCTTCTTCAGCGATGCCCTGCAGTTCGATGGCGTCCCATCCAGCGAACTTGAGCAGCGGGCCAAAGTACCCGCCCACGTTGCTGTCGACGACCGTTTCGGTGAGCGGCGAGAGGCTCACGGCGATGGACTTGCCGGCGCCGGGGTACACGGTGGTGCCGCCGATGGGGCCTGAGGAGAGAATGACCTCGTTCTCCGGGTCGTTCCAGCGTGTGGTGCCCTTGACCGCGTTCCAGAGCAGCCATAGGCCAAAACCGCGTCCACCGATGAACGTCCGCTTAGTCCGCTCGTCGACTGGCCTGGCGGCGATGGTGTTGTTCGATACGTCCACGAAGAGGGTCTGGTTGGCATACCCGCGTTCCACCTTTGGGGGCGTGTAGCGGAACTCGGCCAAGAGTCGGTGGTGCCCATCTTTCATCAAGAGGTTCTCCATCTCAAACCCCTCCTAACAGACGCTTTTCCGTCGCCGTCAGCGGGGCGTCCGGCAGGTCAAGAACGGCCAGCGCGCCGGTCGGGCAGCTTTTGGCGCAGGATCCGCAGGCCACGCACTTGAAGGGCACGGTATAGTCCGGATGCATACGCATCGCGCCATACGGACAAAAGCCCACGCAGGACAGGCAGCCCACGCAGAGGTCCTTATTGATGCGCACGACCCCTCTCTTGTCGCGCTGGATGGCCAGAGTGGGGCAGACGTCGATACACTGCCCGCACTGGGTGCAGACGTTGGCGGTATACTTGCCGGTCCGGCCTTCGGCCTCCAGAATGCGGATGGCCGACTTGTCGTGGTTGGCCTCCTTGAACCAGGTTAGCGAGCAGGTTTCCTCGCAGCCCAGTTGTGCATCGCACAGTTCAGGGGCAAAGACGAGCACTTTCATCGTTCGGGTCCTCCAGGGCAGAGTGCGCAGGTACGTCCGGACTCTCGCCTTTGGCGAGAACTGGAGGCCATTCTACCGCAACTGGATGGCCCGGACAAGTACGCGCGTTGACCTGCCGGCAGTGCGGTACGACGAGCCAGGTTAGCGTTTCACGTTTCTGACCGGTGAAACTACAATGAGCCAAGGCGTATCGTCTGCGCGGATCGCCATTCCTGAAGCCAGAAGGGGCCAAAACCATGATCCCACGTCTCATCGTCCACGGCGGTGCCTGGAACATACCGCCCGAGTATGAAGGCGACCACCTGAACGGTGTCCGCCACGCCATTGCGCAGGTGTATCCGCTCCTCCGCGATGGCTGTACTGCCCTCGATGCGGTTGAGGCAGCCGTGCAGCATCTGGAGGATGATCCTACCTTTGATGCCGGGCGTGGTGCAGTGCTCAACGCCGACGGTGAAGTAGAGCTGGATGCCATGATCATGGACGGGGCAACACTGCGCTTCGGTGCTGTGGCTGCGCTGCAGAACACCCTCCATCCGGTCCACGTCGCGCGGCTGATCATGGAGCGCACAGAGCACAACCTGCTCGTTGGAGTTGGCGCCCGCCGGTTTGCCGGCGAGATGGGTGTGCCTGAAGTCAGAGCCGATGAGCTGGTGACACAGCGAGAATGGGACTACTACGAGGGAGCCAGACGCGATCCGGCTTATTCCACACGGCGGTCTTTCCAGCCGGAGCACGAGTCCGATGCGAACGTGGCACCACACGGCACGGTTGGCGCTGTTGCCGTGGACCGGCAGGGTAATCTGGCGGCTGCTACCTCGACGGGCGGAACGGCTATGAAGCTCCCCGGGCGGGTGGGCGACACGCCGATCATTGGCGCTGGCACCTACGCGGACAACTCGTGCGGCGCGGCATCGGCTACCGGGTGGGGCGAGTACGTCATGCGCGTACTGCTGACCCGGACCGCCTGCGACCTGCTGCGCACGCTTGAGGCGCCGGAGGCTGCTGAGATGGCGGTTGATGTGCTGCGACAGCGTGTGGCAGGGCTCGGGGGACTGATCCTTGTCGACCGCGGCGGCCGGTACGGGTTTGCCCACAGTACTTCGAAGATGGCCTTTGCCTATGTTGACGATTGCGGCCAAGTGGTGGCCGGCACTCGTAAGGGGAGCCAGACAGCGGCGGGCTAGGACACACAGGCAGGCTCAGCCCTGCGTCGCCACCCTTGCCACGGACTCGATGGCGATGGCAGCCACGGCCGCGCCATAGTCCAGGTCGATGTTCTCCATCGTGTCCTTCCTGTCATGGTAGCCGCTGCGATTGATGTCATAGTTCTCCATAAAGAGCACGACCGGTATCCCGCAGTCGGAGAGCACCTGACCATCTGTATTGAAGAGTGAACTGCGCGGGTCGTCGGGCAGCCTCACTTCGCCCTGGAGGCGCAAGTGTTCGGCCACGTCCGGGATGGTTTCGCCTTCGGCAATGCGCTTGCCACGACCTTTCGCCCGGCGCTCCGCACGTTTGTTCCACTCCCTGGCGTTCACGTTCCAGCACAGATTGGCCAGATGCGCCTGGCGTGCCAGTTCGAGCGAGCCACGGCCGCGCCCGGGCGAGATCTGAAAGTCGTCGAGGTCGTTCTCGCGGTTGTGGCCGATTATGTCCAGAACGTACGCGCCGACCACCCTCGTCGCGGATACGTCATGGGCCATTCCATCTCGCGACCGCACCTGCAACGTCCCCTGCAGCAGGGCCTGAGCCAGGTGGCGGGCTCCCATGCAGTCCGATGGGAACTCCTCGCCGGTCAGATTCACCAGCCAGATATCGCGTTTTAGGCGGCCTTGCTTGGACATCTGCAAAAAGATGGGCGCTGCCTGCAACAGTGTGGCCGTGGCCGAATAGTTGTCATCGGCTCCGGCAGCGGAGAGCCGGGAGATCGCCTCCCCGTTCTGTCTCATAGGCGTCCTCCATATACGCCGTGTCGTAGTGGTCGGCCATGACCACAGCCTCGCTGTGGTTCTTGCCCGGGATGATCATCAGCAGGTCGCGCTCGTATGTGTGGCCTTCGTGGTTAAGCTTCCATCCTCCGAACACGGAAAAGTCAAAGTCAGTCTCCCAGTGAAAGGGTAACTCTCCACAAACTGCCTGACCCACGAGACCTGCGTCGGAGATCATCGTCTCGTAGCGTTCGAGAAGGTAGTCGCCGAGTTGCTCCAGGTCGCGGGTGCAGTGGGGCAGGTGCGTCATCGTGGCGGCGTCGGTGACGCAGTCGGCGTTATCCTTGTTGACATAGCTGCCCATCGCCAGATGGCGGATGTCCTCCCACCAGGCCATTTCGAAGCGGCGAGTGGCGGTCTGGCCATACGTCAGCGCGGTGGGCAGGGTGTCCGGGGGCGGGACGCCGGGCAGGGACGTGTGCGGTCTGGCGGACCGGGTGGGTTCCAGACAATGCTCGAGAAACGCCTGGAGTTTGCGTCCTTCCTCCTTGTTCTCTGCCTTGTCCGGCAGGGATTCGAGCCAGGGTTCGAGAGCCTGGCGCTCTGCCAGCCGCAGCACCTGGCGGGCGAGACTGCGCGACATGGGCTTCTGGTCGGTTCGGCGCCAGGTATCCAGAAGCCGCAGAATGTTCAGGGAGGTTTGATTGGCATAGCGCTCCTCTGGTCCCAGATGCCGAAAGTTGCGCAGTGCCCAGAGCCAGGGCTCGCGCTGCAGAATGCGCGGCCATAGCTCGACCGGATGGGCCAGGTCAGGTTTGTCCGGGATGTACGCGGTCAGGTAGCCCAGTGGAGCGTCGCCCATCACCCGTGCCTGCCTGTCCGCCTCATTCCAGTACGCCACCAGCGGCCTCTGCCAGTAGACCTCGTGGCGGCCAACGCGCATGGCCGGAAACTGGAAGCGGTAGCGGAAGGATCCGCCTTGGGCCACAGTTCTGGCTGCGTGCTCTAACCCGGCGCGGTCAGCGTTTGGCCCATCCAGAACCAGGTGAGAGCCTGAGGTCCAAAGCTGGCAGTTCCTCGCCATGGGCTTTCCGTACAGCCCCATGTCGTCGAGGCTGGTGCCGAACAGAACCTTGGCCAGGTCGTCTTCAATCGTGCTCAGCACCACCTCATCCTCATAGCGACGAACCCGGTCCCAGCGGTTGGTGCGGCGATAGGTGTTCAGCAGGAGCTTTTGTACTTCTGCCGACTTGAAGTCAGCACCCGACTCCGAAAACCAGCCGGACTGGGGTACCTTGAGGCCATCAGACCCTCCCCGCCGCGCCGCCATGCGCTGCAGGGGAACCTGCATGGCCAGCGGGAGCTCTTCCTGTAGCTTGTGGTAGATGGGAATGCCCCAGAAGACGAGGCTGCCGGGGAAAGGGAGAAGGGCCAGTTGCCCGTCCAGATAGCGCCGGCGTACCTCGGCGGGCAGACTGGCGAATGGCCGGAACGTGAGCAGATAGCGCACTTCTTCCGGCTCATCTTCGCGCCAGAGGAGGGGAGCTGTCCAGGAGGGCAGCGGGTCCACGGGCCAGTAGGGAAATCTGGGATCTTGCTCTGAAGGCAGAATGCGAAAGCCAACGGAGCGCATGCTGCGTCCGGGGGCGGCCGGGGCCCCACAGGCCGTGGACAACAGCCGGGCCAGGAAATCGAGCCCTTCCTGGCCGGGGAGTTCCTTGTCCGGCGCGGAGTAGAAGCTACGCCAGAACGCTCGCTCAGGGCCTTGCTCGCTGCCGCCAAAGTAGGTCCAGCGCACCCGCGCCTTGTCGTCCTGAGTGCGGGAGAGGGCCAGAGGCAGAAGCGTGACGTACTTTTCGTGAGGCAGCTGTCCCGCGCGCGATGCCAGCTCCGGCGGCCAGTAAGGATTGTCGACCAGGTTGCGGCGCTGATGGCCAGCGATGCGGTAGGCTGGCTCTCCCTGACCCAGCTCGACCAGCTCATCCAACACCTGCCGGGCCACACTGACAAGGCCGGGCTGCAGCTCGATCTGCTCCTCCATCTCGGTGATGTGCCAGCCAAATAGGTCATCTTCGGAGAAGAGGTGGGGATCTCCCTCGCCGTAGGGGCGCTTGCCCAGCCGCGGCGGGGGCATGAACTCTGAATAGGCGGACAGCGGAAAGCTACCTTCGCCGCGAAACCAGGGGTAACCAGCCAGCAGCTCGCGCCAACCTCGTTCATGCGTCTTGCTCATGGGCAGGCCTCCTGCGCACGGATAGCACCACGATAGCACGCTATGGGGCCGATGTCAACCAGCCGGGCGGAAAGCGTCGGGTGTGGGACCGCGTCATGCTTGGCTGGCCGTAGCGGCTATGCTAGAATACCCGAACAGGCCCTCGACGCCCTGAGTGAGGGCAGAGGGGGGAGGAGGCATATGCGGCTGTTGTGTTCGCTGTGCAAACGGGAATACGCTGCAGACACCTTTGCCTGGCGATGCGATTGCGGAGGCGTTTTCGAGCTGGTCGAGGCGGCACCCTTCGACGTCACGGCCCTCCGTAGAGCCGACAGGACACTCTGGCGCTACCGGTCGATGCTGCCCCCGGTCGATGAGGCGCGCGTCACATCGCTGGGCGAAGGCGGCACTCCGCTCGTGGATGCTCGTCTCTCTGGTGTGGGCGTGTTGTGCAAACTGGAGTTCCTTGCCCCGAGCGGGTCTTTCAAGGACAGGGGGTCGGCAGTCCTGGTCAGCGCGCTGCGTCAGATGGGCATCACCGACGTGGTGGAGGATTCCTCAGGCAACGCTGCCGCGTCTCTGGCGGCCTACTGCGCTCGTGCGGGCATCCACGCGCGTATCTTCGCTCCGGCCCATACGTCGCAGGCCAAACTCAAGCAAATATCTGTCTATGGCGCGGAACTGGTCGAGGTGGAGGGTCCGCGCGAGAACGCGGCCCTGGCGGCGCAGGAGGCAGCGGCGGAGGGCGTCTACTACGCCAGCCACAACTACAACCCGCTGTTTCTGGAGGGTACCAAGACCTACGCCTATGAGCTGTGGGAGCAGCTCGGCCGCGCCCCGGATAACCTGATCATTCCCGTTGGCAGCGGGGGTCTGCTGCTCGGTGCGTATCGCGGATTCCGGGATCTCCGTCAGGCCGGGCTGATCGCGGAATTGCCCCGGCTGTATGCCGTGCAGGCCCGAGCCTGCGCTCCGCTCTTTGAGGCCTTTCAACTGGGTCTGGAGGACGCCCCGCCGGTGGCGCCCGGAGTGACTGCCGCAGAGGGTATCCGCATAGCGCGTCCTGTGCGCGGGAGGCAGGTGCTGAGAGCCATCCGTGAGACAGGCGGGGCTGTGATTGCTGTGGAGGAGCAAGAGATCCAGGAGGCGCGCGACCTCCTCGCGCGGCAGGGTCTCTACGTCGAGCCCAGCTCAGCCGCCGCGGCTGCGGCCCTGCGCCATCTGGCATCGCGGATCGGATTAGAGGACAGGACTGCGCTGGCGCTGACGGGGAGTGGGTTGAAGAGTGGGTGAGTCGCAGGCTTCAGGGACCGGAGGCTGTTGCACCGGACGTGGACGTGATTGGGAGACTCGCCACCAGCTCTCTCGACAGTAGGGCGGGAGGGACTCGAACCCTCATGGACTCACATCCAGCGGATTTTAAGTCCGCAGCGTCTGCCATTTCGCCACCGCCCCCAGACTAAACAAAGGGCTGATAGCGGTTGCCGCTATCAGCCACTCTACAGAGGCGACGGCCGGAATTGAACCGGCGATCGGGATTTTGCAGACCCCTGCCTTGACCACTTGGCTACGTCGCCCAGCACTTCCTACCTCGCGGCCCGACTCCAAACGAGCGCAATCGGGGCTGGGAAGCAAATGGAGCGGAAGACGGGATTCGAACCCGCGACCCTCTCCTTGGCAAGGAGATGCTCTACCGCTGAGCCACTTCCGCCCGAGTGCCGAGGCCCAGAATTGAACTGGGGACACCTTGATTTTCAGTCAAGTGCTCTACCATCTGAGCTACCTCGGCAGGTCACAGCCAAACGCACGGGAGATTCTATACTATCTTGCCCGCCTTGTCAAAACAGCGTCGCCCCTGCTAACGGCCCGACCTCTCCAACTCCAGATTGTGCTCCAGAGAACCGCCAAGCTGGTCCATCCTGGCCGCGTCGAGCGTCGCTGCGAATTGCCGCTGGGCGTCGGCAAGCACCCGGTGGACAGGGCAGGTCGGCTGGTTGCCGCAAGTGTCCCGGATGTCCAGGCAACGGTTCATCGCCAGAGGACCCTGCAACGCTTCCACTACTTGCAGCAGGGAGATCTCTGACGCAGAGCGGGCCAGACGGAAGCCGCCCTTGGCGCCACGGTGCGAGCGCACAATCCCTGCCTTGGTCAGATCCTGAAAGATCTTGGCCAGATAGGTCTCGGGAATGCCTCGCTTTTCCGCAATCTCGTGGAGCAAAGTGATCTTTTCCAAGGGCTGTGTGGCTAGGTAGAGGACGCCTTGTATGCCATAGTCCGTTCCTCTGGTGATCTTCAATGTGGTTCAGCCCCTTTCTGTCGAGATTCAGCAAGGGTCATTATAGCAGAATAGTCAACGGATGACAACAGGAAGACGAACAAGCGCAGTATCAGTCGTGACGGAGGCAGTCGCCCCGCTAGTGGACGATAAAAGCAGCAATATAGGTGGGACTTGACGAAAATCGCAAAGTATGCTATATTTGGCTACGAATATGGGAGAGCAACGAGTGATCGCAACGATTGACGCAATTGACCGACAGATCATCGCCCTGCTGCAGGTGGACGGGCGTGTTTCAAATGTGGATATAGCCCGTAACATTGGCGTTGCGGAAGGTACCATCCGGAAACGCATCGAGCGCCTGCTCGGCGAGGGTCTGATCCGGGTTGTCGCGATCCCGGACGTCGATAAGCTCGGGATCGACGTTGAGACGATGATTATGCTCAAGGTGGACCTCGGTCAGGCCAAACGCGCTGGCGAAGCCCTCGCTGCCATGCCCGAGGTGCGCAGTGTGCGGTATACCACGGGTGAGTACGACCTCATCATCGAAGTAGTACTCCCGTCCGACGACGACCTTCTGGCCTTCCTTACCGGTCGCCTGGCGGCGTTGCCTGGAGTCCGCGCCACGGCCACTTCCCACGTGCTCAAGAACGTCAAGCGGAGCTGCGATTGGCTCCTTCCCCGCGAGGGGCCGCAGCACATCCTGATCGTTGACGATGATCCCGATTTCGTGGAGATTGGCCGCATGGTGCTGGAGGGGGCTGGATATCGAGTCACTTCGGCAGCGAGCGGCGACGAGGGGCTGACGGCCATGCGCCGGCAGCAACCCGACCTGGTGATTCTTGACGTGATGATGAAGGGGGTGCTGGATGGTGTCAGCGCCAGCCGGCGAATGAAGGCCGAACATGGTCTGGCTCGCACACCAATCCTGATGATCTCCTCCATCACTGGCTCTGAGTATGCAGGCATGTTCCCGACAGACGAGTTCATCCCGGTCGACAATTTCCTGTCCAAGCCGGTCAGCCCGGAGCGGTTGCTTTCCGAGATTCGTCGGCTTCTGCCCTGAGCTGAGAGAGACGAGCCGTTACAAAGGAGGTTCCTGATGGCACACGTTTTCGTAGTAGACGACGATCCCGATTTTGTGGAGATCACGCGCACGATTCTGCAGGCGAATGGTTACCGCGTCAGCACGGCTTCTAATGGTGACCAGGCCCTGCCAGCGATGCGCCAGGATGTCCCGGATCTTGTACTGCTGGATGTGATGATGTCCAGTGTGCTCGATGGGGTGAACCTCAGCCATGAGATGCATGCTGACCAGGCGCTACGGCAAGTGCCCATCATTATGATCTCATCCATCGCTGAGAGTCCCTCCGCAGGGATGTTCCCAACCGACGAATACATCCCCATCGATGCCTGGATCACCAAGCCGGTCCAACCCAACGACCTCCTCAAGAAGGTTGCCGAGTTCTTGAGGAAGTAGGAGGCGGCCATGTCGTCTGCCGGAAAGATCCTTGTAGTCGACGATGATCCGGATTTTGTGGAGTACACGCGCATTGTGCTCGAATCCCAGGGCTACCAGGTCCGCACCGCCTCCACGGTAGATCTGGCACTGAGTCTGATGCGCGAGGAAAGACCAGATGTAGCGCTGCTCGACGTGATGATGTCCTATGTGCTGGATGGCCTCACCCTGACGCGCCAGATGCGCGATGACCCGGAGCTGAGCAAGATCCCGGTCATCATGATCTCCGCCATCGTGAGCAAAGAGGAGGCGGGTGCTTTCCCCGCCGACGCGGACCTGTCAATACACGCTTTTCTCACCAAGCCAGTGGATCCCATCGACCTGCTTGAACAGGTCGGAGCGCTCGTGCATCCCATTCAGGTTGACCCGGCAAAAGAGGAGGAATCATGACCCAGGTTCAGATCCGCGATCCCGCCGCACGTTCCAGGCTGCTCACGGCCCTCTACATCGTCCAGGAGCAGTATGGCTACTTAACGCCAGAGGCCATCGAACGTGTGGCCGAGAGGCTTGGGCTCTCGACTACGGAAGTCTATTCCATGGCCAGTTTCTACAGTCTCTACCGCACGGAAAAGACCGGTCGTTACGTGCTGCAGGTCTGCGATGGACTATCCTGCCACCTCGTAGGCGGAGCCGAACGGCTGGTTGATTACCTGTCACAGCGACTCGGGATCAGCCCCGGCGAGACCACCCCCGATGGCCTTTTCACGCTTGAGACGGTGCAGTGCCTGGCCTCATGCGGCACCTCCCCTGCCATCCGCGTGAACGATGCACTGTACGAGAACATGACGGCGGAGAAGATGGACGAACTACTGGAGACGTTGAGGGGGTATCATGTATGAGAAGATTCTGACCCGCAATTGCGGCCTGCCGCGCTCAGAAACCATCGACGTTTACCTCGCCAATGGCGGGTACGAGGCTCTGCGCAAGGCGCTGAGTGAGTACACCCCGGAACAGCTGATCGAGGTTGTCACTGCCTCCGGTCTGCGGGGGCGTGGAGGGGCTGGCTTCCCCGCCGGGCGCAAGTGGGGCTTTATGCCCAGGGATCCGGCAGTGGAGAGATATGTGTGCGTTAACACCGATGAGGGAGAGCCGGGTACGTTCAAGGACCGTGAACTGGTGGAGAAGGACCCTCATCAAATCATCGAGGGTGTAATTCTGGCGAGCTACGCGGTGGGTGCCAAGCGCGCCTTCGTATACATCCGCGGCGAGTTCTTCCTGGGGGTCAAGCGCTGGATCAAGGCCATTGATGACGCGTACGCGCGGGGCTTCCTGGGCAAGAACATCCTGGGCAGCCCGTACTCCCTGGACCTGTCTGTGCACCGTGGAGCGGGCGCCTACATCTGCGGCGAGGAGACCGCTCTCATTGAGTCGCTGGAGGGCAAACGGGGGGAGCCGCGCAAAAAGCCGCCCTATCCGGCCAATGTGGGCCTGTGGGGCAAGCCCACCCTGGTGCACAACGTTGAGACGCTGGCCAATATCCCACACATCGTGAACCGCGGAGCGGCCTGGTTCGCAGGCATTGGCACGGCAAAGAGCGCAGGCACCAAGATCTTTTGCGTCAGCGGTCACGTGCGCAACCGCGGGGTATTTGAGCTGCCTCTCGGAGTGACCCTGCGGGAGATTATCGAGGAACATGCAGGCGGTATGGCTTCGGACAAGGCGCTGAAGGCAGTCATCCCAGGGGGGGCCTCCACACCCATGCTGACGCCAGACCAGTTGGATACGCAGATGGCCTTCGAGACTCTGGAGGCGGCGGGAAGCATGCTGGGCACAGGCGCGGTCGTGGTGATGGACGAGGATACCTGCATGGTGGATGTGGCACGACGGCTGATGCGCTTCTTTGCGCACGAGTCCTGTGGTCGCTGTGTTCCATGCCGTGTGGGCACAAGGCGCATGCTCGACATCCTCGAGCGCCTGGAGACGGGTCGCGGCAAGGCAGGAGACGTCGAGCGTCTGCGAGACCTGGCCAGCAGCATTCGCGGCCTGACCTTCTGCCCTATGGGGGATGCCGCTGTGAACCCGGTCCTGAGCGGACTCAAGCTGTTCGCCAACGAATACGAATATCATCTCAAGAACAAGCACTGTCTGGTGCCGCAGCACGCCGCGATGGACGTAGCGACGGCCTAGGGCGCAGTGCGACCACACAGGAGGAAACCGTGCCCAAGATTCTGGTAGTGGATGATGATCCGGACTTTGTTGAAGCGATGCGCCTGACCCTGGAGCCAAACGGCTATACTGTGGTGAGCGCCGCCAGCGGCGACGAGGGGCTGGCTCAAGTGCGAGCTGAGAAGCCAGATCTCGTTATTCTCGATGTGATCATGTCGTCTGTGCTGGACGGACTGCAGATGAGCCGACGCATGTCGGAGAGCCCTGAACACAAACGCATCCCCATTCTGATGGTGACTTCCATCGCCAACACCGACTATGCTGGTCTCTTCCCTACGGACGAGTACATACACATCGATGGCTTCCTGTCCAAGCCCGTGCCGCCGGAGCTGCTCTTGCAGCGCCTGAATGAGCTGTTGCCCAAGTAGGCGGATGACCTGCGCCCATGCGCGTCGCCATTTGCCGTGGCACTACTGTTGGGATAAGATGCAGCGCCGAACAGGTGGAGACAGTGCCTGATTGATGTAGCGTGACCATCTGGCCCCAGACAGGAGGAGAAGCATATGACAGCCAAAGTGAAGGCAGGCGGGATCATCCGCAACGAGCACCTGGCCAAGATCGGAATCATGTCTGCCCCGGACCGTCCGGGGCTGGCGTCAGAGATCTTGAGAGTCCTGGCAGCCGTTTCGGTCAATACGCAGTTCATCGTGCAGTGTGCTGACCTGCAGAACAACAGCCACATCGTGCTTTGTGTGGGTGATGAGGACTCGGATGCTGCCCTCGCGGCGCTGGAGCCCATCCGCGGGTCAGTGAAGCCGCAGGACATCGTCCACCGGCACAACGTGGCCGTTGTATCCGTATTCGGTCCCGACTTTAGGGAGAAGCCATCCGTGGCTGCGTCGGTTTTCAGCGCGATGGCGGCGGCGCATATCAACATCATGGCCATCAGCACGTCAATCTCGACTGTGTCCTGCCTGATCGATGGCGAGCGGGTAGACGATGCGGTCGTGGGCCTGCGTGAGTATTTTGACCTGCCGTGACCGGAACGGGCCGTTTCGCATTGCCGTTAGGTTCGCAGACCATCGCCGCACAGAATGAGGGCGCATGAGCGACCAGTTGACGCTGTCGCTGCACAGCCGATTCAAGGAGCACACGGACCAGCTCATCGAGTTGCGCTGGATTTTTGTGATTCTTGCGCTCGGGGTCATCTCGCTCGGCAGCCGCGTCTTCCCTGGAGCGCTGCCCATCCCGGCCGTGATCGCACTGTGCGCAGTAATGGCGGCCTTCAATGGCGCGGCTCGAGCGTACTCCAGACGCATGGAGCTACTGAATGACGAGGACCTGGAGCGGCGCTACACCCGTTTCGTCTACGCTCAAATCATCCTCGACATTGTGTTTTTCACTCTGTTTCTGCACTACACCGGCGGCATCGAGAACCCGTTCTACGTCTTTTACTTCGTGTACGTGACCGCCGCGGCGGTGGTGCTGCCGGGAAGGTTCAGCTACTGCTGTGCCGCCCTTTGTACCATTCTTTACTCGCTGATGGTGGTGGCCGAATATGCCCACTGGGTACCCCATGTCCACCTGACTGACTTTGTGTCGATACAGCGCTATGAGCGTGGTCTCTATCTGGTTGTAGTGCTGGTATCACTCGGCGCCACGCTTGCGACCTGTGCCTATCTTGCGTCATCCATTGCCAAGACCCTGCGCCGGCGCGAGCGAGAACTACTGGAATCGAACAACTCCTGTGAGGTGAGGGCAGGCGAGCTCGCGCAGCTCAACGCGCGGCTGGCTGATCTGGACAAGGCACGATCACAGTTCGTTCGCCTGGTGACACACGAGTTGCGCGCCCCTGTGGCGGCCATCCAGAGCTACTTGCGGCTTATTCTTGATGGTTACGTGCCTGCCGAGAAGCAGCGAGAAATCATCGAAAAGTCAGAGCGCCGAGCGCTGGAGCAGCTGGCCCTGATTGGCGACCTGCTAGACCTGGCCAGACTACAGGAGAAGCGGGGGGATGAACAGCCGGTAGCCGTGGATGTTGGAGCGGTACTGGTTGGAGTGGCCGACCTGATGCGGGCGCGCGCTGAGGACAAGGACCTGCTTTTCAGCGTGGAGGTTGAACCTGGTCTGCCCTCCGTGAAGGCGGCTCCCGAACACGTCAAGCGCCTGTGTACGAACCTGATCAGCAACGCGATCAAGTACACCGAGCCAGGCGGAATCGTCGTTGTGACGCTCGCTCAGAATCCGAACTATGTGGTGGGATCGGTACGCGACACAGGCATCGGCATGACACCCGAGCAGATGGCGCATTTGTATGAGGAGTTTTACCGCACCGATGAGGCCAAGGCGATGGAGCGTCAGGGCACGGGTCTGGGGCTTTCGATCGTCAAGCGAATCGTCGAGTCCTACGGTGGGCGCATCTGGGTAGAGTCCGAGAAAGGCAAGGGCAGCAAGTTCAGCTTTGCCCTTCCAAAGATGGGTTGAACCACGAAGGGGGCCGTCCGCCGAGCGGACGGCCCCCTTCGTTTCCACGAGGCGTCTAGAGCGATCCCATGAGCCTTTGCAGGGTGAGCCCCTTGGCTTCCTGCAGCATGCGGTTGATGGCCCCGGCCAGCGCCTTCATCACCACGAACCCGATGTGGCTGTCGTTCTCCAGCAACGCGTTCAGCTTCTGGCCATCTATTGCCAGTAGCCGCACGTCGGTCAGGCACAGGCCCGAAGCGGTCATCCGGCTGGGTTTCACCAGCGCCGACCACCCCATAAAGTCACCCGGCCTGTGCAGCAGAATGCGAGCATCCTGGCAATATTCTGGCTGAGGGCAGATCACGTATTGCAGACTCACCTGGCCTTCCTGCAGCACGTAGAAGGTAGTGGCTTCATCTTCCTCGCTGAACATCACAGTGCCTTTTGAGTGCGTCTCCTCGCGACAGAACGGGAGAAAACGCTCAAGCTCTGCATCGCTCAGCGACGAAAAGACCTCACAGGTACGCAGAGTATCCACCGAAATCATCCCATCACCTCTTGACGCGGCACGAAACGGGCCGCATGAGCGACGGCTGTCGACTAGTCCGCTACGGAGCTCTGCTCCCATGCTGGAACACGGTCGTATGCGGTCTGGCCGCCAGCGGACGGATAGCCAATCTCCCAGTAGGGCGCCCAGGCAAGAGCCACCAACTCGACCTCTACGTTGCCACGGCTGGGTCGGATGTCATAGGTTTCCGTCTTTTCGGCGACGCTGGTCCACCGCCTGCCGATGTCCTCTGCCTCCGTCTGCATCTCCTGGCGCATTTCCTCAATCTCCTGCTCCAGACGCTTGATCTCGGCTTCGGACTGCCTTATGTCCGTGGCGGCCTTGGTGGTCAAACGTCGTTTGGTAGCAGCCTTGGAAACGACGCTCGAGCTACGGCGCCGGCCAAAGATGCCCAGCATGCCCACCACGGATTCGCCCGCTGACAGCAGCTCCTCGCGCTTGCGTGCCTCATACTGTGCCCTGTCTCCGGCCAGGTCAGCCTGCTCCTTACTGAGTTTGTCTTCCAGCCGGTCGAGCTTGGTCTGGTACTTGAGGCGCATCTTTTCCACCTCGGCATCGCGCTTCTCACGGGCGACTTGATGCGCCCGGGCGACAAAATCGCGCTCGGACTCTCCAGGCTCGGCGTAGAGGTTGAGAGCCGGCAGGTGGCGCAGGCTAAGGACCTCCTCGCGGTACAGGTAGTCGCTCCAATCCTTGCCGGCGGCCCTGATCTCGGCGCCACTGTTGAGCTGCGCGGGAACCGCTCCAAACAAGGCGTTCTCCTCCGGCTGGTTCTGCAGATCTCGAGAGTCGAAAACGACCGGGGTGGCCTCTTGCCAGCGTACGATGGCGCCGACCGCATTCCCTCCGACCAGGTGGCCGAGCTGTCTGCTCTCATCCACCCGCCTGGTGCGATCCGTGAAGCGAACACGCCCTTGTGCCAGGAGCTGGGCTTCATAGACCAGCCGGCTCTCTGTGACCGACACACGGCGACCCTCCGCTTTCTCCAGGCGTGCCACGGCACTGCTGGGGCTAACCCTGGCTGGCAGAAAGACCTGGGTCAGGTCAGGTGGCAGGCCGGGTGGCGTGCGGTGGTAGCCGGCGGTGTCGGCGGTGTTTGTAAGCTGATGTGGAGTTGCCGCAGGAGCCGCCTGCTCGGCCGCAGCGTTGCCCGACGGAAGAGTCGCCGAAGGCGCCACACCCTTTCGGGTGAGCATCAATTCTCTGACCTGAGGTCGAGTGAGAGGCCCACGCAGGTAGCTCATCGCCCAACGAGTCTGGAAGATCAGGTCACGGTCCTGGTGCACGTTGTGCAGCAGGAAGTTGCGCGAGCTGAGGGAGGTAATGCTGCGCTCGAGCTCGCCACGGTCCACTGCACCCCCGGCGGTGGCTGAAGCTGACTGCAAGCCGTCGATGACCCGCGCCTTATCCTGGTCGGTCTGCAGCTTGCCGATGAACCAGGTGCCGGCGTTACTCAGGCCCTTGTAGTCGACATCGACCGGGTTCTGCGTGGTCAGCACGACACCCAGTCCGAAAGCGCGTGCCTGCTTTAGCAAGGTCAGCAGAGGGGTCTTGGAGGGAGGATTGGCAACAGGAGGGAAGAAGCCAAACAGCTCATCAAAGTACAGCAAGGCCCGCAAGCTGGTCGTGCCGGACTGCTGTCTCACCCAGGTGACAAGCTCCTGCAGAAGCAGAGTCACAAAGAACATGCGCTCGGCGTCGCTGAGATGCGAGATGTAGAAGATGGTGTGGCGTGGTTTGCCTTCCTGAGTGAAGAGGAGCGAACCAATGTCCAACGGTTCTCCCTGCACCCAGGCGGCAAACCCAGGCGCGGCAATGATGTTGTTCAGCGCCATGGCGAGGCCGAAACGGTCCTTTTGAGGGAAGAAACTGTCGATGTCCAGAACGCCGAGCCGCTGAACGGGCGGGTTTTGCACGGACAGGATCAGTTTGGCGAGGTCTAGGTCCTGACCCTGACTCCAGAAGTGCTCAAAGATGTTTGAGAGCAGGATGTGCTCGCGGCTGCGCAGGGGGTCGGCGTCGACCTTCACCAGTCCGAGCAGCGCACTCACCGTCCCCTGGATCTGCTCAGGCAACAACTCGCTGTTGTCGTCCCAGTTGATTCTGGGTGCCTTGAGAGAGGCGAGGATGGAAACCTGCCGGCCGGCATCCGAGCCAGGCGTGTAGATGTTCAGGTCGACGCTTTCTTTCAAAGCGCGAATCCGCTCCGGCCCCTGTCCCCAGTCGGCGAGGCCCTTCTTCCAGCTGTCGGCGATGTACACTGCATAGTCATCGACCGACATACCCTTGCGGCGCGCGTCATCGACGTTCACCCAGGGTTGGAAATCGGAAGGCAACAGGTCGGGGAACGTCAACATCAGGTTAGTGATGTCGCCCTTGGGATCGATCATGATGGAGGGTACTCCGTCGAGCGCTGCCTCCTCCAGCAAGTCAATGCACAGGCCGGTCTTGCCGGATCCGGTCATTCCAACGCACACAGCGTGGGTGGTCAGGTCGCGGGCATCGTACATGATGAGGTTCTCAAGCCTTTTCGCGGACTTGATATCGTATTCCTGACCCAGATAGAAAGCTCCCAGCTTTTCGATCGGCAACATTCCGGCACCTCCGAAGGTCGGAGCAGCCCGAGGAAAGGTCCGCCCCTGTTCTGGACAGGATTATAGCGCACGAGGCAGGTGCCTGCAAGGGGCGCATGTGTGCGCGAACGGGCAGGCCCGGCAAGGGAGCAGGATTTGACCTATTCCGTGATTGGGGTACAATCATAGTGAGTGGTTCTGCGAGTCAAGAATTGAAAGGAGAGTGTAGGCTATGGCAAGGATCATCGACGTCGAAGGGATCGGTCCGACCTACAAAGCGGCCCTCAAGCAGAAGGCCGGCATCACCACCACGGAGGCTTTTCTGGAGGCGGCCAAGACCCCCAAGGCACGTGAGGCTCTGGCGGCAAAGGCCGGCATCGGCGAGAAGCTGATTCTCGAATGGGCGAACCTGTCGGACCTGTTCCGCATCAAGGGCGTTGGCTCCGAGTACTCGGACCTGCTGGAAGAGGCGGGCGTTGACACAGTGGTCGAGCTGGCCAAGCGCAACGCCGAGAATCTCTTCAAGGCCCTGCAGGAAGTCAACGATAAGAAGGCACTGGTTCGCCGCTTGCCCACGCTCAACCAGGTCAAGGATTGGGTTGAGCAGGCCAAGAAGTTGCCCCGGCTCCTGACGTATTAGGCGCTCGGGACTCGATATCACCCTTAGGAGGAAGGTACTATGCCCACGTTACTCGAACGGCTATTCGGAAAGAAGACAGAAACCAAGGTAGAGCCGCCGGTGGCCAAGGTTTCTGAGGAAGCTGCCAAGGCGCGACGCGAGCAGCTAGAGAAGGATCGCCTCGCCGCTGAAGAGGCCGTCAAGAAGGCAGCGGAAGCCGAGAAGCAGCGTCTTGTCGCCGTCGAGGCGCAGAAGAAGGCAGCCGCCGAGGCCGCAGCTGCCCTGGATAAGATGACTTCCCAGGAAGCCATTGAGGCCAAAGAGAAGGCGGCAGCGGCTGCCAGCAAGCGCGAATATGTCGCCGCCTCCGGTGACTCCCTGTCCAGGATCGCGAAAGAACTGCTCGGTGATGCCAAGCGCTGGCCCGAGATTTACGAGGCCAACAAGGCCCTGATCGGTGACAATCCGAACCTGATTCACCCCGGGCAGAAGCTGATCATCCCGTAGGCTTTTCTCAAGGTTCGCCGGCCGTCAAGTTGCGCGGCCTTTCGGGATGACCTCCCGATCGTCTTCGTGAGTTGCGTTACACGGAGCGGAGGCGAAATGGCGGATGTTTGTTGCACGCCCGGTATCTCCCTGAGATACCGGGCTTTGTTCGTAGAGAGTCCTGGCAGGTTCGGCGCCCGCCAGATATGGTGGAGGTCGGGAAATGCGCGCCCTGGTATTTGATGGCCAGCTGCATCTGTTCGACGATTACCCGCAGCCCTCTCCGGCGCCTGGCGAGGCGCTGTTGCGGGTTCACCTCTCCGGGATCTGCAACACAGACGTGGAGATAACCCGCGGTTACATGGGATTCCAGGGTGTGCTGGGGCACGAGTTTGTGGGCACGGTCGAGTCCTCGCCTGATCCGGCTTGGATTGGCAGGCGTGTGGTGGGGGACATCAACTGCTCGTGTGGCCATTGCCCGACCTGTCTGACGGGCAACCCCACCCATTGCCCGCAGCGCACTACCCTGGGCATCGGCGGACGCGACGGGACCCTGGCCGACTACTGCGTCCTGCCACAGGCCAATCTGCACCTGGTTCCAGACAACGTCACGGATGAGGAGGCGGTGTTCGTCGAGCCGTTGGCAGCAGCTCTGGAGATCATCGAGCAGGTGCACATCCGGCCTTCTCAGAGCGTCATAGTTCTGGGCGACGGCAAGCTCGGCCTGCTGGTAGCACAGGTCATGCGCCTGACCGGCTGTGATCTGCTTGCGGTGGGGCACCACGTGGAAAAGCTGGCCCTGCTGGAGCGGATGGGCGTGGCGACTGCCAGCGCAGAGCGAGCGGGCGACATGGCGGCCGACGTGGTCATCGACTGCACAGGGCAGGCGGAGGGGTTTGCCGCCGGACGGGCGATGGTGCGGCCGAGGGGAACCTTCGTTCTCAAGAGCACGTTTCATGGACAGAATCAGGTGAATCTTACCTCGCTGGTTGTCGACGAGGTGAGCTTGATTGGGTCGCGTTGCGGGCCGTTCGCACCGGCGTTACGGCTACTGGCAATGGGACTGGTGGATGTCAGGAGCCTCATCGCCGGCGTCTATCCCCTGGAGGAGGCCATCACGGCCTTTGGCCACGCCAGGACGCGGGGCGCGCTCAAGGTGCTGGTTAGACCGTAGGGCCGACGCGCAGGCGTCAGTCTGAACTCGGGCCGCGCTGACCGAGTCTGGCGGTGTTCGTGAGCCGCTGGCTATGGCGATCGTCAGGAGATGTGCCGCAATGCAGAGAACCTGGGTCGCGAAGGCGTGCTGGGCCTGGCTGGTACTCGCTGGGTGCCTTGCCTGCGGCCCCGAACCGGCTCAAGTCACGTCGACTGCCACGTTGGCTCGACCTGTTCCTTCGCTATCGCTTTCGGCTGGCCCCACCCGCGTCCAGTCCCCCACTGCCTCTGCCACGGTGCCGGATCGAATTGCGCTTGGAGCGCCTATCGAGCTGCGCCACCTTCCCGGCGCAGGGCATGCCCCTCAGGCGCTGGCTGTGCTGGGCGACAGGGTCTATGTCGCCAATCGTGCCACCAACAACGTCTCCGTTCTGGAGCAGGGGCGGGTCACGGCGGTTGTACCGGTGGGGCGGTCGCCCTGCGCCGTAGCGGCCGACAGCTCAACTGGAATGGTCTATGTCGCGAATGAGGAAGATGGCACCATCTCGTTCCTCTCGGAGGCGCAAGTGGTAAGGGCTGTTCCCGGCCCGCACACTCCGACTTGCCTGGTTGCCGTGGAAGGTCGGCTCTACGTGGGTGGGCGGTCGGATGCGGCGCTCTGGGTGCTAGATGGATTGACCGGAGAGCGCTCTGCGCTCATACCTCTGAATGGCAAGGTGGGCACGCTGACCCTGGCAGTGAACCCCTCAGCCGGTTTGCTGTACGCCAGTCTGTATGATGCGCTGGCCGTTGTGGACCTCGACCGGCTCGAGCTCGCGGCCACCTGGGAGCGGCCCATTTACGTGACACTGGCTGTCGATGAGGGTCTGAACCGGGTGCTGGTGGGCGAGTACGATCCAACTACGACTACGACGTACCTGGTAGCGTACGACGCACGCGGCGAAAAGGAATTGGGACGAGTTGCGCTGGGAACCGACCCACGCGGCGCGGCGGTGGATCCAGTCCTGGAGCGAATCTACGTGACCAACTCCTGGGACAACACCCTATCCATCATTGACAGCCGCACTCTTACCGTGATCACCGAACTGCGGACTGGTCTTCGTCCCGTAGCAGTGGTCGCCGGGAGCGATCAAATCATTCACGTTCTCAACGCCGAGAGCGAGAATGTGGCGCGTCTCGACGGAAGGACGCTGACGATGTCGACCCCGGTCGCTCTGAGCATCCTGCCTTCCGCCCTGGCTGTCGACCCATCCAGCGGACGCCTGTTTGTGGCCTGTGCGAGCACGAACAGTGTGTTCGAGGTGGAGAACGGCGCCGTTGTGGCTGAGAGGCCGGTGGGACAGCACCCGACCGACTTGGCATTCGGTGCAGATGGCCAGAGTTTGTTCGTCCTCAACCGGGTATCACAGAACGTCAGTGTAGTCGACGTAGCTACCGGGGAGGTGCGTGCCGAGATGACGGCAGGCGATCTGCCGCAGGGCCTGGCCGTGTCTTCCAGCGCCGGCCAGTTGTATGCGGGAAGCCTGGTGTTGGAGCCCGGCACGGGAGGGTTGCTGCGCCGGACCAGGCTTCTGGGGTACTTTGGAGCGGAGGTCCAGCCGATAGCCATACACATAGACGAGGGTGCCGAACGTGCGTTTGTGGTGGCATCGAACGGCGTGCCAGGCTCCAACGGTGGTCTGGTGGTTTATGTGATCAACCTCTTGACCGGCGAGCAGCTGCCAGGCTGGGTGGGAGGCCTGAGCACCACCGCTGTGGTGCTGGACTCTCCAGGCCAGCGCGTATACTCGACGGCGGGCAGGTTCGGTCGCTTCCAGTTGATCGTGAACGACAGTGTGAGTCTGGAGAAGACAGATGTGGTGGATCTGCCTGGCTACCCGACGGCCCTGGCCTTTAACCCGGTGACGAGTCACCTGTTCATAGCCTTTGCCGGGTACCCGGATGCCACGGAAGAGCGCCAGGGAGCGCTCTGGGTTTACGACGTTCGGTCGTGGGGGCTTGTCGCCCAGGTGCCTCTGCCGGAGGCCAAGTCCTGGCCGTACGACCGGTACAAGCTGGCCCTCGATGCGAGACGTGGGGTGGTTTACCTCGCGGATTTGCCAAGCGGTCTGGTGTTCCCGGTGCGGGATGTGGGTCTTCCTTTGCCTCCCCGTCCCACGGCGACGGAGTCCCCCACCCCCTGGCCTACCCTGACCCCGGAACAGCCCGCCGTCTCGCGAATACATGTGACGAGCGACGAAGCAGGGGGATGCCCTGACGCGAAAGCGATGCGTTTCTGAGTCTGTCGAGGGAGGAGAATGGCGCTGTGTACGACGCTCAACGCTGTAACCTTCGAGTGGCGGTGATTGGACCGACGGACATCGATGTCACTTCGAGGGCCGCCGGGCTGGATCCCGGGATCTGCGCGCAGGTAACGACCGCGGCAGGAGAGAGCCTCGCTGCGCACGGCTACACAGTGGTTCTCGTTCCGGACCGTGGGGTGGCGCTGCTTGCCGCAGAGGCATACCACCGCGCTGGCGGCCCGCACCTTGTGGGCATCCTGCCCCGAGGAGGAACGTCGGCGCAACAGGCCACATCGTGCTGCGAGCAGCATCGAGACCTGTGCGACGAATGGGTGGAGGATCTGACCTGGACCGGGCAACACGAACGCATTTGTCAGCTGGCGGACGTCCTGCTCTGCATTGGCATGAGTTGCGGGACGATGGCCGAAGTGGCCTGGACAAAATGGGTGGGCGGGCGTCCGGTCATCGCGATTCGACCGTTGATGAGTGGCATAGCGCCGGAAATCCTCGCCGAGACAGATGTCCGGTGGGTCGATGATCTAGAGGGTGCCCTGGCCCTACTCGAATCGATGGCGGGCGGCAAGAGGCGGGTTGGACAGTCGGTGCCGGGTCGGCTATAATAGCCGCGTCATGGGCGTGCTCTACCTGGTGGCGACACCGATCGGCAACCTTGAAGATATCACCCTGCGCGCATTGCGGGTCTTGCGTGAGGTATCCCTCATCGCCGCCGAAGATACCCGTACCACGGTCAAGTTGCTGTCGCGTTATGATATCCACACGCCGATGATCAGCTTTTTCGAACACAATGAGCTGGTCAGGCACGACGAGGTCTTGCGCGCGCTCGAGTCGGGAGATGTAGCCCTGGTTTCGGAAGCGGGAATGCCGGCCATCTCGGACCCGGGCTTCCGCTTGGTGCAATCGGCCACAGCGGCCGGACTGACGGTCACGGTTGTGCCTGGCCCCTCAGCGCTATTGTCGGCACTGGCGGCCTCTGGTCTGCCCACGGACAGTTTCGTCTTTCTTGGTTTTCTCCCGCGGCGACAGGCGGCGCGACGCAAATTGCTGGAGACAATGCGCCAGGAGAGGCGTACTCTTGTCGCCTATGAAGCGCCGCATCGGCTGGTGGAGACACTGGAGGACATGCAGGTCACGATGGGCGACCGCCAGGTCGTGCTGGCCGGGGAGCTCACCAAGATGTTCGAGGAAGTGTGGCGGGGAACAGTGAGTGCCGGCCTGGCTCATCTGCGCGGCAAGCCTCCTCGAGGCGAGTATACGCTGGTGCTGGCCGGAGCGTCCGGAGACCAAGAGAAACTCTGGCCGGAGAGCGATGTCCGCAAGAGTCTCGAGCGATTGCTCCGTGACGGGTTGAGCAAGCGTGATGCAGTAGCTCAGGTCAGTGCCGTCTGCGGTTGGGGCAAGCGCTCCGTGTATCAGCTGGTACATCGCCTGAACCCGGAACCGGCCGGAGATACAAAGTAGTTACGAAGGGGTTGAAATGCCAGTCTCTTGGCGAGTCCGATCTGTCTTCTGTCGGGGAGGGTGTGATGCCTGACCTGGATGCTCCTGCGACCTTCTCGGCTTGCGATCCCAGGGGGATGTTGGCGCACATCACCGGATTGCCCGAACAATGCGCGGAGGCGTGGCGCAGGGCATCGGACGTTCGGTTGCCAGCAGCATACCGGAAGGCGCATAGCATCCTGTTCCTGGGACTGGGCGGTTCAGCTATCGGTAGTGACCTGCTGCGTGGTCTTGTCTCGGACGAATGCCCTGTGCCAATTATCGTGCACCGTGACTACGGTCTGCCCGCCTTTGTGGACAGGCGCACTCTTGTTGTGGCCTGCAGCTATTCGGGAAACACAGAGGAGACTCTGAGCGGCTTTGAGCAAGCTGCGACGGTTGGCGCCCTGCTAATGGCCGTGACGACGGGCGGCAAGATCTGGCAGCGCTGCCGGGATCTGGACGTGCCTGTGTACACGTACGAGTACTTGTCGCAGCCGCGGGCAGCGCTGGGTTACTCGCTCTTCTCTTTGTTGCGGATCCTCCAGGACCTGGGGTATGTAGCCGACAAGTCAGCGGATGTCGATGAGGCAGTCGCGACGATGCAGGCATGGAGGCTCGAGATTGGACCCGAGGTACCCGTGGCCAGCAATGCGGCCAAAGCTCTGGCAACACGGCTGCACCACCGGCTGCCCGTCATCTATGGAGCGGAGCACCTGGCGGAGGTTTCTCGCCGCTGGAAGGGGCAGCTGAATGAGAATAGCAAGTCGTGGGCGGTCTTTGACGTCGCCCCAGAGCTGACTCACAACTCTGTTGCCGGATACCAGAACCCTGGACGCTTGTCGCCGCTGGCTCACACGGTGATCCTGTCCGCTCCCTCAGTCCATCCACGGGTTCAGGCGAGGTTGGGGTTTGCCCGGAAGCTGCTCGGCTCGTGCGGGCATAGCAGTGAAGCGGTTGAAGCGCGGGGGCAAAGCAAGCTCGCTCAGGCCATGTCGCTGGTGCACTTTGGGGATCTGGTGAGTTATTACCTGGGTATGCTGTACGGGGTGGACCCGTGGGAGATAGCGAATATCGACGAGATGAAACGCAGCATGGGCGCTGTGTGACAGGTTGACGATAACCACTGCCAAGGAGGAGTCATGGATTCGGGAATGGTGAGCAAGATCGAAAAGGCCAGGCGTTACGCCGACGAAAAGGAGCGAGCCAGGTTTTGCTTGTTTGAGGTCAAGTTCCGTGGCGAGCACAGCGATCATATTGTGCACTATGAGAAGGGCGTCTGGCACTGCGATTGCCACTTTTTCTCGCAACGGCAGGTATGCAGCCATACCATGGCTCTGGAGCGGATTCTGGACGGAATGCTTTGTGATGAGGTTGCGGAGGATCCAGCTCAAGAGTAGATGGCTGGAGCAGGGGGCTGGCCCCGTCTCGGTGATTGGCAGAGCACGAGTGCCGGCGGTCTTTCGGAGACTGTTCTGGAGAAGCGGAGCATAGAATGAGAATTGGCATCGTTGGAGCAGGGATTACCGGCCTGACGGCGGCCTACAGGTTAAGCAAGGCCGGGCATCAGGTGACGGTCCTGGAGAGCGGCGAGCGGGCCGGGGGGCTGGCGAGGACCTTCACAGACGAGCGCTGGCAGTGGCCACTGGAGATCTTTTACCACCATGCCTTCACGTCGGACAAGGCGCTACTTGACTTGAATGCCGAGCTGGGAATCCAAGACACGATGGTGTTTCCACAGCCTGTCACTGCAATCTGGCAGAATGGCACGATGAATGCCTTCGACAGCCCGCTGGCGGTGCTCCGCTACCCCTATCTATCCTTCCCTGACAAGATGCGTGTGGGCCTGACGACCCTGTACCTGCGAATCACCAAGAACTGGCGCGCGCTGGAGCGCGTCACAGCCGAGCAATGGCTGTTGCGCTATATTGGGCCACACGCTTACCACACGCTCTGGGAGCCGCTACTGGCCAACAAATTCCCCCGGGCCTACAAGGAAGTCAACATGGCCTGGTTCTGGGCCCGGCTGCACAAGCGTAGCCAGAGGCTGGGTTACTACACGGGCAGCTATCAGGTTCTGGTCGACGCGCTGGTGGCCCGGTCTAATGCCCTCGGTGTGGACATCCGATTCAATGTCCCGGTGGTTGGAATCGAGTCGAGAGGCAAAGAACTTGGCGTGCGTATCTCGCAGGGTGAGGAGATGATCTTTGAGTCGGTCATTTCCACCGTGTCACCCCAGACGATGGTGCGCCTTGCCCCCGGGCTGCCTGCCGAATACGCGGACAAACTGCGTAACCTGCGCAGCCTGGGTGCGCTCACGCTCATCCTCGCGGTCGACCGGCGTGTTACCGAAGGCTTCTACTGGATCAACCTGCCCCGGGGGCAGTTTCCCTTCCTGGCCTTTGTGGAGCACACCAATTACCAGCCAGCCGATCACTACGGTGGCGATCACATACTCTACCTGGGCGACTACCCGGAGCCGGGTGAGCCGCACTGGAGCGCGAGCAAGGAACAACTCATGGAAGAGTTCCTGCCGCACATCGTCAAGTTCAACCCCAAGTTCGAAAGGTCTTGGATCCGCAAGTCCTGGCTGTTTCGGGAGGAGTACGCGCAGCCCGTGCCTCCGGTGAACCACTCCCAAGGCATTCCTGCGGTGCAGACTCCGATCGAGGGGCTCTACCTTGCCAGCATGAGCCAGGTCTATCCCTGGGATCGCGGCACCAACTATGCGGTCGAGCTGGGAGAGCAGGTAGCAGGGATGATCCTGAAGAATCAGGTGAGACCATGAGCGAGATTTGTGTGATCGGCGTAGGTTACGTTGGTCTGGTCACGGGAGCCTGTCTGGCGGACCTTGGCAATCGCGTCGTCTGTCTGGACGTTGACGAGGGCAAAGTCGATGGGCTCAAGAAGGGCGTTCTGCCCATCTTTGAGCCGGGTCTGGAAGAGATCGTGCGGCGCAATTCCGAGGCCGGTCGTCTCGTGTTCACCACCCAGTACGACGAAGGGCTTCGCGACGCAGAGTTCGTCTTCGTTGCGGTGGGCACACCTTCAGGCCCGGATGGTGAGGCGGACCTCTCTTACCTGCGCTCTGCTGTGGAGGACATTGCCCAGCGCCTGGCACGTCCACTGATCATCGTCAACAAAAGCACCGTGCCAATCGGCACGGCCGACCTGGTGGCGGATATCATCCGCGAGCAAAGGGCCGACGCCGCGCCTTTCGTGGTGGTGTCCAATCCCGAGTTCCTGCGCGAAGGCTCAGCCGTCTACGACTTTATGAATCCAGACCGCATTGTGCTCGGATCCACGGACAGACCAGCCGCCTGGAAGGTGGCCGAACTGTACGCACCTCTCTCGGCGCCGATCATCGTTACGGATCTGCGCACGGCAGAGATGATCAAATATGCCTCCAACGCCTTTCTGGCGACCAAGATATCGTTCGTCAACGAAATGGCCAACATCTGCGAGGCGGTCGGAGCCGACGTGCAGGAGGTGGCCCGCGGCATGGCGAGTGACAGGCGGATCGGCCCCGGTCACCTGGAAGCTGGGCTTGGCTGGGGCGGTTCCTGCTTCCCCAAGGACGTGAAGGCGCTGCTGCATATCGCGGCGATGCACGGCTGCCATCCGCAGATGCTCCGAGCAGTGACAGAGATCAACTACGATCAGCGCAAGCGCGTGATCTTCAAGCTTCGAGAAATGCTGGGTACGCTGCGAGGCAAGACCATCGGATTGCTGGGCCTATCCTTCAAGCCGAACACGGACGACATGCGTGATGCCCCGGCGATTGAGATCGTGCACTTTCTGGAGAACGAAGGGGCTCAGGTTCGGGCCTATGACCCGGTGGCCATGGACAATGCACGTGCACTGCTCCCTCACGTCACCTTCTGCGAGAATCCCTATGCCGTTGCTGAAGGTGCCGACGCCCTGGTACTTGTGACGGCGTGGAACGAGTTCAAACATCTCGACATGGGACGCATTGCGCGTTCGATGCGCACCGCTGTGCTGTTTGACGCACGCAATACCTACGACCGAGCCAAGCTGAGAGAACTTGGGTTCGCCTACCATGGCATCGGCAGAAGCTGAGATGGGATAGACCGGCCTGGTGGCCTCCTATCCGGGCGTGTCGCAGTCAGACCTGCCGGTGAAAGAGACCATGGGTAAGTAGGCCGAAACGAGGAGCAGGGCGAACAACCCGGCTGTGGCCCAGGCCTGCCAGTGCCGGATCGGATGGATGGCGTAACCGAGTAGCTCCCTGGCCAACGCCGCTGGCCTGATCAGGGCGTCCCAGCTGTTCCAGCGCAAGAACCGCCCAACGTAGACCCCAAAGCCCGCCGCGGCGAGCGAGGCCAGCGCAAAGGCTCTCCCCATCGATTGTCCCAGTCTGCCTGCCACACCACGTTCCATCCAGTCGACCGACGTGATGCCTACTGCCAGGCCCGCCAGTCCGAGACTGAAAAGGAGAACTCCGTCATACAGCAGCGGAATCTGGCCGGTGGGGCGCAAGTGCACCAGGTCCGTGATGAGATAGGGTGCGTTGGGCAGGAAGAGCAGCCACCCCGCCCCCGTCAGGCACCTCGAAATGGCCGGCTGAGGCGAGCGTCGGGTGGCCAGCCAGGCCAGGGGAAGGGGCGCCCAGGCGAGCATCAGGTTCCACAGCACGTGGCTGTAGGTCAGGCTGCGCGTGTAGATAAACCGGGCCAGCAAGAGGGCGCAGGGGACGAAAGTCAGGGCCAACAGGCCTTGAACCGACGAGCCAGTTCGCCCCGGCCAGGCGTTGCGGTGACCGGCCTCCTTCATTCTAGCCTCCATATCGACTCTGCAGTAGCCGGTAGGCGTTCCAGCGCGAGAAGTGGAAAGACTGCCAACTCTGCCAGCTGCGGTCCTGCTGCCTGTCCACCAGACGCTGGCGAAGGTGCGCCTCGAGGATGTCTCTGGTCTCGCCAGACGAAGCGTCGGCCAGCGAAACAAGGGCAGGCACTGCGTCGTCCGATAACCAGGTGAGGTACTGCACATCGATGCTATTCCCCGTGGTACCTCCCCAACTGATTCCGGGAAACAGGACCCGATATCGTTCCACGTTTTGCTGAACGATCAGGGCGTCCGGGTTGAGGACATCCAGGGTCAGCACAAAGCCCAGAACCGCGATCAGGAGCCCGACTGCGAATCGTTCGGGACGTCGCCACAACGTCCACGCGAACCAGGCCAGCAGCAGGGCCAGCCACACCATGAAAACGTGAACGTAAAGACGCGTCTGCGTAAAGCCGTAGGCGGTCTCATAAAGCAGCAGGCGCTTGAAGGCGGATGCGAGCATCACACAGGTGAGACTGACCAGCAGCGTTCCGGAAAAGTTGAAGACGCGGACTGCGGCGGGACTCTCCAGCCGTGCGACCGTGCGCAAGAGGTAGATCAGCCCCAGCGTCAGGATGGCCACCATTACCAGCTCGGCAAAGCCACGGCGTGCGTATTCGGCATAGGTGTAGCGCGCGGCGGTGATATTGACGAGGCCGCCAAAGAGGTAGGGCAACTGTATGCCCACGAAGAGAAGGAATAGAGCATTGACCGAATTCGTGACCACAAGGGCTTCCGTGCCGCCGATGAACCTGGGTGGACTAACCCACACAGGTTCGGAGGCCGTCTTGGCCTGACGCGCCCGGGCGGCGTAGGCCAGGCCGCCGGCAGCAGGTACCCCGATCAACGTGATCAGCAGCCCGTGTTTGCCCCAGCTCCAGAGCGTCGCCAGCACGTCCGGCGCAAGGATCCGCCGGACATAGTCGCCAAAGATCAGGTCGGCCGAGGCCAGCAGGGCGATGAACAGCGCGAGAATCGGCAAAGCCAGCAACAGGCCGCGCACCACGGGCAGCACGGTTCTGCGGGACGGACGCGGGACGGAGGCGAGATCGCAGCGCCTGGCCTGAGCAGCAAGCCGGATTCCGTCGTACAGAGACATGCCGAGAGCCTGCAGGGGGGCCAGGAACACCTCGGGCACAGCCAACCCGGCGACCGGCCGATGCATCAGACACACAACGATCAGCGACAGCAGCCCCAGGCAGACAGACACATTGAGCAGGATCAGGAAGCCATTCGCGCGGATGACGCTCATCGCCGCAAAAACAACCACGGCCAGGGCTAGCCAGAGGTTGGCCTTGAGCGGCCTTACCGCCTCCCAACGCGCGGACAGAGCGACTCCAACCAGCAGCAGAGCAGCGAAAAGAAGAACGGAAATGCCGGGCATCTTTCCGTTGAAGAGCAGGTCAAAAGCGAGGCCGAGCGTGAGCCCCAGCGCAAGAATGCGTCCGGCGTTACGTTGAGTCATTACTCCCTCCCAGGATCAGGCTACCACCACAATACCCCTCTCGGCGTAGGACTTCAAGCACCTGGCACCGCCAATCACAGCACTCAGGTGCTTGACATAGGCCGATACATCGAGCACAATGGGCCAATGGCAGAACGAATGCGTCTCCTACTTGCTGAAGACAATCAGAGGCTCCGCCCGGCTCTCGCCGAGGGCCTGGAGGCGACCGGCGCTGTGCTCGTCGTGCTCTCCTGTGCCAGCGGCGAAGAGGCGCTGGAATTCTGCCTCGCACAGCCGGTGGATGTGATGCTTCTGGATGTTCAGCTGGCGGGCCGGTTGAACGGAATCGAGACGGCAGAGGCGATTCGCCGTGAGCTGCCGCGGATGCCTGTGGTTTTCTACTCAATCCAGGACGACGACAGCTACTACCGTGACTTTCAGCGGTCTGGCATTCTCACGCACTTTGCCTACGTGCGAAAATCAAACTACCTGCTGCCCACGATGCTGCTTCCCCTGCTTCGTGACGCCCTTGACGGACGCAGCTTCATCGACCCGGACATCGCTTCACGCGTGTCCGAGGTCAGGCGCAAGGACCAACACGATCCGATGGCCCTGCTGGAACCGGTTGAGCAGGCGGTGGCTCGCCTTCTGGCGCAAGGCAAGACCAATGAACAAATCGCGACACAGCTTGGCTTTCGCGACAAACGTACCATAAGCCGGGTGAACGGCCAGATCTATGCTTCGTGGGGCCTCAGTGAGACGGCAACGGACGAGAAGGTGGCGCGCACAAGGGCCTCCATCATTGCCCAGAGCGGCCAATTGCTGCGCTGGGACGAAGAGGGAACGCCGAGCATCCTGAACGAGCGAGAGGAGTGGGTGCCGTGGACGGGTTGACGTGATCCAGGAGAGGGTGCTGCTCTGGGCCCTGGTCAGCGTTTCCCTTTTTGAGACCATTCTCCTGCTCTGGCTCGGGCTTACTCTCTGGCTGAACGCCGACCGTCGCGGACTCGGCGTAGTGGTCACCAGCGTCGGCTTCTTTCTAGGTAGTGCGTTTTTCACCAGTCACGCCGCTCTGCTACTCCGCCCTACCCTTCAGCTCACCCGGAGCACCACGCTGTGGCTGGCTTTGGCGATGACGCCGGTTGTCCTGTTGCCTTACGTATGGTACGTGGTGCTGCTCTGGTACAACGGCTTCTGGACACCACCTGCCGGCGGCTTGCGCCGGCGGCAGGTGCCATGGCTATGGTTGGCCACTGCCGTGCTCGTCGCCGGGATGGTGAGCCTCGCCTTGCTCGGGGCACCCTTCGTGCCGCTGGGCATGCAGGTCGCTCCCTTGTTCTGGCCGGCCCGTGACTTCATCAAGACGCCCGTTCTGGGAATTCCGCTCGTCGCGATCGGCTTCCCCCTCTACGTGCTGTTGTGTGTACTGCTCTCTCTGGACGCTACCCGGCGGCCAGGTCTCACCGGTCGAGTTCTGGGTGAAGAGGCGAGGGAGCGTGCCCGGCCATGGCTGACCGCAGCCACTCTGCTGCTTCTTGTCGTGGGCATACTTGTGGCTGTCGTAGTACTCTGGACGATCACCCACACGAAAGTGGGCGGATATTACGTTCTGACGCCGAACCGGATGGACGTCATCGGGCGGTTCGACCTTGTCATTTGCCTGCTCATCGCTGCCGTTACAGTGC
This sequence comes from Anaerolineales bacterium UBA2200, assembly GCA_002327925.1. Lineage (GTDB taxonomy): Bacteria > Chloroflexota > Anaerolineae > UBA2200 > UBA2200 > UBA2200. Next base: position 45,674 of record DCVA01000015.1, read on the forward strand.
TGCTCGGACAGGCAGTGACCGCCTACGAGCTGTTCACGGGCAAGGCCCTGCCTCGCAAGGGGCTGGCGCGGCAGTGGCGTCGCGCTCTGGGTTTGGCGGGTGGGTACGGAGTGCTGATGGCAAGTGCCCTGGTATGGGGACTGGACGAAGTGTACGCTATGTTGTTGACGGCCATACTGATGACAGCTTTCTTCGCGCTGCTGAGCTGGAGGTCCTTCGTCGAGTGGGAGCAAGGCGTGAAGCAACTGCGGCCTTTCGTGGCCAGTCAGCGTTGGTACGAAGCACTGGTGACACGGCATTCCCCATCAACGCCATCCAACGATCCCTTCCGAGCGTTGTGCTCCGATGTCCTCAATGCTTCGGTCGCCTACCTCATTCCGACAGGCTCGACCTCAACCTTCGTGACGCCGATGGTTTTCCCGGAGGGTCTGTCGCCTGTGGTCTCAGCACTGCCGCCTGTGATGGAGAAGGAGAACTCACTCGTCGTGGCTGTGGATCCCAGCACTCACGGAGGTGCCTCGTGGGCGGTTCGCCTGTGGAGTGAGCGGGGTCTCGTGGGCGTGCTGCTTCTCGGCGGGCGCCGGGATGGCGGCCTCTACACGCAGGAGGAGATGGAGATAGCACGCTCGACGGGCGAGCGCCTTATCGATTCAGCGGCCAGTCTGGCCATGTCGCAGCGGCTGATGCAGCTGCAGCGTGAGCGCATGGCAGCGAACCAGATACTCGACCAACGTACACGTCGGGTTCTGCATGACGACGTGCTGCCATCCATCCAGACGACGATGTTGTCGCTTGCGGCTGGAGCACCAGTAGAGCCGGTGGTGAAGCAGCTCTCTGAGCTGCATTCGCAGCTCGCCGACTTGTTGCATGAGCTGCCGCCGGCCGCCGCCCCGGAGATTAGCCGACTCGGGCTGATCGGCGCGCTAAGGCGAGCGGTACAGGTCGAGTTCAGTCAGCAGTTCGAAAAGGCAGAGTGGGCATTCGCTGAGGAGGTAGAGCAGAAGGCTCGAGAGCTTGCCCCTGTTGCGGCGGAAACAGTGTACTTTGCCGCCCGCGAGCTGGTGCGCAACGCCGCCAAGCATGCACATCCGGAAGAGGGTTCGAATTACCTCAGATTGAAGATCACTGCTTCTGTCGCGGGTGACCTTCTGCAGCTGGTGATCGAGGATAATGGCGCTAAGTGGACCAGCGTTCCAGCGAACCTGGGGCAAGGTCTATCCCTGCATGGCACAATGATGGCTGTGGTAGGCGGCTCGCTGAGTATTGAGACGGATGCTCACGCCACGCGCGCGTTCCTGTCGATTCCCCTGGCACGCTAAGCGCGACACGATTCTTTGACTCAGGCTATCCCCTCAGCTATACTCTTCTGGTCGATCACCCGCGCACAGAGAGGGGCGCATGACCACGCCAGTACGCAGCCAGTACCTGCGCATCAAGAAACGATTCCCCGACACCATCGTCTTCTTTCGCCTGGGTGACTTTTACGAGACCTTTGACGATGACGCCAGGCTGGTGTCGGAGGTGTGTGAGATCGTGTTGACGTCACGCCCGGTGGGCAAAGGCGAGCGCGTTCCTCTGGCGGGCGTTCCCTACCATGCTGTGGATGGCTACCTGGCGAGGCTGATTTCGGCCGGATACAAGGTTGCCATTGTCGAGCAGACGGACGAGCAGGAAGAGAAACGTCTGATGGCCCGGGAGGTGGTCCGCGTTGTCACGCCGGGCACAGTGGTCGAACCGGCCCTGCTGGAAGAAAAGCGCAACAACTACCTGGTTGCGCTGGTGATGGCCGGCGGACGGATTGGGCTGGCGCACGCCGACATCACCACAGGCGAGTTTCGGACCACGCAGTTCGAGGGGCATGAGGCCCTGCATGAATGTGGTCAGGAGTTGGCGCGGCTGGCGCCGGCTGAAGTCCTGGTCCAGGAGCAGGCCGTTCTGCCCCCCGAGTGGCGCGAATTGCAGCACTTTACCTTCTATCCCGCGTGGCATTTTGATCTGGAGAATGCTCAGCGGGCCCTTTTCGCCCATTTTGGTGTGGCTTCGTTGGAGGGCTACGGCTGCGCCTCACTTCCTCAGGCGGTCACGGCGGCCGGGGTTCTTGTGCAGTACCTGGAGGAAACCCAGAAGGCGGCATTGCAGCAACTGGCGTTCCTGTCGACCTATTCCGTACAGCTGTTCATGACGCTCGACGCAGCCACCCGCCGCAACCTGGAGCTTACAGCAGGCATCCGCGGCGGCTCACCCAGAGGTTCGCTGCTGGGAGTGCTCGATGCCACGCGGACCGCTATGGGAGCACGCATGCTGCGTCAGTGGGTCAGCCAACCACTGCTCAATGTTGGGGCGTTGACCACTAGGCAGGATGGAGTTCAGGCTTTCTTCGAAGACATCCCTCGGCGGACGGCGCTGCGCAGCCACCTGCGACAAATAGGTGACCTGGAACGACTGATCAGCCGTGTCGTACAACGCCTCTCGGGACCCCGCGAACTTGTCAGCCTGCGCGACTCACTTTTGGCCGTGGCGGACGCCGTCACGGCGCTGGAGGGTCTGGCCCCCGAAGCGGTGGCGAGCCTGCCGCTGGGCGCCGTCGATGCCTGTCCGGAAGCCGTGTCGATTATCACGCAGGCCATCGCGGCCGACCCGCCGGCAACGCTGGCGGCAGGCGGGGTCATCGCCCCCGGTTTTTCCGCCGAGCTCGATGCGGTGCAGGGGGCGGCCAACGGTGCCAAGAGCTGGGTGGCCGGCCTCGAGCGCCAGGAGCGCGAGCGCACAGGAATCCGGACCCTGAAGGTGGGCTACAACAAGGTATTTGGCTACTACATTGAAGTAACTCACGCGAACCTCGAAGCGGTGCCTTCGGACTATGTTCGCAAGCAGACCCTGGTCAATGCCGAGCGCTATATCACTCCTGAACTCAAGGAACAGGAGTCGCTGATCCTGAACGCAGAGGAGCGTCGTGCCGAGCTGGAGCATCAGATCTATGATCAGGTGCTGGCGCAGGTGGCCGCCCTGTCATCCCGGATTCTGGCCACGGCCCGCGCTGTAGCTGAGCTGGATGTGTACGCAGGCATGGCGGAGGTGGCTCAGTGCAATCGTTACGTTCGGCCATCCCTGAATGACAGCGGCACGCTGCACATTATTGGTGGCCGGCACCCGGTGGTGGAGCAGACCCTGCACGATGAGCCGTTTGTGCCCAACGACACTCTGCTGTCGAGACAAGAGGCCATCCTGGTGATCACCGGCCCGAATATGTCCGGAAAGAGCACCTACCTTCGTCAGGTGGCACTGATCGTACTGATGGCCCAGATCGGCTCCTTTGTACCGGCTGTGTCGGCCGAGATCGGCCTGGTGGACCGGATCTTTACTCGCGTCGGGGCGCAGGACGAGATCAGCGCCGGGCAGAGCACCTTCATGGTGGAGATGGTCGAGACGGCCAACATTCTGAACCATGCAACGGGGCGCAGTCTACTGATCCTTGACGAGATCGGACGCGGAACCAGCACTTATGATGGCATCTCCATCGCCTGGGCCGTGGTCGAGTACATCCACAACCACCCACGCCTTCAGTCCAAAACTCTGTTCGCCACACACTACCACGAGCTGATCGAGCTGGCTCGTTTCCTCCCCCGCATTCGCAACTACAATGTAGCTGTGGCGGAGGAAGGGGACCGCGTGGTCTTTTTGCGCAGGATCGTTCCGGGGGGCGCCGATCGTAGTTACGGCATTCACGTGGCTCAGCTGGCTGGCCTGCCCAGGGTGGTTGTGCATCGTGCGGAGGAGATCCTGCGCAATCTGGAACAGGAGTTGCAGAGGTCGCCGGCAGGAAGCCTGCCGAAACGGGTGGCGGAGATCCAGCAGTTGCCGCTGTTCCAGACCGGCCATCCCGTTCTGCAGGAGCTGCGGGACCTTGATGTGACCTCCATGTCGCCGTTGGAGGCGATCAACAAGCTGTTCGAGCTCCAGGAGCAGGCCAAGCAGAAGTAGTTGGGGCAAACACCAGTTCAAGAGGGGCATTGTGCTGAACGCGTTGTCAGGTCTTAGTCCGGTGCTGCTGGCCTTGCTGGCCACATCGTTTACGTGGGGTATGACGGCTCTCGGGTCGGCCGCCGTCTTTACGGTGCGGGAGTTCTCCNNCCAGCCATAGAGATGTCCCAGGGCAAGAGTCTGCCCGCCTGGGTGCCGGCCGCAGTCGGCTTCCTGGCCGGCGGGGCGTTCCTGCGTGTGATCGACCTGGTCTTGCCGCATCTGCACCCGGGCGCGCCAGAATGCGAGACAGAAGGTGTGCCTACCACCTTCCGGCGCGTCACACTGCTTATCCTTGCCATCACGCTGCACAACTTTCCCGAAGGGCTGGCAGTGGGAGTCGCCTTTGGCGCCACGGCCGCCGGGCTACCCTCAGCAACGATGGCCGGGGCAGTGGCCCTGGCTCTGGGGATCGGCATCCAGAATCTTCCGGAGGGCATGGCTGTCTCTATGCCTCTGCGACGGGAGGGAGTGTCGCCACTGAGGAGCTTTTGGTACGGTCAGCTCTCTGCCGTGGTCGAGCCAGTAGCAGGTGTGATCGGCGCAGCAACTGTGCTGGTGGCCCGGCCGATCTTGCCCTACGCGCTGGCCTTTGCCGCAGGGGCGATGATCTTTGTCGTGGTTGAAGAGCTGGTGCCAGAATCACAGCGCGGCGGCAACACAGACTGGGCCACCATGGGCGCCATGGTCGGCTTTGCAGCGATGATGGTTTTGGATGTGGGCCTGGGTTAGGCAGGTCGGCGCTTCGGTAGCGAAACCACTATCCCGGCGGCGGCAACGGCTGCCAGCACGATGGCCGACCAGGACACGAGCGACGTCCCACTCTGCTTGACCGCGATTCCGACAAACGCCCACACAATGACCGCCGCGTAGCCGATGTTGCGATGCCGCAGACTCATCGACACAGACAAACCCGTGGCGATGACGAGCATAATCACCGCCCACAATTCAGGGCTCAACGGAGCTCCGTTCCACCCCATGGAATACAGAACGTCGGTAACGTTGGCGACGGTCGCTACGGTAATCCACCCCAGGTAGATGCTGAATGGCAGGTCCACCACGAGCTTCTCGACCAGCGAAGCCGTGTCGCGCCCTGCGCCCAGGCGACGGTAGATGACGATGAGTGAAGCCAGAAGCAGCAGCATGAGCATCAAGGTAGCGGGGAAGACCTCATAGTGCCAGCAAAAGATCCAGGCCGCATTGGCCAGACAGCCGATGGCAAACCACCAGCCGACGCGTCCAAGCCTGGGGTTGCCCGACTGAGAGGGAAGGAGCTGATAGATGGAAAAGGCGAGCAGGCCGAGATAGATGACGCCCCAGATGGCGAAGACGTACCCTGCGGGAACGAAATAGACAGCGAATTTGTCAGAGACCTCAGCGGTCGTCTGCCCGTTGATGCGCAGGGCGTTGGCCAGGCCGTTAACGGTAATCGTCACAAGCAGGAATACCAGGTTCACAACCCTTTGCAGGCGCGATCTGTTCATGTGGTCTCTCCGCTCTTCCATCGAGGTATTGTCATTTGGCCAGCGCGTCGGCCAGCTTGAGCAGGTTCACATCCAACGGCTTTTTCCGCGCGGCGACCTCGGCGAGTGGGGTGGCCCGAATTTCGCCCTGCAGATGGCCAATGAGAATGCCCTGCTCGCCGGAGGCAAGCCGTTCGACAGCAGCGGCGCCCAGCCGGGTGGCCAGAATGCGGTCGTATGCCCCCGGTGCCCCGCCTCTCTGCACGTGCCCCAGAGTGGTGGCGCGCAGCTCAAAGCCTAGGCGCCCGCGATGAGCTTTGAAGAACTCCAGCAGGGCCTCGGCGTTGTACCTGGCGCCTTCTGCCACGACGATGATTGCGTGGGACTTGCCGCGCCGGTAGCTGTCGCGCAATTCGGTCGCGATAATCTCCGGGTCGCTCTCAACCTCGGGTATGACCACCGCCTCGGCCCCGCCGGCGATGGCCGACATGAGCGCCAGGTAACCGCAGTTGCGCCCCATCACTTCGACGAGGAAGGCGCGTTGATGCGATGAGGCGGTGACCTTGAGCCGGTCGATCGCTTCGAGGGCGATGTTGAGGGCAGTATCGACGCCGATGGTGATGTCCGAACCGTAAAGGTCGTTATCGATTGTCGAGGCAACCCCGACCACGGGATAGCCCATTGCCGACAGAGCATTCGCACCGGCCTGTGATCCGTTGCCACCGATGACGACCAGGGCGTCTACGTCATGCTGGGCGAGGGCGCGCAGGCCCCGCTCGCGTCCCTCTTCGGTCAAGAAGTCCGGGCAACGTGCGCTGCCCAGAATGGTGCCACCCTGCTGGATGATGCCGCTGACACTGCGGGCGGTGAATGGTTCTATGTCTCCTGCGATCAGGCCGGCGTAACCCTGCGCGACCCCCGAAACCCGCCAACCAAGTTCCAGCCCCATGCGGGTCACAGCGCGGATTGCTGCGTTCATTCCCGGTGCATCTCCACCACTCGTCAAGACAGCTATGTGCTTCATGACACCCTCCGCATCACAGAGACAGGCGGCCCTGCCTGAGGAGCCATGCTCCTTCGAACCGCATCGCATCGGCAGTCAGTATAGCATCGGGCCGCTCCCTGGTCAATCAACCTTATGGCTCTGGCTATACCTGGGCTATAATGACCGCACATTCGACTCGGGAGAGAGGCTGGTCAAGGCATGGAAGTTGGCATCGTCAGGCAGGTCGACATTGAACAGGAAATGAGGACGGCGTACCTGGACTACGCCATGAGCGTGATCACAGCGCGGGCCCTGCCCGACGTACGCGATGGGCTGAAACCGGTTCAACGTCGCATCCTCTACGCGATGGAGGACATGGGCCTGCAGCACGACAAGCCCTACAAGAAGAGCGCCCGCATCGTTGGAGAGGTGCTTGGCAAGTACCATCCTCACGGCGATTCGGCCGTCTACGAGGCTATGACGAGGCTGGCGCAGGACTTTTCGATGCGCTACCCGCTGGTCGACGGTCAGGGCAACTTTGGCTCCGTTGACGGCGACAACCCCGCTGCGATGCGATATACAGAGGCGCGACTGTCGGCCGTTGCGGCAGAGCTGCTGGCCGACCTGGACAAGGACACGGTCGATTTCACGGACAACTTTGACGGTACCCTTCGCGAGCCGAGCGTGCTCCCTGCCCGGCTGCCAAACCTGCTACTCAATGGGGCCTCCGGTATCGCCGTAGGCATGGCCACCAACGTGCCCCCCCACAACCTGGGGGAGCTGGCCGATGCACTGGTGTACCTGGTAGACCACTACAGCCGACTCGACGCGATCTCTGTGGACGAGCTGCTGGGACTGGTCAGGGGGCCGGACTTTCCTACAGGTGGCACCATACTCGGTCTCGAGGGCATCCGCAGCACTTATGCGACAGGCACGGGAAACATGGTGGTCCGTGCAAAGGCCCATTATGAGGACGCAGGCGGCGGTAAGCAGTTGATCATCGTAACGGAGCTGCCGTATCAGGTTGGCAAGGCCGCCCTGATCGAAAAGATCGCCGAGCTGGTTCGCGAGAAGAGAATTGACACCATCTCAGACCTGCGCGATGAGTCGGACCGCCAAGGAATGCGGATGGTGATTGAGCTCAAGCGAGGGGTCGAGCCGCAGCCAACGCTGATGGACCTGTACAAGTACACTGCCATGCAGAGCACATTCAACGCCAACATGCTTGCGCTCGTTGATGGTGAGCCTCGTGTTCTATCCCTGCGACGTGCCCTGCAACTCTTTATCGAGCACCGCCAGCAAGTGATCACGCGCCGCACTCGCTTTGAGCTGGAGCGGGCCAGGATGCACGCCCACATCCTCGAGGGGCTGAAGAAGGCGCTTGACCACCTTGACGCTGTAATCACCACGATTCGACAGTCGCAGACTGCCGACGCAGCGCGGCAGAACCTGATGAGTAGGTTCAAGTTCACCGAGATTCAGGCGCAGGCGATTCTGGATCTACAGTTGCGCCGCCTGGCGGCTCTGGAGCGACGCAAGATCGAGCAAGAGTACGCTGATACTCTCAAACGTATCGAATATCTCGAGAGTCTACTGGCGAGCCCGCGCAGAATCCTCGGACTGATCAAGTCAGAGGCCCTGGAGCTCAAGGAGCGCTATGGTGACGCTCGGCGCACCCGCATCTCCTCCAAAGAAGCCCAGGAGGTTCAGGTTCAGGATCTGATCCCCGAGCAGGATACTTTCGTTGGCATCACGCAGAAGGGTCTGATCAGGAGAGCTTCCGACTGCGGCGAATTCTTCTCCGCCGCCGGCCGCGATGCAACCGTGGGCCTGGTGGCCACGAACACCCTGCACAGTGTGCTGCTCTGTACAGAGAAGGGACGCTGCTTTACTTTGCAGGTGCATCAAATACCTGAATCGCAGACAGGCGGGGTGCCCATCTCCAATTTGCTCAATCTCGAGGCAGACGAAGCAGTCAAAGCGATTACCGCGGTGCGGGCATTCAGCGAGGCCTCTTTTCTCACCCTGTGCACCGCTGCGGGCAGGGTGAAGCGCATCGCCATTTCCGAGTTCGCCGCGATCCGGACCGGCGGTCTGACAGCAATGAGCCTGGATGAGGGTGACGAGCTCCGTTTTGCGCTTGTCACTTCCGGGGGGCAAGAGCTGCTGCTGGTGAGCGCCCAGGGTCAGGCCCTGAGGTTCGGGGAGGATGATGTGCGACCGATGGGCCGCGGTGCGGGGGGGGTGAACGGCATCAGGCTCGAGTCAGAAGATGAGCTCGTGGCTGTGCAGCCAGCCCGAGCTGGTGCAACTCTGGCCGTGGTGACGGAAAAAGGCTTTGCCAAGCGCACACAGCTCTCCGAATATCCGGTTCAAGGCCGCTACGGCAAAGGCGTCCTGACTGTGGCGCCGAAGAGCCTCGCCCACACGGGGCGGCTCGTCGGCGCCTGCGTGGTGACTGAGACACACGACATTGGAATCGCCAGCTCGTCTGGTTCGACGTTCCGGCTCAAGGCCCGCGAGATTGCCATGGCCAGTCGCTCTGCCCGGGGAGTGGGCGCTGCTGCGCTACGCGCTTCAGAGCGTGTGATCGGCATGGTGTCGGTTCCGTCCGTCGCTTCTCTGGCGCCAGAGCCGGGGACAAAGAAGGGGAGCAAGACAACAGGGAGGACGCCCTCGGTTGCCCGGGCCAAGAAAGCCCCTGCCTCCAAGCGCCCGCGATCCGCCCCGACCGCGAAGAAGCCCGCCAAGCCTGCCACGGCCGGGAAGCGGCGTGGATGACCAACTACGCCTGATGAACCCGAATTTGCTGTCTGAGCATGGTAGATGGTGAGGTCGCGGGGGTAACCATGGATGTGAGAGAGTTGCTGCGAAGAGGACCGGGTCAGCTCATCGAGCTCCTGGCGGAACCCGAAGCGCGAATTCTTGCTGAGACCTTGGTGGCCTTTGCCAACGCGGATGGGGGTACGATCGTCGTCGGGCGGGTGGCCGAGGATGAGCCGCAAGGTGATGTGGCCCCGGAGGACCTCGAAGCAGCTTTGTCGCAGGCACTGGGCCTCTGTCGGCCTCCTGTGCCCAGTGAGTGGCAGGCTGTTGATGCGAGCCGCGGATTCGTTGCTGCCATTGTTGTGCCCCGTAGCCCCGAGTTGCACAGCCTCAGCGATGGTCGGGTCCTTCTGCGCTCAGGTGACAGAAATCGCCCGCTGAGCGGGGAAGAGATACGCCATCTGGCATCGGCAAAGGGGACCGGCGAGTTTGAGCAGCAGCCTGCCCTGGCCACGGTCGCCGAGTTCGATGAGCGGTTGATGGCCGACTACGCAGCGCGTAGACGCGCACGCGGAGCACGTGGCGAGCAGATGACCGACACGGAGATTCTTGAGGATTGCGGGGCGCTGGACGCTGCTCTAGCGCCTACTATGGCCGGAATGCTACTATTCGGCCGGGATCCGCAACGCCTTCTTCCGCAGTCCGGCGCGGTGCTGGTGCACTTTGCCGGCACGTCTGCAGGCGGGCGCGACGGGTTGCCTGGATACACAAGGCGCGAGGAGGTCGGAGGGTCGCTCAGCCACATCATCGAGCGGGTCTGGGATGTCATCCAGGAGGAAATGCGCCACGAGTCGGTCATCAACGGACTGCGGCGTGAAGAACAGCCGGAATACCCGTTGCCGGCCGTACGCGAGGCCGTGGTGAACGCAGTGGCTCATCGCGACTACCGCCTGGCGGGTCGCCGAATCGAGGTTCGACTCTTCGATGACCGGCTCGAGATCATCAGCCCCGGTGGATTGCCGGGCCACATCACGCTGGACAACATTGTCGAGGAGCACTTTTCGCGCAACCCGCGCCTGGTGAGAGGGCTCTACTACTGGGGCTTTATTGAGGAGCTGGGTCTGGGCATCGATCGCATGATTGACGAAATGGCCCAGGCGGGGCATCCGGCTCCGCAGTTCGAGGCGACGCCGTTTACTTTCAAGGTCACGCTGCGCAATGTTCGAGAGCGCCCAGCCAGTAAGTGGGAGACTGTGCTCACGGAGCGGCAGATCAAGGCACTGCGCTTTCTGCGTGACCATGATCGCATTACCAATCGCGATTATCATGACCTTTGCCCCGATGTCACAGCCGAAACCCTGCGGCTGGACCTCGTGGACATGGTGGATAAAGGCGTACTTCTGCGGGTAGGGGACAAAAGGGGCACCTACTATATGCTCAAGTAGTTGCAGGGGTTATCCCAAAGGATAACCCAAGTATCCCAAGTGGAGCAGTCCGGTTCATTTTGCACCCGAGCGAAACGGCCTATAATCGCGCGTCTACACAAGTGCTCGCCGCCCTCATGAGGGCGGCGATGGTCATTTGAGCCATTGTTGCTGAGAGGAGGATACGATGTCGCTTCTTTCCATCTCGTTAGCAAGCGGCGTGATCTCCATTGCGGCTGCTGTCTTGATCTTTGCCAGGCTTCGTACGTCCGTCACCGAATCCGCCAGGATGGCGGAGATCGCCAAGGACATAGCCACGGGAGTGCAGGCCTACCTGTCCCGCCAGGTCAGGACGATTCTGATGCTCACTCCTGCTCTTGCCGCCATACTCGGACTGTGGCTAGGCTGGGACGTGGCGATCACTTTCGTGCTCGGCGTGGTGACGTCGCTGGCAACCGGCTACCTGGGGATGAACGCGGCCGTACGGGCCAATGTCAAGACCGCCCAGGACGCCTCGAAATCGGCCAGCAAGGCCTTTTTGACTGCTGTCTATGGCGGCTCAATCATGGGCCTGTCCATCACGGGATTCAGCCTGGTGATTCTCTCCATCCTTTTCTGGATATACCGTGATCCGGATCCACTGGTCGGTTTTGGCTTTGGTGCCAGTCTGGCGGCGCTGTTCGCGCAGATCGGCGGCGGCATTTTCACCAAGTCGGCCGATGTGGGGGCCGACCTGGTCGGCAAGATTGAAAAGAACATCCCAGAGGACGACCCGCGCAACCCGGCCGTGATCGCTGACCTGGTTGGGGACAACGTGGGTGACTGCGCCGGGCGCGGATCGGACCTTTTTCAGACTTTCTCTGACGATATCATTACCGGCATGATTGTGGCGCTCGTCTACGCCCCTATGTATGGCCCTCAGGTGGTATTCTTTCCCTTCCTGCTGCAGTGCGCGGGCATTTTCTCGTCACTGATCGGAGTCGTTTCCATTCGCTGGTTCCGCCAGAGGAGGCCAGAGTCAGCCTTTAACATGGGCATGGCCGTGACCACGGTAGTGGCAGTGCTGGGTTCGTTTGCAGTGTGCCAGTTCTTGTTGCATGACCTGCGCATCTGGCTGGGCGCTCTGCTGGGGATTGTGGTGACTCTGGTGGCTTCGATATCCACCCGCTACTATGCCGGGTCGAGGGGGCGGCCGGTGAGGGAGATTGCGGAGGCGTCGGAGAGAGGCGTCGCCCTGAACATCATCACAGGTCTGGCCTACGGCCTTCAGAGCCCGCTGGCCTCCATTGCCATGATTGTCGTGGCGGTCTCTCTGGCCTATCACTTTTCCGGGAACAATCTGATGGCCATCGTGGGGGTGAACATCGGCAGCGACCTGCTGATCGGCTACATCATGACAGCCGACGCCTATGGGCCGATTATGGACAACGCGTGTGGCATCGCTGAGATGTCCGGCTCGGATGAGAAGATTGTGCGTTCTCTATCTTCCCTCGACGCAGTGGGCAATACGATGAAGGCGGCAACAAAGGCCTATGCTATGTCCTCTGGCACGGTAACCGCATTCGTGCTGTTTGCCACCTTCTTCCGGCTGATCAAATTGGATAGCATTAACGTTACGGCGCCTTACGCCATTGCCTTTCTCTTCCTGGGCATCTCCATGCCGTATCTGGTTTCTTCACTCCTGATTGGCTCTGTGGCACGCACAGCGATGCAAATGGTGGATGAGGTGCGTCGGCAGTTCGCGACCATCAAAGGGATCATGGAGGGAACCGCCAAGCCCGACTACGCGGCATGTGTGGACATTGCCACGCGAAACGCGCTACGCGAGATGACTCTTCCCGGTCTGGTCAGTATCCTCGTGCCCGTGTCTGTGGGTCTGGCCTTCGGCGGACCTGCTCTGGGCGCGATGCTGATCGGCGCAGTGACAAGCGCCGCATTGCTTGGGCCCTTTTTCAACAACACGGGCACTGCCTGGGACAACGCCAAGAAGGTCATCGAGGAGCGCGGTGAGAAGGGTAGTCCGGCACACCAGGCGGCGGTTTCGGCCGACACGATAGGCGACCCGCTCAAGGATGTGGCTGGTCCTTCGTTGCTGATCTTTATGAAGCTCGTCGGAATGGCTGCGCTGCTGATCGCAGGTGCGATGCATTAGCTCTGATTGTCGTCAAGCCCCCGCCCTAGTTCGCGCGGGGGCTTTTGTTTGCCGCGGCAACGAAATGCTCAAAGATCTGACGGTGTCGTGGATCGCTGTCCACCAGCTCCTCCGGATGCCACTGCACGCCGAGAACGAATCGTTTGTCCGGTGCCTCAACCGCCTCAGGGATCCCATCAGGCGCCACTGCGGCCACCAGCAGTCCGCCCGCGACCTGGTCTACGCACTGATGGTGAAGGCTGTTCACCGGCAGTGCCCGGGCGCCCACCAGGAGGGGCAATCGGGGGGTCTGCTGGATGTGCACCGGGTGGGCAGGGAAGTCGCGCGGATGGCCATCGTGGAAGTCATGCAGACCGGCCGATGGCCGCTGCCTGGTTATGTCCTGCACGAGAGTGCCGCCCAGGGCAACGTTGAGCAGTTGCATGCCTCGGCAGATGCCAAGGATGGGGATGTCGAGGGCATAGGCCTTTCTGGCGAGGAACAGCTCCACCCGGTCACGCGGGCGATCTGCGCTGCTGAGTCTGGTGAGGCGCTGGTGGCCATAGTGAAGTGGATCCACGTCTCCCCCGCCGGATAGCAGGAGGCCATCGACCCGCGCGAGGATGTTTGCGAGCCAGCCTTCATCCTCCAGAAGAGGAATCAGCAACGGGGCAGCCCCCGCAAGAAACAGAGCCCGGCAATACGGCTGGCCTACGGCGAACCGCCGATAGCCCGAGCGTGTGGGCACGTTTCCGGCACAGGGAATGCCAATCAGGGGTAACATACGGCTCTCCTCTGAAGGGAATGGGGTGCCCGGCAGGCCTCCGGACGCTAACGCTCCCTCGTGAGCAGGTGGGCGACTGCAAGCAGGCAGCCCCCGGGAGCAGGCGTGCCGGGTTGTCCTGGCTGTGCGGGTGTTCCCTGGTAGGCGGATAGCCCATCGGCGCGTCCGCTGCCCCCGGCGTTGGGATCCAGTCCCAGGTCGACCGCCGTGCTCATCAGCCGCTCTTTGAGCTGGGCAGGCGTCAGGTCTGGGAAGGCCTGCAGCAAGAGAGCGATGAGCCCGGTCGCGTGCGGCGTGGCCATGCTGGTTCCCGAGGCACGTGTGTAGAGAGCATCTATCGGTGTGCCCATCGCTGTGTCCTGGGCGCGACAGGACGCTACATTCACTCCCGGGACCAGAATGTCCGGCTTCACCCGGCCATCCGCCGTCGGGCCGCGGGCGGAGAAGGAGGCGATGGTGTCGTCGTTGGAGCACGCACCAACGGTAAGAACCCGGCGGGCGCAGCCTGGCGGTCCGACAGAAGATGCAACCGGCCCATAGTTGCCTGCTGCGACGCAAACCATAACACCGGCCTCCACCGCCGCATCGCAAGCCGTCGACAGAGCGTCCGTGCCATCGCAAGGTCCTACGCCACCCAGGGACAGGTTGATCACCTTGACGTGCTGCTGTACTGCCCACTCCAGTCCAGCGATGACCTCGCTCATGTAGCCGGAGCCATCGCCATGGAGCACCTTGGCGGCATAGAGTTGAGCCTCAGGGGCCACGCCCCTGTACTTGCCCCCAGCACCTCCCACAATGCCCGCCACGTGAGTTCCGTGGCCATGGTTGTCTTTCGGCCCTTCGCCGGTCAGATCCTCCATGCCGGCGATACGTCCTGCGAAATCCGGGTGACTCGGGTCAATGCCCGTATCGACGATGGCGACAGGCACATCGCGTCCTGTGTAGCCGTAAGTCCATACCTGCGGCGCGTGGATGTGCGGCACGGAGAGATCCAGGCACGTGTGCACCAGCTGGTCAGGCCAGATGGTTTCCACCACAGGGTCGCTGGCCAGCAAACGCACCTGTTCCGCCGTCGTGCGCATCGCGGAAGCGGCCAAGAGTGAAAAGTGCCTGGCCTTGGTGCTGCCCGGCAAGGGGCGGCTGGAAATTGTGATGTTCGGCTTGTAGCGAACTATGATGCGGTGTTCGGCCGGAGCAGCCGGATCGGCCATGGCCGCCATCAGCATCCCACTGATCTTACCGTCGGTCATCGCGGCTCCCTTCTGGTGTCTTGGTCTGGGTGTAGACCAAACGGTCCTGCTCAACTGACTCAACCCAGGGTTCCTTCAGGATCTCAATGGCCGTGTCGGGCGATGCCGAGATCACGAGCGAGTTGATCAGATGTAACTCGCGCACTACGGTTGCCTTCAACTCGACCGCCCGCCTGACAGC
The DNA here is from genome assembly GCA_002327925.1 of Anaerolineales bacterium UBA2200. Classification (GTDB taxonomy): domain Bacteria; phylum Chloroflexota; class Anaerolineae; order UBA2200; family UBA2200; genus UBA2200. Next base: position 60,678 of record DCVA01000015.1, read on the forward strand.
CGGTCCGAGGTCACCCTTCACGTGCACAATGAGCTGCGACATGTTGCCCGCCTGCCTTCTTTCTTCCTCCGACACTTGCTTCTGCCCGTGGTCCACAACATCCACCCTCTCGTCTGTGGCGACCGGTTCCCCCGATGGAGCCGGGATAGCTCCTGGTTGCGGAGCCGCCCTGGATTTGCCCTGGTCATCACCGCAGGCTACGACGAATGCCAGAGCTGAATCCCTGGAGTGGGAGAGGCTGATCGCGAACTCCTCCAGACCCAATCGCGAAGCACGCTGTGCCGCGCGCCCATGCAGCTTCACGAGCGGCTTGCCTCTCGGGTCGACGAGGATTTCCATTTCGCGCCAGGACACTCCGACAAGCCCCGTTCCCAGAGCTTTCGAAATTGCCTCCTTGCCAGCAAAGCGGACTGCCAGATCGGGAACGCGCCCCCGGCACAGGGCGACCTCAGCGTCCGTGTAGACATGCGCCAGGAAGCGATGGCCCCAGCGAGATACGGCCCTGGCAAGGCGCTCGATTTCGAGGACGTCCACCCCGGTGCTGATCATGGCGCTGCGAATACCTGCCCAATCAATGATGCTGGCTCAGTATAGTCCAGGATCGAGGGCCGCGTCAAATCAAATGATAATG
>DCVA01000023.1 GCA_002327925.1 Anaerolineales bacterium UBA2200
AACGTGCTGCTGCTGAGCGCCTGGTCCATTCTGCTGCTGCCGGCTGCACTGGGAATGCTGCCCAACGACACACCCAACAGCCTGCGCATGTCGGGCATGATGGGGCCGGCCGTTCTCTGCGCCGCCCTGCCGCTGGCGGCGCTGGCCCGCGCCCTTCGCCAGCGGACAGAGAGAGACTCGCCGGTCCGCAACGACACAGGGCCGGACGGCGGCTGGACTCTGACGGTGGACTCGGCCGCCAGGCACCTGACCGCGGCGGGCCGCCGGCGAGCGGCCAATCTGTGGCTGGCTCTCCCCATGCTCCTCGTCCTCACGCTCCTGCTGGCGGAGATGTGCGAGGCGCGGCGCTTTTACTTTCGCGATTTTGTCTCCGCGGCACCGGACCGCGCCAACTATTCCAACGCCCGGGAGATCGCGCGGGTTATCGAGCAGTACGGGGATCTCAGCTCTGTGTATGTCAAGGTCTGGGAATTCTGGTTCGACGACAAGGCCCTGCGGGCGAATCTGGGCCTGACCGGCGACGAGTGGCAGCCCTATGTCAGCGTGCTGGATCCGGCAGAGCCGCCACTCGCCGGGATTCATGACCGTGCGCTCTTTGTGGTAAATCCGGCGGACGAGCAGGCCAGGGCGGACCTGCATGTCCTGTTCCCACGCTGCGTGGCCATGCCGTATCGCTACCCGGACGGCACTGTGTCCTTCTACGCCGTGCTCGTAGGACGTTGAGCCGGCCTGCGTGACGATTGCCGGTTTGCCTGCAGACAGGAACGGGGATACAATAGTAGTTGGAAGCACATCAACTCTAATGGAGGTAAGGCACGATGAAGGGTAACGAAAAGGTCATTGAGCTGCTCAATCATCTGTTGGCGGACGAGCTGACGGCCATCAGCCAGTACATGGTGCATTCGGAGATGGACGCGGCCTGGGGGCTGGGCAAGCTGCACGCGATGGTCGAGAAGCGTGCCATCGTAGAGATGAAGCACGCCGAAACGCTCATCGGGCGCATTCTGTTCCTGGAAGGCATCCCGATCGTGAGCAAGCTGAACGCCATCCACGTGGGCGCCGATGTCGAGAAGCAGTTGGCCAGCGACCTGCGCGCCGAATACGATGCCGTCAAGGCCTACAATGACGCCATCAAGGTCGTCGCCGAGCAAGGCGATCATGGCACGCGCAAGCTGCTCAACTCCATTCTGACCGATGAGGAAGAGCATGCTGACGAGATTGAGGAGAATCGCGACCAGATCCAGTTGATGGGCATCCAGAACTATCTGGCTCAGCAGATCTAGCCCTGCCGAGGGCTGCACAGCAGCCGGCACGCCTGGATGACTCCCGTACGGGGACGCACAAGGGGGCGCGATTGAATCGCGCCCCCTTTTTTTGTCTGTGGCGATGCGGAGAATCGTAAGTGTCAGTTGGCGGGTGTGGTGAAGAGCCAGGGTTCCGAGTCCCCGCCCCACCCGGACGCGTTGCGTGCCCTCACTCTCCAGGCGTAGGTGCGGCCGGGAAGTAGCGGGAACGGCATGACCAGCTCACTGAGCGGCGAGAGGACGACATTGGTAAAGCTGTTGCCATTCACGCCGACGGTCACCAGGTACATGTCGGCTCCGGAAAGCTGTTCCCAGATCAGCCGCGGGCGGTTGCTGGAGACGACACTGCACGACTCAGGCCAGAGAAGCTGCGGGGCGGCAGGCAGATCTCCCGACTCGGAGATCACAAAGGACTCGACAGCCGACCAGACATACGTTCCCGGCTCCGTTTCATAACCCACCCGCCAGAAGTACTGGCTGGTATGCGGCAGGTTCACTAGGAGCACGGTCCTGTGCTCAGGGCCGTCCAGGTAGGACCGCGGAGAGACTGTGGCAGCCACCTCCGAGAATTGCGCATCCGTGGCGATGTGGATGGCATACCAGTGCGTGCCGTCCGCGAGCCATACCAGCTCGGGAGCTGCCGTGGTGATGGGCGAGCCGTCAGTCGGCGTGAGCAGAATGGGCACGTCTCCTGGCACGGGTATTGGAGTGGGGGTCGGCTGGGGGCCGTAGACGCACGGGAGATAGACGAGCGCCACGCCGGAAGGCTGGGCAGACCCGCCCGGAAGCCAGGGCCACGCAGCGAACACGGACAGTATGACGACGATACATAGTATGACGAAACGGCGCAACGAGGCCCCCAGGGGAAGGCTGGACGAGCCGGTCTGTGCTAGCGAACGGCAATGGGGCAATTATATGAATTTCCATTCACTTGTCAAACCGCACACAGGGCGGCAGGTCGTGTATAATGGACATATACAGCCAAAGGGGAAGGGCATCATGGAAAAGCAACGAAGCTCGCGCGGCTGCTTCCTGTGCGGCCGTGAGAATCCCATCGGACTCAAGGTCACCTGGTACACGGACCAGGAGGCAGGCCAGGTGACGGCATCCGTCATCGTTCCCGGGCAGTTCAACAGCTACCCCGGCATCGTGCACGGAGGAATCGTGGCCGCCCTGCTGGACGAGACAGCAGGCCGGGCACTGGTGCTGCAGGGAGATTCGGACGACGTGCTGATGGTCACCCTCAAGCTGGAGGTCAAGTACCGGCGCGCCGTCCCCACTGGTCAGCCCCTCACCCTGAGGGGACAACTGCAGCAGCACACTGCCATGCGCGCCAGGGCCACGGCCCAGCTTCTGCTCCCCGACGGGAGCCTGGCTGCTGAAGCCGAAGCCCTCCTGGTGCGGCCGCCGGCGGCGATGATCGAGAGCTGGAAGGACGAGCAGCCGTACTGGAAGGTGTACGACGAATAGCCGGCCCGGCGCGCCGGCCGCGTCGGGAGCGGCCGCCGGGAACAAACGCGTCCGCGAGACCGTCAGCAGGACAGGTAAGGGTGCCCGATGGCGCGATGGCCAGCACCCGGGAATGCCCCAGATGGAGGATACGACCATGTTTGGATTGACGGTTATCGGGACCGGTGCGGGCCGGCGCGGCCGCAGGCCGCTGTATGCGCTGCTTTCCCTTGCTCTGGTCTCAGGTTTGATTGCTGGCTGCACTGGCCCCGCCGTGCTCACCCCCGGAACCCCCACTCAGGTCCCGCCATCGACCAGTACTCCGGGCGGGCTCACCTACGTGCGCTCGAGCAGCGCCCTGTCCTTCTCAGCCGCCACAGGAGGCATATCGGGCATGAATACGCTCCGCTACTCGCTCAGCCAGGGTTCAGAGGTGCCAAGTCAGGCGCAGAGCACAGCGCTTGCCCAGACGCAGGCACTGACCGGGGAAGAGGTGCAGGCCATCATCGACCGTCTGCCGGAACTCACGGGTCAGGAGGAGGACCGGCAAGAGTTCAAGCTGCCTCCTCAGACACTTCCTGCCCCGCGGCCGGGAACGACGGTGCAAGAGCCCTTTCCGCCGCTCGATCAGGTACCGCCGATCGTCGAGCCGGTGGTCGAGCCTCTCAAGGTCCTGCGCTACAGCCCTGAGGGCAATGTGGACCAGGCGCCGTTCCTCAGCATCACCTTTGACCAGCCGATGGTGCCTCTCACCTCTCACGCCGAGCTGGCCGCCAGAGACGTACCGGTCAGGCTGACTCCCACCCCGGACGGCGAGTGGCGATGGGTGGGCACCCGGACTCTGGTCTTCCAGCCGACCTTCCGCTTCCCGATGGCCACTCGTTACACTGTGGAGATACCGGCCGGCACGGCCTCGGAAACGGGCGGGGTGCTGGCCGAGGCGGTCGTGTTCGACTTTGCCACGCCCGCGCCTCAAATGCTGGACTCCGCCTACCCGGACATGGGGCCTCAGCGGCGCGACGTCATCCTCTTTGTTGCGTTCGACCAGCGCATCGACCCTGCCGCCGTACTCAAGACCATCCGCGTCAGCTCGGGCGGTGTGCAGTACGTTACTCGCCTGGCCACGGCGAACGAGGTCGGCGCCGACGAGCAGATATCGCAATGGGTCAAGAACACGGCAGAGGGACGATGGCTGGCCTTCCGGACGGTGGAGCTGCTGCCCTACAACGCCACGGTCACGGTGGACGTCGGCCCGGGCACGCCTTCGGCCGAAGGCCCGCTGACCACCGATGCAGTGCAGAGCTTGAGCTTTACCACCTACGGTCCGCTGAGGGTGAGTGCGGCGCATTGCGGATGGGGCAATACCTGCCAGCCGCTGCAGTCCTGGTACATCCGTTTCACCAACCCGCTGGATGAAGAGGCCTTTGACGAGTCCATGGTCCAGATATCCCCCGAGCTGAAGAACGGCGTGCTGTCGATTTCGGGCAGCTCTCTGAACATCTCGGGCCAGTCCAAGGGCCGCACCAGCTACCAGATCACGCTGAAAGCGGCGATCAGGGATCAGTTCGGACAGTCTCTGGAGAAAGACCACACAGTCACCATCGAGGTCGGCTCGGCCGAGCCGACGATGTACGCTTCCTGGGAGGGCATGGCCGTTGTGGATCCCTCCTCCAGGCCCAGCTTTTCCGTGTACACGATCAACTACAACACGGTCAAGGTGCTGGCCTACTCGGTAGAGGCAGAGGACTGGCCTGCCTACCTGGAGTATCTGCAGTTGGCCGGTCGCCGCACCGACCCGGCCAGCCCGCCCGGGCGCAGGGTCATCGACCAGGAAGTGCAGGTGCGCAGCGAGCTGGACGTGCTGAAGGAGACGCCCATCGACCTGAGCAAAGCGCTGAGCGGTGATCTGGGCCATGTCGTCCTGATTGTGGAGCCAGGTGAGCCCTCCGTTCCCCCATCGCACGAGAGCGACTACAAACCGACCGTGCGCGTCTGGGTGCAGGTGACCTCGCTGGGCCTGGATGCCTTCGTGGACGGACAGAAGTTGATCGCCTGGGTCAGCTCGCTCGCCGACGGATCCGCCGTTGCCGGCGCCGAGGTCGCGGTCTACCCTGGCAAGGCCAAGGCCAGCACCCGGAGCGATGGGCTGGTGAGGTTCGATCTGTCCACGACCACCGGCGACAAGTCGGGCTATGTCATCGCGCGGCTGGGCAAAGACAGTGCAATCCTGCCGGAGAATGTGGGCTGGTGGGGCAGCGGCTGGAGCTACTCCAGTCCGGCGGACTACCCGCGCTGGTATGTCATAGACGACAGGGGCATGTACCGTCCGGGAGAGCAAGTGCATGTCAAGGGCTGGGTACGCAACCTTCACCTCAGTGAGGGAGCGGATGTTCTGACGGTTCCCGCACCCGGCCAGAGCGTGACCTTCCGGCTGGCTGACTCGCGGGGTAACGAGCTGCTGAGCAGCTCCACCGAACTGAATGCCCTAGGCGGCTTTGACTTTGCCTTCACCCTGCCCGAAACGATGAACCTGGGTCAGGCAAGCCTGCGGCTCTCGCTGCAGGGCAATGAGTTCCACCACGCCGTGCAAGTACAGGAGTTCCGCCGGCCCGAGTTCGAGGTTGCCACCAGCGTCAATGAGGGCCCGTTTATGGCTCTGGAGCACGCCCAGTTCACCGTGGAGGCCGCCTACTACGCCGGCGGGCCTTTGCCCAACGCCGAAGTGTCCTGGCTGGTGACCACGCAGGACGGCACGTACAGGCCGCCCAACTGGGACGACTTTACCTTTGGCGTCTGGGTCCCCTGGTGGCGCTCCTACAGCAAGGACTATCCCCTCCGGTTACGCTTCGACGGCGCAGAAGCCACCTCACAGAGCTACGCGGGTACCACCGATGCCAGCGGAAAGCATACTCTGCGCGTCGATTTCCAGAGCACCTATCCCCCCAAGCCGGCCAGTCTGACGGCCGAGGCCACGGTGATGGATGTCAATCGCCAGGCCTGGGCCTCCCGCTCGACCATCCTGGTGCATCCGGCCAGTCTGTACGTGGGCCTGCGCACCAACCGCACCTTTTACGAACAGGGCCAGCCCGTGACCGTGGAGGCCATCGTCACAGATATCGACGGCAATGCAGTGCTTGACCGCCCTGTCGAGATCAAGTGGGTGCGCCTGGAGTGGCGCTACGTCAAGGGTGAATGGGTTGAGAAGGAGGTCGACACCCGGACCTGCACCGTCGGCTCCCTGGCCGAGCCTGTGAGCTGCAAGTTCGAAGCCTCGGAGGGCGGCCAGTACCGCCTCACGGCGACCATCACGGACGGCCAGGGCCGTCAGAACTATACGGAGCTGACCCGCTGGGTGAGCGGCGGAAAGAGGCCCACCGCGAGCAAAGTGGAGAAGGAAGAGGTCGAGCTGATCCCCGATCGGCAGGAGTACCAGCCGGGCGAGGTGGCCGAGATCCTGGTGCAGTCGCCTTTCGTGCCGGCCGAGGGACTACTGACGCTGCGACGCGGCGGCATCCTGTCGACCGAGCGCTTCCGGATGACCGAGCCAACCTTCATCCTGCGCATCCCGATCTCAGAAGCATACATTCCCAACCTGAACGTCCAGGTCGACCTGGTGGGCGCTACGGCGCGCCTGAACCATCTCGGTGAGATAGACGAGACTCTGCCCAGGCGGCCCGCCTTCGCCAGCGGCGGGCTGGACCTGTCGATCCCGGCCTACTCGCGCACGCTGGCCGTGACCGCCACTCCGCAGGACAAGGCGCTGGAGCCAGGCGGCAAGACCACGCTGGACGTCCGGGTGACCGACGCGGCAGGCAGGCCTGTGAGCGGGGCGGAGCTGGCCGTGATCGTGGTCGACGAGGCCATCCTGGCCCTCAGCAACTACAGCCTGCTCGATCCCATCTCCATCTTTTATCAGCGCCGCAGCAGCGGCGTGGCCGACTACTACCTGCGGCAGTACATCGTGCTGGCCGACCCGACTCTGCTGGCCAGCGATGAGCTCCAGCAGCGCAATGGGGCGGTCTTGCTGGAGTCGGCAATGCCAACGGCGGCGCCCATGGCTTATGACATGGCCAAGGGCGGCGCTGGGCCTGGCGAGGAGGCAGCGCAGGCCATCGCGGTGCGCAGCGACTTTAACCCCCTGGCGACCTTCGCTGCCAGCGTGCCCACGGACGCAGATGGCAGGGCCGAGGTAGAGGTGAAGGTTCCGGACAACCTCACCCGCTACCGGGTGATGGTCGTGGCGGTCTCAGGAGAGAAAGAGTTCGGCAAGACCGAATCGTCCATCACGGCGCGGCTGCCGCTGATGGTGCGGGCCTCGCCGCCGCGCTTCCTCAACTTTGGCGACCGGTTCGAGCTGCCAGTGGTGATCCAGAACCAGACAGACAACCCGATGATCGTGGACGTGGTGGTGCGCGCCGCCAACGCGGTCGCTGAGGGTCCCGCGGGGCAGCGCCTGACCGTTCCGGCCAACGACCGGCTCGAGGTGCGCTTTCCGTACACAACCGAGAGCGCCGGAACGGCCCGCTTCCAGGTAAGTGCCGTCTCCGGGCAATGGGCGGATGCCGCCGAGTTCTCCCTGCCGGTCTACACTCCGGCCACCACGGAGGCCTTTGCCGTGTACGGCACGGTGGACGAGGGAGCTATCGCGCAGCCAGTGGCCGCACCGGGAGACGCCTACGTGCAGTTCGGCGGGCTGGAGGTAAGTACGTCCTCCACGGCGCTGCAGGCCCTGAGCGACGCCGTGCTCTACCTGGTGTCCTACCCGTTCGAGTGCTCGGAGCAGCTGGCCTCGCGCATTCTGGCGGTGGCTGCTCTGCGCGACGTCCTGAGCGCCTTCCAGGCGGAGGGCCTGCCCTCTCCGGAAGCGCTCGTGAGCGCCGTCGAAGGTGACATCGAGCTCCTGGTAGGCCTGCAGAATGCGGACGGCGGCTGGCCCGTCTGGCAGCGCGGCCGCGACTCGTGGCCCTTCTACAGCATCCACGCCACTTTCGCTCTGGTCAAGGCCAGGGACAAAGGTTTTGACGTGCCACAGGGGACTCTGAACCTCGCCCTGACGCACCTGCGGCAGATCGAGCAGCACTATCCCGCATGGTACTCGGAGGACCTGCGCAACACCCTCACCTCCTACGCCCTGTACGTGCGGTCGCAAATGGGCGACCTGGACCTCGCGCGGGCCAGACGACTGCTGCGCGAAAAGGGAGTGGAAAAGCTTCAGCCGGAGGCGCTGGGCTGGCTGCTAATCGTGATGAATGGCGATGCCGGCTCAGCGAACGAAGTGGCCTCCATCCGCAAGCACCTGGACAACCGGGTGGTCGAGACGGCCGGGGCGGCCAACTTTGTCACCTCCTACCGTGAGGAAGACGGCTACCTGGTGCTGGCATCGAACCGGCGCGCCGACGGCGTGCTGCTGGAGGCGCTGATCGTCAACCAGCCGGACACGGACCTGATCCCCAAGCTGGTGAGCGGCCTGCTGGCTCACCGCAAGCGGGGCCAGTGGGGCAACACGCAGGAGAACGTCTTTATCCTGCTGGCGCTGGACAAGTACTTCCACCAGTACGAGGAGCAGACGCCCGAGTTCGTCGCCCGCGTCTGGCTCGGCGGCGACTATGTGGCCGGCTTTAGCTTTAGCGGGCGCAGCACGGACTATCAGGCCGTGCAGGTGCCGATGTCCTACCTGGCAGAGCTGGAGGGTGAGCCCAACCTGGTCCTGAGCAAGGAGGGCCCGGGGCGTCTGTACTACCGGCTGGGCATGACCTATGCGCCCAAGGACCTGACCCTGGAGCCGATGGACCGGGGCTTTACCGTACTGCGCACCTACGAACCGGTGGACGATCCGGAGGATGTGAAGCAGGGCGAGGATGGAGTCTGGCACGTGCGTGCCGGGGCGAGGGTGCGCATCAAGCTGACCATGGTGGCCCCTTCGCGCCGCTATCACGTGGCCCTGACCGATCCCCTGCCGGCCGGGTTCGAGGCCATGAATCCGGCTCTGGCGGTCACGGGTAGCATCCCTCAGTCGCCGGAGGAGATCGACACACCCAGGATGCGCTACTGGTGGTGGCACTGGACCTGGTACGAGCACCAGAACCTGCGCGACCAGCGCGCCGAGGCCTTTGCCTCACTGCTCTGGGAGGGCGTGCACGAGTACACCTACGTGGCGCGCGCCACCACGCCNNTTCGGCCGCGGCGCGACCGAGTGGGTGGTGATCGAGTAGGGAGGGTTTGCGTCGCCGCAGAGTACTGCGCGGCTTCCGTCACTGCGAGTCCATACTCGGCTTTCGTCACTGCGAGTCCGTACTCGGACGAAGCAGTCTCCCCCGTAAGGAGGAGATTGCCGCGCCCTGAGTACAGGGCTCGCAATGACAGGTGCACCGACCCCCTCCTCCGTTACCGGAGGAGGGGGCCTGTCATTTGCTCCCTGACGCCTCCGGCCCTAGAATAGCTCTGTTCGGTGGCCTTCTCTGTCTCGGTCGGAGGTGCAAGATGAACCAACCAGTAATGCGCCGCATCCTAGCCCTCGTTCTGCTCATCAGTGTCGTTCTCGGATCCCCTGTCTGTCCCGCTTCCCGCGCTCAGTCCCCTCTCACTACGATCGACCTCGGGGTAGAGGGGCGCGGCATCGCCGCCGACTGGGGCACGGGCCGTATCTGGGTCGCGGTCGAGGGCCAGCTCCGCGCTTACGACGCCCGGACCCTGGCACCTGCGGCCACCATCACCCTGCCGCAGAACTATTACGCCTGCGGCGAAGTGGCCATTAACCAGGTCACCCACCGCGCCTATGTCGTTGGTTCACGAACCTACGTCGTTGACATCCAGGCCAATGCGGTCCTGGCGAACCTCGGCCAGGGCGGGAGCGAGGTGGTGGTCAATCCCACCACCAACCGGGTTTACATGGCCTACTACAGCAACCACACCTACGCCGTTCGCGTGCTGAACGGAGCTGACAACTCCTGGCAACCGGACATTCCCGTTGCCACCACCACGTCGTACACTGTTTACTGGGTACGCCTGGCTGTGAACCCGAATCTCAACCGAGTCTATGTGACCTATTCGGAGGATGACAGCCTGCGCGTGCTGGACGGCAACACGCATCAGGAGCTGACCCGGATGACGTTCGAGGACATCGGCTATGTGGCCGTGGACCCCAACACCTGGCGCGTGTACGTGGAAACAGGCGATGATGGGGTCGCCGTTCTGGACGGGGTCAGCCACGCCCGGCTGGCGACCATAGCCCACTTGCACGGCCCGCTGCGGATCTCGCCCTGGACCAAGCGGCTCTACGGCGCAGAGTGGGGCAGCGTGACACGCCTTCGCTGCGCCAGCCTGGCCAGCAACACGGTGGTCGGACATTCCCTGCTTGAGGGATACAACGTGTCCTATGCGGTCGACCCGACGACCGGGCGTTTGTTTGTCACGACGCGCGACCCGGCCGAATGGCGCAAGACGCTGCGAGTCATTCAGGATGCCTCGATCACCACGCCGGCCCCGGCCTCTGCCCTGCCCAAGGTCATCGCTTCCGCGGCGCTGCCGGCCGATGGCAGGTCGGTTGCCGTGAACGCGACCACAAACCGCGTGTATGTCGGGGTCACGGGCGGCGTGGCCATCTACGACTCTGTGTCCCTGGCGCAGGTCGGCTACGTCAACCTGACAGACGGAACCTACGCACCCCCGTCTGATGACATCTGCGTCGACGAAACTCGCAATCGCATCTACACGGTTTCCGACTATGGCCTGTATGCCATCGATGGCGCCACAAACGGCTTGCTGGGCAAGATCACCGGCGGAGACAGGGTGGCGGTGAACTCGACCAACGGGCGTGTCTACGTGGCCGACGCCTCGCCCTTCCTCGGGCACCCGGACGTAGTGCGGGTTGTCGATGGCCCATCGCTCTCCTCGGTGCGCACCATCAAGCTGGGAACGTCAATCTACTTTCAGTCGGTATCGGTGGCCGTGAACCCGACCACGGGCTATGCCTATGCCACCTACTCCGCAGATGACAACCTGCACATCATCAGCCCGCTGACCGATGACCTGATGGGGGAGGTCGACTTTGACAGTGCCGGCTATATGGCCGTCAACCCGGCTGCTAACCGCGTCTACGTGCAGGTCACGAGCGGCGGCAAGCGCGGGGTGGTATTGCTAGACGGCAACTCGCACGCTCAATTGGGCTTCTTCACCTACTTTCCCGGCCAGATCGCCACCAATCCCCTCACCAACCGTCTGTACGGGCGGGAGGGCACGGGATCCGAGCTGTTCTCCTTCGCCGATGGCACCAGCGGAGCGGTGCTGGCCCTCGCCCTGGTGGACGGCGATGTCCACGACTATGCCGTACATCCCGGCCTGGCACGGCTGTACGCCGTGGTGTCCGAGGAAACGTACGGCCCGGCGAGGGAGCTGGTGGTGATCCAGGACGAAGGCTCAAGCCTGCCCACACCGACACCAACACCGACCCGCACGCCCGTGCCCTTGCCCAGCTTTACACCGACCGACCGGCTCTACCTGCCCGCCCTGCTCAGGATGTAGTCCAAAGCCCAACGCAACGAGGAGACATCGTGATTCACATCGACGGCCAATGGTTCAGAGACGAATTCGGACGCACGCTGCTCTTGCGCGGGGTCAACCTGGGAGGGAGCAGCAAGGTCCCCTACTGCCCGGACGGGGCAACCTACATCCGCGAGGGGTTCTACAACCACCGCGACGTATCCTTCGTCGGGCGGCCCTTCCCGCTGGAAGAGGCGGGCGAGCACCTAACAAGGTTGCGCTCCTGGGGGCTGACCCTGATCCGGCTTCTCGTACCCTGGGAGGCGGTGGAACACGCCGGGCCGGGCCAGTATGATGAGGGGTATCTGGACTACCTGCGCGAGGTGGTGCGCCTTGCGGGAGAGCACGGCCTGCGTGTGTTCATCGATCCGCATCAGGACGTGTGGAGCCGGATGTGCGGCGGCGACGGAGCGCCCGGATGGACGCTCGAAGCGGTTGGTTTCGACGTCACTCGCCTCTCCGAGACCGGGGCCGCCATCGTGCACGCGATTCACGGCGATCCCTTCCCGCAGATGGTGTGGCCCAGCAATTACACCAAGCTGGCAGCCGCCACCATGTTCACCCTCTTCTTCGGCGGCAACCAGTTCGCCCCGCTGCTGGAGGTGGATGGCGAACCGGTGCAGGAGTACCTGCAGCGGCACTATTTCGGCTTTGTAACGCAGGTGGCGCGGCGCCTGAAGGGACTGCCGGCCCTGATCGGCTATGATACGTTCAACGAGCCGTCGAGCGGCTATATCGGCTGGGAGGACCTCAACCAGGCGGGGACCCTGCTGCTGGGCGAATCACCCACGGCATTCCAGTCCATGCTGCTGGGAGCAGGATACCCGCAGGACATACCGGTATGGGAGCAGCGCCTGACCGGAAAAAAGTGCGTCGCGGTGCGGCGGGTGAATCCCAATGGGGTCAAGGCATGGCAGGAGGGCCGCGACTGTATCTGGCGGCGGCACGGCGTATGGGACGTGGGCGGCGATGGCAGCCCCCGGCTGCTGCAGCCGGACTACTTTGCCGCCGTGCAGGGCCGCAAGGCCGATTTCGCCAACGGCTACCTAAAGCCATTTCTGCTGCGCTGCGCCCGCGAGGTGCGAGCCGTGGATCCCGACGCCCTGATCTTCCTGGAAGGGGCGCCGGGGGGAGCTCATTTCACCTGGGAGCAGGCAGACGCGGCGAATGTGGTCAACGCGACGCACTGGTATGACGGGCTGACCCTGTACACCAAACAGTTCCGCTCCTTGGTGACTCTGGATGTGCACACCATGAAGCTCGTTTTCGGATCAGGGCGGGTGCGCCGCTCCCTTGCCGACCAGCTGGGCCGCTTGCCCGAGGCCGCAGAGAGGGAGATGGGCGGCATTCCCACACTGGTGGGCGAGTTTGGCATTCCCTTCGACATGCACAACAAGGCCGCCTACCGCAGCGGGGATTTCTCAAAGCAGGTGCAGGCGCTGGACGCCTCGATATCCGCCCTCGACGCCAATCTGCTGAGCTGGACGATGTGGAACTATGCGGCAGACAACAACAACCTGCACGGCGACCTGTGGAATGATGAGGATCTGAGCGTCTTTAGCCGCGATCAGCAGGGCCCCGAGGCCAGAAGGGATCCACTGGCACACCTGGATGAAGGCGGCCGCGCTCTGGCTGCTCTGGTGCGTCCCTACGCCGCGGCCACGGCGGGCGAGCCCCTGTCGATGGCGTACGACGTGGCGCGCAAAGAGTTCACCTTCGAGTTCCGCCACGACCCTGCCGTGGCCGAGCCGACCGAGATCTTTTTGCCGCGCCGCGCCTATCCCGGAGGATACGTTGTGACCGTGTCGGACGGGACCTGCGAGAAGAACCTGATCGGCCAGAGCCTGCTGTGGCGGCATGATGCACAGAGGGAGACACACAGGATCCACGTGCGCCCGGCGTGAGGTCAAGGGTGCTTGACTTTCGCGAGCACAGCCGCTAGAATGGACGAACACAACCGCATACTCCTGCTGGGGGAGCCACAGAGACTGGCTGAGAGGACGGCGTGCGCCGTTGACCCCAAAGACCTGACCTAGATAATGCTAGCGTAGGGAAGCGACCTTACTTTATCGAACCGCCAGCCATTTCCAGGCCGGCGGTTTTTCTGTCCACAGGAGTGCTGCGGGGAAGGAAAGGACAATAGTGAACTCAACGACCCAACAGAAGCGCTCGGCGGACCCGAGGCGGCTGTGGTCGGCCTATGCGCCGCCCGCGGCGCTGCTCGTGCTGTTCATCCTGGCCTGGCAATGCGCGACCTGGCTGTGGCAGATCGAAAGTTACTTGCTGCCTTCACCGGCCGACGTGCTGCGCGCCGGGGTGGAAGCGCGGGGTCTCTTGAGTAACCATGTGCAGCAGACCCTGCGCGAGACGCTGCTCGGGTTTGGCCTGGCCCTGCTGGTGGGCGTGGTGCTGGCTGTGACCATCGACCTTTCGGCTTTTCTGCGCAAGGCCCTGTACCCGCTCCTGGTGATCAGTCAGACCGTGCCCATTATGACCCTGGCGCCATTGCTGGTGATCTGGCTGGGCTACACCATCTGGCCCAAGATCATTGTCGTGGCTCTGATGTGCTTCTTCCCCATCGTCGTCACGACGGTAGACGGCTTGTCCTCCGCCGATCCGGAGATGCTGGCCCTGCTGCAATCCATGGGGGCCACGCGCAGGCAGGTCTTTCGTATCGTGCGCGTGCCGGGCGCAATTCCGGCGCTGTTTTCTGGCATTCGCATCGCCGTGACCTACAGCGTGGTGGGGGCAATCATCGGGGAATGGGTGGGCGCCAGCCAGGGACTGGGCGTCTTCATGCTGCGCGCAGCCAACTCGTTCCGGACCGACTGGGTCTTTGTCGCCATTGCGCTCTGCTCTCTGCTGAGCATCCTCCTCTTCACGGTCGTGTCCGTGGCGGAGCGGCTTGCCCTGCCGTGGTACTACACGAGCACCCGCGCCGAGCGCTGGGAGGAGATCGAGGGAGAGGCATGAGCGACCGCACGGCCCCTGGCACTCTGGCCAGGACCGCAGAAGGAGGTATCTTCGTGAACCGCAAACATTTCGTGCTTGCGCTGGCCGCCATCCTGCTGGCCGCCTGTGCGCCGCCCGCGGCCACTCCGGCTCAGGCACCCCTCAGGATCACCCTGACCCTGGACTGGGTACCCAACACCAACCATACCGGATTCTACGTCGCGCTGGAGAAGGGCTGGTACAGGGAAGAGGGGCTGGAGCTGGTCATCCAGGTGCCCTCCGACCCTTCCGCCAGCCTGAAGCAGGTGGCCTACGGCAATACCGAGTTCGGCATCAGCTTCCAGGAAGAGGTCACCATCGCCCGCTCTATCGACATCCCCGTAGTCTCCATTGCCGCCATCATCCAGCACAACACCTCGGCCTTTGCCGCCCTGGCGGAGAAGGGCATCCGGCGGCCAAAGGATCTGGAAGGCAGGACTTATGCCTCGTGGGGCATGGCCATCGAACGGCCGATCCTGAGCCAGCTCATGGCCTGTGACGGCGCCGACGTCAGCAAGCTCGAGTTTGTTGACGTGGGGTTCGACGTCTTTCCGGCCATCATCGGCAAAAGGGCGGACGTGGCCTGGATCTTTCTCGGCTGGGACGGAGTACAGGCCGGGCTGATGGGCGCGGAGCTTTCCGTGCTGCCCCTCTACGGAAGCTGCGTGCCGGACTATTACACTCCGGTGATCATCGCCGGCGAGAGCACCCTTGCCGAAAGGCCGGACCTGGTGCGCCGCTTTATGACAGCCACGACGCGCGGCTACGAGTATGCCATCGCTCACCCTCGGGAAGCCGCAGAGATCCTCCTGCGCGCCTCGCCCGAGAGCGCGCCGGAGCTGGTGCAGGCCAGCCAGGCCTGGCTCAGCCCGCGCTATCAGGACGACGCCCCACGCTGGGGGGTCCAGAGCCAGACGACCTGGAGCACGTTTGCCGAGTTTATGTTGAGCAATGGGCTGATCGGGAAGGCAATCGAACCGGCCGCGGCCTTCAGCAACGATTACCTGCCGGACTGAATGGAGCCGACGTGAGCCAGGCTGCGTGCACGGTCGAGGTCAGCGACCTCATCAAGGCTTTCCGGGTGAATGGCCAACCCCTCAGGGTGTTGGACGGGGTGAACCTGCGCGCCGACCGCGGCACGTTCGTCACGCTGATCGGCCCAAGCGGCTGCGGCAAGAGCACGCTGCTCAACATCGTCGCCGGCCTGCAGCACCCCGACCAGGGGCAGATCCTCTTTGACGGCGTGGCGACAGGCGATCGACTGGGCAGGGTGGGCCTGATGCCGCAGCGCGACCTTCTGCTTCCCTGGCGCACCGTGCTGGGCAATGCCCTGCTGGGGCCCGAGCTGCACGGCGAGGATCCCGAGGCGGCACGCCGCGACGCGCTGAGTCTGCTGCCACTCTTCGGATTGCAGGGTTTTGCCGACAGCTATCCGGCAGCTCTGTCCGGCGGGATGAGGCAGAGAGCGGCCCTCTTGCGCACTTTCCTTTGCCGCCAGGGAGTACTGCTGCTGGACGAGCCATTCGGGGCTCTGGATGCCCTTTCCCGCAGCGGACTCCAGGAATGGCTGCTGCGGGTCTGGCAGCAGTTCGGATACACGGTGCTGTTCATCACCCATGACGTAGAGGAGGCATTGTTCCTCTCGGACCGCGTCTATGTGCTGACGGAGCGCCCGGCCAGGGTGTGCCTTGAGCTGGACGTGCCTCTGTCGCGCCCGCGTGAGAGGGCCATCACCCTGCTCCCCGAGTTCGCCCTTCTCAAACAGCAGGTGCTGGCCGCTCTGGCCGGAACCTGCCCCGACGAGACAGGCAGGCCGCGCTGATAGAGAGGGCTTGACTCGGCAGCCCCACCTGTGGACAATGGAGCGGTTCTGGACGGCGAGGAGACCTGATGCGTTCTCTGTACCGTGCCGGCGACGGCACGCTGCACCACGACCTGAATATCGCCGAACTGGGGGCTGCCCTGAAGGACATGGGCGGCCTGCTTTGGGTGGATCTCAACGGAGATCAGGCGACCGACGAGAGGGCGATTCTGCGCGATACTTTCGGCTTTCACCCTCTGGCCATCGAGGACGCGCTGGAAGAGTCGCACGTTCCCAAGATCGACGACTGGGAAAGCAACGTCTACCTGGTGCTGCACGCCGTTCGCTTCGAGCAGGATCCCGTTGCCCGCGTCATTCCTTTGGAAGTCGATGTCTTTGTGGGCGAGAACTTTTTGGTCACCCATCACTGCGACCCTGTGCCCGCCCTCGAGCTGGTCTGGGCGAACAAGCAGCGTGAAGGTCGGCTGCTGACCCGGGGGTCGACCTACCTGCTGTACCGTCTGTGCGACGAAGTGATCGCCGAATACATGCCGGTCGTCGACGCCATGGACGACGGCATCGACCGCCTGGAGGATGAGGTTTTCGACCATCCCTCGCCGCGCATGCTGGAGCACATCTTCGGTCTGAAGCGCTCGTTGCTGGAGATGAGGCGCATCATCATGCCCCAGCGAGAGGTCATGAACAAGCTGGGACGGGGCGATTTCGACCAGATCGGCTCTGACCAGAGGGTCTACTTTCGTGATCTCTATGACCAGCTCGTGCGCCTGCACGACATTGTCGACAGCATGCGCGACCTGGTGAGCGGCACTCTGGATACCTATCTGTCGGTCGTCAACAACCGCCTGAACGAGACGATGCGAACCTTGACCTGGATCACCACCCTGTTCATGCCCCTCTCGTTCGTGGCCAGCTTCTTCGGCATGAACTTTTTTGCGCCGCAGCCGCTGATCTTTGATGCCTGGACCACGCGTTTCGCCTTTGTCCTGACTATGGCCGCCATGGTGATGATGCCCATTGTGATGTTCATGTGGCTGCGCAAACGAACCCCGGAGTAGAGAAAGGACACGATGAACCCAGATCCCAACACTCCCCTGCAGGTCGAGATCCGCGAGCTCCCCGCGGTGCGGGTCGTCACCCTCGCTTTCATGCCAGAGTCCCAGAGTGAGAACCACGGCACGGAGATCCGTTCGCGCTTTGAACGCGTTCAGGAGTGGTTGAAGGGGCTGGGGCTCGATCCCTACACACGGCTGACAATCGGGGAGATTGTATCGATCGATGAGCGGCTCTTGCGCTACGACTGCTGCGTGGAGATTCCGGACGAGGTGCAGATCTGCCCGGAAGGAATGCGCATCAGAAGACTGCACGGTGGTCGTTACGCCGTGCTGACCATCACCAAGGAACCTGAGGTCATCACAGACAGCATTCGCCGCTTGTATGAGCAGTGGGTGCCGGAGCACGAGCTGAAGATTGACGCCTCACGGCCGACGTACGAGATATACTGGGCCGATACCATGGACTACTGCGTGCCCCTCATGTAATCGGCTCGGCGGACACAAAGAAGACTTCCAAAGTCCTGCGGACTTTGGAAGTCTCTTCTTGCGGATCAGTTACTTGGCTTGCTTGCCAGGGTGCAGCCTGGCGAACTTGGCCAGAAGCTCCTCGTTCGTTTCCTGGTGGTCAGGATCCGGCACACAGGCATCCACCGGGCACACAGACGCACACTGCTGGGTCTTGAAAAAACCCACGCACTCGGTGCACTTGTCCGCGTCGATGATCGAGTGCTCGTCGCCGTCGCTGATCGCCTCGTTCGGGCACTCGGACTGGCACGCCGCACAGGCGATGCAGTCATCCGTAATCTTGAAAGCCATCCGTCTTCCTCCTCAAACAGTAGTGACTCGTCCTGCTTCACTCCAGATGCCCTCGGCGGCGCTAGCGCGGCCACTTAGCTTCGGAAGCGAGCGCACGAAATTGTAGCATCAATCGTTTTGGATGCAAAATCGGGCGGTGAGCCGGATCTATACTGGCTTGCCGGCCGCGGTTCCGGAGGAGGACTTTTCCTCCTCGACCTTTTCCATCTCCATGGCCACCAGTGTGGCGGCCAATTGCTGGATCGCCCCCCGCTGCTTGCGATAGTAGTCGGATTCGCTGATCGCCAGGCGGTCGGCAACCTCCCGGATCTGCTTGCCCTGAACGAACTTGAGCTCGAGGATGTTGTAAGAGAGCCAGCCGCTGGCGGTGTAGAGTCTCTCCCCGCCGGGTCTCAGCCGCTCGATGCCCCTGGTAAGGACGGAGCGCAGGGCCCGTGCCGGTTCTCCATCATTCTCGGCCAGCGCGCCGCGCACCAAACGGGTGCGCTGCAGCGGGCTGTCCGTCAGCCGCGGTCCACCCCAGAAGTGGCGCAGAGCGTCGCGCACCACGTCGGGCAGGTCCGGGGCGTAGACCGGGTTGCTCTCCAGCCGCTCCAGCCTGGGGGATGCGGCGGGCGGAGGCTCGGACCGCAGGCGCTGCAACTCCTCGATCTCCGGGATAATCTGGCGCAGGGCGGCAAAGACATCCTGCTGCAGGTGCATATCTTCCAGGGCCATCTCGGCCTGCCCCACATAAACGGCCACGGCAGCCAGCTCCTCCAGCGGCAGGGAGGGCTCGCCGTTGGTCGTTTCGACGCCCAGGATGCCCAGGGTCGCACTGCGGTCCTTGTCGCGCAGCGGCAGCAGCCAGTAGCCGTCGCGCACCACAAAATCGGAGTTGCGCAGCTCACCGCGGGGTGCGGTGGGCTGTTCGAACTCGGGCAGGAGACGGTGCCAGTCCATTCCCTTGAGGAAGCGGTCGGCCGCCTCGCGAGGCCCGCAAAAGACCCGAACCTCCAGCGCTCCTTCTTCCATGGCCACCACAAAGCCGCTGCGCACCCTCAGCCGCTCACACAGAGAGATGAGTACGTTCTCCAGTAGCTGTTTCAGGTCATTGCTAGTGAGCAGGTGCGTGTCGAGCTGCTCGATCCACTCGACCTCGGCGCGGTCCTGGCGGTAGATCAGGCGGTCAATAATGGGCTTGAGGCGCTCGATGAACAGCTGGAAAAGAACGATGCCCAGGATGACGCCAAAGATCAGCGCCGTATCGCGCGGTATGCCGAGAATGACCTCCACCTTGGGGATAACCAGCATCAGGGCCAGCACGGCCGACCCGAGCAGAGGAACTCGCAGCAGGTAGTGCACCAGGTTGTGCTTGACCACCCGGTCCGGCGAGAATACTCCCTGATAGGCCACCGTGTAGGCGCTGACCACGGTCATAAAGGCCACTGCCACATTGCCCAGCAGTGCCAGACCCTGAACCCAGTCAAAGCTGATGTGCCGGGACATGGTGGGCAGCAACAGATACGGAAACACGCCGACGGCCGGCGCTACGATGGCCACGGTCAAATAGGACATCCGGCGGCGTGAAGTCGTGGTCAACGAACGCTGGCGGGCCTGGAAGACGTTCCATATGGCAAAGCCCACGGTAACGAAGAAGAAGGCGCTGAAAGGCACAAACCAGGGACCGGCCATCAGCATGGCCTCTTCACCGGAGATGAACTGACTCTTCACCACCCACTGCGTCGCTACGACCAGCACCACGCACACCAACCCGATGGCGTAGGCCAGACTTACACCGGCCCGGCGCCGCGTAGATGGTGAGCCAGTGGTGGACAGCAGGGCATCGGAAAAGTGCAGGCAGGCGGCGGGGACAAACGCGATTCCCAGCCATTGGAAGCGCAGCCAGGCCAGCGTTGCCCTGGCCGAAATGACGTTGCCGACCACGACATCGCCCGCGTACACGATGGTGATGCAGGCCAGCAGGGCCGAGAAGGCCTGCGCGACAGGGCTGCGCAGGTTGTGGGTGACGATGTAGGCCAGCAGCGAAACGCCGATGATGACGTTGGCCGCCGCCAGCACCTGGTTGGCCAGAACGAGGCCTGAGCTGAGCCAGTTGGCGGGCATCACACGGCTCTCAATGCACGAACCAGAGCACAAAGTAGTAGCCGATCACCCCGGCGAAAATGAGGCTGTCGATGCGATCCAATGCTCCGCCGTGACCCGGGATGAGGTTGCTGGAATCCTTAACTCCTACCTGTCGCTTGACCAATGACTCAGCCAGGTCGCCAAAGATCGCCCCGACCGCAAGCGCCAATCCCAACGCCACACCCTGCCACCAGGGCACGCCCAGGAGATGGCCGACGATGGCCACCGTGAACGGGCCTCCGACAAAGCCGGCTATGGCGCCTTCCCAGGTTTTGTGCGGGCTGACGTGCGTGAAGAATCCGTGTCTGCCGAAGGTGCGTCCAAAGAACCAGGCAAGAGAGTCCGTGGCCCAGGTTCCCGCAAGGACCAAATAGATCCAATCGAGGCCCTGCGGAAGGGCCCGCAGGAGGATCAGATGGCTGAACAGGCCGCCCACGTAGAGCGCTCCGGCGGTGGTCACGGCCCATCCCAGCAAAAAGCCCTCAGAATCCCTGCGCAGAACAGTCCAGACCATAGGGGCGGCAACCATGAAGGCCAGGGTTGGACGCCACAGGGCGAGTCCGGGCAGGTAGGCATCCACCATCATCAGGACGATCCAGGCCAGGCCCACAGCGATGAACGGCTTCTGGCCGACTCTGCGCATGAGCTGGAAGAATTCGTTGCCCGCCAGCAGGCCGAAAAGGGTGACCACAGCGGCGAAGGGTATCCCTCCGAGGTAGGAAGCCCAGAGTACAATGGGCACCAGGATCATGACGCTGAAGGCGCGCTCCTTGAGCATGACGGGCAATCCTTTCAAAGACAACGACAGACCTGCGGCCCCGTCTGCGCGGGGCGGT
>DCVA01000049.1 GCA_002327925.1 Anaerolineales bacterium UBA2200
CATTATCATTTGATTTGACGCGGCAGCGGGCGCACTCTGTCGACTGCGATTCCCCCAGTCCACGTTGACCGGAACCAAGCCCTGAGCTAGAATGGCCGAGACTGACGACTGGACCCGACGGAGGGAGCGTGGCAACCATCTCGGATCCCACTGTGGTGCTTCGGGCCGCTGTGGCTGCCGCAGTCGGCTTCATGATCGGCCGGGAGCGCGAAGCTCACGGCTCACCAGCGGGTGACAGAACTCTGGCGCTTGTGGCCCTTGGATCTGCCCTGTTGACCGCACTCGGCGTGTGCACCTTCCCCGAGAACGCCGACCGCGTGATCGGCGGCGTGATCACTGGTATCGGGTTTCTCGGCACGGGTGTTCACACTGCCTCCAACGGCAACCAGGACGAGGCGGGGATAACATCGGGTCCGGACCTCAGGGACTCTGGCAGGATGGCGTGCGACAGATGACCAAGTCAGCACCATGACGAACGTAAGGTCTGCGATGCGATGATGATGACAAGCGCTCTCTGCTATTCAACTGTGCCTTCACCCTTCGGCGAGGTAGCCATCCTCTGGGTTCAGCATGGTGGACTCACGATGGTTGACCGTGTTGTTCTGCCCAGCCCGGCAGCGGGGGCGCGCGCCCGGTTGCTAATCGCGGTACCCCAGGCCCGGCCTGGCACCAGCCCTCTGGCGAGCCGAATCGTGGAGCAGATGATCGCCTTCTTCGCAGGAAAACCCGTTCGCTTCGCGCTCGATGACGTCGCTTTGCACCAGTGTTCTGACTTCCAGCGGCGCGTGTTGCTGGCTGAGTATGCCATTCCCCGCGGCTCCGTCAGCACATATGGACTGATCGCCCGGCACCTGGGAGTGCCTGGTGCGGCACGGGCGGTCGGATCAGCCCTGGCACACAACCCCTTCCCGATCCTGATTCCCTGCCATCGTGCCATCGGCTCAGATGGTGCCCTGGGTGGATACCAGGGCGGCATCGTCATGAAGCGGCGCTTGCTGGAAATGGAAGGAATCTCGTTCACTCACGCCGGCCGGGTGGTCGCGCCGAGGATTCATTACCCCATTCGACCCGTCGCCCCGGGTCAGGGAGTGCTACAGTGATCGAACTGCGCGGTTGCAGCAAAACGTATCCTGGCAAGCCCGGCCAGGAGCCGGTTCAAGCACTGGACAACCTAGAGCTGGAAATCCACGCGAATGAGTTCGTGTGTCTGTTGGGGCCGAGCGGCTGCGGCAAGACTACCCTGCTCAAGGCGGTGGCCGGGCTGATACCACTCGACTCAGGCCAGGTCCGGGTCGATGGCCAGCTCGTTACTGGCCCAGGTACCGATAGGGCCATGGTGTTTCAGGATTTCGCCCTGCTGCCCTGGGCGGACGTCATCGCTAACGTGGCCTTTGGACTGGAGCTTCGCGGCGTTCCCCTCGCCGACAGGGAGCGCACGGCACGGGACCTCATCAGCACGGTGGGCCTTGCTGGCTTTGAGCGACACTACCCTCGCCAGTTGTCGGGTGGAATGCAGCAACGGGTGGGCCTGGCCCGGGCCCTTGCTGTGAACCCCAGGACCTTGCTGATGGACGAGCCCTTCGGTGCACTTGACGCCCAGACACGGCGCTTACTCCAGGAGGATCTGCTGCGCCTGCTGGACCGCGATCCCAAGACCGTGCTGTTCGTCACGCACAGCATGGACGAAGCGGTTCGCTTGGCTGACCGCGTTGTGGTCATGACTCGCAGGCCCGGCCGCGTGCAGGACATCGTGCCAGTCGATCTGCCGCGACCGCGCCCGGCGGAAGTTGACAGGCTCCCACGCTTTGCCGAGCTCACCGAGTACCTGTGGCAGGAGCTGAAGGCAATGAACCAATGACAGACCGACGGCTTTCGATCCGGACCCGTCTGAACTGTCCGCAGCGCCGGACCCCGCACGCTGTGTCCAAGTCGAGGAGGTGGTCATGAGGGTATTTGTGCTGGGAGCCGGCATGGTGGGCAGCGCGATTGTCGCTGATCTGGCGCAAGATCCCCAGCTATCCGTCACTGCCGTAGACCGCAGCGCTGATGCTCTGCACAGGTTGCGCCAACGCGTGCCCCGCGTTGCCAAAACCGTCCAGTGTGACCTCGGCCGTCCGGATGAGGTGACCGAACAGGTGTCTGAGTGTGACCTCGTCGTCTCAGCCGTTCCCGGCCATCTGGGTCACGCTACCCTGCAAGCCGCTCTCGTCGCCGGCAAGAACGTGGTAGACATCTCCTTTAGTCCCGAGGACGCTTTCCTTCTGGACGACCTGGCCAGATCCAGGGGCCTCACGGCACTTGTCGACTGCGGCGTGGCGCCTGGATTGTGCAACATCATCGCCGGTTACGTTTATGACCAGTTCGATGCAACCGACAGCTACGATTGCTACGTCGGCGGTCTACCTGAGGTTCGCATCAAGCCCTATGAGTACAGGGTCGTGTTCTCCGCTGTTGACGTGCTCGAGGAGTACACCCGACCTGCTCGATTGGTCGAGCACGGAAGCTTGATCACTCGCCCTGCGTTGTCCGAGGTTGAGCTCCTGGATCTTCCGCAGGTGGGCACACTGGAGGCTTTCAACACGGACGGGCTGCGCTCTCTCCTGCGTACGCTGCCAATACCTTCGATGCACGAAAAGACGCTTCGCTACCCAGGACACGCAGCCCTGATGAGTGTCTTTCGCGACAGTGGCTTCTTCTCGACGCAGCCCATCAACCTGGACGGCAGACTGGTGACTCCGATGGAGTTGACGTCGCGACTGCTGTTTGAACAATGGCACATGGGAGAGGATGAGCGCGACCTCACGGTCATGCTCGTGGCCCTCGAAGGCAAACGCGGTGCCCGCAGAGAACGTCGCGAGTTCTGGCTCCTCGACCGCTATGATTCGCAGACCAAGACCACTTCTATGGCTCGCACCACCGGGTACACCTGTGCCATCGTGGCCCGCATGGTTCTGCAGGGCCAGTTCTCCCGGGTCGGGATCTGCCCGCCAGAGTACGTCGGCAGAACGCCAGGATGTTTCGCCTCGCTCATGCGGGAGTACGAGAAGCGAGGCATCGGCGTGAGGGAGTCGGTGCTCGAGCTGGACTAGTCCGCTTCTCGTCTCGAGACCGAGCGCCTAGGTGGCAAAGAGCATGAAGCGCAGGATCTCAAAGTAGCTCTCGCTGCTGAACTCGACCGTGCCCTCATCCAGCTGCCTGGCGCCTGGATAAAAGCCCACCTGATAGGCCCGCGAGGGCTGCCGGTACCTCACCTGCATCACGAACTGCTCTGGCACAGGAAGCCGACAGAGTGATAGGTCGCTCTTGAGAGCGCGGGCAACCCCTTCCTTGATTTGTCCGACCGCGACGTCCGGGTGCAGGTTCACCGTCGCTTCACCGATGCCCTCTTTGACCGCCACGGTGACGATGTGCGGATTCAGTTGAGCGGCCTCATCGCACAGTCCCTTGTCGCCAGACAGGCAGGCCACCGGGATGCCCATTGAGGCGGCAACGTAAGAGTGCAGCATGAACTCGGAAGCCGGTCGCCCGTTCAACGTCAGCAGCGCAATCTGACCGGTCATGGTGTGCGCCAGAGGACTGGTCGCTGCCCCGGCGCGCGAATGGTAGCCGATCATCACCAGAGCGGAAAAGCTGTCGTTCAGCTCCTGGACCATGCTGAATGGATGCCCCGTCCAGCCGCGGATCAGCCGCACCTCGCGCGGTAGACGCGACGCGACGATGTTGCGCCCAGTGTCATGCGAGTCCTTGACCCACACTTCCTTCGCCCCCGCCGACAGGGCACCTTCGCAGGCCGCCACCACCTCGGCGGTCATCTGGTCACGAGCGGCTTTGCTTTCTTCCTTGTGCAGGTCCGTTTCATCCCAATGCGTGACCCCGGTTACCCCTTCAATGTCCGCACTTATGTAGACTTTCACCGTCACTCCTCGCCCAATTGAGTTGCCTGTGCCCTTACGCTCTGCGCGGCCAGGATGCCCGCGCGGCGCTTACTCGCCAGGCTTGAAAACAAGGGTCTGTCCATCGGGCCGCACCAGCTCTAACCGGCCCTCTTCCAGCCGATACGTGTAAACCTCGCGCAGGCTGGCCAGGAACGCGCCCTCCTGCTGCATCACGCCCGGCTCCTGACAGGCCATCTTGGTGGACGCCAGCTGCTCCACGTCGATGCGGCTGCCAGAGACGCGATAGGAGCCAAAGTAAGTGTTGCATCCGGACGAGCCTCGCACTTGGCCATCGGAAAACGAAACGGTCAGCGTCGTTCCCAGGACCGGTTCCTGGCCCAGGCACGACGTGACCACCCACAGAGTGCCAGCCAGGGGGTCAGCGCTTGCGCGCCGGCACGCCAGCAGTGCCAGGAGCAAGAGGCCTGACAGAATCAGCAGGTACCGTCGGCTTCTCTTCACGGGACCCCTCCCCAACCTCGTCTCGAAAGCAAGACGCACAACCGGGCCAGCGTCGTACGGCAATGCTCAAGGCCACATGCTGCCTCGGCGCACTAGAGTCTGACGCGCTCGCGGGTCAGCGACTCGGCTTCCGCCGTCGCCTCCGCCCGGATATCGATGGGGAACCGGCCGTGCAGCGGGCTGATCCTGGCTCCCAGGGACGTGGCCCGCCAGAAGAGCCGCGACAGCGGCTTCATCAATCCGCTGAGCTCGGCGGCCCTGCCCAGCTCGGCCAGGGTGTCGTCATCCCATCCCCCAAACAGGCCGTAGAAGAAGGCGAACAGCGGGAAGGAAGGCAAGATGCCGATCAGAAAGATCAGCACACTGGTGATCTGGTCGCGCTGCCAGATCACACCGCCCAGCCAGCGCAGCACGGCATAGTGGGTCAGGCCGGCCAGCAGCGGCGCCCCCAGCGACTGCCAGAAGTAGAACCGCTGCGGGAAGCACCTGCGGCCATTCACAAAGTAAGCGGTGAGGCCCTTACCCAGCAGACCGACAAAGTAGGCGATGATCAGGGCATTGATCTGGAAACGTTGCAGCAGCACCAGGGCCAGCACGATGCGCACCAACTGCTCTCCCGCCACGAGGATCGACTTCCAGTGGGGCTTGCCGACCGCGAGCTGCACGTTGTCGCCCACCCAGGAGGGGTACTGCACCGCGCCCCACAGGATCAGCGGTCCGGCGTAGGCCGCGGCACGCACGAACTCGGGTCCGCTGGCGCCGAGGATGAACCGGTCGGCCACGGCCAGCAGCACCGAGCCGATAAAGGCGCTGATCAGACCGCCCCACTTGTAGGCCATAGCCGCATAGTACTGGCTGAGCTTTTGACGCGCCTGCGAGATGGCCTCGGAGATCGACGGCATCAGGTTGTTGTAGAGGGTAGACACCACCTGATAGGCAAAGATAAAGTTCTGCGCAATGCCCCAGTTGCCCCACACCTCGGCATAGTTCACCAGCCGGCCCTGCGTGATCAGGATCTCCACCGCCTGGCCTACGCTCCAGGCCACAGAGCCCAGCATCTCGAACACGCCAAAACGAAACGAGCTCTTGACCGTGGCCCAGTCAAAGTGGGCCATGTAGAGCAGGCCCGACCGATGTCCCAGCCGCCGATAGAGCCAGATGCCCACGATAAAGTTGAGCGCCTGGGCGGCATAGGCCGCCAGTCCCAGCCCGATCAGTCCCGAAGTCGTCGTGCCCAGGACGGGGTTGTTGCGGCCGATCATCACCGCCGCAGTGACCACCAACGGCTGAGTGATCATCGGCGCCAGCACGTAAAAGCCGGTATCCAGAATCTGAGCATAGTCAAAGCGCTGCCAGCCAGTGAGCGCATAGCGGTAGAGCTCGAGGAACCCCGGGATCTGAATCAACGTGTGAACGATGACGCTCCACGAGTAGAGCGCATACGCGGTGCGCGGCAGAACCGTTCCGCCGATCCACACAAACAGAGCTACTTGCACCGCTCCCGACAGGGCCTGCCACCAGACATAGACCTGGCCGTAGAGGATGCCCCTCCTGGGATCGCGCACGCGGTACTCGGACAGGTATTTGACAAAGGCGATGCTCGTGCCCACGTCAAACAGGTTCCAGATCAGGGTAAAGAACTGCACCACCCTGCCCCAGATGCCCAGGGCCTGAGCCGACGGCAGGATGTACACCGGCAGGATGAGGTTCTGGTAGATGATCAGCGGGATAAAGCTCACCAGCCCGAGCATCAGCGCCAGCAGGAAACCGCCCAGCGGACGGTGGAAGCCAACCTCCTCCCAATCTGTGCCCGCCTCCCTGGCTTCATAGTCCTTACGATTCGCCACCAGCGAGTTCAGCGCCTCCGGGTGGGCCAGACTGTAGCGGCGCACCAGCACAAAGGCGGTAACGGACAGCAGGAGCATCACCACCAGGCCCGAGTAAAGAATGGTGCGCTCGCGCTGGTGCGGCACGGGTGCGCCGGCATAGTCAGCAAAGGCGGCGGGAGTGCGTCCCGCCGCGCGCCAGGTGACGTGGTAGATGAAATACTTGAAGTAGGCCCAATCCTGAAGCTGAGGATTGTCCTCCCCGAGGTAGCCGCAAAAGAGGAAATCCGTGCGCTCGCCCGCCTCATGAATACCCAGCACCAGCGAGCGGTCCTCATAGCCCACGACCAGCGGCATCAGGTCCAGTACCGAGGCCTCAGCCAGACCCCGCTCGCGGATCTGCGGGGCGCCGTTCCACACAATGCCGGTCAGGAGTAGGTCGGCGGCCTGCGGTGCCGGGACTAGACTGAGCGGCTCGTCGCGACCGGACAGACGAAGCGGAAAACCCAGCACGGCCCGCGCGTCGGTTTCGCTGATCCCCGGGCCCAGCAGCAGCACCACTCCAGCATGTTCGCTGATGCCGCCGGCGATGCCTGACGGGTCGGGAATCGAACCGTTGAGCACGATGGCGTCGGCATCCCCCGGGTCAGAGACGAACTCGACGCCGGCCAGCTCCAGCGCCGAGCGTACCGGTCCGGTCGGACCGGCATAGTAGACGCGGACAGGGGACTCGGCCGCGACGGGGACGGCCGCGGCCAGGAGCAGGAGAGCAAGAAGCAGGGCGGCAGACCATTTGCGCATGGCGGCTCCTCTTGCTGCTGTGAAGGGTGACTGACGAGATTATGCCACAGGCGCGGATAAGCGTCAACGGACTGGAGGGGTGCGGAGTCACCTAGACGAGGGAATGGCGCGGCAGACTGGAAGCGCTCGGGGGGTGCGGATCGACACGATGGGGGCGCGGCTCAGCGCGGGTGGCCCTCGGGCGTCGGGGGAATCCAAGTTGGCCACGGACATCCAGGATGCCACGGATCACATGAGTCGACCGTAGGCGTCGGTGTGTATGTAGAAGACGACGTCGCAGTGATCGTTGGCAGGTGAGTCATCGTGGAGGTGGCGGTCCCGGTCGGGGTTCGCGTGCGCGTCGCTGTGGGTGTTCTGCTGGGTGAGAGGGACGGCGTCGGCGTGGCGGTTGCCGAGGGCGTTGGGGAGGACGTAGCCGACGGCGTGATCGTCGGGTTCGAAGTTGGCGAAGGCGTGACCGTCCACAGCGTATGGGTAGCGGTTGACGAGGCACTTGGCGGTGGGGTCGGCGTGGTGGTCCACGTCTGCGTCGGCTCCGTTGTTGGGGTGGATGTCGCCGGCTCGGGTTGCCGGGTTGGCGTGCCGGTGGCGGTGGCCGTCTCCCTCGGCGGGGCACGAGTATCACCCGCTGTCACGATCAGCGGCAGGTAGACCATCCGACTCTCTCTCGCGGCCCGGCGCGGGTGGCCCTCGGGCGTAAAAGTGGGTGGCGGTCTTGGGGTGCGTGTCGAAGTATTGGTCGGGGTTATCGTAGGGCTGCTCGTGGCCGTCGGCGTGGGAGTTGACGTATGGGTCGATGTGCGAGTCGGTGTCGCGGTCGGTGTCCGTGTCCGGGTGCGGCTGGGCGTTGGAGTGGAAGTCCGAGTTCGCGTGGGCGTCCTCGTCCAGGCGGGCGACGATGTCGGCGTGCTCGTCGGCGTGGCGCTTGCGGTGTAGGTTGGAGAAACGAGCTCGGTAGGGGAGGCGCTCGGCGTTTCCGCAGGCAGCTCAGTAGCGGTCGGGCTCGGAGTGGGGGGGCCTGACACCTCTGGCGTGGCGGTCGCCGCCGGCAGCGTAACGGTCTGGGTCTGCCTCGTCGGACCGGGCCATCCGCTGCCGCCAACCACCAACGGCAGGTACAGCCCGCCGCTCCCCGGCGCGGCCGAAACAGCGGCCAAAGCCATCGCCCAACCAAGAGTGAGCGATGTGATCAGATACGGGAGCAGGTTGCCGCGATTCCGCACCGGGTTCCTCGCGCCTCAAGCAGGATAAACCATCATCAGACGATGAACCGTTCCGGGTGGTGAGTAGCTCGTAGCCCCCTTAGGTTACAATTCCACTCCGTTGGCCTCGATGACCTGCTTGAACCACCAGCCGCTGTCCTTCACGGTGCGCTTCTGCGTGGAAAAGTCAATGTAGATCAGTCCAAAGCGCTTGCCGTATCCGTGGGCCCACTCAAAGTTGTCCGTCGGCGACCAGTGGTAGTAGCCACGAACGTCGACTCCGTCGGCAATGGCGCGGTGAACCTGGGCGATGTGGTCGCGCAGGTAGGCGATACGGCGCGGGTCGCGGGCCTTGCCGTCCAGATCCGGCTCATCGGCCACGGGGATGCCGTTCTCGGTGACCACCAGGTAGGGCGGATGGTATTCGTTCCACACGCGGGTGAGGATCTCGTGCATCCCTTCCGGATAGATCTCCCACATCTGCGAGTACTCCCGCCCGGTTGGCTGCACCTGACTGGCCTCGATCAGCGGGAAGCTGGGATCGTGCCTGGCCACGGTGTGGCTGTAATAGTTGATGCCCAGCCACTCGACCGGAGTGGAGATGGTCTTCAAGTCGCCCTCGCGGACCGGGGTCAGCACCGGCTCGAACAGCCTGACCATGTCCTCCGGGTAGCTGCCACGGTATAAAGGATCGAGGAACCAGCGATTGAGCACGCCGTCAAACCGCGTCGCCGCCTCCAGATCCGCCTGAGAATCGGTCGCCGGGTGCACCGGGTTGAGGTTGAGGGCCAGGCCGATGGATGGCTTGCGGCGGCAGGTAGCGCGCAGGGCCTCTACCGCCAGGCCGTGAGAGAGCAGCAGATGGTGCGCCGCCTGGAAGGCAGCCACCGGGTCCTGGATGCCAGGGGCGTGCTCACCGGAAAAGTTCCCGGCAAAGGCAGCCACCCACGGTTCGTTGTGGGTGATCCAGCCGGTGACTCGGTCGCCGAGCCGCCCGGCAACGATGGCGGCATAGTCGGCAAAGTAGCGCGCTGTGTCGCGGTTGGGCCAGCCCCCGGCGTCCTGCAGCGGTTGAGGCAGGTCCCAGTGGTACAGGGTGAGGCAGGGAGTGATGTTGCGGGCGATCAAGGCATCGACCAGCCGCTCGTAAAAATCCAGGCCCTGGCCGTTGACCTTGCCGCGACCGGTTGGCTGAACCCGCGGCCAGGCGACGGAGAAGCGGTAGACCTGCACGCCCAATTCGCCCAGCAGGCGCACATCCTCTTCCCAGCGGTGGTAGTGGTCGGCAGCGATGTCACCCGTCTCGCCTCGCGCGATCTTGCCGGGAGTGTGGCAGAAGGTGTCCCAGATGCTGGGGCCGCGGCCTCCTTCATCGACCGCACCCTCGATCTGGTAGGAAGAGGACGCGACACCCCACTGGAATCCGGGCGGGAAGGTCAGCAGGTCACCTCGATCCATCGATTCACCTCCTGAGGAAGGTTACCCCATTATCCTGCGTAGCACGCCCACGGTCAATTGCGCAGCCTGCTCTGCCTCGGCTATAATGGCCGGACATCCGAGAACTGAGGATACCCAATGGACTCTGAACAACTCTGGCAGCTGCTATCGCAGGTTCAGGCCGGCCATCTGTCCGTGGACGAGGCGGCGGACCAGCTCAAGAACCTGTCCTTCGAGCCGGTCAACGGCTATGCCAACCTCGATCATCACCGCGCTCTGCGCACCGGGCTGCCCGAAGTGATCTATGCCCAGGGTAAAACGCCCGACCAGGTGCGCGAGATCTTTTTGCGGCTCGCCGCCCAGTCTCCCAGAGTGCTGGCCACGCGGGTCTCCCGCGAGATGTACGACCTCATCAAGAACGATCTCCCTGAGGATGCCATCTACAGCCCCCTGCCTCGGCTGCTCTACCTGAACCGTGATCCCGACCGGCCACGTAAGGACGGGGTAGTGGTGCTCTCGGCCGGCACAGCGGACGTTCCGGTGGCGGAGGAAGCAGCCATCACTGCCGAGCTGATGGGCAATGGCGTGCAGCGCGTGTTCGACGTGGGTGTCGCTGGCCTGCATCGCCTCCTTTACCACCTGCCCGCCATCCAGAAAGCCCGCGTGATCATCGCCGTGGCCGGGATGGAGGGGGCACTGCCCAGCGTGGTTGCAGGTCTGGTGAGCTGCCCGGTGATCGCTGTTCCCACCAGCGTCGGCTATGGCACCAGCTTTCAGGGACTGGCCGCCCTTCTGGCCATGCTGAACAGCTGCGCCAGCGGCATCGCCGTGGTCAACATCGACAACGGCTTTGGCGCGGCGGCCCTGGCTACTAAGATCAATCGCCTGACGGACGTCGAGCATGGCCCAAGCCAGAATTGACGAGGCGAGGCGCACCCTGGAGGCGGCCGGCGTCGGTCCTGAGCTGCTGTCCAAGTGGGATCGTCTTGGCTCGCTGCTGCTCGAGTGTGGCTCCGCTGTGGTGGCCTACTCAGGCGGTGTGGACAGCTCGTTGTTGGCCTATGCCGCCCATCTCGCCCTCGGCGAGAGGATGCTCGCAGTGACGATCCACTCCCCGCTGGAGCCATCGGACTCTGCTGACCAAGCCGCGGCCTTTGCCTGTCAGGTTGGGCTGCCCCACGAGGTTATCTCTGTGCCGGTCCTGGACCAGGACAACGTCCGCGGAAATCCTCCTGACCGCTGTTACCACTGCAAGAAGGCGATCCTGGGTCAGCTCCATTCAACGGCGCGGGAACGCGGCTTTTCGACGGTAGTGGAAGGCCAGAATGTGGACGATGTCGGGGCATACAGACCGGGCAGGCAAGCCGTTACTGAAACTGCCACACTAAGCCCCTTGCTGGCCAGTGGACTGACCAAGAGCGAGATCAGACTCCTGGCCCGAACCCTGGGGCTGACGGTCTGGGACAGGCCGAGCGCCCCTTGCCTGGCGACTCGTTTCCCCTACGGGACGGAGCTGAGCCAGGAAGCCCTGCAGCGTGTGGCGGCTGCCGAAAGCTACCTGCGCTCCCTTGGGCTGGCCACCGTACGCGTCCGCGTGGATGGCGAAACGGCGCGCATTGAAGCGCCGGTCGATCAGCTAGATCGCGTCCTGCTCCACCGCGAGGACGTTGCCGCCCGGCTGACCGAGCTTGGCTACCATTATGTCACTCTGGACCTGCGCGGTTACCGCTCTGGCAGCCGCGATGAAGGGTTGGTCAAATGAGCATTCTGTACTGCGACTGTTTCTCTGGCATAAGTGGAGATATGTTCCTGGCGGCTCTGCTCGACGCTGGCCTGCCAAGAGATCAGCTCGAGGCGATGCTGCGGCGCCTGGATTTGCCCGAGTATGAATCCATGGACGTGCGCAAGGTGCGTCGCGGCCCTCTCGAGGCGACCCTGCTCGAGTTTCACATCCAAGGTGTTGAGCACGCGCACCACGAGGGAGAAGCACACGAGCACCACCATGGTGACGAACATCACCACGGCGACGAGCACACTCACCACCATCATGGCCCTCCGCAGAGGAACCTGGGCGACATTGTTCAGCTCATCGAGCGCAGCGGCCTTCCTGAACCGGTGCGGCACACAGCCAAGGCCATCTTTGAGAAGCTGGCGCAAGCCGAAGCCAAAGTGCATGGTTCGACCGTGGAAGAGGTGCACTTTCACGAGGTGGGAGCCACCGATTCGATCCTGGACATTGTCGGCGCCGCGGCAGCGCTGCACATTCTGGGGGTGGATCAGGTCTACTCATCGCCCTTGCCCATCGGCACCGGCCACGTACAGACTCAGCACGGCTTGCTGCCTTTGCCCGTGCCAGCGACGCTCGAGCTACTTCAGTCAGCCCATGCGCCGGTGGTGCCTTCGCCCGCGACAAAGGAACTGCTGACCCCAACCGGTGCGGCCATTCTGGCCACCCTGGCGCGGTTCGAGCAGCCAAGTATGACCCTGCAGCGCGCCGGCACCGGCGCCGGTCAGCGGGAGATGGAGTGGCCCAACGTGCTCCGGGTGCTGATCGGTACCCCGGCGGAGCCGCCCGATACCCACGTCGAGCTCGAGACCAACATCGATGACATGAACCCCCAGCTATTTAGCCCCACCATGTCCCGGCTGTTTGCTGCCGGGGCACTGGACGTGTTTCTAACGCCCATCTATATGAAAAAGAACCGCCCTGGCACGCGAATCTCGGTGATCGCCCGAGAGCAGGATGAGCAGAAGTTAGCGGACATTCTGCTCAGGGAGACCACCACGCTGGGCGTAAGGGCTAAAGGCCTGCGACGCTATGAGGCAGGCCGAGAAATGCGCCGTATCCAGACTCGGTGGGGTGACGTGGCAGTCAAATTCAAGCTGCTAGAGGGGATCGCGGTGCAGGCCACCCCCGAGTTCGACGACTGTGCGCGCCTGGCAGAGGCAAACAGGGTTCCCGTGGCGTTGGTTGTCCAGGAGGCGCAGGTACTCGCCTTGTCTCAGCTCCGCAGCGATTCGAACTAGCGACGCCTGCAGCCGACGATCAGTCGGCACCCATCTCCCAGCTTGGGTCAGAGCCGATTCTCTGCAGCAGCGCCTGCTTGCGCTCCGGGGTGAGCCAGGATGCCGTGACTGCGTTGAGCACCACCTGGCGAACGTCCGCCCAGGAAAAGCCGTGGTGCTCGACCAGCACCTGGTACTCTTCTGCCAGCGAGTTCCCGAACAGCTTGGGGTCATCCGAGTTCACCGTTACCAGCAGTCCTCGTCGGTAGTACCTACCCACCGGGTGCTCGTCGATGGAGCGAACAACCCCCGTCCTCAGATTCGACAGAGGGCACATCTCCAACGGAAGTTGAGTCTCCGCCAGGTAGTCGACAAGCCGCGGGTCCTCTTCGGCCCTGGTGCCATGTCCTATGCGCTCTACTTGCAGGGCGCGGATCGCTCCCCACACACTGGCCGCACCGGCCGCCTCTCCGGCGTGAGCGCTGGTGTGCAATCCCAGGCACCGCGCCTCTCGATACACCTCGGCGAAGGGCTCCGGAGGAAAGCTTTGCTCAGAGCCGCCGATGCCTACGCCAATCACGCCCTCAGATGTGACTTCGTCCACCTGGTGCAGGGTGATCATCGCCTGCTCCGGGCCCGAATCCCGAACCAGGTCCACCACCAGGGCCACCTCGACGGAGGGCACTTGGCTCAAACCGGCTCGGATCGCCGCGAGCAGCTCCTGTGGCTTGAGGCCGTGCCGGCGGTAATCGAACGGCGAAACGAATGCCTCGGCGTAGCGGACGTTCTGCCTGGCCAGGTCACGCGCCACGGCCTCGGACAACCTCGTAAAGTCCTCGTACTCGCGCAGGAACTGGTTGCGCCAGATCCAGGTCTCGATGAAATGGGGAAAGTCGCGAAACACAAAGCGCTGGCGCAGGGCTTCGATGTCCGGCAGCGTGGGGTCGCCACCGTACTTTTGCACCAGTTCCCAGGTCGCTTCAACCGGAAATGCTCCCTCCAGGTGCAGGTGCAGCTCGACCTTGGGCACGTTTTCGAACCAATCTGTGTTTGAACGGATCATGGATTCGGCTCCTGCCTCTCTGGATTGAACAGATGTTGCGGCATCCGACCGGCCACACAGGCACCATCAGCGGCGCAGGAGCTGCTCGCGCCCCGGGCCGGTGCTTACCATGGTGACGGGGACCTTCACTTCGTCCTCGATGAATTGGATGTAGGCTCGCGCCGCGTTCGGCAAGTCCAGATAGCTTTTCGCTTTGCCCAGGTCCCCTGCCCAACCCGGCAAATCCGTATACTGAACCTCGGCACGTGACAATTCGCCTTCGTCCACTGTGAATTCTGAACGTAGCTGCCCGTCGATGCGGTAGGCCGAGGCAACACGCAGCGCAGGCAGGTTCGACAGGACATCCAGTTTGGTGAGTGCCAGCTCATTCAGGCCGTTCACCCTGCGCGCATACCGAAGTATGGTCAGGTCCAGCCATCCGCAGCGTCGCGGCCGACCAGTCGTCGTGCCGTATTCATGTCCCGCCTGGCGGATGTGCTCTCCGAGTTCGTCGTCGAGCTCCGTGGGGAACGGTCCCGCTCCCACGCGGGTCGTGTAAGCCTTGGCCACTCCGAGCACCTGCAACGGGTCGGGGCGAATGCCTGTTCCCACGTATACTCCGCCCAGGGTGGGGTGTGACGAGGTAACGAAGGGATAGGTGCCGTGCGCTATGTCGAGCAGCGTCGCCTGGGCTCCCTCAAACAGAATGCTGGCACCTCCCGATCGCAGGTCCTCAAGAAAAGCCCCTGCATCCCCGCTCCTGACCGCCGGATTGCCACGTATAGCCTGAACGTCTGGCCAGCACCTGGACCACACCCGATCCACGTTCAGCGCGTCGTCAATCTGCAGCTCGTTGCGATCCCCGGTACTCACCCGGTAAAAGTCCAGCAGGGCTGCCACTTGATAGCGGTTCCAGTCGGCCTCCTCCTCAAGTCGCCGTCGGAACCGCTCTCTATCGCCCGTGTCCGCCCACCGGATGCCACGTCGAGTGACATAGTCGCCGTAGGCAGGGCCTATGCCCCGCCCGGTGGTGCCGATGCGCTCCCCTGAGATGCGATCTCGCAGGACATGCCAGGGCAGAATCAGGTGCGCCTTGTCACTGATCAGCAATCGGGCATGGGCCAAGCCGACCCTATCCTCCAACCGGGACAGCTCCTGCGCCAGAACATGGGGGTCGATCACCACGCCATTGCCTATGACGCAGGTCTTGTCGGCATGAAGAACCCCTGAAGGCAATAGGTGGAAGGCATGAGTCTCACCACCTGCGACCACCGTGTGGCCCGCGTTATTCCCTCCCTGATAGCGCACGACCGCCTTGAAATGCGACTCGCCTGCCAGCGCATCGACGATCTTGCCCTTTCCTTCATCTCCCCACTGCGTTCCAAGAATGACCAGGTTGGTCATGCTAGGTCTCCTCGCCATCTGCTTGATCACCCCTGTCAATTCGTGCCGGGTCTTCCGGTAGCCCCAGATCACGCTCCACGCGATCTGCCTCGGCCTGGGCCAGCTCCGCCGCCAGGCCGATGTAAGCTTCAGGACTCCAGGTGGAAACCGTGCTGCGCTCCTGGCTGTCGAGCTCCTGCACCAATTTCGCCCAGCCGGATTCGTCGCCGCGCACCGCTGCCTGGATGTCTCCGAACGCGTCCGCCTCCCCACGGGCGCGCCGCCACAACTGCAGTGCCTCGGCAAGCACCTCCGGATGGGCCGCGACTTGCTCGCGCAGATTCTCCGAGTCTGGCTCGAGCCGTGAGAGGCCCTGCAGGAGCGCCTCTGCCGCCACCAGGCTGTGCCCCAGCGCCACACCGATATTGCGCTTGACGGTCTTGTCCGACAAATCGCGCTGCAGCCGGGACAGCGAGAGCTTGCTTGACAGCATCTGCAGAAGCGCGTTGCTCACCTGCAGGTTGCCCTCTGCGTTCTCGAAGTGGATCGGGTTCACCTTGTGCGGCATGGTCGACGATCCAACTTCCCCCGCTACTGCCACCTGGCGCAGAACGCCGAGGGTGGTGTACAACCACACATTCTGACAGAGATCGAGCCACACATTGTTGAGCTGACGCTGGCGGTCAAGGTACGCCACCAGCTGACTTGCCGGTTCGATCTGGGTGGTGACCAGCGTTGGCTCAAGCCCCAGTGAGCGCACGAACTGCGCCCCAAACCCCAGCCAATCGCGCTCGGGAAAAAGCAGCGATTGGGCATTCAGGTTGCCGACTGCTCCGTTCAGTTTGCCGCCAAACCGCTGGTTCTGGAGCTGCTTCAGCCAGTAGTGCGCTCGCGAGAGAAAGACCGCCCACTCCTTGCCAAGGGTAGTGGGCACGGCCACCTGGCCGTGGGTGCGCCCCAGCAACACCACCTGCGCGTCCCTGCGTGCTAGACGCAGGAGACGGGAGACCAGCTCTCGAGCGGCCGGCAGCATCACCTTTGCAACAGCACGTGTCATCAGCCGTCCGTAGGCCAGATTGTCCGTGTCTTCACTGGTGAGTCCCCAGTGAATCCAGGGGGAGTGCTTCTCCCACACTGTGCCCTTCACGTGTTCACGAATAAAGTACTCGACCGCTTTGATGTCGTGGTGAGTCCTTTGCTCCAGGCACTTGACCCGGGATAGATCTGAGTCGTCCAGTTCACACGCCCACCGCAGCAGTGCTGCGCACTCCGCAGGGGCTGGAAGTCCGCGGTCCAGGAATCTCAGCAGCGCCAGCCAGTAGTGAACCTCTACGGTCACGCGCTCGCCGAAAAGGGCACGCTCTGAGAACAGCCCTCGTAATGGGGCGCACTCCTTCGCGTAACGTCCATCCAGGGGCGAAAGGGCCCTTAGAGAAATCGCTTCATTCCAATCATCCATGTTCACCATCCCAAGGCCGCCGAACCATCGCACGCGACAGGCTAGTCGTCGGCCGCCTTCCGCAGGATCCGACGCGCGGCAATCACGCCGGTCGCGGCGGCGCCAACGATGTTACCCGACACACCCGCTCCGTCGCCGGCAACGAAAACGTTCTCAATCTGAGTCTCCAGGTTGGCATCCGTCTTGGGCCGGCATGAGTGGAACTTGACCTCCGGGGCGTAGAGCAGCGTCGAATCGGCTCCGATGCCAGGGATCAAGGCATCGAGACGATCCAGCCCCTCGGTCAGGTTAACCACAACACGTGACGGCAGCGCCATGGCAATATCGCCCGGCGTGACCTCGCTCAGGGTGGGGACCACATAGCTCTTGGAGAGGCGGCCCCAGGTGCTGCGCCGAAACCGCCTAAAGTCGGAGAGGCGCTGCAGCAGGGGCAGACCGCCTCCGATGGTGTTGGCCAGCTTGGCGATACTTTCGCCATAGGCGATCGTGTTGGTGATCGGTTCTGACAGCCCGATCTTGTTGAGCAACGCAAAGTTGCTGTTGACCGAATGGCGATTCTTGTACGCATGGCCGTTGACGCAGACAAACTGCTTGTACGGCTCACGTGTGACGAAGCCGTTGGGGTTGGTGCAGAACGTGCGCAGCTGGTCATCATAGGAGTGAGAGAAGAAGAAGATCGGCGGGTCGTAGATGATCTCACACACCGAGTGTAGAACCTCGGCCGGCACCTCCACGCGAACGCCAACTTCAATGGGCTGGTAGTCCAGCGCTGCCCCCAACCCCTCCACCTGGTCTGCGAGCCACTGGTTGGCCGAGCGACCGGGGGCCAAGAGCAGGTAGCGTGCTCCCAGTGTCTCTCCCTCCTCTGTCACGACCCCGACGCCACTTTTGACCCGGGCCACACGCTGCACCTGCAGCCCGGTTCGTAGCGTTAGGCCGTGCTCAACCAGATAGTCTTCCATACCCTTGATATAGTGGGGTAGACGATCCGAACCGAGGTGCTTCTGCTTGACCAACATCAGCATCATCCCCAGCTTGGTTGCGCGAGCTTTGAGTTCGCTGGCTGCACGGGCATTGCTGGGATAGGTTGGACC
The DNA here is from genome assembly GCA_002327925.1 of Anaerolineales bacterium UBA2200. Lineage (GTDB taxonomy): Bacteria > Chloroflexota > Anaerolineae > UBA2200 > UBA2200 > UBA2200. The sequence continues at coordinate 17,648 of DCVA01000049.1, forward strand.
ATCCATACCGAAGCGGGCAAAGGTCTGCTCCAGATACTCGATCAGCGTCTCCGCCTCAGAGAGAGGCAGAAACTCGGTCAAGTCGGTCTTGCCTCTGCGGGGAGTAAAGTTCAGCTTGCCATCCGAGAACAGGCCAGCTCCACCAACTCCGTAGAGCACATCGTCGCGCGGATCTCGTTCGACCGCTCGCTTCCCACGATCGATCAGGAGGACATCCGTCAGACCGTGCTCCATGAGCTCGTAACTGGCGAACAGACCCGCCGGGCCGGCTCCCACCACGATGACCTGGTGTCTCCTCTGTCCCATCGTCCCTCCCAAGCCTGAACCTCTTCGATGGCCATTGTACGCCAACTTGAGGCTGTGCGGCAATTCCTCTCCAGTTCGCTGCCTCGCGAATTTGCCGCCGCTTCCGCGCCTGGCTACAATGCAGCGGGAGGCGCGGCGGATGCTACCTTACGTGATCGTCTTCAACGCCGTCAGTCTGGATGGGCTGACCGAAGGATTCGACGCCGACGTGGAGTTGTACTACCAGCTCGTGTCCACCTGGAACGTCGACGCGCATCTTGCTGGTTGCGACACGATGCTCAAAGGCGACGAGGAACTCGCTGACGTAGGGGACAGCGCCGGTCCACCGACGCCCATCGATTCGCAGGACCCACGCCCTCTGCTGGTCGTACCTGACAGCCGCGGCCGTCTGCGCAAGTGGCGCAGCTACCGCGATCTGCCATACTGGCGCGGAGGGGTAGCTCTGTGCTCGCTCTCGACCCCACAGGAGTATCTCGAGCACCTCGTCCAGTGGGGAGTACCCTATCTCATAGCCGGCCAGGATCACGTTGACTATCGTGCCGGCCTGGAGCTGCTGAACCTGCATTTCGGGGTACGCAGGGTGCACGTGGACAGTGGCGGCACCCTGAACGGGCTGCTCGTTGCGGCAGGGCTCGTCAGTGAGATCAACCTGCTGGTGCACCCTCTCATCGTAGGATCACATCGCAAGCGTCACTTTCTGGGGAGCCTGGATCGTCATCCGTCGTTTGGACCACTCGGTCTTGAACTAGTGCGCCGGGAGACGTTAAGAAACCACACCGTTTGGCTAAGCTATCGAGTCGTGCCATGATCCCCGCCGAACAACCATGCCCAGCGCCACGGAACCTGCCCCACCAGCGAGGCCAGGTACATGCCTTGGCAGGGCTGGTCTTTTGCCGACAAGTAGAATTCCTCTCGACGGCCCACCTTGCTCGCCTGGCGAGCCGTTCGACTGGGCATGCCCCAAGGAGATGAAGCGTGATAGCAGCACCGCTGTCGGAGAGCGACCTGCAGGGGGCCTGCGGGCTGTACTGTGGACTTTGCCCTCGAAACCAGGCTCCCGCGGCGAGCCGCTGCCCGGGATGCCAGCTTGGTGACCAGCACTCGTACTGCTCTGTGTGGCGCTGCGCCGTGAAGACTCACGGCTACCTTACCTGCGCCGAGTGCGACGACTACCCCTGCGGGCGCCTGAAGCGCTGCATCGGAGAGGGCGCCGACTCATTCATCAGCCACCGGCCGGCCTATTCGAATCTGGAGCGGATTCGCGACACAGGTCTCGATCAACAGCTCGCCTCGGCAAAGGTCAGACGGCAGCTGGTCGAAGAGTTGATGGCCAGGTACAACGACGGGCGGTCCATGAGCTTCTTCTGCGTAGCGGGAGCGCTCCTCCCGCCGGAGACAATTCATCAGGCGCTGGCTGAGGTTGACGAGTCCATCCGGCAGGGGCACGTGGACGGTTCTGACCTCAAGGCCAGAGCGCGAGCCATGCGCCGGACCCTCGAGGAGCTCGCCCGCGAGAGCGGCGTTGAGCTCGCCCTGCGACACGCGCCCGCCGCAGCGAAGCGGCAAACTTAGGTCAATGCCAGCCTCCTTCTCTGTCGACCAGGTCAATGCCTTCCTCTGGAAGAAGCAGCATCTTGCCCCGGGCGTCTCAGGGAAGTCCGTGTCAGAAATTGTCGAGGACGTGGTCGGCCTGCATGCAACCTCTCCCACCACTCCCTATCTCTCCCTGCGCGCCAGAATGTCCGACTTCCAGCCATCTCAACTTGAGGACGCACTGTACCGAGAGCGCTCCGTGATCAAGGTGCTCTGCATGCGGCAGACGGTACACGTCATACCTGTGAGTCACCTGGCCCATGTGCTAGCCGCTACCGGCAACCGCTTGAGGAGGAGCTCCTGGAGCGAACTGGTGCGCCTTGTGCAGTCGGCGCACCTTGCCCCGCCCGGCGAAGAAAAGATCGCGCTGGCAGGCCTGAAGGGCGCGGTGGAAAGGCACCTGGCTCAGGCAGGTTCCGCGACTGCGGCCGAGCTGGCAGACGCTGTACCTGATTTGCAGCGACGAGTGCACTATGCGCCAGACAAACCCTACGGAGGAGTAGTCAGTGTCGGATCCATGCTGCTGCCCCGTCTCACGGCCTCGGGACTGATCGTGCGCGGTCGAACGCGCGGAACGTGGCGCAGCAACCTGCACGAGTATGCGCTGCTACGCGATTGGCTCCCCGGAGGCGATCCGGTCTCAGTGCCAGCGGAAGTGGCGCAGCCGCTGTTGCTGCGCAGCTACCTGGCGGCCTTCGGACCCGCCACGCTGGAGGACGCTGCCTGGTGGGCTGGCTGGAGCAAGAGCGAAACCAGCCGCGCAGTGTCTGCGCTGGGCGTGGAAGCGGCTTCCCTGTCTGTTGACGGATCCGGCTCCCGCTACTGGGCACTGGCCCGAGATGTACCCCTGCTGGAAGCAACGCGGGTCGAATCGTCGCAAACGGTGAGGATGCTGCCAAGTCTGGATGGCTACATCATGGGCTACCAGGACCGGCGGCGGTTCCTCGCGCCTGAGCACGCTCGACAGGTCTTTGACCGCTCAGGGAACGCCTACAGCACGGTGTGGCTTGATGGCCGGGTGGTGGGAATCTGGCGAGAGATGCGGGATTCCGTAGAATGCTTTCTCTGGAACGAAGACTGTTGTCAGCAGGTGACCTCCGAGGCGCTGGCGCTGGACCAGTTCCTGCGCCGGGCAGACGGACGAGACCCGCGCGAAGACCTTGTCGTCCACGTTCGGTCCTGTCCGGCCGGACTTTATGTCAAAACTCCGTTCACCCCCTGTGAGGGGTGATTTCTGGTGCTCATGGGTAGCCAGGGTCGCTCTCGATTCCGGCCGACTCTGCCCCACGACTGACGCCGGGTCGCCACGCAGCCACACCCGGATTGCGTTTACGGTCAAGAAGGGGACGTCGAGATGCCGTTCACTTTCAATCCGCTGAACCAGGAGGCGGCGCGCCAGGTACTGGCCTGGACCTATCCCCCACCCTACAACGTGTACAACGAAGACCCTGAGCGTCTCGAGCAGGTAGTAGTGGAGGTGCTTCGCCCGGACTATCATTACTACTCGATCGCCGAGGACGAGGACCCTCTGGTGGCCTACTGCTGCTATGGCCTCGATGCCCGAGTTGCCGGAGGAGACTACGCGCTAGACGCGCTCGACATCGGGTTGATGGTTCGCCCCGACCTGAACGGTCAGGGCCGCGGGACTCTGTTCGCCGCGGCGGTGGTTGATTTTGCGAGGCGCACTTTCCCTGACCGACGGTGGCGGGTCACGATCGCCTCTTTCAATCTGCGTGCGCAGTGCGTGTGGAGAGAGGTTGGGTTCCGGAAGAGTGAGACCTTCTTGCGGCGCGGCGATGGCCTTTCCTTCTCTGTCTGGGTCAGAGACGACAATGGCGACGACAGGCCCCCGGCACGGGTGCGCTCCTGGAAGGGGAAGGCGGGACGACGGATCACCAGCCCCACCAATCGCATTTAGACCCCACCAGACCACGTTTGCCTAAACGACACGTTTCAACTATAGTTTTTCGGCGCCTATCTCAATACAGGAGAGCAAATGGAGACTCGAGTCTACGTCGGCAATCTTTCCTACTCAACCACCGAAGACGAGCTGCGCACGCTGTTCGCCGAGTCAGGCACCGTGCAATCGGTAGCGCTGATCAAAGATCGGGACACCGGTCGCTCCAAGGGATTTGCCTTTGTGGAGATGGCCACCGAGGCCGAGGCGGAGAAGGCAATCAGCACCCTCAATGGTACTCAACTCGGCAATCGCTCTCTGGTGGTGAATATGGCCCGGCCACGAGAAGACAGAGATGGTGGACGAGGTGGATCACGGGGCGGTGCCCGAGGTCCCCGCTACTAGCTCAAGAATCCTGCCAGGCGGCCCCGGGTCCTGATCGTGCCAGGGTCCCTGCCTAGTTCCAGGGGTTGCATCGGCGGTGCCCGTCCGCTGGGACGCTTTCGCTCTGGCAGCCAGGGCCCGTTTAACGTCTGTCCGCTTCGGAAGCTCCGTCGCGGCCAACTCGCCCACAACGATCACCACAGCGAGAATCGACCATGGTCCGTGCAATCAGCGCCAAGACCCTGCTCGCGTCAGTCAGGCAACCTGACCCCTGGTTCGGGCTCAAGTACAACATGAACCTCTACCGCGGTTGTCAGCATGGCTGCATCTACTGCGACACCCGCAGTGAGTGCTACGGCATCGACGACCTGGACGACGTCGCCGTCAAAATCAACGCTCTGCAGCTCCTGCAACAGGAACTGCCTCGCAAGCGAGTCAAAGGCGTGATCGGTTATGGCTCGATGAACGACTGCTATCAGCCCCTCGAAGCCGAGCTCTGTTTGATGCGCGGGGCGCTCGAGATCATTGCCCGCCACGGGTTTCCTGTTCACATCCTCACCAAGAGCGACCTGGTTCTGCGTGACCTTGACCTCCTGCGTCAGATCAGTCGCACCTACGCCGCAGTCAGCCTGACCGTAACCACAGCTGACGACGCCCTCGCGGGCAAAGTTGAGCCTGGGGCTCCACCGCCTTCAGCCCGGCTCGCAGCCATTGGCCAGCTTTCGCGCGAAGGAATCCTCAGCGGAGCGATGTTGATGCCAGTTTTGCCCTTCATTGAGGACTCGCTCGAGAACGTCCTAGGGGTCGTACATGGTGTGCACCGGGCCGGTGGGCGCTACATCGTGGCGGCTTTCGGCATGACGCTGCGCGACAGGCAGCGCGAGTACTACTATGGGCAGTTGGATCGTTGGTTCCCCGGACTCAGCCAGCGCTACCGGCAACGGTATGGAGAACGCTACTCGGCTGCGGCAAACGGCGCACACCAGCTCGAGAGCGCCTTCCGGGATGAGTGCAGCCGGCTGGGCATTGCCACACGTATGCCACTGTATGAGCCTCTCGCCGCTGTTCAGCACCGCCTGCTCTGAGCGGTTGGCTCGAGTCGTGGTACAATGGAGATCAGCAAACCTTGCAGGGAGGACAGTTCGATGCCCCTTGATATGTCGCGAATGTTGGGCGAATGGCCCACTTCCAGTGCCGAGGAGGCAGCTGCGCCAGTTGGACGGCTCCTGGAGGCCATCCACACCACGTTGCCTGCCGGCAACGCACGCGAGCTCTTCCTGACGCTGGTGTCAGAGCGACTGCAGCAGCTACGGTGTCGGCCAGTTCTTGGACCAACCTGGGTGTACTTCTCTCACCTGCGCGTGGGGGAGTGCTTCCTCGACCCTCAGGGCAGGGCACTGCGCAAGATCGAGCCGCGAGCCCGACAGAGTTCCGGGGAGACATTCACGCCGCCGGACGTGGCCGTGGACCTGCTGACGAACGAGCCTGTGTTTGTGCGCGCCAATCTTCGCGTCGAGAGGATCGACCCTCACACTGTGGAGAACGGCACAGAGTTGGATTCCGTGCAGTAGGCCCTCCACCCATTCCTGGGAGGACTTTTCGCCGGTCGAACTCGGAGTTCTACTGCCGGGATCAAAGGCGACCAGGAATTTGACTTGCTTGCGGTTGTGCGTTATCGTACTCGCCGTAGTGTAGTACATCACGAACAGGAGGGCAACGATGGCGTTCTCAATCAACTCCAAACTAGGCGAGCTAATCGCCAACGAAGCGACGAAGGCAATCCTCGAGAAGCATCTGCCAGGGATGTCCAATCATCCTCAGCTGGCGATGGCCAAGGGCATGTCGCTCAAGATGATCGCGGCCTTTCCGCAGGCCGGGCTGACTCCAGACAAGCTCAAGGCAATCGACGAGGAACTGCAGAAGGTCCTGTAGGCACTCGAGCAATGAAAAGACCTCCGGGGGACCAAACTCCGGAGGTCTTTTGCTGTCCGAACTCTGCCAGTGTCTCGCAAGCCGCCTATGGCGACCAGTAGTTCTTGGTAATGATCGGTATCTTTACCCGTGGCGCCAACCCGGGCACGGGTGTCAGTGTTTTGGTGGGCGTTGCAGTACGTGTGGGTGTTGCGCCCACTGTGGGTTGTGCTCCCAGGCCCGACCAGTAGCCCGCCTTCAGCCTGTAGCCGGCACTGCTGGCTTCGCCCACTATCGACTGGCCCATCGTGCTGTTCAGCCGATAGCCGGCAGAACTGATCGCCCCGCCGCCGCTGGCGAGTACCCACCTCTGCAGAATCTCCGGAGCCTCAAGTGCAACCGCCACGCCGCCCAGGAGCAGAAGGCCGAGCACGGCCAGCAGGAGCCTCATTCTGTTGCGCATGACCTTCCTCCTTTCTCAGTTGGGCAGAGAGAACGTGTCTCCCTGCGCCCGCTAGTCATGCTCCAGCTCCAGGCGGACGCCGCCGATCTGCACATAGTTGGTGTCATCGGCAAAAGACAGGTACATGAACATCCCGAGCCCACCCTCACTCGCGCTCAGCACGTTGTTGCTAGTCAGGTCCAGCGTGTAGGACGTTGCTGTATTGCCGGTCCGGTCCACCGTGTCGCCAATGATCAGCGCATTCGAATCCGCATCCGTATGCTTGTAAAGGTACGTTGAGGTGACAAAACCCTTGCTGCCATCCAGGCATTTGTAGTAGACAGTGAGCTTGGTCAGCTTCACGGGTTGCCCGTAGAGCTGGCTGGGAATGGTGACCGGGAAATAGACCGTCTTCTGGCCTGTTGCTGCCCCTCGCCAGATCCGTGCCCCACCGTTTGCCTGCAGATCCCAGCGGGTCGTGTCAGTGGCCAGGTTCTTCATCAGACTGTTGCCGCTGATCCAGATGTAGGACAGTGACGCACTCCCGATGGGCCCGTATGTGTAGATAGCGGGGCCATTCGCAGCATAAGCGGTCAGAGCTGCCCCCGAGCCGATGTTCGAGATGGTCAGCGTGGAGCTGTAGGTGCCGGTAGTGCCGGTACCCTTGACCACCGAACCAGGCGCCAGGCTTAATGCGTAGGGTGCGCCCTGCAGAGGCTGGCGATCGCCCATGGTCTGCCCCTGAACGACAACCTCCAGCCAGAGAGGCTTGTGAAAGTCAGCCGGATCCAGCGGGGTCACGCTGCCCAGGGCAACGTTAAACAGTCCACCATTGACCGGCACGTTATTCTGTGTCTCCTCCCACATGTTCGTGCCGCCAGAAGCTGCGTTCCACATACGAAACGTCATGTTACGGTTCCCGGAGATCGGGTTGCCCCCCACATCCGTCAGATACCCCTGGTAGCTGATCCTCAGGTTCAGCACAGCCCCATCACAACCAGTGCTCAGCGCGAGCAGAAACAGCGCCAGCAGCAAGCCAACGACGGTCCATAGGCTTCGGTTCCTCATCTCGACCTCTCCTTTTCTCCTCTGGGTGCCTCAATCCTGGGCATAGTCCTGGTAGCGAATACCGGTCGCGGGAATGATGACCTGACGTTTGGCCTGCCCGGTGCCTCCTTTCTCGTGTACGTCCCCGGTTGAGTTGGTCCGGCTAGCGCGAGAGCAGCGTGTGCGTGGCCGTTGGCGTCGGCGCTCCCGTAGGCGTGGGAATCGTTGTCGCGGTTGCAGTCCAGCTCGGACCAGGTGTCGGCGTCGCCGTAGGAATGGCAGTATTTGTTGCTGTAATCGCGGCTGTGGGCTGCGCGCCGATATTTGTACGCTGTTCAACGGCGCTGAATCCCTGATCGCAGGTCATGGTGACCCTGTTCGTCACTACGGTGCCCTGGCAAGTACTGAAGGTGCTCAGATCAAGGGATACACATCGCTCGCTGTAAGGGGCAAGAGAACTCCACCGCCAGACCACCCCGGAGGGGTTGTCAGGCACTTGATACACACAATCACGTGGCGTCCATGTGGCCTCAAGCACAAGGTTGGTAAGCGGCTGATCACCCAGGTTTCTTAGACAGAGCCCATAGTGTATGGCATTCCCAGCCGGCACTGGGTCTGGTTGATCCCACAAAGTCAGCAAGAACGCTGCCGAGGGCGTGGGCGAGGTAGTCGGTGTCGGAGTCGGCGGGCGGTCGATGGAGGTGACCTCAGAGTCCCTCGCACTTCCCTGATCAGCGCTAAGTATGGCCTCCACTGACACCTGAGCTCCGGCACAGATGACAGAGGTATTGAGCGAGAAGCGCACGCAGGACCGTGAGCCGGCGTTCACCGTTCCCATGACAAAGCTGATCCCGGGCGGATTGTCGGGCGGGAGGTAGGCGCACTGTGCAGGCGTCCAACTCACGAACACCGAAGCATTCGTCAGGGGTGCATCGGCCTCGTTGATAACGCAGGCAGTGTAGTGGATACGATAGGAGGCAGGCACAGGGTCGGGACTGTCGTCCAGGGACAGGCGAAAGAGTACCGGCGTCTGGCTTGGCGTCGCCGATGCCCCGCCTGAGGGCGAGGTCGGCGCCTCCGCAGGCATGGTCTGCGCCGGAGCCGGTGTGTGCGTTCCGAGCGGCTCAGTACGAGCGGGTCCTGTGGGGCTCCTTCCGGCGGAGGGAGAGGGCGTACCGGCAGGGGGTGTCCTGGTGAAAAGCGGCGTTCGACTTTCGGCGGAGGTTGTCTCATCGGGTCCTATGGTCATGGTAGAACCAGGAGCCGCCAAACTGGCGCTTGCCGCTGGAAGGGTTGGCGGCAAAGTAGCCGTCGGAGGTGGTGACACGCTTCGACCTGCCGAACCGCCCGGCGCAACCGTCGGCGTTCGGGTGGGCAGTTGGGCCAGCATCACAGTCGGCGTCGGCGAAACGACCACCAAATGCGAAAGCGCCTCGCGGGCCGCGAGGCCCGTTTGTTGCGCAACCACTGCGCCCGCATTCAGTGCAGGCTGTGCATCCAGGGCAGCGTCGACACAAGCGAGGTTGAGAGTCTCCTCTTGCTGAGAGGTAGTATCAATCACCCGCTGTAGCAGCTCCGCAGCCAGGGACGTCTCGCTTCCGTCGGCCGCCGAAGAGGCAGCCGTGACGGCTGCCTCCAGTTGCCTTGCCAGGCGGTCCACCACGGACTGATCAACGGCCATCCCGGCCTCGCTCAAACGCAGCATCTCATCAGTACGCTCCCGGGCGTAGCGCAGATAGAGCTCGGCCCGGCGCACGTCGCTCGGGGCCAGCATGAGGCGCGCATCTTCGACCGCCAGCTTGACAGGATAGAGAGTCGACCCAGGAAGGCTGCCGGCGGCGGCGTTGGCCACTCCGCTTCCTGCACCCAACAGGAGAGCAACAACCAGTGAAACCACCAGGACTGGACGCCCCAGACGCGGCCACACTCCCCAACCCGCCCGCCTCTGTTGGCTGTTCCATCGCTCACGCTGCAGTGCGGCAGCGCTCAGAAAACGCCCACGATTGACCGCCACGGCGCGCGGTGCGGGAAGCACTTCTTGGCGTAAGCCTGCCACAGTCATGGCGGTCTCGAGCAGGGATTGCAGCTCCTCGCGCTGGGCTGCAGGCACGGCTGCCAGATCCGGCCGCCGAAGGTACTCACGGACCGTACCCCCGGAGCGCAGACAAAGCAGGCCTTGCTTGAGGAGAGTACGCATGTCGACGTTCATCACCAGGCCTCGGTCACCACAGGGCGGCGATTGGGCGCAATGCTGCCGGTCTCGCTGCCGCTGCCCCAGTGCAGTACCCTCGACAGCAGTCCGGGGCTTTTCCAGAGTCTGGACAGCAAGGCCTCCTCGGACGGCAGCTCGAGCGCTGATCGAGTCGTCCGCAGACCCTGGCCGCTCGCTTCCGGTCCTCCGTCGTCGTGGTCGGTAGCGGGACGCAGAGCGGAGCGGAGCGCCGTGAGAGCGCGATGCTGCAGCGCATCGATGGCACCCTCGGACTTGTCCAGGATTGCCGCAACCTCCGAACTATCCAAACCCTCCACGAACTTGAGCACGATCACCTGCTGCTGCGTGGGCGTAAGCTCCATCACAGCGCGGCGCACCTTCTCCAGCTTCAGACTCTGCTCGACCATGTGCGCCAGGTCCGGCTCATACCCTTCCAGCCACTCGGCAAGCTCAACTTCCTGGGCTGCACCGCGACGGAAGGTATCGACGACCAGATTGTGTGCTACCCGATACAGCCAGGCCACAAGATTGGTGCGTGGAGAGTTGCCTCCCCGCAGTGAGTCGAGAAGGCGCATAAACACGTTAGCCGTCACGTCCTCCGCGACCTCCACCTGGCCCACAAAGCGAAACACGTAGCGATAGATACGCTCATAGTTCTCATCGTAAACTTGGGCCAGAGCAGCCTGGTCATATTGACGAATGCGGTCGAGCAACGCGGCGTCGTCAGCCAAACAGCTTCCTCATCTCGTCACTCATTGGACGTTGGAGCTAACTGAAGCATACGCGGGACGGCCACAGAAGACCGGCTAATGGTAGCCCAGGACAAGGGGCTTGTCAAAACAACCTCCCGCGGGGCGTACGCGCTGCGGGAGGTCACTCTTCCGATTCGAAGCGCAAGCGGCGCAGCAAGGGGTTATTTCATATAGTCCCGCAGCTGACGGCTGCGGCTGGGGTGGCGAAGGCGATTCAGCGCCTCACGTTCAATCTGGCGGATGCGCTCTCGAGTGAGGCCGAACTTTTCGCCGACCTCCTTCAGCGTGTAGGAGCGCCCATCCTGCAGGCCAAAGCGCAGGCGCAGAATGCGCGCTTCGCGGGGGCTGAGGGTGGCCAGCACCTCGTCCATTTTCTGCGAGAGCAGGTTCTGGGTCACTGTGTCGGTAGGGGTCGGACTGTCCTCGTCCTCGATGAACTCGCCCAGCTCGCTGTCCTCTTCCTCACCCACCGGTTTTTCCAGCGAAAGAGGGCGCCGCGAGACCTTGAGCAGCCAACGCACCTTGGAGGGATCGACGCCGAGTCGTCCGGCGATCTCGGCCGGCGTGGGTTTCTGGCCTCCATCCTGCTCGAGCTGCTGGGCAGTGCGATATACCTTGCGGATACGGTCCCCAACGTGAGAGGGCAGGCGAATGATTCGGCCCTGCTCCGCCAGGGCGCGCGTGATACTCTGGCGAATCCACCAGGTGGCGTAGGTACTGAATTTGCAGCCCCGGCGGTAGTCGAACTTTTCCACGGCCTTCATCAGGCCCAGGTTCCCTTCCTGGATGAGGTCAAGGAACGGCACGCCCTGCCCCATATAGCGCTTGGCGATGCTCACGACCAGACGGGTGTTCGCCTTGATCAGGTGCGCCCGGGCCGCGCTGCCGACGTCGCATTCGCGGAGGTACCTTTCTCTCAGGACTGGGTTCTGCCCCTCACGCTCCAGTCTGCGGTGTGCGGCCTTGCCCCGCTCAAGTTGCTTGGCCAGACGAATCTCCTCCTCAGCCTTAAGAAGGGGGACACTGGCCATTTCCTTGAGGTAGAGACTGATGGTATCATCGCTGGATATCCCGCTAAGGTCGAAGATCTCCTCCTCCGGTTCTGCCTCCAGCTCGCTCGCGTCGGGTTCCTTGGGTTCGGACTTGTCTTCCTCTTCCTCAGCTTCTTCCGAAATGATCTCGATGCCCTCGTTGTACAGGTAGGTCAAGAGATCCTCAAGCTGAGGGAGGTTCTTCTCTGCTTCGGGGAAGTACTCAAGCACGTCCTCGACAGTCAGGTATCCCTGCTCTTCGGCCTTCTCGATCAGCTCACGCGCCGGATCGGTTGTCTTGACCTTGTCCTTCAGCTCAGCCTCAGTCATTATCTCACCTTTGGTGGTGCAAAAGGGGACACCTAACAGGTGTCCCCCTCGCTGGATTTCGGATTGTGCACTCCTGGAGTCTGGGATCACCACTATGATCCTCCCTCCCTCCAAGCTCACGACCATTATAGCACTTTTCCTTCCCTATGTCAATGCTTCGCATTTTATCACGTAAAATGTCACTAGAATGGCGTGGTTCACTCAAATGATAATGTCACCGAGGGAGCCATGC
>DCVA01000005.1:0-4520 GCA_002327925.1 Anaerolineales bacterium UBA2200
GCCATGCAGCGGGCGGCCAAGGTAGACGTGCCCGAGATGCCCAGGGGGTTTGCACCGGGCAGCGTGCGCAATGCTACAGAGGACGCCAAATTCCAGCAGATGTTGAAAGCGGCGCGAGGCCAGACCCAGGCCAAGGAAGCCGAAGCGTGGCGGATTGCGTTTGCGTTGGAACCGGGCAGCTATGGCGAGGCGCTGGACCTGCTCAAGAGCGCCGATGGCGACGTGGCCCTGGCGGGCAAGCGGGCAGCGGGCAAGGTGCGGGAAGCCAGACAGCGGTACTTTGACAAGGCTCAGGGCGCCAAGACGCGGGCCGAGTTCGACAAGCTGTTCTCCGGGTTCTATGCCGAGCGCAACAAAATCTGGAACGACCTGCGGGCCGAGACGATAGAGCGCTGGGACATGGCGCAGAAAGACTTGATGATGCGCAACTGGAACCCGGCCAACCCTCCTGACCTGATGATGAGCGCCAAGTCTTTGCCGGGAGACGCCGAACTCTTGCAAGAGGCGCTGAGAACACCCCGCGACCAGTGGACGGACGAAATGAAAGCGGCGCTGGAACGCTGGATGGGAGAAGCCAAGCCGCCGAAAGTGAAGCCTGAAAAGCTCGACGAGGCTACCCGAATTGCACGGGATACGGGCCTGCCCACCTGGACGCCCAAGGACAACGAAGCCGACCTTCGCCGGGCGCTGTACGACCAGATGATCGCCAAGGCCGGCGTGGGCGAGCCGCCCCACCTGGCCGACCTGATTGCCGCCCAGTCGGACGCCACCCGCAAGGCGCTGTCGCAGATCGAGGATGGGGTCTTGCGCGACTGGCAGACCTGGCAGCCGGTGATGGTCAACGAGGCGACCCGCAAGGGGCTGGCCCAATGGCTGGATGCCGAAGTGATGCCCCGCTGGCACGAAACAAGGGCGACGGCGCTTCAGTATGCGCGAACCCAGGCCGATGACGCTTTGCTTGACTATAACAACCGGCGCAACTTTGACACCTGGATCGCCCGTGTGGTGCCCTATCACTACTGGTTCACTCGCAGCGGCTACAACTGGAGCAAGCGGATCGCCACCAACCCGGCGCTGTTGACCCATTACGTCCGGGTGCGGGATGCGCAGCGGATGGCCAACGAGCAAGCGGGACGGAGACAGCGGTTCGGCGCATCGTTTGAAGTGCCGTTCCCCTGGCTGCCTGACTGGATGGGCGACAGCCTGTATGTGGATCCGATGGCTATGGTGTTGCCCTACGCCAATTTTATGCGCATGAACTGGGACGACAGCGACGAAGCGAGCCAAGGGATGCGGGCCATCCGGGACCAGATGGACAAGATCGGATTCCGGCCCTACCACTTCATGGACCTGCCCTACCAAAACGGTTGGCTGGCCAAGCTGGGCGAAGGGCTGGGCATGGATGCGGACAAGGCGCGGCAAACGCTCTCGCCGGACGTGCAGGGAGGATTCTCCTACATCCTGCCCCAGACGCAGATCATCAAGAGCCTGACAGCGGGCAAGGGCGACTGGGGACCGCAAGGGCTGAACCTGGAAGGGATGTTGCGACAGGCGGCGGGATTGCCCAAGGGCGACGTGTGGGATCCGTACCGGGTAAGCCGCATGCTGGCCAACCTGGCGGCGGAATCGCCCAAGGATACAGGGCTGGCGCGAACGGCCCTCATGGCCCAGGAGCTTTTGAACCGCGACCCGGAGCAGAAAGAAAAGCTGTGGGAAGCAGGCAACCCCATCGCCCTGGCGGCCCAGGAGCAGTATGGCTGGACGGACAAGGAAGTGAAAGCGGCGCAAGAGCTTCTCTCCCTGGCCATGGTGCGGGCACAGCAAGAGCGGGGCATGGGCATGCTGGGCTGGGCGCTGGGGCCACGGGTGAGCATCGAGCCGGAAGGGGAACGAACCCAGATGGAGCTGGCCGAGGAAGCGCGGGGCCAGATCTGGACGGGTGACAATGGGGGCAGCCGGGAAGCCTATCAGCAGTACAAGCTAGACAACCCGGCGCTGTACCCTCGAAGCCAGCAGTACGAGGTCATTCCCGGTGAATCGGACTGGGAAGGCATGGCGTCGGGAGCGCGGGCCAACTGGCTCACCCTGACGAAAGAGAAACAGGAGGTGATCGAACGATACCAGACTTTGATTGACAAGCACCTGCGGGCCAACCCTCACGACTGGGACGGGCGGAATGCGCTCATGGACCAACGCAAGGAAGAACTGGACGCGCTCAAGGTCAAGTACCCCTTGCCGCCGATTGAAGAGGACTTGCCGCCGGTGCTGTACGGCATGAATCCCAAGGAGATGTGGGATAGCGTGGTGGAAGACGTGGGATACGAGCTGCAAGGGCAGGAGCCGGTGCCGGATGCCTTCAAGGATGAGAAGGGGGCCATTGATTGGGGGCGCTACTATGACGCCCGCGACGAATGGCTAACCTCTTTGCCCAAGACCTTGCCGGGAGTGGGGGCCGTGTTGGGCGGGAGCTATGCCGGCATGACCACAGCGGAAGCCTACGAAGCCTTTGAGCGGCGCTACCACACGCCCCTGGAAGCGGCCAACCGGGTCTATCAGGAAGCGATAGCCGGGGCGGCATGGGACCAGTACAACGCGCTCAAGGCTCAGGAAGAGGAGCAATGGCCGGGGATGAAAGCGCTTCAGGACCAGTATTATAGCTGGCCCAAGGGCAGCCAAGAGCGACGCGAATTTCTGGACGCTCACCCGGAGCTCAAGACCTACTGGGACCGGGAGCGGATTGACGCCTACGATTCGACGGTGGGCGCTGTGGGGGAAATGGCAGCGCGGGAGTTGATCCCGGTCATCCTGGCCACGTACAAAAGCCGGGGCTGGACGGAAGCGGAGCTCAAGAAGGCGCTCAAGGGCGTGGTGTTTCCGGCGCTTGCGGCGCAGTCGAAGAAGAGCACGAGCAAGAGCAGCGCCAAGAGCGCGGCGAGTGATGCGGGTATCCCCTACTGGTCGGACTATACGCCGGGGCTGGAAAATGAAGACTGGCGCTCGGCGGTGGGCAAACCCTGGTGGGAAAAGTACCCGAAGAAAAGCTACAGCAAAAAGACGAGCTACGCCAAGAAGCGCTATAGCTCCTCCTATCCCGATGACGACTGGGACGATTGGGATGAGGACAATGGCGGCGGATGGCGAACCTATCAAGAAGCCCCGAAATGGCAATACCGCCGAACCATTTACGGCGGGCCTCAGTGGGGCTAACACANNGTCGAACCCGGCAAGGCCGTGGAGATGGAAGGCAAGCCCCAAGCTCAGCCGGTGGCCGACAAGCAGGTGCAAGCCCCCAGTGCGCCGGAGACGGGCGCTGAGGGCAAGGAACTCCCTGCCGACCTGGGCAAGCTCATTGACGAAAAGCTGGAACAGGTGCGGTCCGAATACGAGGGGAAGGGCGGCCATCTGGCCAAGCTCAAGAGCGAATACGACAAGAAGCTGGCCGAGAAAGAGCGGCGGCTGCGAGAGTTGGAGGAAGCCAACCTCAAGAAGATTCGCGAGCTGGTGCAAGAAGACCCGGCGGAAGCGGGGGCCATGGCGCTCTCTCAGTTGGAGCAGTTGCAAGCGGAACGCCAAGCGGAGCAGGCGCGGCAGAGTTGGAACTTGTTTGTACGCGATGGATACGAGCATTACGGATTCGACATGAACGACAAAGAGATCGCGCAACAGGTGTCTGACGAAGGAGAAGAGATTTTCGAGCTGGTCCGGCAGGGGGCTGACCCCACGTCGGTGGCTCTGGAATTTCAGAAGAAGGTAGCAAGCCTGGCGCTGGAACGGGAAAAGAAGGAGAAGCTGAATTTGAAGAAAGAACTCGACAGCTTGCCGGACCTCGTTCAGCAAGCGGTGACACAGGTTTTGACGGCGCGGGGCGCTGCCCCTGAGATTGTCGAACCGGAAGGCGGCTCGCACGTAGCCCGGAAGCTGGGCCCTAGCGAGCTGATCCGAAAGGGGATCAACGAGGGGCGGAGGGCCGTGCCAATCAACAAACACTAGTTGGAGGTGTACGATGCCTATTACGTTGAACGACTATGCGTCTCTCCTAAAAGACGAGATGGCGCAAGGGCTCTTTATGAACATGCAGCGGATGAACGATGTCTTGAAAATCTTCCCGGTGGTGGAAGTGGGAAGCCTCGTCGTCCGTGGATCGCGGTGGGACACACTGCCCACCCACGCGTTTCGTAAGTTGAACGCAGAGTTTTCCGAATCGACCGGCACCTTGAAGCCGGTAGAGGACCGGCTGGCCATCTTTGGCGGCAAGTTCTCCGAAGATGAAGCTTTTGAGCAGATGAAAGACACCCTTTTCCGCGACCCGGTGGAGCAGCAATTTGCCATGCACACCAAGGCCAGCGAGCGGGGGTTGATGAACAACCTGATCAACGGCGACATCGATACCGACCCGGACGGGTTTGACGGGCTGTACAAGCGAATCAGCGACACCGACTACTTTGCTGCGGCTCAGACAATCAGCGCCTCGGGCACCACGGACAGCCTGAAAGTGCACGCCTCGGCGGCCAACTCCCAAG
>DCVA01000005.1:4666-5104 GCA_002327925.1 Anaerolineales bacterium UBA2200
CCAGCCGCATCTTTGTCGTGCGGTTCTCTGAGCCGGACGGCAACATCGAATCGCCGGGTAGCGATGGCCTGACGCTGGTGCAGGCCGGACCGCTGCGCCGGCTGGGGCCGATTGCCAGCCTGACCTCGCGTGAGTGGGGAATGGAATGGATTCTGGGCGTCGCGCACGTGGGCGACGAATACTGTGTCTCCATGCTTGACGACTTTAAGATGGCGGCCAGCTAAGAGGAGGTGAAACGATGCCAGCTTTGGATAACGAACTGATGTTGCGCGACGGGAGCGCCCTGGCCGACGGGACCGAAACGGGCGACTTTATCAAGGTAGGGCAAACGCCCTTCCACAACATGGCCGTCATGGTCCATCTGCCTTTGGACGGGACCACGATTACCATCGACGTGGAACAGGCGGACGACGCCGACGGGACCAATGCCGAAAGCAT
>DCVA01000005.1:5117-9531 GCA_002327925.1 Anaerolineales bacterium UBA2200
GCGGCCTGCCACATCGACGCCTGCACGGGCAGCTTTGGCTACGCTCAAGTGGGCTTTATCATGGCCGACCAGGCGATCTTGTCCTAGCGGCCCGACGATAGCCGGGGAGGGGGCGTGAGTCCTCTCCCCCGCTTCAAGGAGTGAACCATGAACAAGAAGATCGGACTGGCCCTGGTGCTTGTCCTCCTGGCGGTCATGGCGTTTGCAGTCAGCGTGAACGCCCAGACCGGCGTGGGGTGGGAAACCATCGGCTACTTTAAGCGACTGCTGGTGAGTATCGACAGCAACCAATACCCTGGCTTGCAGATCGTGCAATCGGGGGACGCAGACGCCCTACAGCTCACCGGCGACCTGGAGATGGACGGCGACGTGCTGGACATCACCGGCGGGGACGTGACCTTGAACGCCGAATCGACGGGCGGGAACGCGGGCGCCAAGAATCAATTCATTGGCTTGCCGCGCATCACCGCAGCGGGCCTGCTGGCGGGCACCAACGGCACCACCGAATCGACGGCATACATCGACACCACGCCCACAGGGGAATGGGCTGAAATCGACAGCGGTACGGCGGTAGCAGTTACGGCAGACACAACGACCTATCGGGCCACGACCAACTCGGTCAAGATCGCCTTCACGGCGGCCTATACCGTGGGTGACGGCGTAGACGGCACCATTTCACAAGACGACCTGTCGGGCAATGAAAGCATCGGCTTTTACCTGAGATCGAGCGTAGACACCAGCGCGGGTGACTACAAGCTCACCTTGGACGACACCAATGGCACCGACCAAAGCTACGACGTGCCGGCGGTCACGGCAGATACCTGGACCTGGGTCGAGATCGACATCAGCGCCTGTAACGCCAACTGTGACACCGTGGACGGGATCAAGTTCACCAGTGCCCTGAGCGAATCTTTGAACCTGGGCGCTCACAACGTCTGGTTGGATGCCATGTACAAATGGGACAGCGCCGACGAGGAAGCGTTGGGGCAAGCGATTGTCCAGGACGGCGTGTTGTTCATCTTGGCGAGCCCTGTAGTTTCGAGCTCTATCAACACCACAAGCCTGTTGACAGAATGGACTGACTACATCGTCAACTACCAGACCGGGAACGATGTAGTGGTCTGGCTCAGCGACCAGAGCGCTAACGCCAATACGGCGTTCATCGCCTACTAACAGAAGGGGGGGCAGGGGCGCGGCTCCTGCTCCCCTCTCGAGGGGGACGTATGGGACAAATTCTACAGGGATGGGTAGCCGGGGAGGACACGCCCCGAGACGCCGAATTGGAAGCCGGGAGCGAAACCCGAAGCGGGAAGCTGGTCATCACCGGCAAGCTGAAGGCGAACAGCGGCGTGGACATTGGCGACGTGACGGTGAACAACACCGCCAGCAATCCGGTGGTGGTCTCGATGGCCGAAGAAACTCTCTCCTGGGTCACAGGCACCAAGGCGGTGGCGGGCGACAACGAGCTTATTGCCGCGCCTGCTGCGGGAGTGCAAATCGTCGTCACGGCCATTTTGTTGCAGAACGAATCGGCGACGGCTACCACGATGATCTTGAAGGATGGAGCGACGGCCAAGATTCGATGCTTTGGGCAAAACCAGGGGGATGGACTGCTACTCAAGTTTTCACCGGGGCGCGAATGGAAGCTCACCGCCGCGACGGCGCTCAACTTGAACCTGAGCGGTGCGAACTCGTGCGGGTACACCATTCAGTACTATACCGAGTAAGGGGGAATCATGGCATTCTTGGATTTGACCTTGGAACAGCAGAACATCGTCGCCGAATACACGCGGCAACAGCGGGCGACGGTAGGCGAATTCGCGCGGCTGCTCAATCACATGGCGGCGCTTGACAATATGTTCGACGGGCAGGTCGTGGCGGCCTGGGCGAGTTTGGCAAACGGCGACTTGATTCCGGACGGTTCGGGCCTGGCGGGCGTGTCGCTGCTGAGCAAGGCGGAAGTGGCGTCTATCGCCGGGGCGTTCCAGGCGATTCTCACGCAGTACCAGACCGAGGCGTTGCGGCAGTTGTATGTCAAAATCGCCGGGACGACCAACACGATTGGATAGGTGAGTTATGGCAATTACTCATTATTATGTTGATCCAGGCGGCGGGGACGATGGGACTGGCGACGGCTCCATCGGCACCCCGTGGAAAACCGCACAACATGCGCTGGATACAGCGGTCGAGGGCTCTGACGGTACCCAGATCAACATCAAGGCATCCACAGCGCAAGTGCTAGGTGCTCCGCTGGACCTTACCGCATACACTGCCACAAACGGGGCTCTGGTGGAATCGCAGCGCCTGATTTTGCGCGGCTACACGGCGCTGGCCAACGATGGGGGGAGGGCAGAGATCAACTGCGCGGGCACGGCACAGTGGGTATCTAACTACCCCTATGTTCAGTGTGTAGATTTGCTAGTGCATACCTATGGTGACAATCATGGAATTTATCTTGGGAGTGGTGCAGCAGCTATCGGTTGTGTTGTTCATAAAGGTGCATCGGCTCCTTCTGGTAAGTCCAATATTTTTCTGGGAGCTGGAGGCATCATCGACAGTTGCTATCTGTACGACGACGCCTCCGGCGACGCGTCCTGTGCTCGCGTCTCGGGTGGTGCGGGCTCTGTCATGAATTGTTATATGATCGTCACCAACGGGCGCAACGGCATCCGTCTAGATTCCGGCGGCTACGTTAAGGGCAATATCATCAAAAGTGCGGTGAATATAAACCCTGCTATCTTTGCTGTTAATGGTCAGGTCACTGTCGAGAGCAACATCGTTTATTTCACCATTGCGTCTACCGGCATCGGCATCTATTTTTACGATAGGCGCGGGCCTGGTGTGGCCCGTAACAACATTATCTGCGGAGCAAGCGGTGTGGGCGGGGAAGGCATCTATAGTGACAATGTTGGGCCCGTCATCGTGGGATACAACGCGTTTTGGAATAATACGAGTAACAACGTGCTCTCGCACGTCACCGTAGACGAAACCGACCATGACGTAGCCCTAGCCGCCGACCCGTTCACCGACGCGGCCAACGGCGACTTTAGCCTGACCGAAGCGGCGAAAACGGCACTGGCGGCGGCGGGCTGGCCTGCATCGTACCTGGGCGCACACGCCAACACGGTGCCGAACCTGAACATCGGGCCGATCCAGATGGCGGCAGCGGCGGCAGCGGCGGCTCGGGGCCGCATCATAGGGGGCTAGATGAGCAAAACACTGGAAGAACTGAGGGCCGACCTGGGCCGAGCGGCGGGCAAGTTCCACACCGGCACGGCGACGGGCGGGAGCACGTCCACCATCATCGACACCAACGGGCTCGATGCGTTCCCGGAAGATGACTCGCTCAACGGGGCGCTGGCCTACATCCGCACCGACGCGGGCGGGGCCGGGGCGGCTCCGCAAGGGGAATCCAAGACCATCACCGATCACGTCAATTCGACCAACACCCTGACCCTCGAAAGTGTGTTGACGGCGGCGGTGGCAAGCGGCGACACCTACGAAGTCTATCGCACGCCGTTGACGATTGCCCAATGGAACGAGGCCATCAACCTGGCCATCTCGCAAGCCTGGCCCGAAGTGTGGCGGCAGGAAGTGCTCGCCGTGACCCTGGGCACAGCGGCGGACAGCGCGTCTCTGGTGGCATCCAGCGCGGACGTGTGGGACGTGGTGCGCATCTGGGCACAGGTGACAAGCCTATCGACCAGGTGGCAGGAAGTGCCTCGCGGGTTCTGGTTCTATGACGCCGAAAACACGACCGTCTATCTGCGCCAGAAGTTGCTTGCCGGAACGCTGCTGCGCATCTTGATCAAGGACAAGTTCCCGATGCTGACGGCGGGGGCCTCTACCACACTCGACTATGATTATGTTTTGGCCGCAGCGCAAGGGAACCTGTACGGGATGCTGGCCGAATCGACGGGCGGGAGCGACGCAAGCCGCTACTTGACGCTGATGAGCCATTGGCAGGACGTGGCGGCCAAGCGCAAGCAGGAGCTAGTGAAGCAGCTCGAAGGGCTGCCCCTGAGCCTGGGAGGTAAGAAATAATGGCCATGACGCGGGCGCAACTGCGAGCCCAGATCCAGCGCAACCGGCGCGACCCGGCGGCGCTGCTACACAGCATCGCCGACTATGACGACGCCATCAACGAGGCCATCCGCCAGATACCGGAACCGCTGTGGCGGCTGAGTGTGGACAACACCCTAACGACGGTGGCCGAAACGCGGCGCTATTCGCTGGCAGCTATCACGGCGATTGACGAGCCCTGGCAGGTGTATCGGGTCTGGATGGAGGGCGACGATGACCACTACTACCAGATCGGGCGCTGGGAAGTGTACGAGGATGTGACCCTGCTCCTGGTCCTAGATGAAGATCCACCCGCCGCCGACCGGACCATCAAGCTGGAATACTATGCGGC
>DCVA01000042.1 GCA_002327925.1 Anaerolineales bacterium UBA2200
GACATTATCATTTGATTTGACGCGAACCCTGACGGTCATTCTTGCGGCTCAGTGGCAACGGTTTGGCTGAGCTGGCCACCCAGCGAGGTGAGCTGACGCTTGAGGTGCGCCGCGGAACTGAACTCCACAGCTGCCATCCCAATCTGCCGGGCCACGGCAGTGTTGCGGGGTTTGTCGTCGATGAACAGGCACAGTTGTGGGCCAAGGCGGAGTCTGTCCAGAGTGAGGTGAAAGATGGCTGGTTCGGGCTTGCGTGTTCCGACCCGCGATGAGTTGACGATGACGTCGAAAAGGTTCGTTAGCTGGTGATCGCTAAGGGCGATCTCGAGATACGGTGTCGCATTGCTGAGCAGCGCGATCCGGTAGCGTTTTTGGAGCTCTCTAACCTGCTTTACAACGGATAGGTTCAGTTTTTCGTAGGCGAAGGGGTTTACCCGGAACGGTTCGAGTGCGGGCGGAACATGGCCGCCGAGAGCAGCAAGTATGGGCTCCCAGTACTCCTCGGCCGAGCACCTGCCCGTAGACCAACTCCACCAGTGCTGTCCGGCAAACAGCAACTGGAGCAGTGTTCCGGGCTGCAGGCCAAGCTCGCCCTCGCAGCGCGAAAGCACGGTGTTGCGAGGTCCTGGCCTGGTGAACACGCCGCCAAAGTCCAGGATTATCGCTTCCAGCCCTCCCAGATCAAGCCCCATCATGACCGCCTGCCGTAGAATACCTACGACCATCATAGGTTGATTCACAGCAGGGTCAAATCCGGGCGCTCCTTTGACAGAATCCTGCTTCTTCCCTAAAATACCAAGTCACCATCTCTGCCGTTGCAGATTACTGGTCGTCCCCCCGAACCCTGACCCACCAAGGGGCCATCATCGGGGAGCAGATGAGGGAGGAACCAAGGTAGTGCTAGTTGTCACAGTCGAACAGATGCGCGCGGTCGAACGCGCTGCCGATGCGAATGGCCACTCATACTCGGCCATGATGGAGAATGCAGGGCGGTCCGTGGCTCAGTGGCTTGGGGGCCAGAGTATCAGCGGGCGAGAGGTGCTTGTGCTGGTTGGCCCGGGCAACAATGGCGGTGATGGACTGGTGGCAGCTCGTCATCTGAAGGGGATGGGGGCAAGAGTCTCGGCGTACTGTGTGCACCGGGACGCTGCCGGAGACTCGAACTGGCCACTGGCCGAACAGTCCGGTGTGACCATTTACAGGGCAGATGCTGACGGGCGCCAGGCGCGACTGCGGCGCCTGGCAACGAAGGCATACTGGATTATCGATGCACTGCTCGGCACTGGCGTGTCGCGTCCGATCACGGGGCAACTGCAGAGGACGCTCGAGGTTGTGAGACAGGTCGTCCATCGTCGCAGAAGCGCCGTACCCTTCCCTGCGCTGTGGGCGGCGGTATCCCCGTTCCCTCCGCGGTCGGAGGTTGCCCCACGAATTCTGGCTCTGGATGTCCCGAGCGGGCTGAATGGCGACACGGGCCAGATCGACCCATTAGCTCTCTCCGCCGACACGACGGTTACCCTGGGTTTCCCCAAGCTGGGCCTCTTTCTGTTCCCCGGCGCGGGGTATGTCGGTGACCTGGTGATTGCGGATATCGGCATCCCCCCCACAGTCTGGCCCAAGACATCGCGGAGACTGATCACCGCGCCAGACATAGGATCGCTGCTGCCCGCTCGTCCGAACGATGGGCACAAGGGCACATTTGGCAAGACCTTGGTGGTAGCCGGTTCATCCAACTACACTGGCGCCCCATACCTGGCAGCCAGTGGGGCAATGAGGGTGGGGGCGGGATTGGTTACCCTGGCCGTGGCCGAGGTACTGCAGCCGATTCTGGCGTCTCGCCTGTGTGAGGCCACCTTCTTGTTGCTTCCGCACGAGCTGGGAGTGCTCGTGCCTGATGCGCTGCGCGTGCTGGCTGATAGATTGGAGCAGTACGACTCGCTTCTGGTGGGCCCGGGGCTCGGGACGGACGCCAAGACAGTTGCCTTCGTTTCGCGACTGGTGTGTGCCAGTGGAGTCGCGAACAAAGCACGCCTTGGCTTTGTTGACACTGCGGCGAATTCGCACTCGCTGCAGGCTCACCTCCCGCCCCTGGTCGTTGATGCCGACGCCCTCAATGCACTGGCACAAGTCGAGGGTTGGCAGAGAACGATCAGCCGCCCGGCGATCCTCACCCCCCATCCGGGAGAGATGGCGCGTCTGCTGAAGACGACCGTGGCGGACGTTGAGGCGAGGCGGGTTGAGGTTGCCCTCACTGCAGCCCGGGAGTGGAATGTGGTCATCGTGCTCAAGGGAGCACACACATTGATCGCCACTCAGGATGGTGAGCTGTATATCAGTCCCTTTGCCACGCCGGCTCTGGCGACGGCCGGTACGGGTGATGTGCTGGCGGGCGTCATTGCTGGCCTGCTGGCGCAGGGGCTTGCCGCAACGGCCGCGGCTGTGTCCGGTGTCTTTGTGCACGGATCGGCCGGCCTGCTTGCGGCCGAGGACATTGGCGTGGCTGGCGCCCTGGCGAGCGACCTTCTGCCGCGCTTGCCGCTGGCCCTGCGACGTATCCGAGGCTGCGCAGTGTGCGTTCACAGTGACCATCCTGTGCGAGTGGCCCGGGGATTGTGATCATGCCAGTTCCTGTGTTTGTAGACGACGTGGTGCGACTGCGCAAGGTCCATCCGTGCGGCGGCTATGAGTGGCGCGTCGTGCGTATAGGGGCGGACATCGGCCTCAAGTGCCTGACCTGTGGTCGCCACATTATGCTGCCACGGGCCACCTTCGAGCGTCGCCTAAAGGCCTTTGTGTCGCGTGCAGCCGCGGCTGAGCTGCCGTTCGGGACAGCGCAGGGGAACCAGGCCAATCCATGAGCAACCACCAATCCGAACTACCTGCAGGCCGGTCCGCCCTGGGCACTCTGTTCCAGAATCGCAACTTTCGGCTCCTGTGGGTTTCTCAGCTCTTTGGGCAGGCAGCGCAGAATGCTATTCTGTTTGTGCACATGGTTATGCTCGAGGACCTCAGCCGATCCAGCGCTCTGGTGGGGTTGATGGTGCTGGTCTACAACCTCCCGGGGCTGCTCTTCGGCATGCCCACCGGTGTTCTCATTGATCGATTCAAGAAGAAATCGATTCTGCTATTCTGCAATGTATCGCGGATCTTTGTCGTTGCCGCGTTCATTCCGCTGCGGCGCTACAACTGGAGTGGAGGGGTAATAACCGCGGTCTACTTTCTCACGTTCGTCCTCTCCACAATCGGACAACTGTCTGATCCTGCCGAAGTGGCGATGGTTCCGTTGCTTGTTTCAGGCAAGCAGTTGCTTGCGGCCAACTCGGCATTCCGGATGCTGTTCAATGTTGCCCAGGTCATTGGCCTGCTGTTTCTGGCCCCTGTGTCGATCAAGATGGGCGGGATCGACGGCGCGTTCCTGGTGATTTCGCTCACCTATCTGCTCACTTCGGCGCTGATCTGGCCTATCGAGTCCTCCGAACCTGCCCCTTCCCCCTCGCTGGTGCGCAATTTTCTGCCGCGGCTATCGCAGGAGCTCCGTGCTGGCTGGAAGTTCGTCATCTCCAGCAAATCCGTCTTTGTTGCGATTTGCCAGCATTCGCTGATGCAGATGCTCACCATGATCGTTGCGGTGCTCGCCCCTGGCTTTGTGGCACGAGTGCTGGGCATGCAGACCACCGATTCCATCTACATCTTTTTCTTTGCAGGACTGGGTATGTTTCTCGTTACCCTGTTCACCAGCCGCGTTGGATACAGGTACCGTCGCGAGATGCTTGTGGCCGCAGGCCTCTTTCTGGCCGGGCTGGCGTTGCTGGGTCTGTCTCTTGTTGCCTGGAACAATCGCGTAACCGGCGAGACGGTGATCAATGCCTCTTTTGGGCTGATGATTCAGGTGGTGCTGACGGCTTTCGCGCTCGGTGCGGGAGGAACCCTGGCTACTGTCGCTGCACAGACTCTGGTGCAAGAGCGCACGCCAATCGAGATTCGAGGCCGGGTAATCACTGCCGAATTCCTTTTTGCCAATATTGCCGGCCTGATTCCGATGCTCCTGGTCAGCGGTCTCGCGGATGTCGTAGGCATCCCTGAAGTGCTGACCGGCCTGACCCTGGTGTTCTTGATCGCCGCCTTCTTGAGTTACCGCTATGGCCTCGGGCAGCCGGGAGCGCTCTCGGATTATGCTCGCCCTGGATGACACGATCGCCGCCGTTGCGACTCCTGTTGGTGAGGGCGGCATCGGCATAGTGCGTCTGAGCGGCCCGCTGGCAGGGGCAATCCTGACTCGACTATTCTCCCATGGATCACAGGGACGACACTCCGACTCGAAATGCCCGGATGCGCGTCGTATTTCCTACGGGCACGTCTGCGACCCGGACACGCACGAGCAGGTGGACGAAGTCCTGACTGTGTTTATGCCCGCGCCGCATACCTACACAAGGCAGGATGTCGCGGAAATCCACTGTCATGGCGGGGTTGTGGCCCTGAGACGGACGATTGGTCTGGCCCTGCGCTGCGGGGCGAGGCTGGCTCAACCAGGCGAGTTCACCCTGCGCGCCTTCCTGAACGGCCGCATTGACCTGGCTCAGGCAGAGGCGGTACTGGATATCGTGCATGCCAGGACCGAGGCCGCTCTGCGCATCGCTGAGGGGCAGCTTGAAGGCCGCATGTCACAGCCGGTGCGGCAGGTCCGTCGTGCCCTGCTGGATTTGCTCGCCAGTCTGGAGGCGTCGCTGGATTTCCCCGAGGAGGAAATTGGGCCTCCCATGGAGGGCGAGTCTCCTGCTCCAGACCTGGCTGCTGCACTTGAGGACGCCTCCCGGCAGCTTGTGAGCCTGCTGTCACAGGCGGATGAAGGAATGATGTACCGACAGGGCGCGCGTGCGGTGATCGTCGGACGTCCGAATGTCGGCAAATCCAGCTTGCTCAATGCCCTCTTGCACTACGACCGTGCAATCGTGACACCGATCCCAGGCACTACGCGCGACACGGTAGAGGAGACCCTGAACCTGAGTGGTGTGCCGTTCTGTCTGGTAGACACGGCGGGAATCGTGCCCAGTCAGGATCCGGTCGAGCGGATGGGAATCGAACGCAGTCGCCGCGCGATCGATGGTGCCGACGTGGTGTTATTCGTTCTCAATGGCAGTGAGCCCTTGCGCTCCGAGGACTGCGACCTTGCCGATATCATACGGAACCGCCCCAGGGTGGTGGTCGTCAACAAGTCAGATTTGCCGCAAATGCTGGACGACGCGACACTGCTGCCTGAGGCTGCGCACATACACGTTTCTGCGCTGCTTGGCACGGGACTCGCTGAGCTGGAACAAGCCCTGGTGCGGGTTGTTCTTCAGCGAAATGCACAGACGTCGGACCTGCCACTCGTCAGCAATCCTCGCCACCGCGAGGTTTTGAGAAGGGCCCTTGCATCGGTGGGCAGAGCGATTGAAGGAGCAGGCGGCGGCGTGCCTGACGAGCTTCTGGCGGTGGACCTGACCGCGGCGGTCAGTGCTCTGGGCGAGATCACCGGGGAGAGCGTCGGTGAAGATGTTCTGGCGACGATCTTCTCCAGCTTCTGCGTTGGCAAGTAGTCTACGGTCGACGTACGCTCTGGGCCATCTTTGCTTGTCGATCGCGGCAGCCTATACTAAAGCGTGTCTTGAGGTGTCAGCGCCTTGAAAATGGCCGTGGTTTGTTCGTGGTTGAACCAATACGGAGGAGCCGAGCGGGTACTTGAGGTGATCCACGGCATGTACGCTGAGGCACCCATCTACACCTCCATCTACTGGCCTGATGCTTTGCCAGCCGCCTATCGTGGATGGGACATACGCACTTCTTTCATGAATCGTCTGCCGTTCGTTCACAAGCGCCATCAGGTGTTTCTACTGCTGTATCCGTTCGCCTTCCAGTCCTTCGATTTCTCTGGTTATGATCTGGTGCTGAGCATCACCAGTGCCTTTGGCCACGGCATCCTGGCCGGGCCAAACTCGCGGCACATCTGCTACTGCCTCACCCCTGCGCGATTTCTATGGGATTATGACACCTACGTTGCGCGGGAGGGCCTTGGCCGGTTGACGCGGCGGTTGGTACCCCTGTTCCTGCACAGCCTGCAGCGATGGGATCGACAGGCTGCGCAGCGCGTTGACGAGTTTGTGGCCATCTCAGAGGTTGTCCGCAAGCGAATTCGACAGCACTATCAACGGGATGCAGAGGTTATCTATCCGCCCGTGGATGTACAGAAGCTGCCACTGTCCACAGACAGGGGCGATTACTACCTGATTGTCTCGCGGCTGGTGCCCTACAAGCGGATTGACCTGGCAGTGCGAGCATTTAACGACCTTGGGCTGCCGCTGGTCATCATCGGCGATGGCCGGGACAGGGCTTCGCTGGAGGCAATGGCTCGCCCAAACGTGCGCTTTCTCGGCCGCCTCAGCGACGAGGAAACGGGCAAGTACATGGCCGGCTGCCGGGGATTTGTCTTCCCGGGTGAGGAGGATTTTGGGATTGCACCACTGGAGGCCCAAGCAGTCGGACGGCCAGTGATTGCCTTTGCCGGTGGTGGTGCCCTGGAGACTGTCGTCGATGGCGAGACGGGTGTATTCTTCCATGAGGTGACACCCGGGAGTCTCGCGGACGCAGTTCGACGCATGGAGAGTTGGCTGGATCACTACCATCCGCCGGCGCTCCGTGAGCATGCCATGCGCTTTGATCGGGCTGCCTTCGAGCCGCGCTTCGCCGCGTTCGTGCAATCCAAATGCGAATTGGCCAGACCCCACAAGGAGCAGTAGGAATGGAATTGCGCCAATACTGGCAAATCATCACCCGCAGGTGGTGGATCATCGTCTCGCTGTTGCTCGTCGTGCTGGTTGTCAGCATGATGGTACGCCCGACGCGTGCGCCGTCCTATGTGGCCACAATGCGTTTCATGATGGGGCTGGAACCGGAGGCCAAGACGGGTGACTACTACGCCTACGACCGGTATTACACTTGGCTGACCGCAGAGTATCTGGTGGACGATGTTGCGGAGCTGGTGCGCAGTGGCGCGTTTGCGCAAGCATTGAGCCAGCATTTGGCTGACTCAGGTCTTTCCGTGCCTGCAGGGGCAATACAAGCCTCGACTCAGGCGGGCACCCTGCATCGTATCCTCACGGTCAGTGTGGTCTGGGGAAACGAGCAGGAACTATCGAAGATTGCGAACTCTGTGGCCAATCTGCTCCCTGTTGAAATCGCCCGCCACTTTGCCCAGGTGGGCACAAGCAAGGTATACGCCAGCCTGATCGACCCACCGGCCGTTGGAGGGGTTGGCCTGAGCCTGCGTGAGAAAATGGATCTGCCCATTCGTCTGATCCTGGCGTTGGTCGGCGGTCTGGCCTTGGTGTTCGTGCTGGACTATCTGGATGATAGCGTGCGTGACAAGATCGAACTGGAGGCAAGTGGTCTTGTTATGCTGGCGGAAGTACCCTCTCAGCGCGGGAGGGGGCGGCTGCCCTAGTTCTGTCAGGAGAAGGTTCTTTGCCCGCGATCGCGTGCCTCGGAGTGGTGCCGGCTGGTCGTCAGTATGCGGATTCTCGCTGCCTGTGCTAGAATAGCCGGTTGGATTGACGCTCGGCTCGCGACGCGTTAGGATTAAGTCGTGCTGTGACCAGGAGGCTTATGGAGCGGAGAGATTACCTGAATGTGCTTGTCAAGCGAGGATGGATCATTCTGCTGGTTGCCGTGATCGCGGCGAGCAGCGCTTTTGCCTTCAGCAAGCTGCAGACCGTTACTTACCGCTCCAGCATCTGGCTCAACGTGTGGCCCGGGCGTCCGGACTGGGGTCTGCAGCAGACGATCAAGGGCCTGTTGCGCAACTACAGCGGGCAAATACGGTCGCGCAGCGTGGCGCAGCAGGTTATCAATCTGCGGCAACTGGACATGAAGGTGGACGATGTGCTGGCCGAGATGACGGTGAGTCCGATCGAGTCAGACTTTTTGATCCAGATTGACGTCGATGACGTTGACCCGGCACGTGCCCAGATCATTGCGCAGACCACGGCCGAGGTCTTTGTGGAGCAGATCCGCGTATACATGCTCGAGCAGGACAAGAGCGACCGGGTCGATGTCAATATCCGCGATGACGCCACAGAAGGCAGAGTGTTCTGGCCGAATACGAAGCTGCTCGTTCTGGCTGGAGGTCTGGTGGGCCTGATTGTCGGTGCGCTGGT
This sequence comes from Anaerolineales bacterium UBA2200, assembly GCA_002327925.1. Lineage (GTDB taxonomy): Bacteria > Chloroflexota > Anaerolineae > UBA2200 > UBA2200 > UBA2200. Next base: position 8,190 of record DCVA01000042.1, read on the forward strand.
GCTACTTGGTCTGGAGGCCCTCTCTGCTGATATCATCCGCAACGGTCGTGACCTCGAACGGCACGCTGGCCTGGTAGTGGTTGGATCGATCCCCGCGACATCAGGACGGCGCGGGGGATAACTGTCACAGCGCGTTTCTGAAGAGCGTGGCCCACACCGGACACATGGGAACCTTGTCGATCTCTCGGACCAGGCACTGGACGCGCAGATTCCGTAGTAACTGTGGAGGACGATACCGATGACCGAAAACCGCACCGTGAGCGACCTGCTTGTCACTGTGACCAGCCCGCGTTCGCCAATAAGCGAGGCCTATCGTGCCCTGCGCACCAACCTGCAGTTCGTCAGTCTGGACAAACCGCTGCGAACGATTCTGGTGACTTCCCCGGGGGCTGACGAGGGCAAGTCGACGCTGGTGGCCAACCTGGCCATCGCCATGGCCCAGGGCGAGCGCAGGGTGATTCTCGTGGATTGCGACCTGCGGCGACCCAATCTGCACGCGCTGTTCGGTTTGGGCAACAAGATCGGCCTGACCTCAATGATGGTCGCTGAAGCTGCGATGGCGGAGCCGCCGTTGCAGGAGACGGGAGTGCCGGGTCTGCAGCTGCTGGCAAGTGGTCCCCTTCCGCCCAGCCCATCGGACCTCCTTGGGTCGCGGCGCATGGATGCCGTGCTCGCTGCCCTGAAGGAGCGAGCCGAAGTCGTTCTCCTGGACTCCCCTCCAGTCGTGGCAGTGAGCGATGCGGCAATCCTGGCGACCAAGGTCGACGGGGTCCTGCTGGTTGTGAGTGCCGGGCAGACCAGACGTGAAGGCGTGCAGGCGGCCAGAGCCAAGCTGGACAAGGTCAACGCCAATCTCCTCGGTGCGGTACTGATGAATGCAGCCATGGATTCGAGCCTGTCGCGGTACTACGAGGCTCGCCAGGAGGCCGCGGGATGAAAGGGCTAATCCTCAGCGGCGGCAAGGGAACCCGCCTCTACCCGCTGACCTACACTTGCGCCAAACAGCTGGTTCCGGTGGCCAATAAGCCGGTGCTCTATCGAGTGATTGAGGCCATCAAGGAGGCGGGCATCTCCGAGATTGGCATCGTCGTCGGGGACACGGCCCCGGAGATTCGAGAGGCAGTGGGTGACGGCTCCCGCTGGGATGTGGGGATCAGCTACATTCCACAGGAAGCCCCGCTGGGGCTGGCACACGCAGTCAAGATCTCGCGCGACTTTCTGGGGGACGACCGCTTTGTGATGTTCCTCGGCGACAACGTCATCCAGGGCGGGATTTCGGGGCTGATTCGGCAGTTTGAGTCTTCAGGGGCCAACTCGCAGATTGTGCTCACCCGGGTGGCCAATCCTCAGCAATATGGCGTGGCTGTCCTCAAGAACGACCAGATCGTGCGCCTGGTGGAGAAGCCTCGCGATCCCCCCAGCGACCTGGCGCTCGTGGGTATCTACATGTTCGATCACAACGTATTCGAAGCGGTGAATGCCATCCGGCCTTCTTGGCGAGGAGAGCTGGAAATCACGGACGCCATCCAGTATCTCGTAGATCATAGCTACAGGGTGAATCCCTACGTCCACACGGGCTGGTGGATCGATACGGGCGCCCCGGGCGACATGCTGGATGCCAATCGCCTGGTGCTGGACGAGATGGAACCGAAAGTAGAAGGGTACGTGGATCGTGGCTCCAAGCTGATCGGGAAAGTGACTGTGCAGAAGGGCGCTGAGATCATCGACAGTGTGATCCGTGGGCCGGTCATCATCGGTGAGGAAACGCGCATCGTAAACTCGTTTGTGGGACCCTTTACGTCTATCTACCATCATGTTCTGGTGGAGAAGAGCGAAATCGAACACTCGATGGTGCTGGAGCATAGCCGTCTGATCGACGTGCCTCAGCGCATTGAAAACAGCCTCATCGGCCGCAACGTGGAGATCAACCGCTCGCCGCTACTGCCCAAGGCCTACAAGATGGTGCTGGGCGACAACAGCCGGGTGGGGCTGTTATGACCTTGAGGGTTACGCTCGTCTGCGCCGGCATAGCCGGAAAGGGGTTCGACAGTCTGGGCCAGGGAATGGACTCTGGCTGGATCAGCCATGGTCTTGCCATTCTCTCCGCCTGCGTGAAGGCCAGGGGCTTTGAGGTCGACCTGCTGGATCTGCGCGCCCTGCGGGACTGGGATCACGTGCGCGACGAACTGAGGGCTCGCAAGCCAGACGTGGTTGGCGTGAGCATGATGAGTGTTGACTACAACCCGGCCATGGAGTGTCTGGCCATCGTGCGGGAAGTCCTTCCGCAAGCCGTCACTGTGGTGGGGGGACCTCATCCAACAATCATGCTGGATGAGGTGAAAGACAGCGCACTCATCGACCATATCTGCTTAGGCGAAGCGGAGCTAACGTTTCCCGCGATGCTTGCGCGTCTTGAGAGAGGAGAGCCTTCTGAGCGAGTCATCCAGCCCATGCAGCCCGATTTGGATCTGCTTCCTTTTGCGGACCACGAGTTGTTTCTGCAGGAATGGCGCAAGTGGGGCTATGAGCTAAACTCGCCAGAGGCGCCGTTCGTCGTCGAATTACCGCCGCCATTTGTAACCGTCATTGCCGGCCGCGGCTGCATCTACAACTGCAGCTACTGCCAGCCAGCAGAACGCCACATATTCGGTCGTAAGGTACGGCGCAGGAGCGTGGCAAACGTGATGGCGGAACTGCAGGAGCTGCATCAACGCTACGCCTTCAACAGCTTTATGTTCCACGATGATTGCCTCACCGAGGACCGAAAGTGGGTCATGGCCTTCTGCACGGCCTACCGCGAGGCTGGTTTCAGGCAGCCCTTCTTTTGCCAGAGCAGAGCTGACATCATCGTCAAGAACGAAGACATGGTGCGTCTGATGGCTGAGGTGGGCCTGCGCGGTTACCTGATCGGGTTTGAGAGCGGCAGTGACCGTGTGCTGCGGTTCATTCGCAAAGGGACGAAGCGAGCGCAGAATCTCCAGGCGGCGAGAATCTGTCGCAAGTATGGCATCGCTATCTGGGCCAACTATATGCTGGGCCTTCCCACAGAGACCAGGGAAGAAGTGCTGGAGACGGTCTCCATGCTCAAGGAGATCGATCCCGACTACTACAGCCCGGCGTTCTACACCCCGCATCCTGGCAGTGATCTGTACACCTACTGCCAGGAGAACGACCTGTCGCTCATTCGCAGCCATGATAGCTATCGCCGCAACCCGGACGAGGCCAAGATCAAGGGCGTGGACTATGTGTGGCTGCAGAGCGCTCTGGCTGAGTCTCAGCGTCGTACCTGGGTGAACCGCGTCAAGCGCCAGGGTCGCTATTACTGGAAACGCTACGCCCAGCCGAAAAAGATCGTACGCAGAGTCCGTCGGTGGCTCGGGGCACAATAGGAGGATCGTGAGTGCGTAATCTGCTTATCGCCGGTGGGGCTGGTTTCATCGGCAGCAACTTTGTGCGCTTCATGCTGGAGAAGTATCCGGACTATCACGTGATCGTCTATGACAAGCTGACCTACGCCGGCAATCTCCAGAATTTGCTGGAGGTGGACGATGATCCCCGCTTCGCCTTTGTCAAAGGGGACATCTGCGAGCCGCAGGCGGTCGAGCAGGCCATCAAGGAACACCGTATCGATACCATCGTCAACTTTGCTGCTGAGACTCACGTCGACCGGTCGATCATGGATCCGGATGCCTTCATCCAGACGGACGTATACGGCACCTACGTGCTGCTGGAAGCCGCGCGCAGATTGGGACTTGAGCGCTACCACCAGGTTTCCACCGACGAAGTGTACGGGCACGTACCGGGCGAACATCGCTCGTTGGAGTCGGATCCGGTAGCGCCGCGCAGCCCCTACGCTGCCAGCAAGACAGGCGGTGACCTGATGGCCGTCGCCTACCATGTCACATATGGAGTGCCTGCGACCATCACCCGTGGCGCCAACAACGTGGGTCCCTACCAGTACCCTGAGAAGGTACTCCCCGTATTTGTGACCAATGCCCTGGACAACCTGCCACTGCCCGTCTATGGCGACGGGAAACAGCGTCGCGACTACCAGTATGTGCTGGACCATTGTGAGGCGCTCGATTTGGTGCTGCATCGCGGGCAGGCGGGCGAAATCTACAACGTGGGAACCGGCGGCGAGATGGAGAATCTGGCCATGATCGAGATCCTTCTCGATGAGCTGGGCAAACCGCGCAGCCTCATCCAGCATGTCACGGATCGGCCTGGCCACGACCGCCGCTATTGCCTGAACGTGGACAAGATCAAGACATTGGGTTGGGAACCTCGCCACACGCACGAGCAAGCCATTCGCGCGACCGTGCGCTGGTACGTGGCCAATGAATGGTGGTGGCGCCCTATCAAGGTCGGGGAGCGCTACAAGCAGTACTATGAGGCCAACTATGCCCAGCGGCAAGTGCTGGCCGGTACGTAGCGCGACTTCACTTCGGAGGGACACAGGGCAGGGGAGTCTACGTCTGGATGCGTGGTCCGGAGAGTCCCGCGCGAGGCACTTGCACCGGCACCGAAGGTGTCAAGAGCTTAATGTTTGACATTTCGGCGCATGTATGTTAGCATTCGCGCCGTTCGCAAACCGAATAGTATAGAGTTCACTCTTATCTAGAGGGGTGGAGGGACCGGCCCGTTGAAACCCCGGCAACCAAGGCGCTGTGCGCCGAAAGCGAAGCGCAGCAGCGACTAGCGGTGCCAATTCCGACAGCCCAGGGCAATAACCAGGGGTCTGAAAGATGAGAGGGAAGCGCTTGACTTCTCTCCCATCGCCTGCGAGCGAACGCAGGGTCAGGAATCGGGAGAGATTTTTCGTGTCCGGAATTGGTGGTGGAGGAACCGTGCGCACTGTTGAGTGGCAAAACGGAAAAGTCAAGATGATCGACCAGCTCAGACTACCGCACGAGGTTGTCATTCTGGAGTACGATGACTGGCGTGGAGTAGCCGACGCCATCAAGACGATGAAGATCCGGGGGGCACCGGCAATCGGCGCAGCGGCTGCGTTTGGCCTGGCGCTCGCTGCGTGGCAGAACCGCGACAAGCCGAGGCCGCAATTGCTGGGTGAGCTCGGCCGCGCGGCAGAAGCCCTGGCTCAGACCAGACCCACCGCCGTGAACTTGTTCTGGGCGATCCAGCGCATGAGTCGCGTGGCAAATGGTTCCGGGCTGAAGACCTCGGAGGCCGTGGTGAATGCTGTGCTGGCTGAAGCACAGCACATTGCCGATGAGGACGTCGCTGCCTGTAGAACAATGGGCCGACTTGGCGCGGAGCTGATCCAGGATGGCGACAGCATCCTTACGCACTGCAACACGGGTGCTCTGGCAGTGGTTGACTATGGGACCGCCCTCGGAGTGATCCGGGCTGCTCACGAGCAGGGCAAGCATATCCACGTGTGGGTTGATGAAACCCGGCCTTACCTGCAAGGTGCTCGGCTAACCGCCTGGGAACTTCAGCAGGCGGGGATTCCTCACACTCTGATTACCGATAACATGGCCGGTCACTTCATGTCCCGGGGCAAGGTCAACATCGTGCTGCTGGGTGCAGACCGCATCGCAGCCAACGGCGATGTGGCCAACAAGATCGGCACCTACTCTTTAGCCGTGCTCGCCAGGGAGAATGGCATCCCATTCTACTCTGTCGCGCCGACGACGACGGTTGACCTGAGCATTCCCGATGGCGGAGCCATACCCATTGAAGAGCGGGATCCGCGTGAGGTGACGCACATTCATGGGATGGCCCTGACCTCCCAGGGGGTAAGGGCGGCGCACCCTGCCTTCGATGTGACCCCTAATCGGTTCATTACGGGCATCGTTACAGAAGTGGGCATTGTCTACCCGCCTTACGCCGCCGGCTTGAGGAGGGCGAAAGGCGAGCAGGGGCTCACAATCCGAGAGTGTGTAGAGCGATGCCTGGTGCAGACAGAAGCGCAATGGAAGGTCGCAGCATCGGACTCGTCCGCAGCAGGGCGAGACATCACTGGGGAGGTAGCATGACGGCTGACAGGTTCGTCCCAGGGTGGTTGCCCATGGCCATAGGCAGCTTTCCACTGCCCGAACCGCAGGCGGCCTGGGAAATGGTTCTGAAATACACGCCACAGATCCCCGTGTGGCCACAGCTGCCAAAGCGCTCCTATCTGGAGAATATGTATGCACAGTACTCGGAGAATTTCCCGGGCGTTCTGGTGGACCTGGCGAAGGAAAGAACGTTTGTAGACCGCTCACAGAACCTGGACCGGGATCTGGAGCGCCTCTATGTGGCGTACCTGCAGGGGGACCTGGAGTTCGGGGCCATCAGTCCGCGGTATGCAGCCGGTCTGCACCATGTACTCGGTATGGTTTCTCCTCAGGGAGCTGCGGGCGAACCCGGGCTGATTGGACATCCCATCGCCATCAAGGGGCAGGTCACTGGCCCGATCAGCTGGGGACTCTCGGTGGTGGACGAGAACCGACGACCTCTGTTGTACGATGAGATCCTCGCCGATGCGATTGCCAAACACCTGCGCCTAAAGGCATCCTGGCAGGAAGCTCAACTTCAGCCACTGGCTCCGCACACGATTCTGTTCGTTGATGAGCCTTACATGACTTCGTTCGGGTCGGGCTTCATCTCGCTCAGCCGTGATCAGGTAGTAACTCTCCTCGAGGAGGTTTTCGCGGGCATCGTCGGGCTCAAGGGGGTTCATTGCTGTGGCAACACGGACTGGTCGGTCTTGCTCGAGACGTCGGTGGACATCCTGAACCTGGATGCCTACGAATATGCTGAGTCACTGGCCCTGTACCCCGAGGCTGTCAACGCCTTTCTGGAACGTGGTGGCATCATTGCCTGGGGGATCGTGCCAGCCGGGCCGGCCGTTGAGGGTGAGACTGCTGACACGCTGGTGAGTCGCTTGTCGAAGGCGATGAACCTGCTCGTTGCCAAGGGGGTTCCCGCCGAAAGACTTATGGCGGCCGGCATGGTCACTCCATCGTGCGGTACTGGCTCACTGGATGAGGAAACCGCCGAGCGGGTTCTTCAACTGACTGCGGCCGTATCAGCCCAGATGCGAGCTCGCTACCTGCCGGCTGGCGACTCGGTCGAGTAGCAGATACACATAAGGAGCGTTTACGTTGAGCATTCTGGTTGTTGGCTCGGTGGCGCTGGATTCCATCCAGACGCCCTTCGGAAAGGTCAAGGATGCCCTGGGCGGATCGGCAACTTATTTCTCCGCTGCATCGCGGCTCTACGATCAGGTTAACCTGGTCGGGGTAGTTGGGACGGATTTTCCGCAGCAGCATGTACAGTCGTTCCGTGACTGGGGAGTCAACCTCGATGGCCTGCAGGTAGCGGAAGGCAAAACGTTCCGCTGGTCGGGACGGTACAACTATGATATGAACACCGCAGAGACGCTGGACACTCAGCTGAACGTCTTTGCGACGTTTCACCCTGAACTCCCCGAATCGTACAAGGAATCCGAGTTCGTATTCTTGGCGAACATCGACCCGGTGCTGCAGCTCGAGATCCTCTCCCAGATGCATCGGCCAAAGCTCACGGTTCTGGACACGATGAATTACTGGATCAACTACCGCAAAGATGCCCTTACCAAGGTGATCTCGGCGGTCGACATTGTGCTCCTGAACGAAGCCGAGACTCGACAGTACGGCAACACGTTCAGTTTGATTCGCGCGGCGCGCAAGATCCTGAGTCTCGGCCCCAAGGCCCTGGTTGTGAAGAAGGGTGAGTACGGAGCGGTGCTCTTCTCCAACGGCGGCGAGTTGACCGACTCCTTTTTCTTCGCTCCGGCCTACCCGCTGGAAAAGATCCAGGACCCCACCGGAGCGGGCGATTCGTTCGCAGGGGGCTTTCTGGGTTATCTGGCAAGCCGCAGCAGCACCGCGATGGACGATATCAAGCGTGCCATCGTGCATGGCAGCGTGGTGGCTTCCTACACAGTGGAGGACTTTAGCGTGGGCAGGCTGGGGTCGCTGACACGCGACCACATCCAGAAGCGCTATCTCGATTTCAAGCGTTTCACCAATTTTGAGCCAACCTGCCCATGGTCGGAGGGCTGCCCGCATCTGGCAAACCACGATACAGGGACAGAGTCACACTAACCACAGAGGCGCCGCTGCCGTAGCCGGATGGGCTCAGTAGCTGTGTCCTTAAGGTCAACCCAACAGGAGGATACGATGAGGAGCATTACCGTTGAGAGTCTGAAAAAGGCCCCCGTCGAGGGTCAAGCAGTCGAGCTGGTTGAGCGCAAGGGCATCGGGCACCCTGATTCCATCTGCGATTCGATCATGGAGGCGGCTTCCGTTGCGCTCTGCGCCGAGTACCAGAAAAAGTTCGGTCGCGTGGTGCACCATAACATCGACAAGTGCCTGCTCGTTGCCGGCCGGACGTCTCCGAAAATCGGTGGCGGCACGGTAGATGAGCCGATGCGCCTGGTCTTTGGCGATCGGGCTATCTACGAGTTCGAAGGCAAGAAGGTCGACGTGGGCGGTATCGCCGAGGCAACAGCCCAGAAGTGGCTGCGCACGAACCTGCGCTTTGTGGATCCCAAGGCTCACATGATCTACCAGAACGAAATCAAGCCTGGCTCGCCGGAGCTCACAGACATCTTTGATCGCAAGCATGTCGGGGCCAATGACACCTCTGCGGCAGTCGGCTACGCGCCCTACACGGAGACAGAGCGCCTGGTCCTGGCCACAGAGCGGTACATCAACTCGGCTGATTTCAAGAAGAAGTACCCTGAGGCCGGTGAGGACATCAAGGTGATGGGTTTTCGCCGACGGCATGTGTTGACCCTTACCATCGCCATGGCTTTCGTGGATCGCTACGTTTCCAGCGTTCAGGGCTACTTTTGGCGCAAGGAAGAGATCAGGGAAGCCATCGAGAAGTTCGTCGCGAAGCAGAACAAGACCTTTGAGCGAATCGTGATTGACCTGAATACCCTGGATGACAAGAATCGCGGCGAAGATGGTATGTACCTCACGGTGCTCGGTACGTCAGCCGAGGGCGGCGACTGCGGTCAGGTTGGGCGTGGCAACAAGGTGAACGGCGTAATCGCGCTGAATCGGCCCATGAGTACCGAGGCGGCGGCTGGGAAGAACCCCATCGCTCACGTGGGCAAGATCTACACCTTCCTGACTCATGACATCGCAGACAAGATCTACAAGGGTGTTCCGGGCATTTCCGAAGTGTACGTCTGGCTGTGCAGTCAGATTGGTCACCCCATTGATCAGCCGCTGATCGCGTCGGCGCAACTGATTCTGGACCGCGGCGTCAAGATGGCCGACGTGAAGAAGCCGGTCGAGGAAATCATGGAGCGCGAGCTGGCCGGCATCTATGACTTTACTGATCGGCTCACCCGGGGCGAGTTTTCGGTAGTCTAGCGAGTCTTACGCGGGCAGGTTGCCACCAGGCAGCCTGACCCGCTTGATGGTCTCGTTGCCCCGATGCGGTTGGCAAGGTCGACGGCATCAGGGATGAATGGCCCGTGTGGGCAATCACAACAAGGAGCAGCATGGTCACTTTCAAGTACGATGTTAAGGATATCACACTGGCTGACAAGGGCCAGTCGCGCATCAAATGGGCAGAGCGGGAAATGCCGGTGCTACGGCAGATTCGCGAGAGGTTTGTGAAAGAAAAGCCGTTGCGTGGCGTTCGCATCTCGGCTTGCCTGCATGTGACGACGGAAACGGGCAACCTGATGTACACGCTGAAGGCGGGCGGTGCTGACGTTGTTGTCTGCGCGTCGAATCCGCTGTCGACTCAGGATGACGTAGCCGCGGCTCTGGTCCAGCACCATGACATTCCCGCGTTCGCCATTAAGGGCGAGGATAACAAGACCTACTATGAGCACATCAAGGCTGGCCTGAGTCACAAGCCGAACATCACCATGGACGATGGTGCTGACCTCGTGTCGACGCTTGCCAAGGAGCGTGCTGACCTGCTGCCTGACATCATCGGCGGCACCGAAGAGACGACTACGGGCGTGATTCGACTGCGCGCCATGGCTCAGAAGGGCGTTCTGAGCTATCCGATCATCGCCATCAATGATGCCATGACCAAGCACCTGTTCGACAATCGCTACGGCACGGGCCAGTCGACAATCGACGGCATCATTCGAGCCACAAACGTGCTGCTGGCCGGCAAGACCGTGGTGGTGGCTGGCTATGGATGGTGCAGCCGGGGCATCGCCTCTCGCGCCCACGGGCACGGCGCCCACGTGGTAGTGACAGAAGTGAACCCTCTACGGGCGCTGGAAGCAGTCATGGACGGCTTCCGTGTGATGCCGATGCAAGAAGCCGCGCCCATCGGAGATATCTTCGTGACCTCGACCGGAGATATTCACGTGATCGACAAGAAGCACCTGGAAGTGATGAAGGACGGAGCGCTGCTCGCCAACTCGGGCCACTTTAACGTCGAGGTGAACATCCCGGCACTGGAAGCGATGGCCGTCAAAAAGGAGAGAGTGCGTGACTTTGTGGACCAGTACACTCTGCGCGACGGCCGCACACTGTGTCTTCTTGGTGAGGGACGACTCATCAATCTCGCGGCCGCTGAGGGGCACCCGGCCAGCGTGATGGACATGAGCTTTGCGAACCAGGCGCTGAGTGTCGAGTACCTGGTGAAGAACGCCGCCTCATTGGAGAAGCGGGTCTACAGCGTGCCGGAGGATATTGACAAGGAAGTCGCCCGTCTCAAGTTGCGCGCCATGGGCATGAGTGTCGATACCCTGACTGCTGAACAGGCACGCTATCTAGAGTCCTGGGAAGAGGGCACCTAGTCCTATCCGGTAGTTTCACTGTGGTCTGTATGTCGCCCGGTGCACCCTTGCTGTGAAGCGGAGCAGTGTGCCGGGCGATTTCGCGCCGATGGATAGCCAGACTATAATGGTATGTCGGCTTCCGCTCGGATACTACAGCAACGGGCCGGCACGAGGAACGAGACACTGGGCGAAGAGGAGGTCGGGACTGAGAGCACTGATCACAGGCAGTGGAGGGTTTGCCGGCGGCCATCTGGCCGAATACCTGCTTGAGCAGACTGACTGGGAGGTGGCTGGCCTTGACCTGGTAGAGGGTCGCTCCGCTGCGTGGCGCTCGAGGATGATTCTGCGTGTCGGGGACATTCTCACCGATCTTCCCCAGCTCCAGTCGTTCTTCGCCGAGGTACATCCCGACTATGTATTCCACCTGGCCGCCCAGGCCTTTGTTCCCAGCTCCTGGGCCGACCCATGGAGCACGCTGGCCAACAACATCCGTGGACAACTCAACGTTCTGCTGTCGGCGATTGGCCTGGCAAAGATGCCGCGAGTATTGGTGATAGGTTCGGCGGAGGAGTACGGGGCAGTCACTGCTGCTGAGCTGCCGATCGGTGAGAATACCCCTCTGAGACCCACCAGTCCGTACGCAGTGAGCAAAGTAGCTCAGGATGCCCTGGGCTATCAGTACTTTGCCAGCCACAAGTTGCCGGTGGTCCGGGTGCGGCCTTTCAACCACATCGGGCCAGGGCAAAGCCCGGCCTTTGTGACGTCGGACTTTGCGAAGCAGATCGCTGAAGCAGAGGTTGGCCTCCGGGAGCCGGTACTGCGAGTCGGAAATCTGGAAGGACGGCGCGACTTTAGCGATGTGCGGGACATCGTGCGGGGCTATTGGCTCGCTCTTACCCTTGGTGAGCCAGGTCACGTTTACAACCTGGGGGCTGAGCGTTCCTACTCAGTTCGCCAGGTGCTGGACATCCTGTTGTCGATGAGCCGGGTCAGGCTGAGTGTTGAGCAGGATCCCAAGCGGTTGCGACCGGCCGATATCCCGGATCTGGTCGCCGACTGTTCACAATTTCGCTCTAGGACCGGATGGAAGACGACAATCAGCATCGAGCAAAGCCTGGCCGATATCCTCGAGTACTGGCGTTCGCACCTGGAGCGGCCTGCCCCGGCGACGGGTATCTAGTCTTCACCCTTCTGTCACAGAGATACAATCACTTTTTGAATTAGAGGTGGCTTGCGATGGCAAAGAAGAGAGCACTGATCACCGGCATCACCGGCCAGGACGGTTCGTACCTCGCCGAGTTCCTTCTGGACAAGGATTATGACGTGGTTGGCATGGTGCGACGCACCAGCACCTTGAACTTCCAGCGCCTGGAGCACATTCAGGATCGTATTACTCTGGTACAGGGTGATTTGCTGGATCAGACGTCTCTCATGGACCTGATAAGAGAATACCGGCCGCAGGAGGTCTACAACCTGGCAGCCCAGTCCTTTGTGCCCACGTCCTGGAGACAGCCGGTCCTCACGGGGGAGTTCACGGCGCTGGGCGTGACCCGCGTGCTTGAGGCGATTCGAATGGTAGACCCGGGTATCCGCTTCTATCAGGCCAGCTCCAGTGAGGTATTTGGCAAAGTGCGCGAAGTTCCCCAGACGGAGAGAACTCCATTCTATCCGCGCAGTCCTTACGGAGTGGCCAAAGTGTACGGACACTGGATCACCATCAACTACCGGGAAAGCTACAACCTCTTCGCCTGCTCAGGGATCCTCTTCAATCATGGCTCGCCGCGGCGTGGTCTCGAGTTCGTCGAGCGCAAGGTCGCTCACGGAGCCGCGATGATCAAGCTGGGGCTGGCGAGCGAGCTGCGCCTGGGAAACCTGGATTCCCAGCGCGACTGGGGATTTGCCGGCGATTATGTTCAGGCGATGTGGCTCATGTTGCAGCAGGATCAGCCAGACGACTATGTGGTCGGCACAGGCAAGACCCACTCGATCCGCGAGCTGTGCTCGGTGGCCTTTTCGCATCTTGGATTGAACTGGCAGGACCATGTGGTGGTTGATCCGGCTCTCATCCGTCCGGCTGAGGTGGACCTGTTGATCGCCGATTCGAGCAAGGCGCGCGAGAAGCTGGGCTGGCAGCCGGGGGTCCCCTTCGAGGATCTCATCCACATGATTGTGGATACGGACCTGGAGCTGCTGCGCAATGACCGGAAAGCGCACTAGAGCGAAGCTACAGGGGGCGAGAGTGGCTACGATCAAGTTCGGAACGGACGGGTGGCGGGCGATCATCGCCGAAGACTATACATTCGACAACGTGCGAATTTGTGCTCAGGCTATGGCCAAGTACGTAACCGAGAACAGGGAGGCGCACAAGGGTCTCATCATCGGTTACGACACGCGCTTCGCGTCGGAGGACTTTGCCGCGGCCGTGGCGGAAGTGCTCGCTGCAAACGGTATCCGCGCCTACCTGTGCGACCGTTTTGCGCCAACGCCGACGATTTCCTACGCCATCCTCGACAAGAAGACTGCCGGCGCTGTGATCATTACCTCCAGCCACAACCCCGGCATTTGGAATGGCTTCAAGGTCAAGCCTGAATACGCGGGCAGCGCGTCGCCGCAGGTCATTTCCGTTCTGGAGAAGAACATCGGCGAGATCCAACAGGGGCAGGTGCCCGTGCAGCGAATGCCCATGGGAGAAGCAGGGCAGCGAGGGCTGGTGGTCAGGTTCAATCCTGCACCGGCCTATCTGAAGCAGGTTGCCTCCCTGGTTGACATCGAGGGCATCAAGGACGCTGGTATCACGGTGGCGGTCGATGCCATGTTTGGCGCAGGCATCGGCTATTTCCCGGCGTTGCTGGCAGGGGGTAATACGCGCGTTATCGAGCTGAACAACATCCGCAACCCGTTATTCCCCGGGATGCACAACCCGGAGCCAATCGCTCGCAACCTGGCCGCCCTGACCGCTGGCATCGCGCAGCATGGAGCCCACGTCGGCCTGGCAACGGATGGCGATGCAGACCGCATAGGTCTGATGGATGAGAACGGGGTATTCGTCAACCAGCTGCAGGTGTATGCGCTTCTGATGCTCTATCTTCTCGAGGTGCGCGGCAAAAGGGGCCCGGTGGTCAAGACGGTAACGACGACAGCGATGGCTCACAAGCTCGCCAAGCTCTACGACATTCCGGTTGTGGAGACCCCTGTGGGCTTCAAGTACGTTGGGCCCAAGATGATCCAGACAGGGGCGATCATGGGCGGAGAGGAAAGCGGAGGGTTCGGTTTTGCCGGGCACATCCCGGAACGAGATGGAGTCCTGGCCGGCCTCTTTTTGCTTGACCTGATGATCAAGCTTCAAAAGACACCCTCTCAGTTGATAGAATACCTGTACTCACTGGTCGGGGCCCACTACTACGACCGAATCGATATGGTGCTGCAGCCAGAAGAGCGCGATGAGACCATTGCACGAGTCAAGGCGGTCAGGCCAGAGCGCATAGCAGGCCTCAAGGTGGTCCGGATTGACACCCTGGACGGCTTCCGTTACATCCTCGAGGACGGTGGCTGGCTGCTCATCCGCTTCTCGGGGACCGAGCCTCTCGTGCGCGTCTATACAGAGACAACCGACGGCGCCCGTGTGCAGGCAATACTCACGGATGGGAAGAAGCTGGTCGGATCTCGTGGTGGTAGGGAGTAGCTGCGGCCCTCGGCGTGGACGGAGAACCGACTGTGATACTCGTCGATAGCCACGCCCACCTCGACGACCGCAAGTTCGATACCGATCGGGCGGAGGTGCTTGAGCGGGCATTCGCCTCGGATGTGCGGACGATCATCACCGTTGGAACTGACCTTGATTCCAGCCGCGCCGCTTTGAGTCTGGCATGCCAACAGTCGGAAGAGCCAGGGTTGCGGGCACGGCCGAGAGTCCTGGCCTCTGTGGGAGTGCATCCCCATGACGCGTCGACCGTGAACTCCGACACCTTGATAGAGCTGGAGCATCTGGCGAGACAGGCATCGGTGGTCGCCGTCGGCGAGATCGGGCTCGACTTTTACCGCAATCTGTCACCGCCGGCCACACAGAAACACGCCTTCATCGAGCAATTGGAGCTGGCGCGACGAGTGGGAAAGCCGGTGGTCATCCATGACCGAGACGCGCATTCTGATCTGTTGGCGATCCTGCGCACGGTCGGCTCCGAGTGGCGGGGCGTTCTGCACTGTTTCTCTGGTGACGAAGAGATGGCTCGAGACGCAATGCAGATGGGCTTCTACCTCTCCTTCGCCGGGCCGGTGACATTCGACAACGCCCGTCGGCTCCAAGCAGTGGCTCGCTTCGTACCACTCGACAGGATGCTGATCGAAACGGACTGTCCCTACCTATCGCCGTCTCCTAACCGCGGCCAGCGGAATGAACCCTCCTTCGTACGCCTTGTTGCTGCCAAGATCGCAGAGCTCAAGGGGGTAGATGGCAACCTCGTAGCCGAGTTGACGACGGCCAACGCCGCCCGATTGTTCGGACTTCCGCCTTTGCCCGAGGGCAACTCGTGTCAGGTCCCGCCTGGGCATCGGAGAGTGAAGATCCGGTCGCAGGGGACCAGGGCGTCAGGATCGACATGACTATCCTGTCTGTGGTAATTGTCAACTGGAATGTTCGGGACTTGCTGCAGCGATGTCTTGCCTCGGTCGGCGGCTGCGCTGCGGGTGAGGATCCGCTGTGCGAGGTCATCGTAGTGGACAGCGCATCGTCGGACGGCAGCCAGGCGATGGTACGCGAGAGCTACCCTCACGTGAAACTTGTGGCCTGTGAGACCAACGTCGGCTTTGTCCGAGGCAATAACCTCGGGGTCGCGCAGAGCACGGGTAGTTTCATTCTCTTGCTGAATCCCGATACCGAAGTGGTCGACGACGCCCTAGCCGAGATGACTCGATATCTGGACTCGCATCCGGGTGTGGGTGCAGTGGGGCCAATGCTCCTTGACCCGAACGGGCAGATTCAGCCGTCACGCAGAAGGTTTCCCGTCCTGGCTACTGCCCTAGTCGAAAGCACCATGTTCCAGCCCTGGTTTCAGAACAGCTCCTTGCTTCGGCGCTACTACTGTCTGGACCGCGATCCGCGACAGGCACAGGAAGTCGACTGGCTGGTGGGAGCTTGCTTGCTCGTTCGCCGCGAGGCATGGCAGAGAGTGGGTCCCCTGGATGAGAACATATTCATGTACTCGGAGGAGTTGGACTGGTGTCATCGGGCCAAGGAAGATGGGTGGAGTATCGTGTACCTGCCCTCGGCCAGGGTAGTACACCACGAGGCGCAAAGTAGTAGCCAGGTGAGCGGACCGCGGCATATCTACTTCGAGACCAGCAAAGTGTACTACTTCCGCAAGCACCATGGAGCTCTGGTGGGAGAAACACTGCGAGTGTTCCTTCTTTCTACCTATCTCTTGCAGTCGGTCCTGGAGGCGCTAAAGTGGCTGGTGGGGCACAAGAGAGGCCTCCGCCAGGATCGATTGGCCGCCTATCTTGCTGTGCTGCGGTCGGGTTTGAAGACAAGTGCACCGCGCGGCACGGGAAGCTGAGCGATGAAGATCAGCATGGTGAGCGCCGAATACCCCCCGATGCAGGGCGGAGTGGGTGATTGCACGCGTGAGCTGGCGCGTGCATTGCTGGCGATGGGTCACCAGGTGAATGTCATCACGTCGCGCAAGGTTGCGGGACTCGCGGGTCTGGAGCCGGAAACGGGTGCCGAGCCAACCTTGATGCCGGTCGTGAAGCGGTGGAACTGGGGGAGCTGGAAGTCCGTCAACCAGGCACTGCAGCTGGAGCGACCCGATATTGTGCACATTCAGTACCAGACTGCCGCTTACGCAATGCACCCGGCCATCAACTTGCTGCCATTGTGGTTGCACACCATTGACCGGCATCGCGCGGTGGTTACCACGCTCCATGACCTCCGCGTGCCCTATCTTTGCCCGAAGGCCGGAATGCTGCGCACGTGGGTCACGAACGCTCTGCCCCGCTGGAGTGACGCCACGGTGACCACCAATGTTGAGGACTACAGGCGGCTCGAGGCCAGTCACTGGCAAGGAAGCGTCCCACGCGGGAACATACATCTTGTACCGATTGGCAGCAATATTCGCCCTTTGAAGCCCGCCGGTTTCGACCGAGGCGCGTGGCGTCGTGACATGGGGCTCGCAGAGGACGAACTCCTGCTCTGCTACTTTGGTTTCCTGAATGAAAGTAAGGGTGCGGAGACTCTCCTTCGGTCGCTGGCTGAGCTGCGGCATCGGGAACGCAGGGCAAAGCTGGTGATGATCGGTGGGCAACTGGGTGACAGCGATCCCACCAATGAGGCCTACGCCAAGCGTGTGCACGAGCTGGGCGAGGAGCTGGGGATTGCGGATCTGGTTCTGTGGACGGGCTATACGGACGGTGTGGACGTTACGGCGAACCTGCTGGCAGCCGATATCTGCGTGCTTCCCTATCGCGACGGAGTTTCCTTTCGACGCGGGAGCTTTATGGCAGCGCTCGCGCATGGGTTGCCCATTGTGAGTACGTCACCGCGGGGGTCTAGCGATGAGCTTGTCGATGGTAAGAATATTCTGCTCGTTGCTCCGGACGACGTAGGCGGCATTGCAGATGCGGTGGAAAAACTCGCCGACGATGTTGAATTGAAGATGTCCCTGGCGGAGGGTGCGCTGCAGCTTGCGGCACGATTCACCTGGGAACACATCGCCCAACAGACAGTGCAGGTCTATGAGATGCTGGTCCGCAACAAAAGCAGGGAACGTGCGCAGTCTTGATTACGCGGTGATCCTCGGGCTTGTTACGCCTGCGCCAGCTCCTGGCGTCTCCCTGTCGTCAGTCACTCTGTGTTGTCTCATGAGGGCAGCGATGCACCGACCGGGGCTGACGGGAGCACGCTTGTGATGGAGGGGCATCGTCGAGACAAGTGGGTGTCACGCCTGGCGATGATCGCACTCACGCTCGCCGTCTTCTTCCTGTACGCCAGGTGTCTGGACAGGCAGAGCTTGTGGTTTGATGAGGGCTTGAGCGTAGAGTTCGCATCTCGGCCTCTCGGTGAGCTAATCGATACACTCGCGCTGGAGGATCTGCACCCACCTCTGTATTACCTGATTCTCCATTTCTGGATGGCTCTGGCCGGAAAGAGCGAGCTGGCTGTGCGCCTTCCTTCGGCTCTGGCAGTGTGTCTCATGGTGCCACTAACCTTTGCCGTGGTGCGTGAGATCGAACGAGGGACAGCTGCCAGATCAGGGACAGGGAATGAGAATGGCGGTTCGACGTCCTGGGTGGCCGCTGCGTGGGCGGCAGCCGCTCTGGTAGGAACATCTCCTTTCATTGCCTACTATGCGCAGGAAACACGCATGTACGGCCTGGAGGCGCTGCTCTCCCTCGCCGCTACCTGGGCATACCTGGTGGCTCTGCGCAGCGTCAAGGATTGCCCGGCCGGGGTTCAACGCTTTCGCTGGGCTGCGTTCAGTATTCTACTCGCCGCCAGTCTGTACACACAGTACTTTGCGGTACTGATAGTCCCTGCCTTCCTGGTGTATTCGTTGTTTCTGGAACGGAGGCAACTGGGTCGCACTCTGTCCTACCTGTCGCTCGCTGCCCTGTTCTACGTGCCGTGGATCTGGCCCGCTTCCGGGCAGATAGGGCGCCTAATGGGCGCACCCGATTACTGGGTGACTACGCGCATCGACTGGAGGGGATTCCTCCATGCGATCTGGATCGCCTTGTTCCCATCGGCCGCTGCAGGAGTGGGGCGGTATGCAAGGGTGCTGGCCCTGTTAGGGGCGGTTGCCTTCGTGCTATTGGCTCTCCGACTTGTGCGGAGCGCCAGCGCCCAGAGCAAAGTTGGACACGGACACAGGATGCCGGAAGCTACGCGGCGCTGGGCACTGGTCTTGTTGACCTTCTTGAGCCCATTGGTATTGATCTTCCTCGTGGTCAGAGCCGCCCCCAAGTTCACGACGCGTTACGCCATCACCGCGGCTGCGCCCCTGTATATCTCCGCCGTCGTGGCTCTCCACTACCTGATTGGCTGGAGGGCCAGACGGTCGCAAATCCTGTTTGCCCTGGTTGTGCTGCTGGTGGTTGGGCTGTCGCTGGGTCCGACTGTGGCCATCACAGAAGGCCGGCGTGACGCCAGGGATGATACGCGAGGCCTGGCGCGTTTCCTCACGGCCAACGTGCGTTCTGACGATGCCCTGCTGCTCATGGAGAATGCGCCTTATGCCCTGCTGTACTACTATCGCGGTGCGGCTCCCTGGGCCGGAATGCATGTGGGGACCGAGTTTACGGGCGCAGCGAATGCACTGAATGCCCTGCTTCAGACACGCCCGAGACGCGTCTGGCTCGTGCTGTGGCACTACGAGTTCGCCGACCCCAGCGATATGGTGGTAACCGAGCTGCTGCGCATCGGCCGCGAGGTGAGTCTGGATGAGGAATTCCTGGGCTACCGTCTGCGAGCATTCGATATCGAGAGTCACGATGAGCTCGTTCAGGGAGTTCCTGCTCCTGAAACTCGTACCGATGTGGGATTGCCGTCCGGAGCTAGCCTGCTTGGTTTTGACCGCTTTGCGCCGGACGCGGGAAGGTTGTCGTACGTCTTCTACTGGCGGGCTGACCAACCTCTGCACAGCAATCTGAGTTGCACCCTCAGTCTGGAAGATCTGGAGGGAGTCGAGTACCTCCGGCTGGATCAGGCATTGAGTACACCCTACTTCCTGCCTCCCTCATGGCCCGTCGCAGTGCCGATCCGGGGGCGGGTCGATGTACCCTTGCAGGCGGATCTTCCCGCCCAGACGTATCGAGTGATTCTGCGGGTGTTTGATCCCGAGCTGGGGCGAAGCGTTGACTGGCTCGATGAATCAGGGCAACCGCTGGGCCATTCCCTGCTGCTTGAGGAGATGGCCTTGTCCAAACCGGTAATGACCGCTGCCCAGACTGTACCCCCGCAACCCGCAGAGCTGCTACTCGGAAGCGGGTTGCAGCTGGAGGGATTTGGCCTCCAGACCACAAGGTTCAATGCCGGTGATGCGATGCTGCTGACTCTGTGGTGGCAGGCACCTCAATCCCTGACCGAGGATATCCCGGTCCGATTCTCATTGCGCGATACAGCTGGCAATGAGACCTGGGCCAAGGAGCTGCCGGTCCTTTCGAGGTACGCTGTTTCACTCTGGAACCCCGGAGAGACCAATCGCAGTGTGTACCGCCTGCTGATCCCGTCGACTCTGCTCGGGGGAGAGTATGGTCTATGGGTTGGGGCTGGGTCCAAGCTGACCCAACTAACCAAACTGAACGTCGCGGTCCGTGAGCATTCATACATCGTGCCGGACATTCAGCACGAGACCAGGGTGGAGTTCGAGCAGGGCATCATCCTGCTGGGATATGACCTGGCATTGAGCACCATTCGTCCAGGGGCGAGGATGACCATTACCCTCTACTGGCAGGGCGAGCGAGCCATAGCTGCGAGCTACAAGGTCAGCGTGCAGGTGCTCGCTGCCGGAGCGCAGCTGATTGTTCAGGATGACGCTGTTCCTTCAGAATGGAGTTATCCCACAACAGCATGGCTTCCTGGTGAGGTGGTACGCGACCAGCACGAGCTGCGGATTCCCCTCCAAGTGCCGCCCGGTGACGGCACGCTGATAGTCGCATTGTATGACGAACTGACAGCGCGCCGACTCTCGACCCTGCAAAATCCTGCAGCCGACCACGCGGTCCTTGCCGAAATCCGCATTGTGCCCTGACAACGGGAGGGTCTGCGCGCTGACCCTGTGCTGCCCATTGACCCATGTGCCGGACCTGTCCCTGGCGCAGGCGCATCAGTTACAGTCGGCCAGCGCAGGCTCAACATCCAGGGTTTGCGGTGCCCTCTCCAGTGTGCTAATATGCTGCCCGATGAACTGGACCAGTGACCTTCGATGACAAGAGAAGCTTTGCTTGGACGATTGCGATGCTGGATCACGACCGGCAGCCCGGCGCGCCAGACCGCCGCGACAATTCTGGTGTGCTTGGCGGTCGGAGTGGCGCTGGGCGCGCTGTTCGGCGTACTGGGTCCGCTGGTGGCGGTGGCGCTACTCGCTGCTCTGACCGGCGGCATCCTGATGCTTCGCAGCACAAGGATTACCTTTGTGGCATTGATCGCCGTCATTTGCCTGCTGCCGTTTGGGACGCTGCCCCTGCCGGGTGTCGGATTCACCCCCACTCTCCTCGATATCATCCTGGTTGTGCTTCTGTTCACCTGGCTGTTTCAGGTTGCGCGGAAGAAGCAACAGCACCTTCGTGGTTCCGTGCTCGGACCGTCGGTCATGACCCTCATGGTTCTGGCCTGTGTCTCTTTTGTGATCGGGCTGACTTTTGGCAGCATCACGACCTCGCTGGTGCGACAATTCGCTGAACTGCTGCTGAACTATGTGCTCTTCTTCCTTGTGCTCAATACCGTCCGGAGTCGGCAGGATCTGGAGCAGGTGCTGACTGTGCTAATCCTGGCCGGGTGTGTGGCTGGCACCGTCGGCGTGGTGCTCTACTTCCTGCCTGAGAACCTGACCATACGCCTGCTCTCCATGCTGCGGATCTTTGGCTATCCTTCTGGCTCAGACGTGATGGTGCATGTGGAAAGCAATCCCGAACTGCCGTTTCGCGCCACGTCCACCTCAATCAACCCCAATGTCCTTGGAGGCATGCTCGCACTGGTTGGCGCTCTGACCCTGCCTCAACTGCTATCGACGGATCCCCTGTCACTGTTTCGTCACGGCCCACGCAGATGGGGTTTGAACTGGCTAGCAGTTGTGGCGCTGGGGCCGATGGTGTCGTGTCTGCTGCTATCCTACTCTCGCGGTGCGATGGTTGGCCTGGCTGCGGGAATGCTCTCCATTGCGCTGCTGCGGTATCGAAAGCTTCTACTGTTGGGACTTGCGGCTGGAGTCTTTCTCCTTCTTCTACCTCAGATGCAGTGGTACCTGGCTCACTTCCTGGAGGGCATTCAGGGAGAAGACCTGGCGACACAGATGCGATTTGGCGAGTACAAGGATGCGCTCATCCTGATTTCTCGCTACCCCTGGTTCGGCGTGGGCTTCGCCGGGGCTCCCAGCATCGACGTCTACATTGGAGTGTCCAACATGTACCTTCTCGTCGCTGAAGAGATGGGCATGTTTGGTCTGACCGCATTTCTGGTGGCGATGGGGCTGGCGCTGCGAGAGCTGTTAAGGGGTCTTCGGCGAACTGGGATAGAGGCCAGGCTGGAGTCGATGATGCTTGGCTTTGTGGCGGCGCTGGTGGCCGCGCTGGTGACAGGTGTTTTCGATCACTATTTCGTGAATATCAACTTTCAGCATGCGGTGGCGTTGTTGTGGTTGATTGCCGGGCTGGGTATCGTCAGCACCCTGCGGCTCTCCAGTTCTGGCCTGACTGACGAGAATCTCAGTTCGACCCCGGGTAGGGTTGATACGCTACCTCGTTGACTTTGCCGTGTGCTATAATGTAAGAGACCGAGTTGAGCAAGGAGGCCGATATGGAAATCAAGACCAGGCAATTGAAGCGGGTTGACATCGTTGAGCTCCACGGCCGAGTGGACAGCAACAGCGCCGCTCAGCTTGAGGAGGTGTTCAAGACCCTGACAGCGGAGAAACGATTGCGCATCGTTGTGGATATGCAGAACCTGGAGTACATCAGCAGTCGCGGTTTGCGAGCGTTGATCACCACGCTGAAAGAAACTAGGCGCTGGAACCGCGGCGACCTACGGTTGTGCAACATTCCTCCGCGCATCAAGAGCGATGTTTTTGACCTTACGGGTCTGACGCCTCTGTTCAAGGTCTTTGACAACTCTGTGGATGCTGTGGGCAGCTTCTAGCCCCACAACCCCTGTCCGTCAGAGATAGTCCTCTCCAGTCGGGTTGAGGTTGGCGGATTCCTGTCTGCGCTCGCAATGCCCGGCTCGAAAGTACATCGGCGCCAGGTTGGGGGCTGCGGCGGCTCCTTGCCCGGCATGGCTCGCGCAGATATGATCAGTATTCGACCAAGAGGGAGCCGAGTGGTAGCCAAGTTGTCGGTTACGAGTGAGATGAAGAATCTCACCGCTGTAAGCGATTTTGTGACTGAATTCGCGCGGCAGCAGTCGCTCCGCGAAGAAGACACCTTCGCGCTCCAGGTAGCCGTGGATGAAGCCTGCGCCAACGTTATTGACCACGCCTATCTGGGCCGGTCCGACGGTCCGATTCGTATCCAGTGCAGGCTCTCCGATGGGGAAGTGACGGTGACCATTGTCGATCACGGCGAGCCCTTCGATCCACGTTCGGTGCCCCGGCCCGACACAGCTGCACCGCTGGAGAAGAGGCAGGAAGGCGGGCTCGGGCTCTACTTGATGGAGAAGCTGATGGATTCGGTGCGGTTTGAATTCGACCCCGCGCATGGGAACAGGCTTACCATGAAGAGGAAAGTGCGCCGTGAGGACCTACCCGTCTGTACTTCATCCTGAGCTATCCGTGATCGCGCCTGAGGGACGCTTGGATGCGAATGCGTCTCCAGCCCTCGATCAGGCCGTTTCGGCCCTGGAGAAGGGCGGCGCCAATGCGATCATACTCAACCTCGAAGGATGTACCTATATCAGCAGCAGTGGTTTGCGCGTGATCCTCATCCATGCTCGCAGGCTTCGCCAGATTCACGGTGACCTCAAACTATGTTGTCCCCCACCGAAGATAGCGCGAGTCATCGAGATTGCCGGCCTGGACGCTGTACTGAGGGTATTCCCGAGCGAAGTCGCTGCGGCTGAGGCTTTCGCCTTCGATTCGACACAGATGGGGTGCAGCAGCACTCGGATCGGTGCCGAGGTGCTTGGTTCTGAAGGCTCGGACTCTCGGCCAGAATAGGCCGCACCCCATGAGCCAACGCCTGCGCGTGAACGTCCGCCGGTGGCGCGAGCCTCTCATTGCCGTGTATAGCTTTGCCGTAGGCCTGCTGGGATGGCTGTTCCTCGTGCGCAGCACGCCATGGGGAGCGTTGCGAGCCGGGCTTGGATTAGTTCTCCTGTTCGTCCTGCTCTCCTGCATACTGAAGCACCTCGGCTTCCGCGTCGATAGGGACGTTACGCACAGCCTGGTAGGAATTGTGGACCTGGCTGCGGTGTTTGTGTTTGGACCACCGCTTGGCGCCTGGGTGGCAGGGCTAAGTGGACTTGTCTACCTGAGCCTCCGCGCGGCCTATCACCGATTTGGCCCCGGGGCTGTCTCCCCTGCTCTTGACTGGAAATCTGCGATCGAGCTACCCCTGTTCAGCTCGGGCCTCAAGGCGCTGATGGCACTTTGCTGCGGGGGGCTCTACTTGCGTCTGGGGGGAAAGACTGCGCCAACTACGACCACGTGGCCGATGTTCACTGCTCTGGTGGCGACGCTGGTGGTCTGGTTCTTGATGGACCATTTGGCCTGGGGCGGGAGGGCATTTCTGCGTGGCGGAAGAAGCGGCCTGATCGACTTCATCCGTCGCATTGGCACATACTCGCTGTTGGTCGAGCTGGCGCCCTTGCCGCTTTCCATTGTGGTTGCCCTCACCTTCGCAAGTCTGGGGGGGCCGGCGTTTCTCCTGCTGGCACTGGCGCTGATCGCGTCAGCGTCCATGCTGCAAAGCCTTACGCGGGCCTGGGACCGACTGGCCGTGAGAGCGTCGGAGCTGGAGCAACTGTACCGGGCCGAGCAGGAGAAATCGAAGCAGATTGCTGCCATCAGCGAGGTTGCCCAGCGTGTGGCGGCCATATTGGAGCTCGACACTCTTTTCGCACAGGTGGTCGACCTGATAAAGAGCACGTTCTCCTACGACCACGTGGGTATCTTCACGGTCGACGACGAGAGCGGCGAAGTAGCCTTCAGAGCGAGCACCAGTCCAGTCATTCGAGAGCGCGGTTTACATATTGCCCGCGGAGAGGGCATGATATCCTGGGTGGCCGAGCACGGCGAGCCGATCTTGGCCAATGATGTCTCCCAGGAAGCGCGATTCTGCTTCGACGAGGCCCTTGTGGACACCAGGGCAGAGCTCGCCGTACCCCTGAAGGTAGAGCAGCGGATCGTGGGTGTGCTCGACGTGCAGAGCAACAGGGTTGGAGCCTTCGGCGACGACGACATGGCTGTGCTGCGCACCCTGGCAGCACCTGTGGCGGTGGCCATACAGGCAGCGAGGCTCTACGCCG
This sequence comes from Anaerolineales bacterium UBA2200, assembly GCA_002327925.1. Lineage (GTDB taxonomy): Bacteria > Chloroflexota > Anaerolineae > UBA2200 > UBA2200 > UBA2200. The sequence continues at coordinate 33,113 of DCVA01000042.1, forward strand.
CCCGGCAGGAGGAGGCCTGGACGTCGACCGTCCTGTTACAGGTGGCTGAGGCGGTGGGGAATCTGACCTCGCTGCGCGATATGCTGGAGACCATCACACGCATCACGCCATTGCTGGTGGGCGTCGACCGCTGCACTGTTCTGCTGCTGGATGAGCAACTGACGGGTTTTACGGCGGCTGGAAGCTTCACGCGGCACGCGGGGGTTGGGCCATTGTTCGACGGCCTGCATTTTCAGCCCGGAGATGTGCCGCTACTTGACCAGTTGAGAGCGTCCGGCTCCACACTGATCATGGAGGGCCAGGCTAACACCAGGCTGATCCCCGAAGACCTGCTCAAAGCATTTCAGGTCGGCAGCCTTCTTGCCCTGCCCTTGCGATTTCAAGGTGAGACCTACGGTGCGATGCTCGTGGACTATGTAGACGTTACCGTACGCTTCACAGAACGCAAGAAGGCCATACTGACCGGGGTGGCGGACCAGTCGGCGATGGCCATCGCAAATGCCCGCCTTCACGACGCTCAACACGAAGAGGCATGGGTTTCCGCAGCCTTGCTTCAGGTTGCTCAGGCGCTCGTATCCTCCGCCGATCTCTCCGAGAACCTGGCCAAAATCGTACGCCTCACGCCCTTGCTGGCGGGCGTGGACCGCTGCATGATCTTCCTGTGGGAACAATCCACTCAGGCATTTGTGCCCTACAACTCACATGGGCTGAGCAAGGATCAACTCGCGGTCTACCATGAGATGCGGTTCCGGTCGGGCGAGATGCCTCTGCTGGACCGAATCAGACAGAGCAAGGGTCGTGTTACAGTGGAGACAGAGGCTGAATCTGCGCTGATACCCGTCAGCGTGCAGCAACAGTTCCAGGTCCGATCCATGCTTGGCGTGCCTCTTGTGAGCAAGCAGGAGTTGTTGGGGGCGCTGCTGGTGGACTATACGCAGCGTGCAAGCGCTTTCTCGCCACGCAGGATCAGCATCGTAGAAGGCATTGCGCACCAGGCGGCCATCGCCATCGAAAATGCCCGGCTCTATGAGACAGTGCTGCAGCAAGAGCGCATGTCGCAGGAATTGCGGCTGGCGAGGGACATCCAGGTGAGCTTCCTGCCAGATAGCTGTCCCTACCTTCCCGGGTGGGAGATGGCCGCCGACTGGCATTCTGCGCGAGAGGTCGGTGGAGACTTTTACGACTTTGTGCCACTCGATGCCGACCGGTTGGGAGTGGTAATTGCCGACGTATCAGACAAGGGAGTCCCCGCTGCCCTATTCATGAGCCTTGCCCGTACGCTTCTTCGGGCCAGCGCTCTGGAGCTGCGCTCTCCGGCCGAGACCCTGCAGCGCGTCAACGAGCTTATCATGGCCGACACACGCAGCGATATGTTCGTCACCATGTTCTACTGCGTGCTGAACTGGAGAAGTGGCCAACTGGCTTACGCGTCTGCGGGACACAACCCTCCCGTCGTGTGGCGGCAATCCGAAGCCAGAGCAGAATTCCTGCACGCGAAGGGGGTTGTGCTCGGCGTCGTGGAGGGCATTTCGCTCGAGAATGGGCAGGTCACGCTGGATCCGGGCGACACTGTCGTTCTATATACGGACGGGGTCACCGAGCCGATCAATGAGCAACAGGAAGAGTTCGGTGAGCAGCGTCTGGTCCAGGCCATCGCCGCAGGAAGTGCCGGATCCTGTACCGAGCTCGTGAGGTTGATCCGTGAGCGGGTGTCGGCCTTCGTCGGCGCACAGGCGCAGTTCGACGACTACACTCTGGTGGGCGTCAAGCGCACAGAGCCGTGATTGGCTTGAGTGTGAGTCTGCAACGGCGCGACGGAAGCGTCACACCAAGCGGCCCGGTGGGCAAGATCAAGACCGCCCGGGCCGCTTCATTGGCCAGTTGATCGTACTCGCTACTGTCTGGCTACTCTGAGGGCGTTCAACATTGGGTTGTCAGCGGAGCCCTTGTTGAGATCCACGTTGAGTTCGCCATCTCCCACCGTTATGGTGAAACTTCGTGTGACCGCGCTGAAAGCCTGATTGCCTGCGGCAGCGAAGACATCCAAGTCCGATAGCACAGTCTGGCCCTCGATGTCCACTGAGAATCTCCGGCTTTCGGCTTTTCGGTAATACAGCTCGGCAAAATGCAGTTCCACCTCGTACGTGCCATTCGGTACACTGAAATGGTAGCCAAAGGCACCTTCGGACCAGCGCTGCGTCTGGTACAGCGCTGGGTCGCTGGTGTTGCCTATGACTCGAGTAACGGAGAAAAGCCCCGTGTCGCCCACGTAACCCCAGCCTCCCTCCTCGTGGGCCTGGTCAGCCTTCCATACGCGGCCTAGCACGTCGGAGTAGCCAACGTCCGATCCGCAGTCCACCAGATATTCAAGACGGGGGCGGTACAGCAGAGGCAGGAATGCCTTGACCGGACCGCCGGGAATTCTGGTTTGTGTGGGGGTAGGGGTGGCCGTAGGCGTGGGTGAAGATGCAGGTCCCTCTGTAGGAGTTAGCGTCTGCGTGCGCGTGCTGGTCGGCGTTGTGGCGGGCGGGGGTTGGCAGTTCAGTTCCAGAATGTAGTTGCCGGCCTCGGAGCCGTCGACTGCGAGAAGGTAGGTCGTGTTGGCGGCGATGCCGGGTACGACTACCGACCCGCCAGCATAGAAGCACGAGCTGGGACTGGCGCCAGCCAGGACAAAGACGGCAAGATCAGCGGGCGAGTCGAGGCTGATGTTCAGACGCTCGAGGTCATAGTCCGCCTTGAACTCATAGATGACCTCCGGCCCCAGGAGTCCGGCGCCACACGCCCCATACTCCTGGATCGCCGAAACCCGACCGATGGTGGTCCCGTCGTACCTCCCCTGACAGGTTGCAGGGATGGGATCCCACAGATTCCCCGCCGGCGTTCCCCGTGGCGTGGGCGTCAGAGTATGGGTTAGGGTAGGGCTGGGGGTGGCGGTTGGAGGACTGGTTGGCGTGACACTCGAGGTAGCAGTCTGAGTGGGAGTGGCTGTTGACGTGGCAGTGGAACTGGCTGTGGCCGTGTTGGTGGGCGTGTGCGATGGAGTGGCAGTCGGAGTGGCTGTGCAAGTGGCTGTCGCACTGTTCGTAGGTGTTGGTGTCAAGGTCGGCGTAGCCGTTGGCAGCGGAACGAATCCAAAATCCATTCCGCTGAGCTGTTGGCCGCCGATCAGGTAGAATACGTACGATCCCGCCACGGGAAAACTGAGGCTATACCCGGTCGGGTCCTCTCTGGTCAGCACATAGCTGGCGCCCGGCAGATTCGTGAAAGCATATGAACCGTCCATGCCAGTCGACTGCCGTGAGATCTCCTGGTAGCTGGGATCCTTCAGGATAATGGTGACTCCAGCGAGGGGCGGCTCGCCCGGGTCGTGCGTCATGTTCCCATCATCATCTCTCCAGGCCATCCCCGAGACGACGGCCGTTGTCACCACCTCCGTGGGAGTTGGGGGGAGAGTGGGGCTGGGCGTCATGGTGACGGTCGGAGTCCGTGTAGAGGTCGAGGTGGTGGTGGCCGTGGGGGTTGGCTCCGGGATGAGGTACGAGACAACCAGACGTGGTCGACCTGCAGGAATGCCCTGGGATGAGGTCAGCAGCCAGAACTGGCGCTCATTCGACAGGCCGAGCAGGATCACGCCGAGGTTCGAGTCAGGTTCTGCCACCCACCGCTGCACGAGATCACGGAAGGGGGTGTTCTCCCAGGTCTGCCAGACGCCGACATTACGCAGGCGGCTGAGTGCTATGTAGTCTCCTGCCCGATCATGTTCCCCGTCGCACCCCGGGGTCTCCCAGGAGACGTCGGCTGTGGAGCCACGCCATGTGGCGCCCGACTCTGTCCAGGGCCGAAGCACCTCATAAAGGCCTACGTCAGTGGCGGCGGTAGGTAGCTCCCGATAGTAGACGGCCAGCTCCAGCCGAGCAGAGAGGATCGTCGCGTTGCGGGGAAGGTGGGCAGAAAGATCAAAGTGGAGAAGAATGCGATAGCGGGAGTCGTACGACATACGCAATTCCGGCAGAAACCCATAGTTGGTGCTTTCGGCCAGGAGACTGATGTAGGTGTCATGAGCACCCGTGTAAGCGCTGGTAGGCGAGATGCCCTGCTGGAAGGTAAGGGTCTGGGTAACCGATCCCGACAGGGTCATCGGGACGGGATGCACTTGAGGTGCGTGCAGAGTACCCGGATCCTCCTGGGCTGTGCCGGCGATGGCGCGTACGACAAGCAACACCAGCGCCAGGAGCAGGGCCGGAGCTATAGCTGCTACCCATTTTCTCATCATGCACCTCATGTGTCTGGCGAGCCGATATCTACCGTAACCCCAGTCCTCGCAAGATCAACGGAATGACAATGCCATATTCACTCTCTGGTGGTGTGGTGGGCGTATGTGTCGCCTCAGGCGTCCTGGTCGGTGTCGACGAGGCATCGGCGGTCACGGTGACAGTCGGCGTGGGCGAGGTTTCGGGAGTCTGGGTTTCTGTTGGTGTCGGCGTCGTGGTGGGCGGTATCCAGGCGCCGAAATACACATTCACCGTTGCCGAGCTCTGCAGAAGGATGTCAAAGCGGTCGGTGGTAGTGGAGTAGTAACCTGGGGGGTTCGTTCGCACCAGGGTATACCAGCCAGGCGGAAGCGCGGCAAACTCAAATATGCCACTGGGCCCTGTAGTGATCACTGGGCGACAGGGCGGTCCCGGTTCGGGGAAGGCGGAGTTGAACAGGTACAATGACGCTCCAGGCAGTCCCTGCGCGTCCGGCTCCTTGATCCCATCGCCAAGCACGTCATTCCATACCTGGCCAATCAGCCTGCCAGGTAGCGGCGTGGCTGTAGGAGTGGGTGTCTGGGTAGGCGTGCACGTCTGCGTTGGGGTCGCGGTGGGAGTTGGAGTGGGAGGAGCCGGGCAGTAGATGATCTCCAACTTGGGCCTGAAGCTGGTTGCCGGGTACTCGTTGGAATAGAACCGGAATTCCTGTGAGAAACCGGTGCCGATGGCCAACAAGCCTTCGTTCTGAGCCGGGTAGTTCACCCACGCCTGCACTGCATCCCGTACGGAGAACAGCCGCCACTGCATCTCCGAGACCAGGACGACTTCCAGAGTGCTCTGCGCCGTGAGACTGCGGTCAGCCGCGCCGTCCGCTCCAGACGCGCTCCACGGCTCCAGGGCCGTGGCCTTGTACCAGGTAGCCTCTGCAGCCAGCCAGTGGCGCTCCACCGCGTAGATGCTGACGGAGGAGGAGAAGAGGTCGTTCTTCCGATAGGGGTCCTGGGCCAGGTGCAGCGTTGCAGTGATGATGTGTGAGCCGGGCGGGATGCGGCTCACGTCAAACCGCAGCAGCGGGCGCTTGCCGCCACTGGAGTCGTTCTTCATTTGCAGCGAAACGCTGCCTTCGTGCGTCGTGTCTGGTTCATCGATGCTCAGGAAGGTATCGGATGAGCCGCTATAGGAAACGTCAGGAAGCACGCCCTGCTGTAGCCACAGGGTGATGGGAGAACATTGCGGCGTCGCCGATGCAGTCGGGCTTGCTGTGGCCGTGGGGCTCACAGTGCTGGTCGGTGTGGGGGTCCCGGTCGCTGTGTCCATCGGCGTGACTGTTGCAGTTGGCGTGTTCGTGCTCGTCGCTGTCGCTGTCTGACTGGGTGTTGCCGTTGGAGTTGGCGTCCCAGGCGGCTCCTCTCCATACACAAGGACCGAACCATTCTCCACCGATCCGAGCACTGATCCTCCACCGTAGGTCACCTCGGTCTTGTAGGGTAGCTCCGTGGCGAAGGCGAGCACCGTAGCTGTTCCGCCCGTACCCCACAACGCCCTGAAGCGCACGGTCGCAATGGGGAATGTGCCGCTTGGTTTCGGTTCCTCCGGATCGTAGATTCCGGCGGCAAAGTGGATGTGACCTGTGTCTGAGTACACTTTGTTGCGCAGGATCTGGCTCAGGTAACCACTCGAGGTGATCCGGTCTGTGGGATTGCCGGCCACGTCAACGACCTGGAGGTAGGTCGGATCGAAGTACAAATGGACTTCGGCGCCGTCGACTGGCTGAGTCCCGGCCACGAGCTGGAGGTCCACCGCAAAGGTCTGATTCTTGTCGACAACAGAGTGGCTGGGATTGAGGTTAACAACGACCGTACCGGAGGCTGATTGCTGTGCGTTACTCGCGTAGCCCATAGGTGCCTCTGCGGCGACTGTGCCCCGGCTCGTCGCAGCGCACAGGAGCCAGGCCGCGCAGAGCAGGGTGACGAGTGGCGCAACCAGAATCCGTCGAGAGCTGCTCACGCGAGTGGGCGAGTTTCCGCCCGGTTGCACGGGTAACACAGGCTCTGAGCGGGGCGTGAAGCCCCGGCGCTGTGGGACATCAGAGCCGATGTGAATTGGTGTGGTCATGCCACGCTCCTTGGGCCTGCCTCTGAGAGCCGTCCCGGGGACCCGGCGCGCGTCGGCTGTGCGCGCCATCCCCCGTTACTGTAGCAGGCCTGCGATGCATCGGCAGGCTGTGGTCCGTCTAGCATCCTCGCCTATCTCCGGAGGACAATGATGGGCACAAAGGCCCCGTAGGATCCCGGCGTCTCCGTCTGGGTTGGAGATGCAGTCCGTGATGGCGTCGGAGTACTTGTCCATGTGGCGCCCGGTGTGGCAGTCTGGGTCACTGCAGCAGTCCTTGTGACAGTGGCGGTGAGAGTGATCGTCCGGGTCCCTGTAGTCGTCGCCGTTGCAGTAGGCACAGGGGTCGCCGTGAGCGTCTCCGTGGCAGTAGCTGTAGCACTGCTGGTGGGGGTGGCTTGGGGAGTATTCGTCCCGGTCGCGGTGGCCGTAGCGGTGAGAGTTGGCGCGGGCGTCTCCGTCAGCGTGCTTGTGGGCGAGTGGCTTGGCGTGGGCGTCACCGTGGGGGTCGAGCTCGCCGTGGCGGATGCCGTTGGCGTTGGTGTGGGTCCAGGCCGATAGAAGACCACCCAAAGCTTGGGCCGAGAAGGCAGGGTGGGGTGCTGGGAGGAAGTTGCCGCCCAGAATTGCCGCTCTGTGGGCGAGAGCCCGATCAGTACCAGACCGTTGTTGGATGAAGGGTTGCTGACCCACTGTTGTACCAGCTGCGTCAGGCCGTCGCTCTGCCACTCTTTCCAGCCGGTGGAATCCACCTCAATGCTGGCGGCCGGCACGGTTGCCCTGTCTCCCTGAGAGTCGCAACCACTCCAGGGATATCCGACTGCGTAACGATTCCAGGTGGCCTCGAACTCGGCCCACGGTCGCAGGACCTCAAAGGCGCCAATGGTTGTGGGAATCTCCGGATAGCGAGCATCGAACCAGTAGAAGTTGACGTCCAAACGGGCCCGCGTGACAACTACATCGCTCGGCACATATCGTGAGAGATCGAACCGCAGAAGGGATTTTTCTCGACCATCGTAATTGATCTTGAGTACCTGCTCCCAGCCGGCGTTCAGATTCTCGTTGCTTGACGTGATGTATGTATCCGCGGCTCCATCGTATCCTGCCGGGGACACGCCCATCTGGAACCAGCGCGTGATGGGGACGTCGTAGGGCAGCGGCGTGTCCGTTGGCGTAGGCGTCAGGGTCGGTGTGAGGGTGATTGTGGGAGTTGGCGTCATTGTCGACGTGGCAGTGGGTGCCGTCGTCCCTGTGGGTGTCGGGGTCGGAGTAGCGGTGGCTGTGCTGACAGTCGTCGGTGTTCCGGTCGGCGTTACGGTGGGCGTGGGGGTCGCCGTGGGCGGAGTGCCTTCGCCATAGTAGGTGATGCAGAGCCGGGGCCTGAAGAAGCCGTCAGGGTGATCTGAGGACTGGAAGCTGACTTCGCGGTTAAGGTCTGCCGATCCGAGAATGAGCATCCCTCGATTATTGGCCTCACCGGACACCCAGTCACGGACCAGGCTGGTAACATCGAGAACGACCCAGCTGCCATGTTCCGCAGGGAGAGCGGCAGACGCCACCGGACTGCTCTCGCGGTCGGCGGGCACAGCATCGCACCCGAACGTGCTCCAGGGGGTCTGCCATGTCGCTGTGGTCTGGTTCCAGTCGCGGTTGATGCGGAACACAGAGGCTGTCATGGCGAAAGAGTTGCTCACGTAAGCCACTGACAGGTGCAGTTTGGCCTCGATGATGGTCACCAGCGGCCCGGACGGCACATAAGGATCGAGCTCAAAGCGAATAGCCGGGCGTGCCCCGTTGTCACTGCGCAGCCGCAGAAAAGCCTCCGCACCGTTCGCTGTGGTTGGGTACCAGGAGTGCAGATAAGTGTCCTGTACTGCGCTGTAACTGGCATCGGGCAACCAGTTCTTGGCCAGGCAGACTGTCTTTGTGCTCTGAGGGGTTGGGTTCGGCGTACGGGTCGCGGTAAGGGTCGGCGTCATGGTTGCGGTGCCGGTGGCGGAGGCCGTCGGCGTGGCAGTGGGAGTCGGGGTCATGGGTGGCTGTTCGCCCGATATGGTGATGCTGCCGTTCCCTACTCCAGCCAGTACGGAGTTGCCGCTGAAAGTGACCTCGGTTCTGTAGGGAAGGTCAATGCCAAAGGTCAGAGGCACACTGCCTGCTCCTGTGCCCCACAGAGCCCTGAAAAAGACCGTAGCGAGCGGGAAAGTACCGCTTGGTCTGGGTTCGTCCGGATCATATATGCCAGCGGCAAAGTGAATGCGCGCCTGCGCTGTGTCGGTGTACACCTTGTTACGAATTACCTGGCTCAGGTACCCGCCGGATTGGATGCGGTCGACCGGGTTTCCGGCTGCATCGACAACTTGAAGGAACAACGGGTCAAAGAAGAGGTGAATCTCGGCACCGTCGACCTGCTGTGTGCCGGCCACTATCTGGATGTCGACCGAGAAGAGCTGTCCCTTGGCGACCGCGGCTGCCAATGGGTTCAGATTGACGTAGACAGTGCGTCCTGGCGCGGGAGTCTGGGTGGGCGTGGGCGTCGGCGTTGCCGTCGGAACGGTGGTCAGAGTAGGTGTCGGCGTGGGGGTCAGCGGCTGCGTCTCGCCGCTGATGGTAACGCTGCCGTGCTCAACTGTGCCGAGTACGGAGCCGCCAGCATAGGTGACTTCGGTCTTGTAAGGGAGTTGGCTACCGAAGGTCAGGGGTGTAGTCATCCCGGCGGTTCCCCAGAGGGCCTTGAAGCGGATGGTGGCCAGGGGGAAGGTGCCAGTTGGCCTCTGCTCTTCGGGGTCATAAATCCCGGCGGCAAAGTAGATTCGTGCCTGCTGTGTGTCCGTATAGACCTTGTTGCGGATTACCTGGCTCAAGTAGCCGTTGTCCTGTATGCTGCCAACGGGTGTGCCAGCCGCATTGACCACCTGCAGGTAGGTTTGATCGAAGTACAGATGGATCTCCACGCCATTTACCGGCTGGGTGCCGGAGACCACCTGGATATCCACGGTGAATATCTGGTCCCTGGCGACAGACGAAGCAGATGGGTTGAGGTTGACCGTGACCGCCTGTCCGGTCATCAAACCGACAGCCTCGGGGTGCGACGGCGCGACGAGGCCTGAGGTACGGATCGCCGGCCCCTGTGCAACATTGAGCGGCAGCAGAGGCATCCCGGCTGCATGTGCTCTGGCAAAGCCGAACGGGGCAACGCATGGCCACAGCAGCACAACTGCGGCCAGCAGCCAAAGGAGACACTGGCCGTGCCTGTCGCTGTTCCTGTTGCCCTGTCTTGACACTCTCATCCTGACTCCTTCAGTAGAGGCCCGACTGACGCGAACGGACCCTTTTGCACCGGATGGCATAGTCGAACGGTTCTGACTAGGGGGCGCAATCCCCGCGTCCCCCAAAGTTCAGGGAGAGCAGCGAAAAGTCGTTGATATTGACGTACCCATCCTGGTTGAAATCGGCGGCAACATTGTAGCTGGGGAAGAAGCCGGCCGCGAGCATCGAAAAGTCGACGATAGTAACATAGTCGTCGTTGTTCCCATCGCCCTCGCGCAGGGTCCCCAAGTCGACGCTATTGGCGCCTGCCACCAGCACCACTCCGGTACGCTTATTGGAGAGGGTGTGACTGTTCTTGACGCAGATGTCATAAGAGCCCGGAGCGAGTCCGGGCAAGCTAAAATTGCCGGAGGTGTCAGTCGTGACCGGGTAAGGGCTGCCGCCAACTTTGACCGTCAGCGCCACAATCCACTGGCTGTTCGGAGGCAATGGCCGCCCCTGCAAGCTTACCCTGCCCTGCAACGTAGCCAGTACAGGGGTAGCCGTAGCAGTCGGCGTGGGGGTCAGGGTGGGCTGCTGCACACCGCCCTTGCTGACCTCGACAAAGCTGACCCACTCATTGCCATCTCCGGAGGAGTAGATGGAAAAATCGGTGCTACCTGGCTGACCGTTGGCAAACCGGGCGTCGGCCAGATAGAACACCGCTTTCTTCCATATCCCCGAATTATCCTTCTGCACCCAGGCGTTCGTCGACCCGGAAGGAACGGCTGCCTTATCCAGGTCGCTGGTCGAGTCGTATCTGAGCTCCCAGCGATCGGTGCCCGTCGAGAAATAGGTGACGCTGATCGTCACGGTGCCAAAGTTGCCGTTGTACATATAGTTGTTGTCAATGTCAAAACGCATGCGGGTGTTACCCGTGGCCTGATCCGTACGCCGGCAGAAGCGCCCGACGGCCGGTGCGCCCGACCATACCACACGCATGGTCTGGTACAGTGCGTCATCGGTCGTCCCAATGATGTCACTCGTACCTGTGTACGTACTGCCCCCGATGTAGCCGAAACTGCCCGACTCATACTCCCGGTCTGCAACCCACAGGCGTGCCAGGCTGTCCGTGAAGCTGGCGCCGCCGCAGTTGATGCGCTGAGTGTAGCCGGACCCACTGATTTGTATGGCGTGAATGGTCGGCTCGTTGGCCGTCTTCTGTACAAAATCGATGTCCACTCGACCATCGGAGACAGATGCGACATACGTGCGCGAGATCGGCCGATTCTTGCCGCCCGCTGCCTGCCAGATATCAAAGTTCGTTTGAACGATCACGTTTTCGATCTTGATGTCGAAAACGCGTGCGCCCGGTGAGTTGTAGTACACCTCCGTGAAGTAAAGGTCCACGGTGTAGGTGCCGTTTGGTACGTCAAAGTGGTAGCCGCGGTTCGAGCCAACATTCCATTCGGCGACCGTGGTGCCATTGGGAGCACTATCCTTCTGGGTCATCCAGAGGTTGTAGTTCCCCGCTTCGCCATCGCCCTGCTGTGTCTCGCGTAGCGCCACCCAGGCACCCGGGGTGTTGGCGGTGGTGACTCCGACGTAGGAGTTGGCGAACTGGAACAGACCTTGATACTCCTCTGTTTGCCACAGGAGCTTGTCGAAGGCAAAGTTGTCAGGGTGCTTGGCCAACCCGGCCAGGATAGCCCATTGAAAATCGGCCTTGCTGGGCAGGTAGGCCCAGTAGGTCTCCCAGGCAGTAGGTACAGTGTTCCAGTAGTTGATCATCGGGTTGTAGTTTACGGCCTGGGGGTGGTCGGCCAGCAGACCATTGTGCCTCAGGCCTACGCCAATGCCAGCGGCATAGGCTGAGAAGGCATCGCGCTCGGAGTAACCGCCGATGTAGGTCGGGCCAATGTCCAGAAAGATCGGGATGGTCAGGCCTTTGGCGTTGAACACCGACTTGTACATATTGGAGCACCAGTTGACATACTCGACCCACTGGTCCTGGGTAATGCCTCTGGTGTCGTGATAGTAGTACCAGTCCGGGGCTTCGTCGGTGACCCACCTGCTGCTCGGCTGAGTCTCCCCGCTGAGGCCGATACCCATCGAAACAAAGGCAATCTGATTGCGAATCTCAGGTACGTCCACCAGATGCTGAGCGAACGCGGTGATAAAGCGCTGATAGTAGTTTCGGTACGAGGAGTTCCAGTAGTTCGGCACGTACCACGGTCCCCAGCCCTCGCAAACTCCAGGAATAGAACCATCGGTTCTGCTGGTCCAGCGCACCGTGGAATCGATGCCTGCCAGCCAGGCAGGCACCTTGATCCCGCGCGCGGCGCAGTTGTTGCTGCGGAATTCGTTGAACACAGAGAAGCCGATGGCTGCCATTTTGCCGCGCTGGAGCTCGCGCAGCACCCAGGTGTCCAGCCCACTCCAATCATAGGTACCATTAGATGGCTCCATCAGGCTCCAGTCGTAGCGCCATACGCCTCCGACAGCCGGGTACTGAGGCGGGTTGTAGTCGAGGTCTGGTATGTCAAAGAGGATATACAGACCTCGCGTGTGCGCGAATGCCGTCGGCAGCTTCGCCTGGACGACCAGCACCACAACCAGGACCAGCGAAGCGGCCAGCAGTCCGGTCATAAGGATACGTCTTTTTGGGATCATGATCACCCTTCCTGGTCCGGGCCGCGGGCGAGGCGCAAGCAAAAGCATCGCCTGTGGCCAGACCGACACACCGAGTCACAGGATTGGATTGTCACATCTCACAAGGGTGCAAACGAATCGATTGCCCCTCGTACAATCTGATGACGCACAGGTGCCCCGGGCGGATACGATAGCTGGTCCGGTCCTCCCTGACGAGCTAGACCCGGACAACCCGGTGCTTGCGTCCCGACTCCAAGAGCCGGTTGGCCAGCAATACCGCTCGCAGAGCCTCTTCGCCGCCAATCTGCGGTTGTGCGTCCCGCTGAATGGCGTCCACAAAGGATTCGATCTCCGCTACTAACGGCTCCTTGCGCTTGATGTTATGACGAATCTTGCGCCCCTCACTGACGCCCAGGAGTGCCATTCCTTCCCAGTTTCCGTTCAAGTAATCGTTTTCGTAGAAGAAGAGGTCCTGGGTGAGATAGTTGACAGAGAACATCCCACGCTCGCCGATCAGAGATAGCTCGCGGATCTTGGTGGGAGTGAGCCAGTTGATGTCCAAAATGCCCACTGTGCCATCTTCGAACTTGAGAATCCCGGTCAGCAGATCTTCGTGGGCCGTATGGATCTTGCGTTCCGTATCCGCATAGACGCTCATCACCCGTGATCCGGTCAAGTACTCAAGAAGGTTGAGCTCATGGGTGGCTAGGTCAATCACGACTCCCACGTCGCCGATACGCGGTGGGAAGGGCCCCACTCGCCGGGCGTGAATCTGAAAGATCCTGCCGAGTTGACCTGCGTCCAGCTCCTTCTTGAGGGCGAGCACAGCCGGGTTGAAGCGCTCGATGTGCCCTACGGCGAGCTTGACTCCCGCCTTGCGTGCACTTTCAACGATCCTTGCGCCATCCGCTACGGTGGCGGCCAACGGCTTTTCGATAAAGACGTGAACGCCCAGGCGCGTGGCGGCGGTTGCGACCTCACGATGAAGGCCCGTAGGTACGGCAACAGACACGAGATCCGGCTTTTCGAGGGCCAGCATCTCCCGATAGTCAGTGTACACGTGTACCTTGTACGTGCGTGCGATGGACTCCAGAGCTGTTGGATCTGGGTCAGCCACAGCCACCAGAGGTGCCTGCTCCATTTGAGCATAGACACGCGCATGGTTGCGCCCCATCATACCCACGCCAATCACGGCTGCCCTCAGTGCGGCAGTTCCCCGCGGGACTATAGCCATTTGCTGTTGACTCCCTCTACTATCTGATCCAGATCATTCGTCGTTAGTGCCGGATGAACAGGAAGCGACAAAACCTCACGGCTCGCCTGTTCAGCTATCGGCAGATCGTCCGTGTAGCCCATCTGCTGGTAGACCTTCTGCTTGTGCACCGGCACAGGGTAGTAGATCATCGTCCCGATACCTCGCTGGCGCAAATGATCGGCCAGCGCATCGCGCTCTGCACCGGCTGGCGACAGTGCACTGGAGCTGGGCACCCTGATGGTGTACTGGTGAAACACGTGCTGGCTGCCTGGAGTCTCCGTCGGGGTTACTACTCCCCTGAGTCTTTCTGTCAAATACAGGGCGTTAGCCCGCCGGGCCTCCGTGAACCGCTCCAGCTTGGCGAGCTGCGCCAGTCCAATTGCCGCCTGGATCTCGGTCATCCGAAAGTTGTAGCCGAGCGTTTCGTGGTAGTAGCGCTCACGCTGACCATGACTGCGTATCAGGCGCAGGCGGTCGGCCAGCTCGTCATCATCCGTGGTGACTATACCACCCTCAGCGGTGGTGATGTTTTTTGTCGGATAGAAAGAGAAACACCCTGTTCCAAAGCTGCCTACCTTGCGCCCTTTGAACGCAGCGCCGTGTGCCTGGCAGGCGTCTTCGATCACGATCAGCCCGTGCCTTTCTGCGATTTCCATGATGGCGTCCATATCGCAGGGGTTACCAAACAGATGCACTGGGAGGATCGCCTTGGTGCGCGGTGTGATGGCCGCCTCGACACGACAGGGATCCAGATTATAGCTTCGCTCGTCAATATCGACAAAGACCGGCCTGGCCCCTGTGAAGACAGCGGCATTGGCTGAGGCGATGAAGGTGAAGGGGGTGGTGATGACCTCGTCACCTGGCCCGATGCCGTGGGCAAGAATGACGGCGTGCAGTGCCGTTGTCCCGGAGGAAGTAGCCACCGCATGCTTGACGCCACAGACAGCGGCAAAACCCTCTTCGAAAGCCTTCACTCGCTTGCCCTGCGCCAGTTGTCCTGACTCAATGGTCTCAAGTACTGCCTGCTTCTCTTCCTGCCCCAGTAGGGGCGCTGCAATCGGTATCATTGTTTCTTCCTTGCGACAAACAAGATCAGCGGGCATACGCGACCGCTGTGTGCCTCAGTTCACGCGAGCCAGGTAACGCTCAATGGCCTCTGGAATGCGGCATGGGGGTGACTCGTAGCGGGTGAATTGCCCGTTTCTGGCCTGCCGTATGGCCTCCTCCAACTGATCCATGTCCTTGCACCAGATCAGATAGTTGTGACCGGCAAAGACCTCGAGCAGGTGCTCCTGGTGCCGATCGTATGTGGTGGGGTTGACCACGCAAACCAGGGCTTTGCGCAGCTCCAGGGCCTCTATGATCGTACCCAGTCCACCGTGCGCGACAATGAGGTCAGCCTGATCGTAGTACGCATCAAGGGAGTCAGCGAAGCGAAAACACTGGCCATGTTCGGGTATGTACTTGCCGTTCCCGATTTGCATGACGACCTGATCGCCAAGCGTTGGTGCCAGTTCATCCATTCTGGCGATCAGCGGGTCAAAGTCAGTTGATCCAATGGTCACGAAGATCATGCTAGAAGAGCCTGCCTTCATAGATAGCCTTCGGATAGGCGGAGAGTAGCTCCGGCCACTGCACCAGAAACAGATCCGCGAAGCGATACAGGATCCTTCCCGAGCTGGAAAGCGCAAAGACGCGAGACCCGGTCTCGATGTAAATCACCTTGATACCGCAGAGCTTGGCCAGGATACACGCAGGGACGGCAACCCCCGGACCAGTGCTGACAATGGCGCGCGGCCGAAACCGCAACAGCGCCCACGACGACTGCAGCGCGGCCACCATCGTGCGCACAACGATGACGGGCCAGGACATCACCTTCATCCTGGGGCGGATGACACCGAAGGTCGGGCCGGGATACTTGATCTTCTGGAGCGACAGTTTGTCGTCAGCGCAGTGGAGGTAGGCATACGAGTGTCGCTGCCCCAGCAAATCGACCACACGGATCATTTCCTTGGTGTGCCCACCTGAGCCCAGCACGATCATAAGACGCATACGAGCTCCTTGTCGCCGGACTGCCTCAACACGGATGGGATCGGCAGAGTAGTGCTCCGCCGCGGCCCGTCCGACGAGTTGGTCCGCAAACGCCGCATACGGGTGGTGTCAGGCACGTCCCACCCCGTGCTCGCTGCCGGATGCCAGAACCCTCGCATAGACCCTCAGCACCCCTGCGATGGTAGTATCCAGGTTTAGCGACAGGATGACTGCTCGCCCGTTGGTGCGCTGTCGACGATCCAGAGCCAGTCTGAGTTTGCGCGCCAGGTCCACCGGGTCACGCTGGGAAATGTAACAGCCTTCCGTTCTGCTTACAACCTGAGCTACGTCCCCCGTGTCGGTCGAAACGATTGGCAGGTTGCAGGCCATAGCCTCTTTGATGACCACAGGCGATCCCTCGTACTCGGAAGGGAAGACCAGTACATCACAGGCATTCATGTACCAGGGCATCTGCTCATGGGGAACATTCGTTGCGAGCACTAGTTGGACCTGTGGGTCGTCTCGTCGTAACAGCTCGACGGCGGCCACGGCAAGGTCCAGCCGCTTTTCCGGACGCGGGATGGCCGCAAAGAGAACGAGTCTCTTGTCTTCGGGTAAGCCAAGGAGCGCTCTGGCCTCCTCTCGCGGCCGGGGCACGAAGAGGTCGAGGTCAACACCGCACGGAATCACGGCGGCATCCTTGCGTCCGAGCCAGTCCTTGTGCTGCTGAGACGTTACGGTGACAGCATCCGCCAGTGGCGCAAGCATGCGGCAGAGCACACCTACCCAGCTCCAGGTCTCTTTCCCGCCATGGAAACTCACTACCAGGGGAGACGCGAGCTGTAGTCGCGCGATGAGGCCGGAGAAGACGTAGTGAGCATGGATAAGGTCGTAACGACGGCTGGAGATGAAACGCCTGAACCGGAACAGGCCGGGGATATAGCTGAGCTTCTTCCTCTTGCCACCCACCAGGACAACATCGACGTCGAGCCCCTGCACCCGCAAGGCGTCGACCTGCTGTTTCACGAACGTACCGGCGAAAGGGTTCTCCTCGTCCGGATACATATTCGTGACCACCAGTACTCTGGTCCCGGCAGCAGGAGCTCTATTCGGGTCTGGTTGAGTCATCGGCTCGTTCACTTGCGCCTCTTGACCTGCTTCACGGTTGGACGTAGGTGGACAGAAAGTCCAGGATGATCCGGTGCTCATCGTCGATCATGCGGCTGAACTGATGTGCCAGCTCGGTTCTGATACCCTCGAACACCTCGGATCTGGTCCTGGGCGACCGGTGCCACCAGATTGGATGAAGTACCAGTTGACAGCGTTCGTGCTGGTCCAGAAACTCATAGACGTCCCTGACCCGGAACATCATGCGACTGTCGCTGATGTAGGCAATGTCGGAAAAGAAGGGACGGCTATAGGCGTCCCGATAGCCCGGGAACTCCGGCCGCATCCTGGCGGCCGTTGGCTTGTGCTGCGCGATGGACGTGACACGGATGCCGAGATGGGCTTCCAGACACGAGATTTGATTCTGGAGGCGATTGTACTGCTCGGCGAATGTCAGAGCGTCAAAACCGCTGCAGTCCACGTGTAGTCCGATTTCGTGACCCAGGCCGGCAATTGACTGCAACCTGGCGATGTTCTCCTCATCCAGAGGATTGTAGTAGGGCGTTGTCATGAGTACAAAGAAGGTTGACCTGGCGCCTGCCTGGGAATCCAAAGATGCGATTTCCACTGCCTTGGCAATCGAAAAGTCGATATCGTGGCGCAGAATGGCGTACGGCCCGGACTTGGGCACTTCTCGAAAAGAAACAATCGGCCGGCCGAGGCCTGTGATGTGCTCAAGCAGGCAGGTGTAGCTCCTGTGGCTGAAGTCAATGTTCGACATGGGTCAGCCCTCCTGTGGTTGAAGGAGCACTGCGCTGCATAAGCCTCTGCAGATTTGCCAGCGGCAACGAGCGAAATGGTCGGTCGGTGAAAACGCGGATCCCACGCCGACGGAGATAATCACGCAGATCCTCTGCGAGCCCGTTCGTTTCGCCTGATAGGGATTCCCCTTCCAGGTCGAAATGGCAACCGCCCACAATCCCGTCCGGCGACGGTCCTTCGGAGAGAGTGATATCGGGTCGTGAGGTCAGTGTCGGCTGCGGCAGGGTTATGGCCAGGTGGGAGATCGTTGTGAGACGACCTTCGAATTCCACTATTGCGTAGCCAGCGCATGCCATGCGGTCCTCGATCAGCCGCACTCCCTTGAGATCCAGGCCGGTCAGGTAGTCCGCCAGGATACTGCGGATCAGTTCGTCACGCTCTGTGTCGTCGAGGGGTCTGGGATAGCCCTGAGGCCCTCTGACTACCTGAGCCGGATTTCCTGCGGCCAGACAGCGGGCGGGGACGTCTCTGCGTACAACCGAACCAGCACCGATGGTGCTCCACTCGCCGATGGTGACGCCGGGCAGGACCACAACATTGAAGTAGATGGTCGCATTGTCCTGGACCGAGATCGGTGCGAACTGAGCCGTGTAACCCTTCAGTACCGGCTGCCATGCGTTGTGTGTCAGGAAGGCGACGTTGAAGCTTATCCCGACGTTCTTGCCGATTTCGACTCGCTCAGACAGGTTGATGAACGATCTGGCAAAGATGGAGGTTCGGTCGCCAACGGTCAGGAAGGCACGGGGTCCTCTGGCGCCTCCTCCACCGACGGACAAGCCCTCGTCCAGGAACACGAACTGGCCCAGCCGCACTCCCTGGCCCGTCATGCTGCCGCCCGGTCCAACAATCGAGTGCCGTCCCAGCTCAAGCGATTGGTTGAGCTCGGCCCGGAAGCCAGGCGCGATGGTACAACCCTCCTCAACCACTACCCCGGGACACACGATTCGACTGCCGGCGCCGATCTTGCAGCCCGGCCCCAGTTCCAGCGTGTCACAGTGAATCTCGACGTTGTCTCCAATGCGCACATCGTCTCGTAGCACTACTCGGTCAGCACGGATCAGACTGTTCGCGCCGATGACTACCCCATCGCCCACGGTTGCGCTGTTGGCTTCGATGTGCTCCCTGTTCATTCAGGTCGTTCCTCTCGCCTCAATAGGCAGGTTATCGCCATTGGCCAGGATTCTTCTGAAAAATGCTGTTGAGCGTAGTGTGATAGTTGGCGAAGTAGGCAGTCAGCACCTCATGGACAATTGCATCACTAATCTCTTCCCAACCCTGGCTTCCGTCAACTTTCTGCAGCACGCCAGCGGTCGGCTGCCCTGATGGGCGGTGGCTGGTGACCGTATCTGATGACCCGGAATGATCGGAAGGCGACTGCGCCAACCGCGCATAAGCAGTGGACAGGGTCGCCAGAAACCAGGCCGGCAATCCGTCGGAGGAACGTCCCTGTGCCACGGCAGGTGACACGTCGAGCCAGTAGGCCAGGTGCGGCTTCGGCGTAAGCAGGCGCAACGTTCGGGCCGCCAGACGCTTCTCCACGGCGTCCTCCCCGAAATAGGCAGACCAGTCGGCAAGCGTGTCAGCGACATAACGGTCGCAGATCACGACCCGCCCGGCCAACAAGGGGAAGGTCACCCGCAGGGTGTACTTGCCGAGCAACTCGAGGGTGGTCAGCCAGGACCAGGCCCAACGCTTCCACGGCGACCGAAGTTGTTCTTGGCTGGCCAGCACTCGGGCTTCTGTGTCCAGCGAGGTGTGATTCTGGCGTTGATGACCAATCAGCCGGTTGAGAAGGGAGATCCAGCCGGCCGACCCGCCTCGATTCCAGGAATGGTCGGCTCGGAGGTGGCACGTCCGGAAGGCGGACTGCAGCGCCCGGGCCTGAGTCGTCTTGCCACAGCCGTCGGTGCCGCTGAAGGCCACGAGCATGGCCGGCTGGCTGTGGATGTGCAATCGCAGCTTGATGCCGTAAGCGGTGTGGGTCGTGATGTCCTTCACTCTGCGCCTTGTACTGCGGCTTGGGTCTCTGGCGAACTTGGCGTAGGAGAAGCCCTTGCTAAACCAGAATGGAATGCGCAGCGGCAGCAGGGCTGATGCCGGCACGTCAGCCGGACGCGGCGTTCCGGCTCGCTCTGGGGTCGTAAGACGCAGCAACCATCTTTTAGCCCAGAAAGGAATACCCTGCCAGGCCTCTGTGAGGACGTCAGACGGGACCAGCGTATTCCCGTAGAGAGCACCCTCGGCATAAGCGAGCAGCACCAGGGAGACATTCAGCCCATCACGCCATCCCCTCCGCCCGGCAACGCGGAATACTCTATTCCAGTCGATGCCCTCACGCAGGCAGTGCGTGCACTTGATCAGGTCGTGAAGTGTCAGACGCTTGTCCTCGATGAACCAGTGTGCCAGGTTGGTCAGCAGAGCGTCCTCCGGAGCAGGGATCGTAACCAGGTCATCATCGCTGGAGCGGCGACAGCGCTGCCAGAGTTCTTCCTCATTCACGAATGAGGTCACCCACCCGACATGCTCATGCACGTGGATGGCCGACACAGGGCGACCGGCGTGGAACTTGCGGAACAGATACTTGTGCGGCTCCTCCATGTTCGTCAGCTCGATGTACCCGAGCCGGTACAGAGTCTGTCTGACGCGCTCCACGTCCTCTGGTTTGTAAAGAATGTCCAGGTTGTCGCTCTTGAAGGGGAACGAAGGCGATATTCCGACGGGCTTGATGAAGACTCCGGAGATGCCTTCTGATGCGAGTGCGTCGTGCACCCACCTGTACTCGAGACGCATTGCAGCCAGCTCATTAGCCTCGACGTCGCGGGCTTGCTCGAAAAGCGGATCACTCAGTATGGCCAGGGCTTGGTCGGGCCCTTCGCCCCGCATGTGACCGTCGAAGGAGCGCGAGCTGGAATGGATAGCCAGCAGCGGCACCTTGTTGGTGCGCAAGTACTGGAGCAAGCGCGCCGTGTCGCACGACATCCAGGGCAGCCCCGTGGGTCGCATCTGTTGGTCGTCGGCCAGGTAGACGGCGCAGACCTCCTCGGCGGGCAGCCGTGCCAGGCGGGTGGTTGGCGGCATCTTGCTCATCGGGTTGCCTCGGGCTGCGCGGCGCGCGAAGGATTAGCGTTGTCGAACAGGAGGCCCTCCAAAGTCCCGGCCGCAGCGGCCCAGGTTCTGGCCGCGACGAGGGACCGAGTAGAGCTTGGGGAGGAGAGGGCCGCATCGATCAGGGCGCGCAGGTCGGTGCTGCCGTCCCAGTAGATCAGGCCGTTTCCTGCCGGGAAGACGTCGGCCAGTCCACCGAATGGTGTGGTGACGATTGGCAGGTTGCAGGCCATTGCCTCTAGGACGGACAAGGGCAGCTCAATGGCAGCCGTTTCGCTCTCGGCAAGGAACAGGTACAGGTCGGAGAGGCGGTAGACGTCTTCAATGGCCGGCACGTATGTGTCTATGACCGTGACTCCCGCGGCGTGGAGACTAGCTCTGACCTGCTCGTCCGGTCGGGTGCTCGTGCTGGCCACCACAATGCCATGAACATCGGGCAATTCCTGCAGAGTCAGGAAAGCATCCAGACTGCGCTTGGTTTTGAGGTGCCCCACGTGAGTCACCACGCGAGCCGAATCCGTAAGCCCGTAGCGCTGTCGCAGAGTGGCTCTCTCCAATGGAGAGGGTGGTCGGAAGCGCTCTGTGTCCACAGCGGGGGGTAGAAGGGCAGTGCGGAATCCCAGGCCGCTCAGCGAGCGGCAGGTGCGCTCGGACTGGGCCAGGACCCAGTCAGGCACGAAGCGTCCGCCCCGGGGTGAGCCCATGCACCGCATCATGCGCCTGGTCAGAGACGAGTAGGGTCGCGGCTGGAGGGTTATCATCGCGGTATGCGCCGAAGGGTAGTATTGACCGAGAACCCGCGCGCGTACCACGCTGAAGAGAGTCGCACATGCGGTCGGCACGTACACGATGGCGTCTGGCTTGAAATGCCGTATCTCGCTGGCAAGGCCTCGGCCGAGGAAAAGGCGATTGACCTCGATATTGCGGATCGAGTACTCGGGGTCCGGCATTCCCCCCATGGTCAGGGTCAGAACCTCATGGGCGCTGCCCAGTTCCAGGGCTAGCCTTGTGGCAAGGTTCTTGATGCCCTCATCGTAGGGTCGCCGTAGACGCTCGGAGACGAGGCACACTCTCATCGCCGCCCCCGCTCGTGGATGTCCCGTGACTGAGGGGCCGATTCGGAAGCGACAAGGTAGTAGACCTCGCGGTATTTGAGCGCCACCTGCTGCAAGCGGAATCTGGTTCCGGCTTGCTTCCGTGCCAGAGTTCCCATACGCAACCTGAGTGCGCGATCACCCAGAAGTCGCTCCAGACTGCGAGCGATCCCGGCGCTACTACCGGCGTCGACCAGGAGCCCCGTCTCTCCGTCCGCTACCAGGTCGGGAATCCCGCCAACTCTGGTAGCCACCACTGGCTTGCCTGCAGCCATTGCCTCGATGACAGCCATGGGAGCGTTTTCCTGTCTGGATGGCAGCACAACGACGGCGCACTCCGAGTATTCGTTCAGGAGCCGCTCGCGATCCAGCATGCCGAGGAACTCTACCTGTCCCTGCAGGTTGTTCTCGGAGACAAAAGTCCTCAGCGTTTGCTCATAACGGGGGCTTGTCGTGCGTCCGGCGAGGCGGAGTCTGGGTGTGCTGTCGCCCGAGCTGACAACTGTGGCGGGCAAAAGCTCTCTGAATGCCCGCAACAAGGTAAGAATATCCTTGACTTCGGTTATGGTGCCAACGAAGAGCACCCGGGAGGCCTCTTCACGATTCTCGAGGGAGAAGAAGTCATCGGGGAGCGGGTTGTCAATCCGATGCCATCTGGCCCGCGTCTTGCCCTCGTACTCGCGCATGACGTAAGGGCTGATGGCGATGGCGTGCTCCACCCGGCGCATGGCCAGCCAGGAGTAGTACATCTCCATGTACAACCGCAGCCGCTCCGCCAGACCCCTGTGCGCATAGCTGGGGGCCTCACGGAAGGGCACACCATGGACCGTCAACACGGTCGGTAACCCTGCCCTCAACGAAGCGACGGCATAGTGCCCGCTGTGAGGATTCACCACTTCGGGCGCCAGCCCTCTGAGCATTGTGGCTACTTTCCCGACAGCTGTGATCGTGTTGGGAATAACCCGCCGGCGGGGCATGGATCGAAAGTGAAAGGCTACCCCCCGTTCACAAGCCTCTCTATCCTCCGGTACCTCGGAATGGCAGTGCACCACGTGAACATCCAGGTCGGGCATTGTCTGCAGACCCTGCACCAGGTGGTACGCTACGGCACGCACCCCGCCTGGGATGCGCGTCGGATCCAGAGGATAGGCAGCAGGCAAGGCGACCTTCAGTTTCGTCGTACGTGAAGGCTGTGGTGGACTGACGCGTGGTTCCGTGGCCGTCATCGACATCGCTCTCAGGCGTCGTTCTCAGCGGGGATGGGCAGCTTCTGCAGGCACAGGGTCAGGTCAGGAAGGAACGCCGCAATGGGGACTCCCGACCAGCGGCATACGGTGTGGTCCAGCAGGCGGAACAGGCCGACGTAGGCGCTCTTGAGGCCGCGCCTGAGAGCGCTCTGAGGTCTTTCGAGGTCCACCGTGCCTTCGACTTCGTCCTTGCCTCGAGAGCGTACGATGGCGAAAGGGTGACAGCGCAAGGCAGAGGCAATTTCGAAGTAACTCGCCCCGCGGATACCCATGGTCAGCAACTCCGCCTCTGACTTGTCCGGCTCGATCCGGCCGCGCCAGATCCCGTAGCGACGGGCGAGCGGGACGGGCATCCAGGGTACCCACCACAGCTGAGTGGTGTGCCCATCGTATGGAGACAGCCGGTTAGGTGTCTCCGTGATATACAGGCAGCCCCCTGGCTCAAGCACGCGCCACACTTCCCGGATGTACTGGCCCCTGTCTGGCGGCGGAATGTGCTCCAGGACCGCATTGCAGACGCAAACCTGGAAAGAGCCCGCGGCAAAGGGGAGATGACGGGTGTCGGGCAAATGGAGGATGTGGACCGAGTCCTCCACAGCATCTTCCGCCACTCGGATCTGGGCGGCCGCGGCGAGATGCTCGTCTGGCTCTATCCCTGTGACTATGGCGCCGAGTCTACTCCACGCCACGGACGAAGCACCAGCGCCGCAGCCAAAGTCCAGGAGGCGCTTGTCGCGGATGTCAAGGTAACGACTCAGCACCACCGCCTCACGTGTCAGGATCTTGTCCGCACGGCTCAACTCATCCTGCAGCCATTTGCCGGGCTTGCAAGGCCGGAGCGCTTCCACGAGGCGTTCGCTGTAGTGAGTGTCCAGCTTCTCAGCGGTTTGGCGGCCCCTGCCGGTCTGGTTATCGCTCTCCACCGGGTACATCATCCTCCCCGCATCAGAAAACCCAGGTACTTGAACAGGTCTTTACGCCAGGCGATGTTGACCATACAACCACTGTTGCAGTTGAGGCAGGCCCCACTCTTCATTGCGCTGCGCATGGCGCTGGCCTTTTCGCTGAAGTACAACTTGGAGCAGGAACCGCTCTCCAGACAATTGCCGATGTTCGCGGCAGTTTCGCAGACTCGGATGTTCCCAGCCGCATCCAGGACCAGAGAGTCGACGAGAAACGCACAGGGGCTCTGCCTTGGTCGTCCTTTTGCATACATGTGCAACATATCCGCCCAGTAACTGGCCATAGGGTTGCGGAGGGATCTTCCCGAAGCCAGCCTCTGCAGCAGGGCGTGCAGAGCAGGCCGGTCGTCTTCAGTAAAGTCAAGAACGGACTGCTGTGCGATGTTGTTTACGTATGTATCGTGGAAGCCAACCAGCTGGTATCCCAGGTCGACGTCGCGTTGCAGACACCAGTCTGCGAGGGTCTGCAGATGGGGCAAGGTGAGATGGCAGACGACGCAACCGACACCGAGGTAGAACCCGTACTTCTTCCGCAGTTGCCCTAGTCCCTCCAGGGTCTGCTCGACCTTGGCGAAGGCGTTCGGAATGTTGCGCATGCGGTCGTGTATTTCGCCCACACCATCCAACGAGACAGAGATGCTGAGGCGAATACCCCGCTCGGCGCAACGGCGGGCAATGTCACCATAGAGACTTATAACCCGATCCGGGGCGAGCCCGTTCGTAATCAACGAAAGTGAGAAGAGCGAAGGCATGCACTCGAAGCACGCCTCCACCAACTCGACCAGGTCGGGGCGCAGTGTGGGCTCGCCGCCTGAGAGCATGAGTCGCTCCACTCC
This sequence comes from Anaerolineales bacterium UBA2200, assembly GCA_002327925.1. GTDB lineage: Bacteria > Chloroflexota > Anaerolineae > UBA2200 > UBA2200 > UBA2200. Next base: position 57,841 of record DCVA01000042.1, read on the forward strand.
GCGGAACAGGGGGTCGGCAAGCAGAGTAGCGAACTGGGCAAGGGTCAGTTCTGGCTGGGGTTCCGCGCTCCAAATGCTGCACATGACACAGCGCGAGTTGCAGCGATAGGTCACATCGATTACCAGCTGCCGAAGCGGAACGCGCCGGAATCGGCGCAACACGTTGTACTCGTATACGCCGTGCAGCAGGCTGCCCAGCGTCGAAAGGCGCTTTGCCACTGGGCTAGACATTGGTGGAACCACCTGTGATCTCATAGTACGCTGCGCGCGTGGCGCGGGCTACTGCCAGCGACCGAAAGCGTGTCTCAGCCAGGAGTCGCCCCCGTGAGCCCATGCGCCTCTGGCGCTCTGGATCCATCAGCAGACCGGCGAGGGCACTCGCCCAGGCAGCAGTATCACCATAGTCCAACAGAATGCCGCTCTGACCCTCCTCGACCATGTAAGGCATTCCGCATACCCGGTTCGTAACCACCGGGCGGCCGGCAGCCATTGCCTCGGCAACGGCGACCGGGCTGGTCTCCTGAAGGGATGGAATGGCAACCAGGGCAGCGTTCTGGTACTCTGAGGCTACCTGGTCCATGCTGAGAGAGCCGAGGAATGTCACTGCCTCGTCAAGGTTGTGCTCGGAGATGAAGCGGCGGCAGGCAGCATAGTAGTCAGGGGCGGCATCCACTTCCCCCGCCACTCGCAGTCCCGCCGAGGGGATGCCGCGCCTGACCAGCTCAAACACTCTCAGGAGTTCAAGGAGCCCCTTGCGCGGAATGACTCGCCCGACATACACGATGGTGCTCTGGCTGATCGGGTCACCTACAGTGAAGAACCGATCATCTACCGGGTTTTCAATACGGAAGACACGACCGCGGAAGGCGAAGGAAGGAAACGCGTCTGAGATGCTCTGTATCTCCCGTTCGACGTAGGGACTGATCGAGACCAGATGCTTGACCCTCGCCAACGCATAGCGCTCGTAATAGCTGTCCAGCACGCCACGCGCTCGCCCGAACGGATTTTGCCCATTTCCCATCTCAATCGGGTTGCTGGAGGCGGCCGCTGCTTCCCGGAACGTGAGGCCGTGCACGGTCACAAGGTGAGGGCACGGGGCACCGAGAGCAGCCAGAGTGTACAGCCCGGTCCCCTGGGCGTGTACAAGATCCGGCCCAATGCGCTCGAGGGTGCGCCGCAAGCCGGTGACATCGCGCATGTGAAACGTCACACGCCCGAACCTTCTGCGCTGTCGGATGTGCAAGGGTAGACCCGCGGAAGTCCGCCGCTCTTCGGTGCCGCTGCCCGGCTGGCAGGTGACGACGTGCAGCTCCAGGTCGGGGAATGATTGCAGACTCCGCAGAAGAGGCACCATCACGGCCTCAACTCCACCCACTATCCGGCTCTCATCGAGCGGATACTGACCGAGCATCGCAACACGCATCACCTCTGGGCCTCACTCGTCCCGGGCAGGGCGGCAATCGCTCTGGAATCTGACAGAAGCCGTCGTCTGTGTTCCTCGCGCAGATGGCTGACGTATCCAAGAGTCGTGCCCCCAATAGCGAAGAGAACCAGGGTGGTAAAGTTGTTGGCATAGATATCGATGGCGGCCGCTGACACGGCGTAGGCGGCTACTGAGGCACACGCAGATACCAGGAGGGCACGGTCAGCGCCGAATTCGCGCCATGTGCGGTGAGTCATGGCGATCATTTCGAGCATCATGGCCAGGAATATCGTCACGTAGGGGAGGAGAGTCACCAGGCCCATAGTGGTGAGCACCAGGACATAGGTGTTGTGCGGCGTTGGCAAATCCCAGGCCATCAGCTCCCAGTGGCCGCCGTACTGTATGTAGTAGCTGGCAAAGTTGCCAAACCCCACTCCGAAAAGCGGGTTCTCCCGGGCCATGCGGAGGCTGACTTCCAGTAGATTGAGCCGAAAACGAATCGAGTTGACGTTGGATAGCCGCTCAGTGACGATGGTGCTCTGACTGACGTCCTCACTGTAGATGACCACCAGACAGGCGACAATCACCACGATAGGCAGCAGGACGCGTCGATACTCTGGTTCAAGCAGTATCATGACCAGCAGGCCGGCGGCCAACGCAAGCCAGGCGCCGCGATTGTAGCAGGCATAGTTGCCGATGACAGCGAGAGCGAACATGCCTCCGTAAGTGAACCTGGAGAAGGGCGTTTTGGCTCGCTTGAATCGGTAAAAGGCGATGGGAGCGATCATGGCCAGAATGGTGGCAAGAAAGGCGGCATTCTGGAGCAGGCCCACGATCTTGCGCAGGTGACGAGTGTAGACCATGGTGCGCCCAGGCGTGTAGAAGAGCGGTTGTCCTGTGAGATGCTCGTAGAACAGCACAAAGCACAGGTATAGCTCAATCACCATCAGGACTGCCGTGAGCTTGTCTATGCCCTTGTTCTCGTCGTAGAGGTTTTTTGCCAGGACGAAGAACAGGAAGGGAGCGATGAACTTGTCCAGTACCAGCTGCAGGGTGGAATTGATGCCCCCCAGCGACGCCGAGAGGGATGGAATCATGAACAGGCACACCAGGAACATGGCCACTTCGACCATACCGAAGCGGCGCAGATGACGCTTGCGGGTGGCCAGTTGTGCGAGCCACACCACACACAAGAGGGCGACCGACAGGCGGCTCAGACTCAGGTCAGGAATGCCTGAGGGCATGTGGATGTTGAGGTACCAGAAGATGGTGAAGGGCTCCAGGATCAACCAGAGGAAGAGCCCGTTGATCGGGCTGATCAGAATGGTGATCAGCACCGAGCCGAGTCCCACGAAGCGCACAGCATCGGACCAATCGGCGGACGACAGCAATGATCCTATACCCATCGCTGCGCCCAGACCCACCAGGACAGTGATGGCAATCCCCAGCCAGCTGATCCAGGATGCTGATGTTCTTTTGGCGACCTGCGTCTGATCCACTGCTAGCCTTTCAGTCTCTTGCGACGACCGAGGGTGACTCGAGTATCTCACGATAAGTTGCCTGTACTCCAGCCAGATACCGGTCCGCGCCGAATCGCTCGGCGACGCGGAGCCGGGCGAGGCGTCCCATGGATTGGGCGAGATCGCTATCTGACAGGAGTCGAGCAGCGGCCCGCGCCAGGGCAACATCATCTCCTGCATCAACCAGCAGTCCCTGCTGCCCGTCCTCCAGGATCTCTCTCGCTGCCCCGGAGTCAACTGCGATCACTGGCTTGCCGGCTGCCATGGCTTCAATGATCACGCGACCGAAAGGCTCAGGAGATGTGGAGGCCAGCACCAGCACATCCAGGGCGGACATCACGGCGGGAACATCCGCCTGGAACGGCAGAAACGACACTACGTCGTCCAGGTGAAGCTCCTCGCTCAAGAGCTCGAGCTGCCGGCGATAGTTGGAGCGGTCGGGCGGCGGGTCGCCTACGATAACGGCCTTGACTGCGGGATGGGTTTGCCTCAGTATAGCCATCGCCCGCAAGAATACTTCGTGACCCTTCCAGGTGTCGAGACGACCAACCATCCCCACCACCTGTGTTTTAAGACTCTGGCCCAGGATGGCACGCCCCCGTTCTGTGTCCAGGCCGGCTGTGAAGGCAGCGATATTCAGACCGTTGTATACGATTCTGCCCTTCCCTGCCGGTACGCCACTTTTCAAATGACTCTCGCGCACTGCCTGAGAGATGTAGATGAAGCGACTCACAGTTCGCGCTAGCAGGCGGTCGAAACAGCCCAGGGTCTCCTGATGCCGGATGTGGCACACGCAGGGCAGTCGCCCCAGCCAGGCGGCCAGAATTCCCTCACGGTCGTGACCTATCCGGATATTGGTGTGGATCAGCCGCACATTCCTCCGCTTCGCAACGCGCAGCAGTTCGATGGCTCGCGGTAACCCCCGACGGGTCAACCAGAGGCACAGGCCAAGCCCGTGGTACAGCTTGCTCCCCCAGCCGCTGCGCTGCCACCACCGGACAGGCCTCGCGTCGCGTACCGCTCCCAGCCAGCCCGGGCGATGGTCGGTCGCTCCGTAGACATCCCAGACGATCACTTCCGCGCCAATCTCCCTGAAGCGCTCGACGTAGGCGTGCTCGGCAAAGGTAACGACGACGGGCTGATAGAGCTGACGATCCAGGCCGTTGAGCAGCTCAAACAGGCTAACTACAGATCCCCCTACAGAGGGCGCAGTATCCAGATACAGGATCGCCGTCTTGCCCGTATTAGGAGCGCCCTTCGCCGGCCGGCCGGGCAGCGGCAGCCGAACGCGCTGAAGAAAGGAGACCCGACATGAACTCGAGCACAAAGGTCAGAATGACTCCGGCAATGAGGCTCAACAGTGCTCCCACAGCCAGCATCTTGGGAGTCGTGGAGGCCTGAGGTCGGTCGGGCATTCGAGCGGGTTCCACAATCTGGATGAAGCTTACGTTCGTGGCCTGCTTCTCCTTCAGCTTGGCCTCGGTCTCCTTGTCAGCCAGGAAGCTATAGTTGGACCCGGAGCGAGTTACGTCCCGCACCAGGGTGTCGTATTCTGTAGACAGCTTGAGCAGCTCCTCAAGTCGAGCCTTCTGCTCGTCAATGAGCTTGTCGTACTGTGCCTCTTGCGCGAGGATGCCGGCAACCACCGCATCCTGTTCGATAGCCATGGTGGCATAGTCGCGTGTTGGATTGTCTGGATCGGCTTTGGCAGCCTCTTCCCGGTACTTGTCGCCGACTGCCTGCTCGCGCTCGCGGTCTGCTGTCAATCGCGCCCTAAGCAAGCGGAGATCACGCAATTGATCTTGAATCGAGAGAATCTCGCGGGATAGGGAATCCAGATTGTGATTGATCTTGAAGGTCAGAAGATTGCCCTGTGCAGCGGTGAGGGCCTCCTCCTCGTCGAGCAGCTGCTCCTGGATGAACTGCAGGGCGACGCTGGCCGACTTGGCGCGCACCTGGGCATAGTACCTGAAGGCATTCTCTACATGTCGGGTGGCAATGGCCTCCACGTCCATCGGGTTGTCGGCCTTGAAGGTCACGTGCAGGAACTCTTCTTCAGCGCTGACAGCGAGGCCTTCAAGCATCTCGGCTGCGGTAACGCCCAGATTGAGGTCATTGATCGTCTGCCAGGCAACGTAGTAGCTGTGCAGAGCGGCATCAAACTGGACCTGCACAGCAACGATTTCCTCATCGGCGCTTGATGCTCTGGTAGTACTGAACAGAGAGACTTCCTGAGACTCTGGCGCGATGACCTGCAGCCGAACGTATGCCTGATACACTGGTTTCTCACGGAGAGAGTTAAGCAAGATTACGGCTGTGGTGACCACGAACAGGAGCACGATCAACCACCAGCGCTTCTTGATGATCCTCAGATAGGTCAGTATCTCAGCAGCCATCTTATTACGGTTCTCCTTCCTCTGGACACGTACCGCTAACGCGGCTCATTTCAAGTTCGATGTAACTGCAACTGCGTCTGTAGCAGCCTTCTCTCCGAGACGCCGCTCAATGGCATCGGAGAGCTGGCTCACACGCTCATCCCAGGTATTCTGCCTGGCGATCTGCCTGCGTTTGGCCTGTCGTGCCGGGCTGTCCTCGCTCAGCGCCGCCTCCAGACCGGCTGCCATGTCGTCACCTGCCGCCACGATCTCGACAGCTTCTTCGAACCGGCGCGCTGCGGGGACCTCTGTGGCCACGATTGGCTTTCCGCAGGCGAGGTACTCGTACAGCTTGAGAGAATCGATATGCTTCGTCCATTCGTTGATGCGATAGGGCAGCAGGCACACATCACAGGCCGCGACGTAGCGCGGAACTTCCTTCACTTCCTTGGCCCCCAGCAAACGCACGTTAGGGCGGGCTCGCAACGCGTCCAGGGCCTGCTGGCCGTCGTCAGTGTTGATGACAACCGGTCCAACGAACACAAAACTCCATCGTGATGCACTCGCTGCTGTCCGGTCGAGCAGGGGCAGATCCAGTTTGTCGTTGATCGCCCCAACGTACCCGGCAACCGGTCGCCTCACGTCCGCCATGTCCTGTGGAGGCTTGACATCAGGGCGACTGGCCTCCGCAAATGCATCATAATCCACCGCGTTGGGCACCAGAACGACGTGCTGGTTGAGATGCCGCTTGCGTTCCAGGAGATCCGGTGATGTGACCACCACCAGATCGGCTCGACCAGCGAGGCACTCCTCCATGTCTCTTATGACCGGGCGCCATTGCGGGCTGACTCCACTGTAACCGGCGTATTCATCCACGATGTGGTAGATGACCAGCTTCTCGTCGAACCGATTGACGAAAATGCCCATCTCCGGCAAGAACAGCCATAGGACTGGCCGCTGGAAGCCGAGTGTCTTGATTGCCCGCCGCAGGGCAGACATGTAGACGGACTCGGTCATTTCTCGAATCGGCATTCGGGTGGCTCGCGGAGCCCATGTGGCCGGGCGGAAGACATATAGTCCGTCGTTGATTCTCCGGAGGCGCGGTAGAGAGAGATCAGTCCACCTGGCCTGCCCACGGCGCAGCCTGCGCAGCGTTGGTCTGAGTTCCGGCCATGGCTCGACATAGAGCACCCGGTTAGAGCGTGCGAGTCTCGTCATCAACTGGTGGCGGTTGCGCCAGATGTCATCCCACGGACCAGGCGCAAAGCAAAGGATATCGTGCCCCTGGATCATTCTATGTTGCCAATCCGCTGTCTGGTTCCCAGCGCGCCCTCGTATATCTCGATGAAGCGTGGCACGAGAATGCGCCAATCGTGCTCTGTGGCCCAGGACAGCGCCTTCTGACCGGCCGCAGCCATGTCGGTTGAACGAGCCTGCAGCAAGGCGAGCAACAGACCATCCTTCTGCTGCGGGTCGTATACAATGCCGCGACCAGCGTCTGCCAGTTCGGGGAAACCCCCAAGAGCGGGAGCCACAATCGGCTTGCCAAACGAAAAGGCCAGAATGGCGGCTCCCGAGGTCGTCATGTCCCGATAGGGCAGGACACAAACGTCACAGGCCTGCATAAAGTACTGCACTTCCGCATCATCCACGTAGCTGAACCAGGTATGGATACCAGACAGGGCCTCAGTAGTCAGGGCGAGCTGCTGTGCGTAGGCCGTATCGTGCACATGCCCGGCCAGCACCAACTGCTGGTTACCGGCGGGGAGCTGGCCAAACGCTGAGATCAGGTCCTGGACTCCCTTGTAGCGGCGAACCTGGCCCAGACACAGATAGATGAAAGCATCTTCGGGCAATTGTAGTTTCGCGCGCGCCTCCTGGCGCGTGCAACTATTGGGATAGGCCCCGATGTAGCTGCCGTGCGGGACGACATGCACCTTTTTGGGAGTCCCGCAGTGCTGGGCGACTCTGACACGGACCGTCTCATCGTGCACGTGCAGCGCGTCGGCCAACCCGAATACTAGGCGGCTCGCGACTCGGCTGAGCACAGGCAGGCTCTGCTCGTGAGGGCTGAGATTGTGCACGGTGTAGACAAGCCTGGCCCCACGCAGTTTCAGCAGTACTAGGGCAGACACCAAACCCAGCAGCCGTCGCAGTGAGCTCGTGCACGTGGCGCTGGCAAATTGCAGCTCGAGCCAGTGCAAGTGCACAACAAGCCGGGTGTCAGGGCGAGAAGGCAAAGTGCGAGGCGTCAACCGCTCTATCGTTGAGCAGGGTACACCTGCCTCAACCAGGGCTGCCTGAAGAAGCCGCACGTATGGGTTGAGCCTTACTCGCGAAATCTGGATGACTCGATAACTCACCACTCTATCAGAGTACTCCTGACCACCCGTGTATGTGCCGCAGCCGCATCGGCCGCCGGGCAATACGGCAGACATCGCCAGGTCGCATGGGTCTATTACCGCCTTCCGGCCTGACCAGCGTCAATCAGCAATCCGGCAACGAATCGCCTCAGGTCCCGGTCAAAGACCAGCACCGACGTGCCGTACACGATCACCAGGGCCGTAATCGCAAGAACCAGGGCGACAAAGTCGTGCGGTCCTGCCAATCGGTCAAAAAACCATTTGGCCGCCAGGGTAGCCGTGGCAGATAGAACCAACGGTTGCCAGAGGGCACTGACGTAATCTCCTAGTTTACCTCCTATGATTGCGTTGGTCAAGCGTGCAGAGATGAGAAAGTCTCCCACTGAGACAAGTGTGGAAAGAACACTCACGCCGAGCAGACCGTAGTAGCGAGTAGCTGGATAGAGAAAGATGCCCATGACAGTCAGGCGGAAGACGGCGATGTAGGTGAGCCATTGAGGCTTTCCTCCGGCCCGGAAGACGCTACCCATGTTGACCGCCAGGGAACGCAGCAGCCCGTAGACGCCCAGGATCTGCAGAGGAAGGACAGCTGCCGACCAGTTCGTCCCGTAAAGGGTGATGATGAAGGGCGAAGCGAAGGCGATCATGCCAAAGGTCACCGGTGTCGCCATCAGCGCGACGTAGTGCAAGGTGCGTGTGAAAGCACGGCGCATCGTTTCGAGGTCGTCCTGGATCTTGGAGTATGCAGGGAACAACACCTGGCCGATGACTTTGGAAATCTGCGTGGCCGGCAGGTTCGCCTGGTCATAAGCCACCTTGTAGATCCCCAGCGCTTCTTCGCCCAGAACACGGCCGACGAAGGTGTTATCCAGGTTGGTGATGACGTAGATGAGGAGGCTGCTGCCCACAATGTGCTTACCATAGTCGAACAGATCCCGTGCTTCCTGTCGGTCAAAGTGCAGCGTGGGTCGCCACCAGGGTACGACCAGCCACGAGAGCAAGGAGGTCAACGCGGCGTCGACCAAGGATGCAATCACCAGACTCCAGACTCCCATGTTGCGAAGCGCCAGCGCGATAGCGACCACGCCGTAGACGATGGTGGGCACCAGGTCGGGGAGCAGTCTCTCGCGGAAGGCCAGTTCCTTGGCCAGGAGTGAGAACTGCACCTGGCCAAACGCCGAGACAACTATGCTGACCGCGAGCACTCGCAGCACACTCGTGAGTTCAGGGGCGCGGAAAAAGACCGCGACCAGCGGAGCGGACAGGTACGCGAGACCGAACAGTACCAGCGCGATCACCATGACCGAGATGAACATGGTGTCAGCCGCCTTGCGCACATCCCCCTTGCGGTAGATGAGAGCAGAGGAGAATCCCATCTCGCGAAACATCTGCAGAAAGTCGATGGCCATGGACGCCATCGCAACCAGACCGAACTGTCCTGGCAGGAGCATCCTGACCAGAACATAGCGGATCAGCATACGAAAAACGGTGTTGACCGCTGTGGAGATGCCCACCCAGAAGACACCTGCCGTGGCCTGTCTGCGCAGTGTCATGGCAATCGGTGCTCCTTGCCGGGGCCAGACAAGGTCGCTTGCTTCTGGCAGACCAGCACAAAGTCCCTTGCGAACATTGACGGCCAGCGATGGGCGAGCCGAGTATACAGAGGTCTCAAACGCCGAGAGCGCAGCAGCGCCGGATAGAACTCGCGTGCCCATAGGCTGGCACTGCCGTCCAGATCAAGAACGCGCAGTCCCCGGTCCTGGCACAACCTCCTGGCTTCGGCTACGGTGAAGAAGCGGATGTGCAGCGCGTCTGTGGGCGAGTTCTTGACGTAGGGAAATCGTCCCGTGAGCACCCACCAGCGGCAGATCCAGTGTGCAATATTCGGCAGGCAGGTGATGAACCGCCCCCCTGGCTTTAGAACGCGCACTGCCTCGTTCAAGGTCCGCTCAGGATAGAAGCGATGCTCCATCATCGAGTTGGAGACAACCGTATCGAAGGTCGCGTCCGCAAACGGCAAGAGCTCCGTGTCGAGGTCGACCTGTTCTGCAGGGATGCCCTTGGCACGAGTCCTCTCCACTGCGACGGCCGAGAGGTCCGTGGCCGTGATCGTGGCGCCGCGCTCGCGCATGAGATTAGCCAGAACACCAGGTCCGCAGTCGATCTCCAGAACCCGCTCACCAGAATGAATGCGCCGCGCGATGAGATCCAGGCGCTCCAGGTCGAAGGTATCATCCGCCTTTCGCCAGTAGTCGTCGTAAAACTGGACCAGATTCATGCCCCCACCGCCTTGGCGCCAGAGTCGCGGTCCGTCTCGTGGGCCTTTGGTACAGGCAACAGGGCTCGCCGCAGCATGCCGAGCTTGCGCAAGGCTGAACGTGCTTTGGCAGCATCACCCCTGAGCAGCCAGCGCAACAATTGGTACACTCGATGGCGGGCCGGATTCTCCCTCCTCATCCGCAGCTCGAGCTTGAGATCCTGGAAGTGGTCGTACCCCTGCTCCAACTCCTCGTGTGTCAGAGTTGGCAGCCGCAGCACACTCTTGCGTTCATAGTAACTGGCGAGCGATTGGCCCTCGACGATATAGCCTTCCCGCACGCAGGTGTCGTGCAGTTCAGTCATCGGATAAGGGTAGAAGACCGAGAACTGCAAATCGGCGGGCTGAAGCTCACGATTCAAGGAGATCGTCTCCTCAATCATCGCGGCTGTCTCGCCAGGAATGCCCAGCATGTTGCAGGTGTAGACCTTCAATCCGTGTTTGCCCGCCAGCCGGAACGCGTCGCGGATCTCATCATTCGACATTCTGCGTTTGAGGATGTTCGCTCTGAGCTCTTCATTGCCCGATTCAACGCCAACACGAACCCCTTGGCAGTTGGCACCAGCGAGAGCCACCACCATGTCTTCATCGTGAATGCGCTCGACACGCGTGTTGATCCAGAAGGGGAACTTGAACTCGGCGGCGTAGGCCTGGCAGAAGGCAAGTGTCCACTCGCGGTCCAGCGTGAACACATCATCCTGGAAGTTCAGGGTCTTTACAGGATAGTGCTCGGCAAGCAGGCGTATCTCGTCCAGCACATTCTCGACGCTCCGGAAACGCACGTACCTGCCGAGACCCTTGGAACGCTCTCTCAGCCCGGGGTTGCAGCAGTAGGAGCAGCCGTAGGGACAGCCCCGGCCTGCCATCATGTCGACCCACCCATCGTTTTTGGACAGAATCTGCGCAAGGTCGAACAGCTCACGGTCGGCGTGAGGCAACTCATCCAGGTTCTGGATCAGAGGCCGCTGTGGATTGCGCACCAGGCGAGCTCCGGGCAAGCCCCTCTGCTCGTCGGTGCGAAGCCACAGATTGCGAATCCCAGTCACATCCAACCCTGCTTCCAGGGCACCGACGTACTCCAGAAGCGGGTATTCGCCCTCGCCCACGCATACAACATCGATCCCCCCGTGAGTGACTGCCTGTTCGGGAACGAGTGTGGCGTGGGTGCCACCCAGAACGGTGCGTATGCCAGGCAGGGCTTCTCTGATCCAGAGAGCGCACGTCGCGGCATAGGGGAACTGGTGTGTGGTGGCAGTGAAGGCCACAACCTGAGCAGTCTGCGCCTGTACCTCTTGCAGGAACGCCGCCTTCGTTGGCTCGGCCTGAAGATAGAGCAGGGAGGTGCTGTGCCCGGCTCTCTTCAGCACACTGGAGAGGTAGCCAAGGCCATGGTAGAACTTGCGGGCACCATAGTGCTCTACGCCGCCTACATCGGGATAGACCAGGCAGATCCTCATAAGCCGCCGCTTCTGCAGAATGGCATTTCAGGGAGCGGGGACGATCAGGTCCCCGCAAAGGCCAAAATTCTCCCTCAGCATCGAGAAATCCAGGATGCTGACGTAGCCGTCCATGTTGAAATCGGCCCGCGGGTCATACTGCGGCGAAAAGGCGCTGGCCAGAATGGAAAAATCCGTGATCGCGACGCAGTTGTCATCGTTGCTATCGCCTTCACGGAGAGTGCCGAAGGCCGCCGTGTTGCTGCCAGGGAGCAGAGTCACGCTTGATCTCAAGTTGGCCAGAGTGTGCGTGCCCTTCACGTGGATGTCGTAGGTGCCGGGCGTGAGCCCCGCCAGCTCAAAGTTCCCGCTTGTATCCGTACTGACAACGTAGCGCTGGCCGCCAATCGTCACGGTCAGCAAGACTGACCAGCTTGGGTCTGGGGCGGGTCGGCCAGGGCGCTGCAGGGCGACGCTGCCCACCAAAGTGCAGGCTGGCGGCGTGGCCGTGACCGTTGGCGTGGCTGACGGTACCTGAGACGGAGTTGGAGTCCGGGTCACGGTGGGGGTCAGGGTTGGCGTCGGAGTTGGTGTTGGCAAGGCGTAGACCACGTGCAGCTTGGGCCTGCGGCTAAGGTCATATCCATCCGCGGAAGCGAAATGATAGTGCAGGCTGCCCGACCCTCCCATACGCGGCCCACTAATCAGGAAGCCCTCATTGGCGACCTCCCCGGAAGTCCAGGATTGGACCAGCGGCCGGACGTTGAGAACGTAGGGGCCCATCGTCATCACGGAGGCCGAACTGACGCGCACCGGGTCATAGTCCGTGCCCGCACCGGCCGCGCCCTCCGTCGACCACATGTCCCCCAGAGTCGCCCTGTACCAGGTTGTCTCAACGTCTACCCAGTGCCTCCGCAGCGCGAAGAGGCTTAGCTCCAACGGGGTGGTCTGAGTACTGTTCAGGTAAAGCTCGAGCTGAGCGGACTTGATGAGCGCTCCCGAGGGCAGCCCACTCAAGTCGAACTTGAGCAAGCTCACCAATGTAGCGCCACTGTTGATCTTGAAGGCACCCAGGCTGGCAAAGTTCGAGTTGGGATCGTACAGGTAGAGATGGGTGTCCATACAGCCGGCGTAACCGGTGGTCGGACCGACGCCTTGCTGATAGGTGAGCATCTGTACCTGGGCAGCATAGGGATAGATCAAGTACTGGTGGCTGACCTTGTTCAGACGGTCGCGAGGTAGTGAGACAGTGATCAAACCATCGGTTGGGGTGATAGTCAGTAGTGCAAAATCGCCAGTGGCTGTGTTGTAGTCCTCGATGGTGTATGTCGCCAGAGGATCCAGTCCCATTCCACGCAGGTCGAACGAGATGTCAATCGGCAGGTTACCTTCCCGGAAGGCCCGACCGTCGGCAATCGTGGCCGAGATCACTCTGCTGGTCAGGTCATACCTGGCGTCAATTGTGCTAAAGCCGTCTGCCCAGTTGCCGTTCCAGTCCCTCTGCCGCAGTCGAATCCAGTAATAGTCCTTGCTCTCGTCGGCGCGGATCCGGATGTCCGTTGGCCGGGGGTTCAGCGTGAACTGACCCAAGAAGTCGAGGCCTTCAAAGTCGGGTAATTCATCCACGTGCTCGCCGTCGTGCCAGACAAACAACTTGTGTTCTGGCGCGTCGAAGAGCGCTTCCATGTACTCGACATAGTCAGCCGACTGGGCGAAAGGTACCCGCGTATCGTTTCGACCATGCACGATGACCATCGGGACGTGCTGAATGTTCTGCGTCATGGATCTGGCAGAGCGCCTGATCCATTCAATGGGGCACATCCCCGGGCCTGCGTATGGGCAGCCGATATCCCTGATCAGCGCCGCCGATACCCCGCTGTCTCCAAGCGCCTCGCGTTGTTGTGCCCACTCGTTGAGGTCCGTGGGGCCGGCCCAGTTGGCCACTGCTGCAATCCTGTGAGGGTACTTTTCGGCAACCGTGGCGACGATGCCGCCGCCCACAGAGAACCCACTCAGATACACGCGATTGGGATCTCCGCCGAATTCAGAGTGCGCGAGCACATAGTCAACCGCACTGATGATATCGTGTTGTACGGCGGGAGAAGCGGTACGCCCCTTCTCCACGCCCCAATCCAGGTTGGGCACACCCAGTTCATTTCCCCAGCGGATATCGGGAGCTACCAGCAGCCATCCCCGTGCGTTCGCACGCTCGGAGAAGCGGAAGATGCCATCCCACTTGGTCTCACCCACGCCCCCGACGGATACGAGTACGGGAATGGGATTGGCCGGGTCGTGATTGATGGGCAGCTGGTAGAGTGCGTGTCGCGTGGTGTTGTCCCAACTGGATACGTAGGTAATCTCGCCGATGGGGTAGCCCCGGATATTTCCCTCGATGATGAGTCTGGCGCTGTGACCGGTCCAGGTGTCCTGCAGGCCGGAGTCGTTGGTGATGCTAATGGTGTTCCAGCCATTGATCACCATGCTGGGGCTGCTCAGAGTGTAGGTTACCGCCAGACCGTTGCTGCCACAGATGCATGTGCTGTAGACATCGGTCTCCACACGTGCCGCATGCTGTCCGTTGAGGTAGATTGAGTGGTGACGATCCGGCCCCACGCCGCACGAGGTGAGAACCAGTCGTGCCGTTGTGGGGGTTCCCTCCCATAGCAGCAGCATCCTCGATTCCGCAGACTGGACTGTGACACCATCTGCCACGATCTCCATGCAACCGGAGACGGTCGACGAAATCACCGTCGGATTGAATGGAACGGTCGGTGTCGGAGTCGAGGTGTGAGTGGCAGCCGCGGTGGGACTGGCCGTAGCCGTGGTATCGGGAGTGCTTCCCGGAAGAGTCGCGGTCGGCGTTGGAGTGTTGGTTGATGTGCCGGTGGGCGTGTAAGTCGGAGTGGGCGTTCTGGTCGCGGTTGGCGTGATGGCCGGTGGCACGAAAGGAGCCATGTAGAGAACATCGAGCAGCGGGCGTTTGTCCGCGTCTGCGTTCTCCGCCGACGCCAGAGCGTAGCTGTCACTGGAGTATGTGCCGCTGCCGATCAAGAACACGCCGAGGTTGGCGCCCGGGTCGGTGATCCAGCGCTCTGCGAGCGGTTTCACGTTGAACGTGTAGGGCCCCGCCGTCCCGACGTTGTTCAGGGAGTAGGTGGAGGCAGCAACCCTGTCCGTACCGATACCGTCGCCGCCGGACACGGACCAGGACACGCTCGTGGACGCCTTCTGCCAGGTCACCTCCGTGTCAACCCATGGACGAAGTGCCTCGTACACGCTGAGTTGCACATTGGTCCTTGTTTCCAGTAGATTCACCGTCAGCCTGGCTGCTTTCAGGACCATGCCGGCTGGCACGGAGCTCACATCGAAGCGCAGAAGGGCCTTGCGTCTCTGGTCGTAGGAGAACAGCAGCCTCGTCGAGGTCGAGTGGGGCACTTCTGGTCCATCGCTGGCGAATGCGCTGACAAAGCTGTCGGTTGCGCCCTGGTAACCGTCCTGGTCGGCATGCAGGCTCAGGGTGTAGAGCGTGCGACCACTGGCGGGATAGATAACGAACTGGCGGCCAACGGAGCCCTGTGAATTGCGCCCGGCAGTGAGCACCAGGTTGCCCCCCAGGGGAAGCACAGCAGGGTGGAAGAGGAACTCGCCGGTCTGCAGGTCAGACTCCTCGACATCGTAGGCGATTGCTGTGTTCAGACCCATCCTGGCAAGGTCCAGAGTAACGCTCAGCGGTCGACCCTCAGCGAATCCGCCGTCCTTCGCTGTCACCCAGATGGTACTGGTTACCGGATCGAATCTGGCATCTACCTCGACCCAGCCCTGCCAGCTGCGAGGCGAGACACCGAGTTTCTGAATGTCAAGCCAGTAGTAGCTCTTGCCCTCGTCCGTGATGATGTTCAACTCGGACGGATTCTCGCTCAATGTGTGCTCGGCTAGGAATGGCAGGTCCGTTTCGGAGATGCCCGCAACATAGTCCTCGTGTCCCCCCGCATGCTGGTGCAACTGTTTGAACGTGTCGACCGGACTGTAGAACACCGGCATTGCCTCGTAGAAGAGCCGCGAGGACTGGCGGAATGGAACTCGAGTGTCTGCCGTGCCGTGGACGATGCGCATAGGGACATAACGGAGGTTGCGGGCCATGTAGCGGCTGGAACGGCGAGGATACTCAAAGTTGCCAGTGGGGTCACCGCCGAATTCGGCCTGCAATTCAATGTTGATATCGGCTCGCTCAGCGTACCAGTCTCCGTAGTCATTGGGCCCCGCGTAATCAAGCACTCCGGCGAACACGTCCGGGTACTTGGCCGCGACCGTCGCGGCGATGCCTCCACCGGTAGAAAAACCCATGATGTAGATGCGGGAGCGGTCCACGCTAAAGTTGTCCTGAACGTAGCGGAGCAGCGACATCACGTTGTCCTGCACGGCGAGGGATGGGCTCCTCATGAACTTTTCCGAGGTCCGATAGACCTTGCGGATATCCAGCGATGCCAGCAGCCAACCCATCTCATGAGCGCGACTGGCATAGGAATTCAGGCCGTCGAGGCGGTCCTCACCGGTACCAGGAACCACAATCAGCAGTGGTGTGGCCAGAGCGGGGTCGTAGTCAAGAGGAACCTCGATTGCCCCGAACAGAGGACTGTCATCGGCATCCGTGCCGATAGCGAAGTGGGAGCGTGATGTTCCCGTGATATCGCCGGTCAACACCAGGTGGGCATTGTACACCTTGAAAGAATCATAGGGATAGTAGCTATTCGTCGTGCTGATATAGTTGGCAAAGCCGGGGCCGCCTGCCAGCAGGCTCAACGGCACGTCGAAGCTGGTCTTGTACCCGCCCAGAGGGGGAACGTTACACTCACAGTTGCCTGTGGAAAAGGTTGGGGCTGTGCCAATCAGAGTGCCGTTGAAGTAGATGGGATGGGGCTTGTCCGAGTTGCAGATCGTAACGTACAGCTTGGCCATCCAGGGCGTTCCCCTGTAAATGAGGATCATTCTCTCGTCGCGCGATACGCGCACTACGTCGTTGACTTTCATGCAGTCATCTGTATTCCAGGTCTTCCAGTCGCCAAGCGTGGAAGTGATGACCGTGTAGACGGAGGGCGTTGGGGTTCTGGTTGGTGTGCTTGTTGGTGTCGGAGTGGCAAGCGGCGGGGCTCCCTCATAGCCCACCACCAGCTTGGGTCGCAAGGAAGGGCTGGGATAGTTGGAGCTGGCGTAGCGGTACTTGACTCCGCCAGCCAGGAACTCTCCGTTGAGCAGCAAGCCCTGGTTGGAGGCCGGATCGTCCAGCCAGGCCTGTACTGCAGTGGTCACATCCAGGACGACGTCGCCAGAGCTGAAGCTAAAATCGGCGTGCGTGGTCGCCGTGCTGGCCCTGGAAGCTCCTTCGCATCCACCGCCGCCCCACCATTCAACGGCCTGCTGGGCCTGGTTCCAGGTGACCTGGCTCTCGACCCAAGGCTGGACGATGGGATAGACAGCCAGCCTGGTGGCGAGAGCGGCCGATTGGCCCAGCACGCGCAGAGTCAGCGAGGCAGACACAACTTGCACTCCACTCGGGATGTGCTGCGTGAGGTCGAAACGGATCACAGAGCGCTGCCAACCATCGCTCTTGGTCCATACTTCGGTATGGGTGCCATAATTGGTGGTCGTGGCAAAGTAGTCCATGATGGCATCTGCGGTACCATTGTAGCCGGCCGGTGAGATGCCCGTCTGAAAGACAACAGTGTACATCTCTGCCTGGCTGCCGGCTGCAGCCACCGCAACTGTCCGGTCGAAGAGGGTATTGGACCCTGAGTGAGGAGTGCTGGGTGGCAACGCAGCCACCACGGCGGATTGGCCGGCCAGCCCGGCCGCAGAGAGCATCCACAGCGAGGAAGCCAGGCCCAGTACGAAGAGCAACAGCGTTGCTTTCTTGTTCATCCAAACTCTCCTTTGACACGGCCGCGCGCGTCGAGCCCACCCGGAGGGCAGGCAAAGCCCATTCTAGCACCCAGGCAGGTGCAGGTCAAGGGCTGCGGCTGACAAGGCATCGCGTGGGATGAAATGTTTACCACCGCCTATGACTCTAGACTGTCTGGCTGCGGAAAAATGACGCGTGCCTGTGTCGAGTCCCGTGATCGATCCACATGGGCCCGGTGGCAGCATGGTGGATGGGATCAGCGTTTGCGGGCATACACGGTCAGTTTGGTGAATGGATTGACGCGCACTCGCACATTGCCCAGACCCAATCTGTAGACCAGCTTCGATGCGGCGGACGTAACTGCGCCATCCCAGGTGTAGTACTTCAGGCGCTCCAACGCCGGCCCCAGGTAGAAGAGCTTGCCTGCACTTTCGAATTTGAGGACACTGAAGCCGGCCTGCCGCAGCATTTCGGCAATTGTCTTCCGTGAGAAGAAGTAAACATGCTCTCGCACCCGACGATACTCTTCCCACCGGTCGCCCAGAAGCCGGGCCACGATGCTTCCGGCGTCGGGAGTAATGATGGACAGAATGCCCCCCGTGCGCAGCACGCGAGAGACTTCCTTTAGTTCGGCCATCGGATCGGTGACGTGCTCGAGAACGTCCCACATCGTCACCGTGTCGAACGACTCCGGCTCCAGGCCTAGAGAGGTGAGCGTACCCAGCCGAACGTCCAGACCAAGCTTGTCGCGAGCATAGGCCGCACTGAACTGCGAAACCTCCGTGCCCACCACTTGCCAACCACGCTCCCGGGCCAGGTCAATGAAAAAGCCGGTTGCACATCCCACATCGAGCAGGCGCCCAGGGGTTACGTACTTGTGGATTGTCCTCAAACGCCCCGCAAACGTGAGCTTGATGTTCTCCTCGTCTGCCAGATAGTCCTCGTAACCGAAAAACTCGAGCCCGTTGACGATCCCGTCATGGTCATAGTAAGACTCGGTATAGATCTCCTGCAAGGCACTCTGCTCATAGCGCGGGTTCACATACGTCAATCCACAGCGTCTGCAGCGCACAATGTGGAGATTGTCGATCACCGCTACGGGTCTTGTGTCATCGGCGCCGCAGTTGTTGCAGCGAACATATTCCATCATGGTTCCTTGCACGGTAGGTATCCGGGATTAGTCGATTTGGAGAGTCATTCTAGAGAGCGAAGATGAAAAGGGGATTAAAGAGCGTCTATACAGAGATGAACAACGATTCACTGCTGCCCGCGCTGCCGAATGACGCGCGCGGGTACGCCAACGGCCACAGAGTAGGCGGGCAGGTCCTTCGTGACCACAGAGCCAGCGCCAATGACGGCACCCTTGCCAATGTGCACTCCCTCGAGCACTGCCACGCCCAGCCCGAGCCAAACGTCGTCATCCAGCACGATCGGGCCTTTGCTGCGGATGCCCTGCTTCTGGATGGGCGCATGGATGTCCTCAAAGTTGTGCTCGTAAGGGCTGAAACCACAATGCGGGGCGACCTGCACATTGCGACCGATGACCAGGCTGCTCATAAAACCCTTCAGATTACATCCGGCCTGTATGTGCGTGTCGTCTCCGATTACCACACTGCCTCCGGCTCCCACCTCAATGATCGTGTCGCGATACAGGTGCACCCTGTCGCCCAAACGCACCTCGCCGCCATCGGCGTGACTAAAGATGGTTACCCGGTCGTCGATAAAACAACTCTTGCCCAGGTGTAACTCACGGCAGCTGATCTGGGCCAATGGTGAGACAAAAGACCTGGTCGTGAGCTGCGCGAGAACACGGCGGTTCTTGTAGGACCCAACCGAGGCCGCTGCAATGCTCACGGCAAATCTGCCCAGAAGAGGCACTCCCGAAAGGTTCATCAGGAAGCGCAGAGTTGTCTGACGCAGGTGGCGACTCCATCGCGCAAGGCGTGTCATCACGTTATGCTCCTCTCGCAAGGTAGCCATATTCTCTGAACCAGGCAAGTGCAGCGGCGAAGGCGGTGATAAGGGGGGTCTGAGGCAGCCCAAGCTCTGAGATCGCCTTGGCCGGGTCGCAGGCCAGGGACAGGGGGCTGTAGCCAATGCCTTTGGAGCGTAGTCGCAGCCGCGCCAGGGGCGAAGGGGAACGAGGCCGCGGGCGAGGTCTGCTGGAGACTCTCTCCATCAGAGTCAGAAAGCCGGCCAGGCTGAGGTTGCCTTCGCGATTTCCCAGGATGTAGCGTTCGCCGGGCCGCCCCTTTTCCGCGGCGAGCACGTGACCTTCGGCGACGTCGTCTACCGAGACAAAGTTGATCTCGCCGGAGATGAAGGAAGGCATCTTGCCCCTCATATAGTCCACAATGCGCTGGCCGGTGCTGCTGGGCTTGATATCACGCGGTCCGACGGGGGCACACGGGTTCACCACAACCACAGGCAACCCCTTATTGCACATCGCAAGAGCGGCGACTTCGCCCAGGTACTTGGACTTGCTGTAGTGGCTGGCCCCGGGCCAGAGGTTGTAGGGGGTGTCCTCCGTTGCCAAGCTGCCATCAAGCGGCTGCCCGATGGTGCCGATGGTGCTCGTGTGGACCACTCGCTGTACGCCTGTCCTGAGTGCCGCAGAGAGGATTGCCCTGGTGCCGCCCACGTTTGTGCGGTACATCATCTCGCCATCTGTGTCGCTGGTGCTGTAAAGGGCAGCAACGTGGTAGAGACTCTCGCACCCTTCCAGGCCCCTGCACAGGTTGTCCTCATCGAGCAAGTCTATCTCCACCAGCTCAACGTCAAGACCTTCCAGATTCCTCCGGTCGCCATTTGGCCGCGCCAACGCTCTGACGATTGTTCCTCTGCGCAGCAGGGAGCGCACCACCGCCGAGCCGACAAAGCCCGTCGCGCCTGTAACAAATGCTCTGGACATGGTTTCCCCTGGCTACCGCGCGGGCCTGCGCCAAACACGGCGCAGCCAGGACTTGACCTGCCTTATCGTGCCCGGGCGAGAACTGCGGGTGAGAAGCGAGGTCTGGGCCTGCATCAGAATTGTCGACTGAGCCTCCACATCGTCTGCCTCTGCCTGCCCAGCTCCTGTGCCTGGGTAGGGCTCAAAGTGCTTGACATTCAGGAAGGTCGGCCTGTGGGCGGTTACGAACCTGGCTGTCTGCTCTGCCATTGCGCTGGTCTGGCCGGGGAGGCCGGTCATCACGAACAGACGGCAGTTCATGCCTAGTTTGTTGCAGGCCGAGATCACCTGGGACACTCGTGCCACGTAGCCGGCACCCTCCCCTGCCGAGTCCACTCGCTGGAGCTCGAGGAGCAACCCGGGGTCGGTGGTTTCGAGGCCGATTTTTACCCAGCGGCAGCCTGCCCCATACATCAGTTGCAGGAGCTCTGCATCGAAATGCTCCGGCCTGGACTCGCACTCCCACTGGATCCTGAGCCTGGATCGGAGGATGTGTTCGCAGAGCTCGACCACTCGGCTGCGCTGGTAGGCAAACACCGGGTCGCGGAAGATCACTCGCGCTGGATTGAAATGCTCCACCAGCCACTTGAGCTCGGTTAGTACGTTCTCCGCCGACCTTGTGCGCCAACTGTGCCCCTGAGCCGCCGCATAGGGGCAGTAGGCACAACGATCCGGACAACCCCGGCTGGCGGACACGGTGAGGAGTTTGTACTGCTGAGTTGGCAGGAGATCCCACGCCGGGAACGGTAGGGCATCCAGGTCGATCACCCAGCCGTCCTGATCGCACCGGCGGGTCTGCATGGCGGTACCGTTCAGCAGCTGAGGGCCGGACCCGCAACTCTGCAGAAGAACCCGTTCAACCGCCTCGCCAAAACAGCCCTCCGCCTCACCGACCAGCACGGCGTCAACCGGGGCGTGCGCCAGTATATCCGCACCGATGAAACGCATCGAGTTGCCAAAGGCGATCAATCGTGCGGGCGTTTGCGAACGAAGGGCGGCGAGGAATTCCAGGTCGCTTTTCATCGTTGCCCAGGAGACAAAGATGCCTATTGCCTCTACTTCCAGGCAAGATGGGTCAGGAGGCTGCACCACCAGATCCATGGCACGCACCTGGTAGCCAGCGGAGCGCAATGAAGCAGCCACGCAGGCAATCGTGTGTGGTGGGTAGAGGAAGGTCTCAGCGGCCGAATAGACCACGCCCAGACCGGCCGCGCCCTCGCGGTTAGCCAGAGTACCCCGCCCACTGGGCGGGTTGATCAGGGTAACTCGAGTCGGTGAAGCCAGCATGGCGGGAGTGCTCAATACAGCACCTCATACACGATTGTCTTTCCACGCGAGTCGGGTGCAGTGTAGACGTGTCTAAGCTCGGGTGGAGGAGAGCTCTCCTGCAGGAGCAGACTGAGCTGTGGGCGGATGACGGTAATCTCACGCTCGTCGACCACCACATAATCCGCGCCGCGCTTCCGCACGTATTCGATAAAGCGCGCGTACTCCTCGTTCGGGGTTGCGGCCCAGCGGCGATCGGCATAGAAGGGTATCTCTGTGTCACGCGACATCACCAGCGCGTCAGAAGGGCTATGCTCCTTGAGCCACAGCCCGGCCGCGCGCCTGCTGGGATTCTCCCCGGCCAGACCATCGGCAACGACAGAGGGCTGCAGGACGAGGAAGTAGAGAACCAGCAATCCGCAGAGCGCAACTGTGAGCGCCAAGCCGGCGCGCGCAGGAAGTCGGCTGCCCGGGCGTGCATCAGCCAGGGTTCGTTCGAGCCAGCGGGAGAGGGCATCGATCCCCTTGGCGACCCATAGCAACAGAATCGGCAGAATGGCCGAGAAATAGCGCAGTTCGATATGAAAGGGCAGAAAGACCAGCACGGGAGGTATGGTTGCCGCCAGGAAGAGTTCTTTGAAGAATCTCTCCCTGTCCCATGGGTGCCCGAAGATACCCAGGCCGACCAGGATCAGGAGATAGAAAGGAAACACTCTCCTCACGAACAGCAGTGACTCCAGGGTATTGATGTTTCGCCAGGTGCGGAGCACAAAGCTCTTCGGATCGGATCTGATGATCTCCCAGAGGTCGTACTCGAAGCGCTCCGGTGAGAACCAGATGATTTCTTCGCCCGTGGAGTCGAGCCGAGAGAGCGCGCGGTCGTAGAGGCCCGGATCGTGTACCACTGCCCCTTCACCCGCGACGTAGGTCACACCCAGTTTGCCGGTGATCAGCACTCGGCCCGTCTCCCGGTAGAGAAACCAGAGATATGGTGCGATAATTAGCAGAAACGCCACCACAGCCCCCAGAACCCCGAGCACGCTCCCGGAGCGGCGCAGAGAACGCAGGCAGAGTCGCGCCAGGATCATGAGGGCAAGGAACCAGCCAAAGAACACAAGCGCCTCTGGCTTGACCAGATAAGTCAGTCCGAACAGCCCTCCCATCACCACGTAAGCGCGGAGGGTCTGTGTCTCCCATGCCAGCCAGAGCGCACAGAATGTGGTGAACAGCAAGAACAAGTACAGAGGCTCGATCATTGTGCCCCAGTACAGCACTGACGAGGTAAGCGGGGGAAAGAAGCATAGCAGCAGCGCCGCCACGGTGCCGACTCGCCTGCCAAAGAGGCGCCGCGATAGCCAGTAGAAAGGCAGGAGTGCAAGAGTGCCGAACAGCACGTAGTAGATGTCGCTGTTCAGCTTCATGTCATGGGTTATCGGATAAAGCAGGCCGGTCAGCACAGGAAACAAGGGAGCATAGTGCACTTCCGCACGGTCGCTGACCGCGTAGCCCTGGCCGGTGACCAGGTGCTTTCCCAGGATTAGGTAATCTGGCTCATCCCATCGAACGATGCGGTCAACGCGCACGAGCGCAGTGCGCAGCACCAACGACGCCACGACGACCGCTATCAGAAACCAGAGCGCTGAATTCCTGGCCAAGGATCGCTTGTTCACAGTCCCGTCTTCCAAAGTTCTCCTGTCTGCCTCTGAATTGGCACTCGGCCGATGCAGCTCGGGATGTCGAAATGGCGCGGCGGACCGCGTGTGCTGGCATACGGCTCTGCTGTCAGTTGAGCCGACGATGGACAATGACGTAGGGAGGCCCAGATACAGTTGCGAACTTGTGATACTCCGGAACGGGGCGATTCCCCCACAAAATGTCCGCGTAAGGGATCGTGATCGGCTCATAGTCGCCTGAGGCGAGCAGCTTGGCCATTTCCTCCCGATAAGGTCCGGCAATGCGGTCCACAATCCACTCCGGGTTGCTGACTTCTCCAATGCGGTAGGCCGCCAGCCCGCCGGCTATGTCGAGATCAGTGTAGAACAGAATGGGTAGTTCTCCATAGTTGGCGACCACGACGTCCTCCGGTTTTGCCTGCTCGCGAAGGAAGAGGGCGACACCCTCGTCAGGGCCGTCATAGTCATGTGTCAGCTCGTAGAGATAGCCCGCCAGATCCGAGCGCGGATTCCCTGCCGAGGCGATCAGTGCGTCCGTCTCAGCGAGGTATGCCCGTGGTGCAAGGGAAGCCCACTTGAAGCTGCGCGAGGCTGGAAGTACGTAAGGGAACAGGTGCAGCAGGTTCGTGGCCACAACCAGCACAGTCAAGGCCCATGCCAGGACGCGCGAGCGGCGCGCCAGCTGAAGGATGGTCGCGGCGAGTATCACCATCAGCAGAGGCACCAACTGAACGATGTAGCTAAAGTACATCCAGATGAACGTGGCGGACAAGAAGGGGATCGTTATCCCAATGACCGCAACATAGAGACCAAGGATCTGCCTCTGGCGCCCTACCCACATCCTTTGTGAGACGGCGCAAAAGCCAAAAGCCAGTATCAGGGGCCATGGGAAGACCCAGCCGGTCACATACACCGCATAGTGAACGAGGTGGCCGACAAAACGATAGATGTCGAACACGAAGCGTCCTCGAGCCCAGGTTTGCAGGTAGATAGCCCACGGCACAGCCAACACGACCAGAAGTACCAGGGGTGCCAGGACCCGTCTGAACTGCCGACCCGTGGGGCGCTGGAGGAGAAAATGCAGCCCGAGTCCGGCGAATGTGGGCAGGAAAGCGCCAAAGTTGCTTTGGAAAAGGCAGAAGCCAGCCACTATCAGGTATGGCCGGGCCAGCCGGCTATCCGAATGGATCAGTAACAGATAGGCATCGAGCACAGCTACCGTGAAGAGCGCCGCGAAGGGGAAGTACTTGCATTGCCGCGCGTGCAGCAGGAACGGAATACAAAACAGCAGGAGGCTAGAGCCAAGCATGGCCAGAGCCTGATTACGGAAGTGTCTTCGCACGCTGTAATAGAGCAGTAGAACAGTGGCCAGTCCGGCCAGAGCGAATGGAAGACGGGCGGCGAAGGTCGTCTGGCCGAGGAACGCGAAGGACACAGCTGTGAAGTAGAAGGGCAGCCAGGGATGATAGATCCAGACCCAGTCTTCCGTGTACTGAACGTCCATGGGAGCCTGTCGTATCAAGTTGCGCCCGTCAAAAGCGAGTGGTAGTCCGTATTGCCGCAGCCTCTGCGAAAGAAGAGCTGTCTCTGCCTCATCCTGCCACAGGTAGATGTTTCCGAGGTTAGTCAGCAGGAGCAACAGCCCGACGCCGAGGAGCACAAGAGCGAAATGCCTCTGGAGCTGATCCCGGAGCTGGGGTATCCTCAGGAGTCCTCTGCTCATCTCATTCTCGCTCCGACGTATCGGGAACCAGCGCGGGCAGGCGCCTGTAGAGCACTACGGATTCCGTGTTCATGTCGGTAAGGAACTGATGTTGACTCGCTTCCTCCCGATTCTCCCACCGGAGGTCTGGATAGGGGATGGTGATGCGCTCATAGGGGCCGCTGTCTACTATGGCCACCAACTGGTCCCTGTAGTGCCCGTACCGTCGGTCGATGATCCAGTCGGGCTGAACCTCGCCGAGTCCGCGGCCGGATAGTCCACCGAATACCCTCAAGTCCGTGTAGAACTGCAGGGGCAGATCCTCGGCATTGACCAGAACCTGCTGGCCCGGTAGAGCATGGCTACCAAGGTAAGCCACCAGGCCCTCAGTGGGGCCCAGGTAGTCATGGGTCAGTTCCTGGGCGTACATCAAGAGGTCTGAGCGCAGACCCAGCGTGGGGATAACGCTCATCCAGCGAGTTGCTGGTGAACTCTGCAGCCGGGTCCAGACCACGCTCCGCCCCGTGAGAAAAGAGGAGGCCAGCCGGTAGGGCAAGATGTGAAGTATGTTGGTGGTTATGAGCGCAGCCAGTGTTAGGTAGCCCAGAACACGCCACTGAGTCATCAGCCACACGACGCCAACAGCGAGCAGGATGAGCAGCAGGGGGATCAAGTGAGTCAGGTAACGGAAGAATGACCAGCCCACAAATGACAGGGCAACGACGTGCAGCGCAATGACGAGTATGATCAGAGAGAACAGACGCGGTGCACGCGGAGCGGTGCGTTGGACAGAGCGACCACCCGCCAGGAGGCCGGCCAGCGTAGCCGGGACCAGGATCAGTGGGAAGATCCAAACCGTTATTTGCAGGAGCTGTTCTCCGACGAGCCCGACGATCCGGGCCAGCGCAGAACTCGTCGCCGCGGCAGGGCTCGACTGAGCCAGGACTCCGAGCGGAGTTCTACCGTGCCATATCGGAATCAGACTGGTCCAGGGCAGGGCAAGGAGGCCGATCAGGAGCAGGCCTGGCAGGAAGCGTTCTCGCAGGTCATGGCCGGGTACCGTTAGCAGGGCGTGGGCCAGCAGTGCGGCGACTACCGGAAAGAACGCAGCGTACTCGGTGTGGAAGAGCAGCACGGCCGATAGCACAAAGTAGGGAAGCGCCCACGGCCTGGCTGAATCCAGCCTGAGATAGCTATCCAGGACGAGGAGCGTGAGCAGTGCTGACAGGGAATAGTAGCGGCACTGTCGTGCCAGCAAAATGCCCGGTACGCAGAAGAGCAGCAACACCGCACCCACCCGCGCGATTTTCCGGTCTGGCTGCCAGCGGGAGGCGAGGACGTACTGCATCAGTATGGCCAATAGGCCTGCCAGGGCAAAGGGCAGCCTCGCCGATAGAGTGCTCTGCCCCAGAAGGGAAAATGAGATTGCTGTCACAAGATACTGCAGCCAGGGATGGTAGATCCACACATAGTCCGCAGTGTACTCTCGGAACGGCACCCCTTCCTGCTGAATCCAGGTTCGTCCGTCCGTCGAGAGAGGGAGCCCATAGGTCACCATGTGTCTGGCAACCAGGGCTGTCTCTGCCTCATCCTGCCAGAGGTACACGTCGTCCAGCCGGGTGAAGATCAGCAGAAAGGCCAGCGTAGCCAGCAGCACTGGAAACCAGTGTTCGAGCCGCCGACCGGCGTGTGATGCTGGGCTCGGGCTTCGCGGGACCTTATGATGGGTTACTTTGGTTTGCGTGTCCATTGGCTGGTGCGGGGTCCGGTGCGTGCTGCGGCGTAGGACGGACGATCTGTGGCAAGTGATAGCGGCTAATGATCTCGGGCAAGGTCCTTTTGAACTGCGCGTAAGGTCTGAGGTTCCACTTGGCCAGCAAGTAACGGCCCATGACAGAGAGGGTACTCAGCCCATAAACGACGCTATTGGCGAAATTCACCGATGACGCTTCCTTGAAGTAGCGCGTGGGCACTCCGATCTCGCCAATGCGAAAGCCAAATGCGACGGCCTGCGCGATGACCTCGGTGTCGAATACAAAATCGTCCGAGTTCAGGAGGAAGGGGATAGTCTCCAGAAAGTGCCTGCTGTAGGCCCGAAACCCGGTGTGGCACTCGGACAGGTGTTGCCCCAAGACCGCGTTCTCTACGATGGTCAGGAAGCGGTTCGAGACGTACTTGTAGACGGGCATGCCGCCGGCCAGGGTGCCGCCACTCAGGAAGCGTGATCCCAGCATCATGTCGCACTTGCCATCGAGAATCGGGCGAATGAGCTCCGGGACGAGGGTCGAGTCATACTGATAGTCAGGATGCAACATGACGACGATGTCGGCTCCATCCTCAAGGGCCTTCAGGTAGCAGGTCTTTTGATTGCCGCCGTAGCCTCTGTTCTGAATGTGTATCACCACGTCCAGACCAAGCTGTCTGGCGACTTCCACAGTCTCGTCCTGACTGACGTCGTCGACCAGGATGACCTTGTCCACTATTTCTTTCGATAGGTCGTTGTAGGTGCGCTCCAGCGTCTTGGCGGCGTTGTAGGCCGGCATCACAACGATGACTCTATGCTTCATTCGCAGTCCTCCCAATCCTCGATGGCTAGTTGCTGTCCCAGTACTGCTGCCGGTACTGGGAGTAATAGTCTATGGTTCTACGCAGACCATCCTCGAGGGGAACTTGCGGCTCCCACCCGAGGATACGGCGAATCTTGCCGTAGTCAGCGTAGTAATCCCCAATGTCGATGCGCTTCTTCTCGGTTGGGAAGGGCATCAGTTGAAAGCCCCCTTGCCCGCGGCCCGCCCGCTGGCAGACATTGAGCAGAGTCTGCACAAAATCCAGGAGGGTTACCGGCGGCGCGTTCCCGAGGTTGAAGATTCTGCCATTCGTTCCCTCGTAGACCGCGGCCAGCAGCATGGCCTCAACCACATCATCCACATAGTTGAGGTCTCGCACCTGCTTGCCGTCTCCAAAGAGCTGAATTTGCTCATTGTCCATGGCCTGTCGTATGAACCAGGCGACGAAACCCTGCCTATTGTGCTTCATCAGTTGTCGTGGTCCGTAAGTATTAGTCAGACGCAGCGAAACCGCACGGATGCCATACACGTTGTTGTACAGAATGTGATACCACTCCCCGGCCATCTTGTTGATGCCGTTGACATCGACTGGCCGCAGGATGTGCTCTTCATCCACTGGCAGGTATTGCGGTGCGCCATAGACCTGACGCGTGCTGGCGTAGACCACCTTGATGTCCGGGTTGTTGTGCCGGCACGCTTCCAGGATTGAAAGCTGGGCGCGGCAGTTGATGTCGAGGTCCGTGTACGGGTCCAGCATAGAATCGACGTGGCTGATCTGCCCCGCCAGATTGAAGAGGTAGTCCTGTCCGCGAACCAGCCAGTTCATGCCATTGGCGTCGCGAACGTCGGTGATGTTGACCTTCAAGCGGTCTCTCACCGGCTCGATATTGAAGAGATTGCCGCCATAGTCGGGAATCAGCGAGTCAACAAGCAGCACATCTGCGCCGAGATCCACCAGGCGGATAGCGAGGTTACTGCCGATAAAACCCAGTCCGCCTGTGATCAGTACCCGCTTGCCTTTGAATGATCCGTCGTAGCTTACCATCATCCTCTCACCTATACCGCTCGCTAGGATCGGCGTCGCATGCGCAGGCGCTTCTGGAACAGGAAAAGCAGGTTGGCAAATCCGTCGTGCCAGAGGTTGAGCTTGCTCTCACCCACCCGCGCCTTGTAGTAGATGGGCAGCTCTCGGGATCTCAGATTCCTGCGTGTGAAGGCCTCGATCTTGAGCTCTTCCGAGAGGGACATAGTCTCGCTGGTAAGGTCGAGCTGGTCAAGAATCGCCCGGCGAAAAACCCACATACCCGATTGTGAGTCATTGAGCCAGAAACCGAACAGAGCCAGCGTCATCAGGTTGAGCGCAAAGTTGCCCAGGACTCGCAGAAAGGAGTTGGCCTCCTCTGCTTTGTGCCCTGTGCGGTCGCAGGAGATAAAGTCGAGGTTCTCGTCAATCATGACCTCCAGCAACACCGGGATAAAGCCCCGGGGGTAGGTTCCGTCACCATCCATGGCAATGATGATGTCCTTGGTTGCGGCGCGGAACCCTGCCTTGAGTGCTGCCCCGTAGCCAGGGGTGCTCTCCGGTACTACCCGCGCTCCCATCTGGCTCGCCACTGCGGCAGTACCGTCGGTGCAGTTGTTGTCGACCACGACGACCTCGTCGACCAGAGGCGGCATGTCGGAAATGGTGACCTGGATACCCTCCTCTTCATTGTAGCAGGGCACAACCACTGACACGGAATGGCCTCTGTACATCCTGACTCCTCTTCATGGGCAATGGTCTAGTCCTCAGTGGATGTGGTTATCACGGCGACCGGCTCATCGCCCGCCAGGCTGTGCCGCAACTCCGCCAGCTTGAGCGCCCCGTACTCCTTGAGCACTCGCGGCAGCACGAGCGGATTGAACAGGATGTTGACGGTAAGGAAGCACTCATAGGTGCAGAAGCACTTGGTGTCTCTGATCCAGCGGCGGAGCTCGTCTGCCCGAGGGCTGAACCAGAGTTTCTTGAAGTCATAGTCCACGTCGCGTACGTTGCCGATTGCCTTGTCTACCTGAAGCTCACAAGGCAGCACCTGCCCTTCACTGAACATCGCTCCTCCTAGGGAGCCTGCGTAGCACGGTATCTGGTAACGACGCTCGCGCACGGTCTTGGCTATGATGCGCGGGCGGACGATTCGCTTGGCGTTGAGCAGGTCGGAGAAGGGCATTTTGTAGTATCCGGAAAGCATGCGTGCCTTGTTGTCGCGCTCGAGAACGGCGTGCAATTCCTCGTACTTGGCGATATCAAAGCCCTTTGCCCCAGGATCGCGTGGAGCGCCCCGCGTCAGCAGGGTAAACACCGTGTTCACTCCCACCTTGTGGGTCAGATAATCGTAGATTTCCAGGAGCTGGTCCTGGTTGTAGGCCGAGACGGTGATCTCGACGCAAGTGCTAAAGTTGGGATAATGTTTCTCGAGCAGCCGCAGTTCTTTGTAGGTCTGGGTGGCACGCTCGAACAGGCCCGGGAACTGACGAATCTCGTCATGCTGTTCTCCCACCCCGTCGAGCGAGACATCGATGTGCAGGTCCAGTCCGGGGCAGGCTTTTAGCATGCTCTCTGTTGTTTCGATGACTCGGCCAGTCAGGCTGCCGTTGGTAGGGATGCCGACGTTCGCAGCGTGGTTATTGCGGTAAAAGATCTTGACGATCTCGGCCAGATCCTGTCGCAGGAAAGGCTCGCCGCCGGTAGGCGTGAAGAACAGCATGTCATCCATGCTGGCCGACACACGCTCGATCTCGTCGATGGTCAGCTCCCGGCTCTTGGTAGTCGGCCGGTGTTCGGCGAGCAAGCAGTGCTTGCAGCGGGCATTGCAAAAGTCGGTCACGAAGAACACGAAATAGATCGGGGACGCCCCCCTCTTGACAAACATGCGCGTGCCGTACTTCAGATAGCGCTTGTAGTTCACAATGACTCCCTCATTCCTCAGTAGGCGGCAAGGCTAGTAGCGATTGCCGCGCAGGTAATCGACGATGCCCCATGCTGCTCCAAGGCCAGATACCCACAGATCTGGTGGCAGGAAGAGACAGGACTGGATTCCGAAAGCAAGCCCCCTCTCGCGAATCAGTACACGCAGGAAGCCGGCGTTCAGAAGTAAGAGCGACGCATATGTCAGGACTGCGGCTGCAATCGACGTCTTGCTTGTGGCGAGCAGAGAAGCCCCCACCATTGCAGGCAGGAGCCAGGCCGCAGGCACACTCAGGCCGAATGACAGGGGCACGGAAGCGTAGTATCTATCTCCCGCCCGCCGGCCCTTCCGCTCCAGTCTCTTGCGCAGCCAGGTCTTGGTCAAGCCAGCCGAGCGTTCAAGGTCCGTCTTGAGCACGCCGGATAGCGTATAGGGCTTGAGATGCTCTACCTGCAGACGGCCGTCCAGCAGCACCTTGTGCCCCGCAGTATAAAGTCGCTGCCCGAAGTCAATGTCCTCCGTGACACTTGCACCTTCATAGTTGGTGTCAAATCCCCCCATCTGCTCGAACAGGGGTTTCCGAATGGCAGCTATGCTGGTAAAGAACAGCCCTACCCCCTCTCTGGCGGCCCTCGTCTCTGCCAGGCGACTGTAGGTGTAGAACATCCACAGGTTCTTGAACTGGCTGGCAAAGTTGGCGTGTCTGATGCGAGGCCCCAGCAGCCCCACCACACCTGCAACGGCGGGATCGCTCAGGTCTTCCGCCAGCAGTTGGAGTGTGTCCTGCCGGAAGAGGATATCCGAATCGGTAAAGAGCACAACAGGACCACTTGCTAACCTCGCACCCAGGTTTCTGGCACCAGCGGCTCCCAGGATGGTCGGCGAACGCACCACTCTGCATCCGTGGGCCTCGGCAATCGCGGCTGTGTTGTCAATCGAGCAGTCATCCACCACGATTACCTCGGCTTCTGAATGCGAGGATGACCCGATCGCACCCAAACAGTCACCCAGGGTGGCAGCCGAGTTGCGGGCAGGAATCACGACCGAGATCAACATGCCCGTCCCCCCGCGCCTTTCGTTGTACCACTGGGTGGAAATCCACTCTGCCGCCACGACATCTACCTTGCTCCGACAGGTGATTGGCTGTAGATGTAGATCTCGGCCGTCTCGAGGGCCCTCGGGAACGAGTCCACGACCTCCGCATCGCCAAGCAGCGAGTCAAAGTGGGCCTTGAGCACGCGAATCTGTGAAAATGAAGGATCGTTGGGGTAGCCCCCCAGTGTGGCGATGTACCAGAGCCGAGCCCCCGGCCGGAGTTCGGCCAGGGCATAGTCGACCGTGGGCTGGACATAGTCTGCTGCATTCAGCCACCTCTTCGACCATCCCAACCAGGTGATGTCCTCCACCCGCTCGAGGGCTGCGGGGAAAGCGGCTTGCTTCTGCTCGCCCTGGAAATAGTAGTTGAAGGTAGTCGCCACGTAATCCGGGGCGATGACAATGACATCATCGGGCCCGATGTGCTCGGTGGCGAAGGCGGCGATTTCGCGAAAGTTGGAGTGGCGCAGGCGGTAAGTCCAGGACACGGTCTTGACCCACAGTGCCGACAGGGCTACCAGCAGGGCCAGGCCCAGGAGGCGCGGCCGCACTGAGTTGACTCCGCGGGCAACGAGGAAGCACAGGGCAGGAAGCGAGACGAGAGTCACATAGGATGGAATGCTCTCGATGTCGCGGGGCGTCAGGACGGCTGCGAGCACGATAGGTCCGAAGAAGCCAATGAGCGCCAGGTTGAGCAAGGTGGAGAAGCGTAAGTAGAGCGCGGCGAAATCGCGTCGCAGTTCAAGAGTGAATGTCCCCAGAGCAATGATCGCCATCCATACGACCGGCCAATCGGCCGGCCAGGCGAGGCCGGTGAGTTCGTTGAAGAGGTTCAGTACGTTCTCCAGCCGCGAGTAGCGAGTGTGCCACGGCCCCATCACCGCGCCCTGCAGGCGCATCTGCTGCAGGAGCAGTGGGAGCTCTGGTAAGTAGAGCAACACTACACAGAGCTGCGCGCCTACCCAGGGCCAAAACAGCCGACGCGTCTCCCTGTGCCAGAGCAATTCCAGCAGGACAAACAGGTTCGCCGCCAGGACGAAGAAAGGGCCTGCATTGTGAGTGTACATCAGCAAGGCGAACGACAGCACCACGCCCCACCACACGGCGCTGCGCGGGCCCGCCGGGCGCTGATCGGAGGGCCGGGTCACAAAACGGTAGGTGAAGTACAGGCCTGCGAGTGCCCCCAGGGACAGGATGGCGTACATCCGCACAGTACGAGCAACGATGATGTGGTGCGGGGACATGGCTGCCACGAATGCAGCGAGCAGGGCGACGTTCGGGTCGAACAGTTTGCGGCCTACCCAGTACACTGCCGGAATGAAGGCCAGCCCGATAACAACAGACAGGAAGCGCAGGCTCCAGTCGCCGGGCCACAGGCGCTCCCAAAAGTGAAGCAGAAAGTAGTACAGGGGGGGGCTAACGTCGGCCGACGTCAGCGCCTGCAGGATCCCTCCCGGGAACGTGTGTCGGGCCAGAAACACCGTTTGGGTCTCATCGCGCCACAGCCCGAAGGTGTCCAGATGGTAGAGGCGGAATCCGGCGCCGATGGCCAAAACAACGGCGAAGAGAACGAGCTCTCGTCTGGTGATGCCAAGCCTGTTCAACCTCGCCCGCACACGACTCATCTAAAGCTTCTCCCCGCCTGACTTCTCGAACAGAAGGATCATCTCTGAGCCAAGCACGTAATGGGTGGCCAGGTGACGGAATCCCAACCTGCCCATGAGCCGGACAAGGCCTCCCCGCGAGTAGTGCGTGATATGCTCATCGGCATAGGCATTTGGAGCGAACAGCTTGTAGAAGCGCTCAATTACCACCCATGAAAGCCGACCATAGTCCGGAGTACCCAACACCAGCCTGCCGCCTGTGGGAAGCAGACGCGCCATCTCGGCGAACGGCTGTTCTCCAGCGGGCAGGTGCTCAATGACCTGAGAGCAAAGCACCTGCTCAAACGAGCTGCTCGCGAATGGCAGTGCAAAGATGGAGGCGTGGACAAGTGGTTTGCAGTACAGGCGGCAGTAGAGCAGTTTCTGCTGCTGAACATCCAGACCCACAGTCTTCTGGCCGAGTGCTGACAGGATACGGCTCGAGCCGCAGCCGATGTCGAGGCAGGTCTGGTCTGGCCTGACCAGGTTGGTGATGATGCTGTAGCGCCGACGCTGCCAGTATCGCTGGAAGGCGATCGGGCTATCGTACGCCCGGGCATCATAGTCGGCCGAGGCAATGGAGTTGCGCAGCTTCCACATTCGCCAGAGGGTCTTCAGGTAGGCCATCCCAAAGCGCAGCAACTTGACCTTGGACCTGCCCTGATCTCGGGGAACGTAACGGAAAGGAATCTCAGCGATCTTGTAGCCGCGGGCATAGACCTGGATCAGAATCTCCTCGAGAGCGTCAAAGTCGCTGCTTCTCAGGTCCAGGCCCCGGAGCACCGAAGCCCGGTAGAGACGAAAGCCACTACTGATGTCCTTGACTGGCAGGGAAAGGATCCGCGTATATACCTGGTTGAGAATGATGCTGAGAACGTGTCTGTAGCCAGGCATCTGCGTGGATCCCCCCTCAACGTAACGGGAGGCGACGACCAGTTCGGCACTCTGACGGGCACCCCAGAGGTTAGGCAATAGGTCCGGAGTGTGCGACAGGTCCGCATCCATCGTGAGAATGTACTCACCCTTGGCGGCGGCAAATCCCGCCCACAGAGCTCCTCCGTAACCGGGTGACGTCTGCTGAAGAAGCGTCGCTCTTGCCGAGGAGCAGACCTGTGCCGTCTCGTCGGGCGAATGATTGTCAACGACGATGATTTCGTACTCGCAGCCAAGCTGCTGCAATGTCGAATGCAGCTGTGGCAGAAGCTTGGCCAGATTGCCTGCCTCATTCCAGGCAGGGATGACTACGCTGAGGTCCATCTGACTCCTAGGGTTTGTTTAGCTCAAAGACGACCAGCTGCCCGAGCGGCCCGCGTTCAGTGTGTATCCGTTCCAACTCCACCGGCAGGCTTTCGCCGAACAGCAGGGGGGCGAATTGAGGCCTCAGTTGGCGTGTCTCAAGCTCGTCCAGGACAAAGAAGTCTACCTTGCTCTCTTTGGCGTAGGTCAGCAACTCGTCCAGCGAAGCATTGGCCGTGGGCTCCCACAGGGACTCGGCGTAAAAAGCGATGGCTGGATAACGCGACATCACCACAGACCCCTGCGGGATATTGTCTCGCAGCCACAGGCCCAGTGTCTTGTGCTCAGGACGGAAGGAACCGGTGCTCGTATACTGGCTGATGACTTTCGGCTGCAATACCATCAGAAACAAGATGATCACAAGCGTTGGCAGCACCTTCAAGAGGAAGGTCGTCCTGACGCCAACCCGGTCGGCCGCATGGGAGTGCAGATTGCGAGCGGTCTCGCTGCACCAGGTGCCCATTTCCCATGCGCCCAGCGCCAACCATATCACAAGTGTGGGCAGCAGGGTGGCGATGTAGCGATCCTGGATGAAGAATAGCACAAAGACCAGGACGGGGGTCAGCGATGCGCCAAGAAGCAGCTCCCCCTTGGCGCGTGCCTTGTCCCAGGCCGTTCTGAAGAAAGCTACTCCCATGAGGGGGAGCAGGTAGATGGACAGCATGGGCATGGAAAGCAAGGTGCCGATGAAGCGCCGAGCATTGCGCGCCACCAGCTCCAGAAACTGTGATGGATATGCACGGATGACGTCAAGCATGTTGACATGATAGCTCTCTCGTGAGAAGAAGAAGACTTCCAGCCCTGTCGAGTCTAGGCCCCATGTGGCCAGGTCGAATGCGGCCGTATTGCCTTCAGAGAGGCCTATGCAGGTGATGAATGTCACCCCGGCCTTTTCGCTGACCATCCATGAGCCGGTCTGCAGGTAGACATGGTACGCAAAGGGGAGGAAGAGAAGCAAGAACCCGGTGGCATAGAGAGCCATGCCAACCCATACAGCTCGGGAGGAAATCCGTTTCTCCAGGATCCAGACCAGGGCCAGCACCGCGGCGCCGACGGCCAGATAGGCAACCGCCTCTGGACGAATGAGGTAAGCGAACCCGAAGCAGGCCCCGGCGAGAAGAAACGCAATGCGCCGGGTGCGACGCATGGCAAGGAGAACCAGCAGGAGTCCGGAGTAGACGAAGAAGTAGTAGGGCGGCTCGGTGAAGGTTCCCCAGAGCGCGGGAGCCGTTGAGATGGCTGGGTAGATGGCTGTGAGCAATGCCGCTACATAGCCAACGCTCTTCCCGTACATCTCCCTGGCGAGCAGGTAGATGGGGATGACCAGCAGGGCACCAAAGAGCACATAGCAGACGTTGCTGGATAACTCGAGATCACCAGTGATCAGGTAAATAAGGCCAGAGAGCAAAGGGTATCCGGGCGAGTGGTGCACATCCGGGTAGCCAGTAAAGCTGTAGCCCTGGCCGGTAAGCCAGTTCCGTCCCAGCCAGAGGTAGAATGGTTCGTCACCCCAGACAATGCGCGCAGGCTGTAACACAGCGAGCAAGCGTACCGCAGCAGCCAGCAGGGTCACACTCAGCAGCGGCGCGAATTTGCGTATGTTCGGACTCTCTTTCACCCTAGAACCTCACAAGTGCTTTCGACATTGCTCGAAGCCGGATGTGTGCTGACAACCACCGCGTCCAGATCCAAGAGGATGCTGGCTGTTGCAGCTACGAAAAGATGAACAGTGCCGGGCCCCGCGACGCGCGACGTAGACCAATGGGAAGTGGCTGAGACTTGCTGGGGAGAGCCTGGGAGTCGGTCGAATCAAAGCCCGGCCTCTGCGCCGTCATCGGGGAGCTTCCGCTCAGCGGGAACCCCATGCTGTCCTGCGCTGTTGCGGACCCCTGCAGAGGCCAGCCGCTTCTCAGACTCTGCCACTCGCAGACTCAGCAGAGCGATTTCCTGGGTCAGTACTTTGATTTGGTCGCTATAGCGAGAAAGCCGCATCGAGAACTGGAACAGGATCAGCAGTAACGAAATGATGGCCAGCAGGAAGATCAAGGCTGGCGGGTACTCTATTCCGATAGCGTAGGCGACCCTGTCCAGGTAGTCAATGAACAAAGGCGACAGCACGAGCACGACAGCCGTGAACAGCCACAGCAGGGCGAACTCTTCCGAAAGCTTTTTGGTCCGGACGAGATTTACCACAAATAGCAGGACGATCACGCCCAGGGCTATGGCAAATATCCTGGCGCGGCCCTCCATGGCGTCCTGCGCGGCCAGCGCGTTCAGCTCCTGGAATGGTACATTCACTGCGTTCACGCCTCCATTTCCTGCAACACAGTTCTCATCGGAGCGAAGGAGAACTGATCGAGCAGCGACGCCAGACGTGGCATCACTGCCTCTATGTTGTAGTACGTTGCCCACCGCGATGGTAACGGCAGTTCCAGGCGCGGCGTCCGCGGGTAGGTCTCCCATGGATGCACATAGACCACAAATGGTCTCTGTCGATTGATCTGCCGGAGACACCGTAGTATCAGCCCGAAGGGCAGAACCCGAAGGTAGACTCCCCCGCAGACCGGGATACGCATCCCTGCCCACGAGCACACCGACATGGGAAACTCCAGCAGGCAGTCTCGGGGATGGTCTCCACCGGGAGCCGCAGGCCCTTGACGGCCGGCGGTGGCTACGTCATCGAGAGAAGGGTAGTACGGCTCAAGCGGCCCCCCTGCGACGCCATACAGAGGCGTCTTGAGCGGGAAAATGCTCGAATCGTAATGATACCCCATTTCGAGCAGAACGGTCAAGGCCCACCTTGTGCTGTTGTCCAGTGAGAACGTGGGTGCGCGGTATCCGACGATCTCTACTCCAGGCACGGCTTTTCCCATCAGTTGCGCGAACTCTGCCAGATCAGAACGGAGCTCTTCGGGTGTCATCTGCCAGAGCGTTCTGTGGCTCATGCCGTGGCAAGCCAGCTCGTGCCCCTCATCGGCGATGGTACGGATCAGGTCCGGGTTGTTTCTCGCTACCTCGCCGACGACGAAGAAGGTCGCCTTGACATGCCGCGCGCGCAAGAGGTCGAGAAGAGCACCAGCAGACTCTGCGATTTGCGGCTCCTGCCGATCGGGAGCCAGAACCGGACGCACCAGCTCCGGGTGGTACCAGTCCTCGAGGTCGATGGTCAGGGCGTTACGCACAGGGGGTGCTCTCTCCCGTTTCGGGTCGGGACGGACTGGCCGCATGCCTGCGCACAGCGTTACTGTGAGTGGTCTGGCGCAGCAGGACAATCAGTATGGCGAGGAACATCTTGAACACGTAGTAGACCGGCTTCCAGCTCGAGTGCATGGATACACCGCTGAGGCGCTCTCGCATGACTACAGGGACTTCTGCGATCCGAAAGCCAGCGTAGTGCAGGAGCAGGATCGTGTCGGCATCCGGGAAATCGACCGGATAGTTGTCGGTGGCGAAGAAGGCCATCACATCACCATTGAGCACTTGAAATCCAGAGGTCGGATCGGTAATCTTCTGACCTGTGAGAGCCGATACGATCCTGGAGAAGATGCCCATTCCAAGGCGTTTGGCGAATGTGGTGTGGTATTCCATCTGCCCCAGAAAGCGGGAACCCAGGGCAACGTCAGCCGCACCTTCCCGCACAGGGCGCAGAAGGTCTGGGATGCAGGATGCAGAATGCTGTCCATCCGCATCCATCATCACTCCGATGCCGTAGCCGCGGTCCACGGCATAGCGAAAGCCGGCCTGCACGGCTCCGCCGTAGCCCAGGTTGTTCGGCAGGCTCAGTACCTGCGCACCCTCCTGTGCGGCCACGGTCGCAGTGTCATCGCTTGAGCGGTCATCTACAACGAGGCAATCCAACGCCAGGCCTGTGGCCCTCACCTCTCTGAGGACCTGGCCGATGTTCCCTGCTTCGTTGTGCGCTGGGATGATCAGCAGCGGGGGCTTCCCGCTTGAATGCTGGCGGTCCACAGTGGTCACTTGCATACTACTCCTGACCTCCTCGCCCTGCCTCTGGTGAGGTTTGGCGGTTCCAGGCGATGATCTCGTCGATCCTGTCTTCCAGCCGCTCTTGCGGATCATAATGCAGCAGGCGCTGGGCCTTTCGAATATCTGCGATGGAGTTGCGTACCTCTCCCGCATGCTCGGCCACATGCTGGGGCCTAATTGTGGGATCTAACCTGTGACAGAGCAGCGTGGCAATGCGATTGACTGTTGTGCCGGCACCAGAGCCGACGTTCAGCACCTCACCGCTGACATCGCTTTGCATTGCCAGAAGCGTCGCATTGGCCACGTCACCCACATACACAAAGTCCCGACACTGCTCGCCGTCGCCATAGATGACAGGGGCTTCACCGAGGAAAAGGCGCCGAATGAAGATGGTGATGACGCCCACGTAGGGTGTGAAGGTCTGGCGCGGCCCATAGGTGTTGAAATACCGAAGAGCTACGGACTGGAAACCCGCCTGGGTGGCAACAAGACGCACGTACCTCTCGCAGGCCAGTTTCGCCACTCCGTATGGTGAGAGCGGAACCGTGTCATAGCTCTCCGGGATGGGTACGGGCCTTGGAGAGTCCGCGTATACTGCCATAGAGGAGGCATAGACGAGTTTGTTTACTCGGGCCGTCGCACAGCAACGCAACACGTTCAAGGTGCCCATGAGATTCGTTTCGGCATCGCCGTAGAAACCTTCGACGGATGCACGAATGCTTACCCGGGCAGCGAGGTGAAACACGCCCTGCACGCCCGACATCGCCGCACTGACAGCGTGCGGATCTCGGACGTCGCCCTCTATGAACGTGGCGTTTGTTGGAACGTTCTCCCGTTTGCCGACGGACAGGTCATCGAGCACGACCGTATCGATGCCTGCTTCGAGCAGCCGCTCCACCAGGTGCGAGCCGATGAAGCCTGCCCCTCCTGTCACCAGGACTCGACTAAAGCGCATGGCCCGGTTCCTTCTGCGCACACGCGCAGTCTATGGACAGGTCAGGGGTCAGCACCATGCGTTCCACGGACTGCCTTCCAGAGAGTCGTGTTCCTGGGAAGATGAGAGAGTCCTTGATGAGAATGGGTTGCTCCACAATGACGTTGTCGCCCAGCACGGACCCCTGCAATACGGCGTCTGGATGGACTTGAACGCCCGCCCCGGTCAGGCTGGATTCGCCCAATCGCTGGAGTTGACTGAGGTTGCACTCGAGCAGGTCGCAGGCGAAGGTGATGTTCATATCCCAATCGATGACGTCCGCAGGGTAGACGGGAAATCCGTCGTCAATCAGAATCTGGATCGAGTTCGTGATCTCGTACTCGTCGCGCTGGGCGGTCCGTGGTGTGCGGCGAATGGCATCGAAGATGGACAGGTCAAAGATGTAGACACCGCAGCCCTTGAGGTCATTGGTCAGATAGCGTGGCTTCTCGATCACCCGGGTCACCGATCCGCTGGCGTGAAGAATCACGGTGAAATTGCGGCGGATGTATTCGGGGTTAGTCTCTCTCTTGACTGCCAGGACGGCGCCAGCGCGTCGCTCCCAGAACATGCGCTCCATCACCTGAAGGTCCTTGGGTACAAGGAAGATATCTCCCAGGAATAGAATGAATGGGGAGTCGACCTGACTCTCCAACTGGGCTACGGCATGCGCGATGCCCAGGGTCTGCTGCTGGTCAACGTAGTGAATGTTCAGTCCGAGCGCAGAGCCGTCCCCAAAGTAGGAGATGATCTCCTCTTTCAGGTGCCCTACCACCATGAGGACATTGCGCACACCGATACGGCGCATATCCTCCAGCTGATACTGGATGATCGGCTTGTTGCACACGGGCAGGAGCGGCTTGGGCATGTAGAGGTTCAAGGGCTGGATGCGGCTCCCCTTCCCGGCAGCCAGGATGACCCCGGTCAATTGTTGCGTCAAGCTTCCTCCTTCGGCTTTTGGACACAGTGGCAGTTTCGCCACACCCTAGAAACTGTTGATGACATTGGCTCTGTAGAGTATCTGCTTGTACCTGAGATAGACCAGGAATTGCAGCATCTGCCAGCTGGTGCGCAGAGCCTTGAGCTTGGTCTTTCCTCCGGCACGTTCATGGTGGGTGATGCCCGTCTCGCTGATGCGATAGCCGAGGGTCTGTGCGCGCACAAGGAGCTCGGTGGGGGTCGGGTAACCACGTGCCTCCACTGTGAGCCGTCGTGCCACATCGCCTTTGAACAGCTTGAGCGCGCAGTTGGTGTCGCGTAGTGAGAGACGAAACAGCATGCGGACAATGAGGTTGAGTCCGCGGTCGGCCACAATCCGCAGGACGCTGTCCTGCTTGCGGTGGCGGTAGCCAGTCACCACATCGACGCCCTTGGCCATCTCAGCACTCAAGAGGGTGTACTCTGCCGCGTCGAACTGACCGTCCGAGTCGATGGTCAACACGTAATCGCCCTGGCTGCGAGCTATGGCGCTGGCAAGGGCGTAGCCGTAGCCCCGGTTAGTGGGGTGGTCTACCACCACCAGATTGGGGAAGTCAACCTGCATCCGGCGAAGTATCTCCTTGCTGCCGTCCGTACTGCCGTCTTCACCAATTACGATCTCGCCCCGGATGCCATGGTCGACAAAGACGCTTTGCCAGTATGAAACGACCTTCTCGATGCTCTCGTGCTCGTTGTAGCAGGGTGCAGTAATGGACAGGAATATGCTGCTTGTCATTGGTTTGCTGAACTCCCAGTGGTTGGCCCGCCTCCGCCCTGTGCGGCAGCGAGAACGTAGCCTCCAGATCGATAGACGACCTTTCCCAGCTCTTGTACCGGCTCCCAGAAATGCCAGTCGGTGAGGATGTACAGGCTCCCCCGCGATTGGCCGTCAGACGATGAGTCGGCCGCAGCCAGCAGCGCGCGCAACCTCTCCTCGCTCGTGACCAGCAGCATCGGGCGGTCGGCGTAGAATAGGGCCGAAGGCCTGATCCAGAACGAGCCAGGGAAGTAGTTTATCAGGATATCTTCCGATCCAAGAACATAGCGGCTGTACATGGCCGCGGACTTGACGCCTGGATTAAAGTCCCTGGCTGAAGGAAGCCACGGATTGAAAGCCAGAACTGCCGCCACGACAACGATGAGCGCCAACCTGTCGCGCAGAACGCGAACCAGGAGCCGCATTGCGAGCAAGGCCAGGGCGGGGTAGATGGGGATCATGTACCAGCCGATTTTGCTGCGTCCCACATTGTACAGAGCAAAGGGCACTGCCGTCCAGCACAGCAACAGCAACGCGGCCCTGTCCCTGTGGCGTACCAGGCGATAGATGCCGTACACAACCGCCGCAGCGACGAGGGGGTACAATATGGGGAAGCCCCTCTGTATGCTGCGCAGATAGAACAACGCGTCGCGCGTATGTCCCTGATCGCCGGTAACATAACCCACTGTCAGTGATACCATGTACGAATTCCAGAAGTGGCGCCCCCAGATGAGCAGCTGCCCGACGTGCCAGGGTGTAGAGATGGCGGCGGAGATCAGGATTCCAAGGGCGGTCTCTCTTCTCCACCAGCTCCGCCTGCCACTCCCCAGCAGGAAAAGTGCCACGATGCCATAGGCCATCAACCCGGCAACGCTCTTGGTGATCAGTCCGAGTCCGAGAGGTACTCCCAGCCAGATCAGGGCGCGCGGGCTCCGCTGTGAGCGCCACGCCAGCCATACAGACAGCGCCATCCAGAGGATCAGGGTCATATCGAGTTGGCCGACCCGGGCAAGGCTGATCAGGTTGTAGCCGTGACTGTAGAGGTTGTTGCTTACCGTGAGCAGCATCAGGGCGGCGCCCAGCCCAATGGTGCGACTGGCGAAGAGGTCCCTGCCCAGAATATAGGTCAGCAGAATGACCAGCACGCCTGCCGTGGCCGACACAACCCTCGCACCGAACTCATTCACGCCAAAGACCTTGTAGGCCAGAGCCGTCAGCCACATATTGAGGGGGGGCTTGTCAAAGAACTCCATGCCGTTCCAGCGGGGCGTATTAAAGTCGTTCCACCATAGCATCTCGCGGGCGCTCTGCGCATAGTCGGCTTCGTCGTAGTCGCTGAGGCTACCCTCTCCCAGGCGCCAGAAGATGACTACCGTCGCCACGATGAGCAGAGCAAGCAGGATGATCAGGTCTGTTCTGCGTCGTGGTTTGGGAAGACTGCTGGAACTGAGCGGCATGCGACTCAACCCTCGTTTCCAAGTTGAAAGACGTGCATCAAGGGAACACCGAAACGAGCGAGCGAGTAAACGGGAGTGCGGCTGGTCAGTATATCGACTATCTCCGGCGTGTAGGCGAACCCCGTCTGGCGCATTTCGACCACTGCCAAGTCAGCCAGTTGAGGATTTACCGTGTCCCCGCCGGTGGCTACCAGATCGGGGCGAAGCAGCCCGACTTGCTGGTAGAGCCGCAACACGTAAGGGTTTTCGACCCACACGCTCGCACCTTGCTCTGCGCTGGTGTTCAGGAACGGCAGTGCATCGCGATAAGTCTCGCACCAGAAGGTGGTTTCCAGCCCAATGCGGGTTGCTCCCTGCAGGCCGCCGACGGCCTCACTGTAGTAAGAGAGTTCATAGGGATGGAGACGGGCGATGGTCACGCCGGTTGGTAGCATAAGCAGGAGCAGAAATGGCCAGATGAAATGCCGTGTGTCTCGTGCCGGCCGTCGTTCAACCGTGTGTTCCCAGGCGTGGATCAGCGTCTTGCCGAGCTCGCCAAAGCCCACGCCTGCCAGACAGGCCAGATAGGGGTAGGCAGGAATGAAATGCCGTTCGCCGCTGTAGGCTGCCTGCAGGCCCGTCGCCGCCACAAAGAGCGGCAATGCCGCGCTCAGAATGAACAGCCATCCGGCGGGATGTGCCGGCCTCGACCGCAGAACGCGCATGCCACCCAGGAAGTACATGACTGTGATCACGAGTGGTACAACTGCCAGGGTGATCACGAACGGGTAGTGCCACGAAACGTGTGGCATGACCTGACCAAGGTAGAATTGTGGGCGGTCCTTGAAGCGGGAGGCCATGGAGATGTAATACACGAGCCGGCTGGCCGTGTCGTAATAGAGCCAGGGCCAGGTAACCAGAAACGTTGCGGCGCCCGTGAGGCCGATGACAGCCAATCTGCACAGAGCCTGCCAGGTGCGATGGAACAACAGGATCCAGACCAGCCAGACAACAGGCAGCACAACTGCGTTGAGCTTGGTGGCGAGAGCGAGCCCGAATGCCAGCCCGGTAGCCAGGGTGAGGAGCCAGATGTCACGCCTGGCAGCCTCCTGCATCGTCGACCGCGATTCGAGCTTCCAGAACAGGTACGTTGCGAGAAAGCAGGTGATCGCTATGGTGGTGTCGATGTTAGCCAGGTGGGCATGAAGGAACATGCGCGGCATGAAAAGCAGCGAGAGGGCCGCAAAGATCCCGCTGGCTGCGTCGAAGGCGGAGCTTACCATCCAGAAGACCATGGCCACCATCAGCGAGAACAGGCCAGCGTTGCTGAGGCGATGTGCAGAGATGTCGCCGATCACACCACGAAAAGCCGCCCATGTCAGGCCGGAGAGGAGTTTTCCCACAGGCGGGTGCAGCTCAAGCGTGGGATCCTGAACCCACCAACGGACGATGGTTGAGTCGCTGAGCGCCAGAGAGGGATCTCGCCGGAGCATGCCCAGCCAGGTCATGTAGCCACGGGAGGCCTTGATGTACAGGGGCTCGTCCCAGGTGACGCCAACGTCGCTCAGGGTGGAGACAATAGCGACGAAGGTGAGCAGGGCCAGGGCAAGGCCAAGCCAAAGTCGCTGACGTGGGTTGGTCGACGTTCCCAGAGCCGCCATACTCACAGCACCTCGTACACGTAGACACGGTCTACGATAAAGGCCCGCCAGGTACCGGGGATCCAGCGCAGAACCCGGTCTCCCTCGTATACCGGCGCGTCTTCGGCCTGAAGCACATAGCGAAGACCCGAGGCCCGGGCACAGGCCGACTCGATTCTCGGCCAGTCCGTACCGTAGCTCTGCGATCCGACCAGTACGTAGCGCACCCCC
The DNA here is from genome assembly GCA_002327925.1 of Anaerolineales bacterium UBA2200. Classification (GTDB taxonomy): domain Bacteria; phylum Chloroflexota; class Anaerolineae; order UBA2200; family UBA2200; genus UBA2200. Next base: position 102,310 of record DCVA01000042.1, read on the forward strand.
CAGCTCTTGAGCAGCCCGAGGCATTGTGGGCTGGGAAAGTCCTCCAGCACCGGCCGCGCTTCGTTGAACTCACGAGGGAAGAAGGTCCCGTAGCCAAAGGCTATCTGCTTGCCATGGGTCCGGGATGCGTAAAGCGTGCGCCCCGAGACCGCCTTCGCAACGGGGAACTCCATAATGGCCCAGTCACCGGGCTGACTGGCGAGCCACTGGTCCACCGGTCTCGCCGTGACGGCCGAAGTTCCCATCGCGTAGGGAACAGCGGCGAACTCCATGATGATCAACCCGATAGCCGTCAGGCGGATTGCGTTCACGCCGAACCGTCGCCGCCTGGCCGCCAGCGCGGAGCCAGATTCGAGCCACTTCCATCCAATGCCGGCCAGAGCGGCGACGCCGGCCATCGAAATGATGCCGAAGCGGCCCCACACCCGCATCGCATTGAAGAAGGGCAGGAAGAGGTACAGGAGCAAGGTTGGCAGGGGAACATAGATGGCGTTTTCCAGCCTCAGACTGTAAGAAGAGACCGGGTAGAGTGCCAGCCGTCCTGTAAGCAAACTCATGCCAGCGGTGAAAACACGCTCGACGGCGGATGGAACCGAGATGTACAGAGGCGCACCCTTCCAGTGCAATGTTGTGCCCAGCGACAGGATCACAAAGATCAGGCTGATCCATCCCAGAGCTTGAACCACCTCGCGGGGAGGCCGAGTTCTCCCTGCTGGCTGAGATCCGGCGCCGCGTGGGGCCAGTCGAGAGAGACACAGGGCCGCGGTCGCGAGCAGAAGCGGGATAGCTCCCAGGTACAGGACATTCTCATTGGGGTTCTGCCCATAGATACGCACTAGCGCGCTGCCCCACCAGGGATGCAACACGTTGGGGTACACAAAGTCCAACGGGCTGGCCGAGAAGCTGTCCACGTATTTGAGCGAAGTGGGACGGCTCCCCTCCTGCCAGAGCTGGGTGACCGGCCACACTAACGGGCCAAGAAGAGCCAGGCACAGCAGGCTGAAGGTCAACGCCGAGGAGGCAAACTGCCAGTTCCACAGCAACTCGCGCCAAGGGCGAGCTCGCAACAGGACAAAGGCTATCCCAGCCAGCGCAAAGATGTAGGCATAATACCATGCCGAGAGTGCCCCCAGGCTGTAGAACAGAGCCGCCATAGCGCCGTCGCGACGCCGTCTGCCGACCACCATGCGGTCAAGATACAGAAGGAGGAACGGCAGCCACTGGGTGCCCATCAGCGGCAAATGCCCTGCACCAAGGTGCGACAGCCGGTACGGGCAGAAGGCGAAAACGATACCACTGATGAATCCGGCCCAACGACTGTGAGTCCATCGAAGCACCAGCAGGTACATTCCCAGGGCAGAAAGAACGAAGGTGCCAAGCAGGGTCAGATTGTAGGCGGCCACTTCGCCAGCCAGAAGAGTCAAGGGCAAAGCAGGTATGGTATTTGAGAGTGTGGTCTCTGAGAGCGTCACCGGGTATCCAAAGGGGTGAAACATGTGTTCGTTGAAGAACGGGTTGGCAGGAGTCAACTCAAACAGAGAGTGTGTGAACCACCACACCTTGTAGAGGTACTCAAAGCTGTCTCCCGGCGCAGGGGGACCCAGGATTCGAGAACTCAGGTCTCTGCTCAGTGGATAGGTGAGCACGATGCTCAGAAGCACAAAGGCCGCCAGCACCAGCAGATGCCCGCTTCGCTTTCGGGAGCGAGTCGTGCAGGCTATGTGATTGTCCAAGTCGGCGCAGGCGAGCATGTGCCTCTACTATCTGCTAATGAGCGTCACTCCACCCAGCACAAGCAGAATGCCGGCCAGCCGAATCACTGAGAAGGGCTCGTGGAAGACAACCCAGTTGAACACTGGCACGATGACGTAACCCAGAGCGAACATCGGGTAGGCATAGCTCTGGTCAAGCTTGGTGAGAGCGAACAGGTAGGCAATGAAGCCAAAGCCATAGCAGAGAATGCCCGAAAAGACGAAGGGCTGGAAAATCATCTTGAAAAAGACCGACAGGTTGATCTGGCCGAGACCTCCAAGCTGATTCAGGCCGTTCTTCATCAACAATTGCCCGACCGCCGCCAGGAAGATGGCCACGAACAACAAGATCTTGGGATTCATAAGTCCTCCTAGTCAAGTTTCTCGACGCGCCAAACGCGAGTTGTGGGCGCGTCGGTTTCGAATACCAGCGAGAGAGCTTCCGGCTCAGCAGACTGCCAGCTCTGTAAGGCGGGGCGCAGGTACTGAGCTGTGGTGCCTGTCCACGTGAACGCGTCCTCGATTAGATAGGCTACCGCATTGTCCTCGACACTGCGCCTGAGTTCCAGACCGTCGTAGGAATAAGGGTACTCCAGGGCACGATGAGCAGTGACGATATACATCAGGTCTGCCTTGCGGCACATCACGATACTCTGGTCTTCCGCATTCGCCTTTACCCACTCCATTGCCTGGAGGTAATTGCCCCATTCCGCGTTGTCAGAGTAGTAGACGGCCAGAGGCTGATTCATGCCGTACTGGAGGTTGTCCTGAACACGGCGGGCTTCTACAACGAGGGCCGATGTGATCAGGACTGCGCAGAACAACAAGAGTGCAAAGGAAACCGCACGCCCGCGGGCGGAGGGTCTTGCCGGATCGCTCACCGGTCTGGCCGGTGCTGGTCTGAAGACAAGCCGCCCAAGCACAAAACGAGCAGCGGCGAGCAGATAGTATAGCGCAAATGGGACAATTGGCACTATCAGACGGCTCTGGGCCCACATGTAGGTGACGCACGACAGGAAGAACAGCCCCACATACCATTCGGTGGGCGAATTCCTGCGCAATTCCAGTGCGTACCCGAGAGCCAGGAGAAGGCTCAACAGTAGCGCCACCACAGTCCCGAGTCCGCTCAGAGTGGATCTCAACGTTGAAGCGTGAGGGAACAGGACCGACGGCCAGATGTCGAGCACGTAGCTCTGGAGGTTCTGGAATAGTCGAGCGCTCCAATCGGCCAGGCTGGCCGGTGCGGTGCCGTACGGATCGCTGGTCAAGTACAGGTCGAAGTAGCCCCGACCCAGCCCAACGGAGGTGCCTGTGTCCGAAAGCGAGGCACCGCGCAGGAACCAGGGTAAGGTCAGTGCGCCTACAAAGAACACGAGCAGCGCTGCGTGGGCATAGCGGCGGCGGATTGCCAGGTGCAAGGCGAAAGCGCCTGCAATCGCCAGAGCAACGGAGCGAACGTAGAATGCAAGGAGCAGGAAGAGTGCCGTGAGTGCCAGCTCTCGCCACCCAGGGCGACGCAGGTAGCGATCGAATGCCCACAGGCAGGCCAGGGTCAGCAGCAGATAGGGTATCTCCGTCCCGACTTCTGTGGCAAAGTGCAGTATCGCAGGGCTGACGGCAGTTAGTAGAGCAGCCAGGGCGGCCAGCAAGCGGCTTCGAGGGAGAAGCAGTTTGTAGGTCACGACGATGGCTGCCAGGTACAGGAGGATCGACATCGCTTTCGAGGGCAGGATGGCCAGCATCGGGTTATTTGTGGTCCCTGTGAGGGCCATGACTCCGGCCAGCAGCAGCGGGTAGCCAGGCGGGTAGAGCCCCATTTGTGGAGACCTTGGATCGCTGATCATGCGGTAGCCCTGCCCTGTAGCTAGGGATTGTGCCAGCACCAGATAAGTGGAGTTGTCTCCTGACGGCATCAGGTGCTGGTTCAATATCAGGACGCAGCACACAAGTCCCACGATCAGGATCAGAATCAGATGGTGACGCTTGATCAGACGCTGCATATCAACTCCCCCCGCCGTTGGCGTCGATCATGAACAGGTCGACCTCCACGTTCAGGAAGTGGCGTTCCTCGACTGGCTGGATGCCAGGATACTGCTGCACGATTTCCTTCAGCAAGATGTTGTTGGTGTGGCTGAGAAGCAGCCACACGCGCCGGTAGCTCTTCGCCGCCAGGCCAACTCGAGCTGTCAACAGGTCGCGGTCCGTGATGGCACGACTGACTCCCAGGTGGTACATCGACCCCTGATAGTAATGGTCGAACGGTAGCCAGATATCCTCGTCGACCATCAGTAGAACGTCATCTGGTTGCTCCAGCGACGACACATATGCAGCGGCATTCCGCCAATCCTCCTTCTGCTGGAAGCGGTACATGTTGGCCAGCGGCCACAGAGTCAGGACCAGGAGAGCCGCAGCCAGCAAGAATCTCGACCGCCGATCTGGCAGATTGAGCAGGCCGCGGGCGAGGAGGATGCAGTAAGGCGGCAGGAACGGAAACAGGTAACGTAGAACCCATGAGGACTTGACCTGCGAGTAGACAAACACAGTTCCCAGAGGCACGAGCAAATACAGGAGAGTGAACAACAACCCGTCATCCAGGCCAAGGTGCAGGCGCCCGTCTCGCACGTGCAGCAGTGCCCAGAGGGCGCAGAATCCGAAAACCAGGAGACCGCACCAGAAGAACAGCTCGTTCTGCACTGTCGTTCCCAGACTGAAGCTAAAGACTAGCCGTAGCAGGTCCAGCAGAGTCGGGGCTCCATGCAGTGTTTCGAGTAGCCCCCACCAGTAGCGTGATTCATCGCTGAAGACTCCGGCCAACCCGACCAGACAGAGCACTCCGACCAAGATCTGGCAGGCGACCCATTCCCACCAGATCCCTCGTCGGACCCGGTTTCGTATGAGTGTGTATAGCACGATCAGGTTATGAAACGGCAGCAGGAAGAGTGCAAAGTAGTGAGCATTGACGGCAAGGGCCGTGCTCACAATGTAACCCGCCCAGAACCAGAGACGGCGACCGTGAGGGCTGCTCGATGGGTCTGCACAGACGTTTCGCAACGCAAGCCGCAGAGAGTAAGCGGAGAGCACACCCAGAGTGCCCACCAGGATGTACATACGGGCCTCTTGCGAGAACCACACGTGCAGTGGAGACACGGCCAGGAGCAACGCGCTGAGCAGAGCCGTGCGCCTGTCGAACAGGTCTCGGGCCAGCGGATACAGTGCGGCAATGGATCCGATTCCCAGCAAGACGGAAAGGAACCGAATGGCAAATTCGCTGCTACCCAAGCGCAGCCAGAAGTGGAGGACGACATAGTATAGCAGAGGGAAGATGCGCTCGGTGGCCAGGGCGAATTGCCAGCTCAGGTCGTGGCGCGCCACCCAGACGCTGTACGCTTCGTCGAACCACAAGCTCTCTGTGCCGAGTTCCCAGAAGCGCAGCAGAGTTCCCAGGGCGATGACCAGCAAGAGGAGCTGCCTGGCCCTGTGTTCTGAGCAGTCGCGAGGCGTCGATGCAATCATCGCTGTTTACCGTTGATCCTGGACCTGGTACAGAATCACGCTGCCCAGTCCTCGAAACTCGCGTGTCTCGACCGGTCTGAACTGGGCATCGAGCAACCTCTTGGCAATAGCCGAAGGATCACCGTAGTGGTCTGCTTGCCAGAAGAACCAGACACGCCGGTAGCGCTGGCCAATGTCGACTATCGCGGCTCGGGCGGCTTCGTCCGTGGTGGGCACGGGCAGGTCAAGGTTGAGCTCCAGAAGCTCCGGTGCATAGTAATCGAAGGGCTTGGAGTTCCAGCGCGGAGAGAAGAGGGCTACATCGCCGGGCAACACCCGGGCGGCTACGTAGGCGCTGGCTGAACGCCAATCGGGTTTCTGCGGTGCCTGGAGTGTGTACCAGTCTCCAGCCAGCAATACCAGGATCAGGACCACTCCTGTGGCAATACGAGGCCATCGCCAGGGAATGGAGCGCAGTCCGCTTGCGACCCATATGCAGTAGGGTGGTAGGAATGGCAGCAGGTAGCGCATCGTGTACATGGGCTTGACCTGCGACAGCAGCCAGATGGTCAGCAGGGGCACGGCCACGTAGCCAGCACAGAAAAGCAACGCTTCCCGGCGAGATTGTCTCTCCGACTCGTTTCGTGAGCGCCTTGCGGCCCACAGTGCGGCCAGCAAGCATGCTGCGTAGAGCAGGTACGCGCCGCGACGCATGGCCGCCGGGTAGAGGCGGCCCTCGATGCCGATGCTGAACTGCACCCAGGTCTCAATCAGCGCATAGAGAGTTGGGCGGCCGATAGCCCTTTCTACCCATCCACCTCCCCCTCCCAGCACCTGACTGATGACAGTGGGCGTCCAGGGCAGGAATGCTCCGATGATGACCAGGACGCTCATCAGCCAGCGGCGTGCAAGTCGCTTCGTGGGCCGACGTTTCCACAACCAGCGGAGGACGAAGAGTCCCTGAAACCAGAGAGTGAAGAGGGCAAAGTAGTGCGTGTAGAGCGCAAGCACGCTGGTCAATGCATAGCCGAGCCAGTAGCGATTCGAGCCACGACGGGTAGCCAGTATCAGCATATAGCTGGCCAGGGTGCTCCAAGAGGCCGCCATGACGTACATTCGCGCCTCTTGCGAGTAGAAGACGTGCAATGGAGAGACTGCCAGCAGCAGGGCGCCGATGTTTGCGACTCGAGAGTCGAACAGTTCACGAGCCAGAGCCCAGGTGACAGCCACCGCACCGACTCCAAAGAGCGCGGAGAGGGCGCGTACCACAGACTCGGTTTGCCCCAGGGCTGTCCAGAAGTGCAAAAGCAGGTAGTAGAGCGGAGGATGGATGTCCGCCGCGACCCAGACGATGATCTCGCTTGGGTCCATGCGAGCGATAAAAATGCTGGTGGCCTCGTCGAGCCAGATGCTCTCCCTGCCCAGGCCCCAGAATCGCACCAGGCCTGCCAGTAACAAGATCCACAGCGGCAGACTTGCTTTCAGCCATCTGCGCATACGCGAGCCTCTCAATGCTGCGGAGAGTTGCCGTGGGATGCGAATGGGGTTGGTTTCCACCAACTCCATTCAACACACTTGCTGCACGAAGGCACGTCATCCAGACGGCCAGAGAGGTGCTTGCGGCGAAGTTCGATCATGAGGGGGCCGTTCCAGGCCTTCATCACCCCGCCTCGCACATTGCCCAGAGGGTTCAGCGCGTCAAAATCACGGTCGCAACATACGAGCGAACCATCCCAGTAGATGTGGACGTGATACCACAGGTTGGGGCAAGGATATCGTTTGGCGGGAAGCTGAACGCGGTCGTCGACAGAGCGTAGAGCGCTGATCTCTTGCAGCTGGCCACCCCAGGAATCAAAGGCCTTAATGTTCACACGGTCGACACCGGGTACCGTCCACTGAGCCTTGAACTGGTCCACCTCGGCAGCGGTCGGTCTGATGTTGATGATCTGAACGCTCACCCGGGGCCCACTGCCACGCATGTTCTTCATCTCGATGAAGCGTCGAATATTGGCGCTCACCTGGTCAAAGTCCGCCCTGCGCCGCACCTGCTCATAGGTTTCCCGGGTAGCGCCGTCCAGGCAGAGATATATCGCACCGATGCGTGCATCCAGAATCTGACGGCTTGCCTCCTCCGTCAGCAACGTGGCATTGGTAGAGATCTCGCTGTGCAGTTTATGGCTGCTGCAGTAGCTGATCATGTCAAAGATCCGCGGGTGCAGCAGCGGCTCTCCCCAGATATGCAGCGTTGTCATCTGGACGTGAGGAGCCATTTCGTCGACGATTTCCGTGAACAATCCATAGTCCATAAAGCCTTTGCGGCGGTTTAGCTGTCCCAGCCCGTTCGGACACATCACACATTGGAGGTTGCAGACGTTGGTAGATTCGATGTACATCCGATCCGGATAGGTATGGAGATTGGTCATCCCGGTACGATACGAGACCCACTTGGCCAGGTGCGACAGCCGGCGCGCGTAGTGCTGCGCCACGTGGCGTGCTTTGGTCATGACCATGATTTGACCTCCCGCGTGCGCAGACCCGCATATCGTTTGAAGAGCCCGAGCCGCATCAGGCGCCGGCCGATGGCACGGATCGGCGGCACTCGCGACAGGCGCCAGAGGAACGAGCCCAGTCCCTGACCGAATGCGCGCTGGTAAAGCTTCTGACCTTTTGCCGCAGCGAGTGCACGGTGTGCCTTGAGCATCCACAAGCTCAGCACACTGTCCGGAACCTCTGAAACGTTCATAAAGGGCAGGACTTCGTCGTCCGTGTTGCCGTAGTAGTACGCGCGTGAAAAGTCCTGGTTGTACTCTGTCTCCGGGTGTCGCTTCACCAGCTCGTCCCACAGACGCGTACCGGGGAATGGCGTGGTCAGGCTGAACATCGCTTCCTCCAGGTCCAGTTCAACAGCCAGGTCTACTGTCTGCTGCATGGTGGCTTCTGTGTCTCCCGGGAGGCCCAGCATAAAGTACCCCTTGACCTGGATGCCGGCTTCTTTGGCCCAGCGGACCGCCTGTCGCACCTGGTCCAGCTTGATACCCTTGCTGATCTGCTTCAGCACCTCGGGGTTGCCTGACTCTATGCCATAGTGTATCCGTCGACAACCTGCGGCGTACATCCGATGCAAGATCTCCGGGTTGACCCGGTCTACGCGGCCAAGACATTGCCAGCGGATTTCCAATCGCTCAGCGATGAGCAAGTCCAGCAACGCCTGCAGGCGCTTCACGTCGGCGGTAAACAGGTCATCAATGAAGTAAAAGTTGCGGATGCCAGTGTCCCCGATTACCATTTTGAGTTCGGCTGCGATGTTCTGCGGACTACGCTGCCTGTACGTCCTTCCCACGATGCCCTTGAAGCAGTAGCTGCAGTTGTAGGGACAGCCACGGCTGGAAAGGACCGTGATCATGGGTTGACCTTCTGGCGTGCGCAGATTGTAGCGGGGTAAGGCGAAGAGATGACGCGCCGGGAAAGGGAGATTGTCGAGGTCGGTGATCAGCTCGCGGTCCGAATTTGATACCACATCGCCGTGCAGGCGATAGGTGAGACCGGCGATTGAGCTCAGGTCGCGCCGGCCATCCAGCGCTTGGACCAACTCCAGGATGGTGCCCTCGCCTTCGCCCCGCACGACATAGTCCAGCACGGGTGATTCTGTCAGCAAGCGCTCCGGGAACATCGTGGCATGCGGGCCGCCAACCACTATGGGTCTGCCCAGTTTCGCCTTCAGCAGGGTGGCAGTCTCCTGGGCAGCCTCATACACACTGGTCATGGCTGTGATCCCAATCAGCTGCGGGTCAAAGTCGATGACCGGCCGGATATCACTCTCCAGAGGCGAACTCGGTGACAGTGAGAGGTCGAACACGCGAACCTCGTGCCTTGCGTTCTCCAGAACTGCCGCGAGGTACCCGAGCCCGAGCGGGGGATAGTCGTTTGCCTTTCTGTTCCACTTGGGGGAGACCAATGCCACTCTCATAGGATCATGCTCTTGTTTCCTCTATCTTCATGTACGGCCTCGATCAGAATCTGACGCACGCACTCGTGGCTGATGCGGTCGACAATACCCGTCTCGGCGGCCTGCTGCGCCAGGCGATGCAGAGTCCAGCGCGTAAAGTTGAGGCCCATCTCTCTGGGGCTCACTCGCGACAGGTCAACAATCGCGGAGCGTTGCTGCATCGAGAAACGCGCAGGAGGTCCGCCGGATCGGACCGTTAGCAGCCCATCGCAGCCGTCGTGGTTGAAGCGGCGAATCCACTTGCGCAGGTTAGCCGGGTGGGAATGGACCAGAGCGCCAATCTCGGGCACACGATACCCTTGGCTGGATAGCAACACGATCTCCGCTCGGTGTCTGAGCGCAGGATCGCTGCCCGAGCTCCATAGGCGTAGCTGCCTCTCTTCAGAGTCTCTGATCTTGCGCACATAGAGTGCCATGGAGCAAACCCTCCAGTAATCCCTGGTCACGTTCCGACCAGGAGATCAAGCCGAACGCACGTCATTCTAGCTATTTGAGATGAATGGCGGATGAATGCGGGCCGTGTAAGGGGTAACAATACACTCATCTGGGTGCCGCGTCAAGAAGATAAGATGTATGTTTCTTCAAGTATAAGCGATTCGTTGGTGCTCTGCTGGGTGAGTCACCCGTATACTCACGGCATACAGACGCGGCAGGTGGCATCGCCACGATGCCGCCCGCCGGGCTCGAGATTAGTGACTGCTGTTGGTGTTCCGCTTCCGTGGCTTCTCTGGCAGGGCCAAGAAATCCAGCAGCAGCTCGCCGTCTTTGTCTGCCAGCCGCTTGGGTAGAACGAAGTGGAAGGTGCTGCCCTTGTTCGGCTCGCTCTCTGCCCAGATCCTGCCATGATGGTGTTCGATGATGTGTTTGCAGATGGTGAGGCCAAGGCCCGTGCCCCGATAGGGTCTCGAGGAGCCGCCATCCACCTGATAGAAGCGGTCGAAGATACGCTCCAGTTCGGCTTGCGGGATACCAATGCCCGTGTCGGTCACGCTGACCTGGATCTCGCCGCCGAGGTCCTTCCCCAGAATGGTGATCGATCCAGACGCTGGCGTGAACTTGATGGCGTTGTCCACCAGGTTTGTGAGGACCTGCTCAATTCGCAGGCGGTCTGCCTCAATGGGTGGGAGGCGCGCGGGCAATTTGCACTCGAGGCGGATTTGACCCTGGTCCGCAAGGGGCTTGAGCTTTTCCGTGACGGCAGCAGCAACTTCGGTGAGTGGGACTTTGGACAAACGCATTTTTACCTGGCCAGACTCCAGTCTGGAGTACTCAAGCAGGTCATCGATGAGGTTCTGCAGGTGCGTTGTCTGCTGGCGAACCGTGCGCAGGAAATCCGTCTGGGTATCGTTCAGCTCACCCGTCTTGCCCATCAGGATAATGTCCACAAAACCCTTGATGGAGTGCAACGGAGTGCGAAGCTCGTGTGAGACGACAGAGAGAAAGCTGGACTTCATACGTTCCAGCTCTTTCTGGTTCGTGATGTCCCTCAACACGGTCACTACTCCACGCGGGAGCCCGTCTGCTCCGAGAACCAGCGATGCCAGCGCCTGGTGGGTAGAAACCAACTTGCCGTCGCCAACTGGCAGCAGGATCTCCTGTACAGCAGATCCTTCCTTTCGACTGAGGGCGCTTCGCAAAAGCTCGTTCAGCTCCGGATGCGGGATCACCTGTGACAGAGGCACGCTGCTGGTGACGTCCGACCTGACGCCGAATATGCGGGTGGCTACGGGGTTCATCAACAGCAGGTTCAGTTCGGGGTCGGCCACGATCACGGCGTCCCCGATGGCGCGCACGATGGCCTCCAACTCATTGCGTCGCTCCTGAGCGTGTTGGTAGACTCGCTCGGTCTCCCTCTGCTCCTGGATCAGCTGCTCGTACAGCCTCGCGTTCTTGACTGCCACGACGGCCTGATCGGCAAATGCGTTGAGCAGGTTCGCATCTTCAGTGCTGAACGCATTGGCGTCGACGCTGGTGGCGATCAGCGCGCCGATGACCCGGCTGTCCAGGAGGAGTGGCACGCCGATGACCGATGACAGGGGCAGGCTTCCCGAGTGACGAAGGCGATCGTCCTGGTGCAGGTCTCCCACCATCAGAGGCTCATTGGTGTCTGCCATCCAGCTGACGACATCCTCGTCAAACTCGGCCAGAGCAGCGGTCCTGCCATCACTGGCCGCCGTCGATGTAACCCGGTCGCTCGCCTGATCGAGCAGAGCCACAGAACAGCGTGCGCCTTCGAGTACCTGTGACGCGTTGGCCACGATGAGACGCAGCACATCTTCGAGGGCAAGCGCAGAGTTGATGGCCTGGATGCCTTCTTGAAGCGTGCGAAGCTCCAGTACCCTGTTGCCCAGACTGGTCGCCATTTGCTGCATGGTACGCGTCTTGTTATCCAGGTCGGTGGTGCGCTCGGCAAGGTTGCGGCGGAGGCGCCCCTCCAGTTGCTGATTCCGCTCATTGAGCCAGCTGAGGTAGAACGAGGCGAGGACCATTGTCAGGAGGAGGGCATAGCGGGTCTGGAAGTAGGGATCAGCCAGAAAGCGCCAGGTTCCCAGACTCAAGCGCATGATCATCACGCAGAGGGGGCCCAGTGAAAGGGGAAAGACAATGATCTCTCGCCAGAGCGGATAGTAAAGGACGGACTTGAGCGCCAGCAGGACGAATAGGAAGATCGAGTCCGAAGTAGCCCCTGCGTGGTAGATGATCAACCCCGAGAGGGCAATGTCGAACCCGTAGGAGGTGAAGAAGAGTCTGCGACCAATCCGCTCTGCGTCAAGCGGGCGCAGAACAATCAGGTAGGCCAGGAGTAAGGAGGCTAGGCCGTACACCGCTGCCCCGATCGTCAGGGGGGACAGTGCCGCACTGCTTTCACCAGAGCTCTGAGCGAGGATGCCTGCAACCAGCAAGAGGGCTTTGGAGGGCAGGCCTATCCAGCGCTCGCTGCGGAGCATGAGGTCCAGGTATTGCGTCTGGCTGTCTGGGCTTTCCCTCAACGACGAGTCCCGCGCCTTACCCATCACCGTACCACCTTCGTCTCGGTTGGGACTGGCGGACGTGGCGTGGCGGATGGTGTCGGCGAAGCAGTAGCGGTTGGTGACGGAGCCGGTGTTGATGTTCGCGTTGGTACGGCCGTCCAGGTAGCGGTTGTGGTTGGGGTCTCCGTCGGAGTGGTCGTCGCGGTAGGAACCACTCTGGTTGGCGTTCGCGTTGGTGTGGGCGACAGCGTGATCGTTGCCGTTGGCGGGACGGGACTCGCTGTGTTTGTTGCGCCGTAAGGCGATGCTGTCTCGCTCGGCTGGACTGTCGACCTGGGCGTGACCGCTTGCCCCGGAGTCTCAGTGGGAGTAGCCAGTGTGGACGGCGCAACCGGCTGGCCATGAACGTAGCGCCACAGCCCGTCGGGTGTTCCTGCCCACAGTACCGAAGCGTCTGAAGGGTCGAGCGCCAGAGACAGGATCGGAGGCTGACCCAGCCCTGTCTTCAACCCCACCCACTCGGTTCCCCCGTCAGAGCTGAAGAAGACCCCCCCTCGTTGCAAGCCCGCATAGAGTGTACGGCCCGAATCGGGGTGGCCTGCCAGGGCGTTTACCCGGCGGCCCCTGGTGGGACCGCTGAGCAATTGCCAGCTCTGACCGCCGTTCATTGACTGGAAAACCCCGACGTCGGTTGCTGCACACACCCAGTCCAGGTTGCTGTTCGACACGAGCAGGTCATAGATGCGACGGTCCGTGCTTCCGAGTGCCATTTCAACCCAGGTCTTGCCCTCATCTCGAGTGGCATAGAGGCCCAGCCCGTCGGTCCCGACGTAGATCACTGTGGGGTTTCCCGAAGAGATGGCCAGCGCAGTCACGCTGGCTTCTGAACCTCGCCAGGACAGGCTTCGCCAGCTGGCATCGGTAATCGATTGCTCGTCATCCGCTCCAATCTCACCGCAGAAGATGCCCAGGTCCGTGGCGGCGCAGGCCAGGTATCCGCCGACCTCCTCGTGTCGCACCGCAACCGCCTGCACCTGCTGGCCGGCAAACGTTCTGCCGGGGCTGTGCCAGGCGTCTCCGCCATCGGCTGTGATGTACAGACCGGCGCTCCGGGCGGGGTCGCGGGAGCCCGATCCACCCATACCCGCCAAGACAAGCCCGGGGCTCGAAGGGTCTGCCGACAGAGCTCGGATCTCGACGTCCGTCCATCGCCGTATGGGCAGATCTGTGTCGGCGGAGAGCCAGGTGTTACCTGCGCCATCGCTTCGCTGAATTCCCCCCCCGGCCATCAGAGCGTAGACCACGAGCGGATGATCCGACGTGGCCAGCACCTTGTGAACCGACTGGTGCGCCAGCCCTGCCCTGAGCCACTGCTCTGTGCCATCTTCGCGCATCGCAGATGGCAACAAGGCTGCTGGAAGCAGGTAGATGAAGAGGGCAACCAGCAGTTGAGTCAGTCTGCTGCGCCAGCTCGGGCTGGCAAGCAACGCAAGTTTGGGCGAGGCTGCCTCAACGTCTGGCCATTGTTCAGGCGAGACCAAGGTCGCCATCAGCACTCTCGCCGCTAACGAGTGGGTAGCGGCTGCGGCGACGTAGGAGGAGGTTGTGAGGTCGGAGGTTGAGTCGCCGTCGCAGTGGGCGTCCTGGTTGGGGTTGAGGTTGCTCGTGGAGTTCGGGTCGGCGTGCGTGTAGCTGTAGGCGAGGGGGTTGGCGGGTACAAGATGGCGTTGACCTCCCGCTCCTTCAGCGCAGCCTCCACGTGGTCACAGCCGGTTATGGAAAGGACATTCCTGTATTGTTGAAGGGCCTCCTCCAGGCTGCGGGACGAATAATACGCATCCCCAAGACTCAAGTAGGCGGAGCACAGCATCGTCACAGCTCTGCCGCCCATGTAGTCTGGACGCGCTGACTGGATCTGTTGAAGGGCGAGGACCGCCTGAGGCCAGTCCTTCTGATTGGAGGCCAGATGTGCCTGACGATACAAGTCGGCCAGGCGTCGTTCCCCCAGGGCTGCCTCGTCGGTCGGGAAGATGGCCAGCGCCCTGTCCAGACTCTGGATTGCCTGTGCCATGAGGTCCAGAGAATCGCCGGCCGAGGCCAGCAAGTCCACACCAATGCGGAAGTAGGCAAAGAAGAGGGTCTGCTGCACTTCATCGGGACGGAAGTCAGGCGCCTCGTCGCGGAGCGGTTCCAGTAGCCTGGTGGTCTCTTCCCAGTCGCCGCTGTCGAAGACAGCTTTGGCCTCGGAGAAGCGAGTGTCCAGTGCCTGTCTGCTCTTGACGAACTGTACTTTGGCGCTTGTATCCTGATAGGTCGGGTCGATAGCCAGAATTCTCTGCAGTCTGTCCAGAGCCGTATCCCAGCGCTGAGCCGCGATCTCGGCCCCTGCCTGCTCGTAGAGCGATGCCAGTTGCTGATAGCGCTGCGCCTTTGCGTACCAGGTCTTGATCTCTTCACTGGTGGGGGCCAGCGCCAGCGCCTCGCCAAATAGCTCTGCTGCGCGGTCGTAGTCACCTACATTGAGTGCGGCTCTGCCCTGATTGACCAGTATCTGAACGCGCTCCTGACGCTGTCCTCCCAGTAGACCGTCCAGTGTCCCGGTGACGTAGAGCACAACGATGGCGATCATGAGAAGGCCGAGCAGAGAGAGCAGAGTCGCCGCCGGTGATTTGCGCTTGGCGGTCATCAGCGGGGAGTTCGACCTGGGCAGAGGCTCCTGCAGCTCGGGGACAGGTTCGACCGGCTTGCTCTCGGACTCTGAAGCCACAGAGCGTTGCACTCCCTCAGCATGATCTGGCTGCATCGCTTCCAGTTGCAGAAAGAGGTCCACTTCGTTCAGCAGGGCCTCCACGCCCCTGCGCTCCGGTGCTACTGACCTGAGCCTGACGAAGATGGCCCTGGCGTCTTGCCACTCCCGGCGCCTGTAGTGAGCCATGCCTCGTGCGTACAGCTCATCGGCACTGCCCAGCAACTCGGATTCTGTGGTGTTCATGGCATCAACATCGTCTGGCAATCTTGTCTCCTGGAGCAAGCGAAGGGTGCTCTTCTCCGGAACGCAGGTTACCGTTCAGGCTCACGATGAGGTCTGGAGGTGATCCCCTGTGCTGAAGCGCTCTGAGCGGAAGCTGAACGCTGAACGATGGGCACAGCAACCCGGTACTCCAGGTTCATGAGCCGTGCGTCATCCACTATAGTCCATGTGTTGTATATGCCGTCGATCCTGGTCACGTTGGCGAGGCACACCTTCATGGTCTGGCCGGCATACGGTCGTAGGTCAACCGCGCCCTGACGCCAGCCCATATCGATCAGTGAACCATAATCGGGTCCAGGGTTGCCATCAGTAAAGACGTAGGTTGGTGAGATGTCCCCTGCCCCGGCGAGGCCAACATGAAACGAGTCGTACAGCATCTGGGTGACCGATCCCCAGATGACGTCGTAGGTGAAGATGTGGTAGCGGAACAGCAACACTGGACCTGGCATATCTACGGCGCGCGGAATGTTCACAGTCTGGCAGATCATCGACTCGCCGAACAGCCCGGCTTCGTTCGGGTCAGGGCAACCGAGAACGATGGCGTGCGTGGTGTCGCCAGAGTGCGATGGGGCGATGATCCGTGTGGGCACGCAGCGGCCCGACAATTGCCATTCTGGTCCAATCTCGCGCTCCAGGTCACCGTTGATGAGCGGGTCCACGGCCACGTAGGTGTCGGCGATAGCAGGGTAAGGCTCGGCATTGCCTGCCTTGTCGATGGCGCGCGTGCGGAAGTAGTAAGTGTACCCCCGCGAGCCGTTGAAGAGCTTGGAGCGTTGAAGCGGATCTATCCCGGTAGCCCAGTCTTGCCAAGTTCCAGAAGCGCCGACCCTGTACTGCACATCAAACGAAGCGATTCCAGAGGCCGCGTCGCTGCCGTCCCATCGCACCGTAAAGGATGTGGATGAGCTCGAGCTGTCCGAGAAGGCGTGAGAGGATGGAGGCGTCCGGTCGATACCGATGGTCGCCGTACGCGTAGTCTCGACGTTCCCGGCAAGGTCAACCGAGTAGTAGGAGAATGTGCTCTGGCGTTCGTCCGCAATCGCGAAGGAAGTCCCCGTGATCCACGGACCATCTGCTATCTGATAGTGAGTTCTGCCCTGACCGCATCCGGAATGCGCATCAGCGCAGTTGAGCATCACGGTAATTGGACTTGTGTACCAGCCGTCTCCCCCTGGCACGCCAATCGCGGTGAAGGTGGTGGCAGGTGCCGTGACGTCATAGCGCAGGGTGGCCATTGCCGCCAGGGCATAGTTGGCGTTACAGGCTTTGTCGGCCAGCCAGACATAAACGGGCACAGCTCCCTCCAGGTGGGTTTCCACCGTGATGGAGGTCTGGGTTCCGTCGCGGTACGTTCCGTCGCTGGGTGAGTTCGGTGGACTGCCGAGCTTGTAGTACACCCCACCCAGCCCGGAGAGGTCGAAGGGGTTAGCCCACTGGACAAAGAACTGGTTTGTCCTCGACCAGTCGCTGGGTTCAACCCAGATGGGAGAAGGCGCATCCGGCGCTGTGCGGTCCAGCTTGATCGATTGAGTGACCACATCCGTGGTATTGCCGGCAGTGTCTCGAGCACGGCCCTCAACCACGTAGCGGCCGTCGCGATACTCTGTGTAGGTCGCGCTCTGTATCCACCCACCCCCATTGACCTGATAGCTGATGACACCACCAGCCATGCCAGACAGACTGTCGGTTGTCACGAAGGTGACGGTGATGGGCGAGTTGTACCAACCCGCAGTTCCACACTGGATGCCAGACAACTGAGAACTGATTTGCGGGGCCGTGCGGTCCAGAGCCACAGTCGCGGAGTGACTGGTCAAGTGGTCGCTGTTTCCCGCTTTGTCGCGCAGCCAGACATACACGTTGCGCAGACCGTCTCCGAGGCCGTCAGGTACCTGGACACATGGGATGGCCGTCAGGTCTTCTCCCAGGAACAGCGTGCCATCTGTGGGCGAAACGGGTACAGTGAAGCTGTAGTAGGCACCGGCGATCCCGGAGCAGTCATCAGGGTTCTGGTACCAGCGGATGTCGAAGCAGTTGACATTGGTCCATCCGCTGGGCGAAACGT
This sequence comes from Anaerolineales bacterium UBA2200, assembly GCA_002327925.1. Taxonomy (GTDB): domain Bacteria; phylum Chloroflexota; class Anaerolineae; order UBA2200; family UBA2200; genus UBA2200. The sequence continues at coordinate 119,624 of DCVA01000042.1, forward strand.
AAGGTCGGAACGGCAGAGCCAGAGGAGCCAGGTTGTCCACTCCAATCGTCAGTCTCTGGATTGGCTCCGAGTTGCCCGCCGTGTCTGTGGCGTAGTATTCGATGACTTTGGCGCAGATACTCTGGCTGGAAGGAATGGACAGAACAAAGGTGGTTGAGATCCCCTTGACTTGCCAGGGTCCCCCGTCCACTCTGTAGCGGAGGCTCTCAACGCCGGATGTGGCCAGCACGCCTGTCACTGCATCACTGGCGGCCAAAGTCACCGTCACAGGGGATTTCGTGAACCAGCCGTTGTCACCGGATGAACCTTCAAGGCTGTGTGTCGTGGAGGGATAGGTCCTGTCTATGCTGAGCGAGACCGTGTGTACGGCTTCCTGGTTGCAGGCCAGGTCTACGGACCAGTATCTCAAGGTGTGCCTTCCCTCCGCCGCGACCACAAACGACGTTCCAGAGTGCACAGTATCCGTGTTTACCTGGTACATGGTGGCCGAGACTCCGGAAGTGGCATCCATCGCCGTCAGACTCACAGACACGGGTGAGCGGTACCAATCGTTCGGCCCGAGCGTGCCTGTATAGCTGGGTGGGGATGTGCTGGGCGGCATGGCGTCTATGCGGATTGTAGGACTAACGATGCGCGTTGCCTCGCGGTTGCCTGCGACGTCTTCCGAGAAATACTCCACAAGGTGAGTGCCCTGGTCCGTGATCTCAAATGCCGATCCCGTTACAGTCTGCCAGGGTCCGCCGTCCTGTCGCCAGAGCGTTGCGCTGATGCCCGAGGTCAGATTGACGTGTGCCGGGTCAGGGTTGACGTCCGCTGCAAGCAGGTCGATTCGGACAGAGGATGCGTACCAGTTGTCGCAACCCGTCAGAGCATCTATCCCGACTAGGCTGGTTCCGGGCGATGTGGCATCCCAACGGAACGCGTCGGCGCTGGTGGCATTGCGCGTCTGATAGTTGACGTTACCGGCCCTGTCCTCCAACCACAGGAATAGCTGGTGCGCGCCCTCGGATGGAACAACGATCCCTGGGATGGTGTGGATGCCTTCGCCAACAACTGGCGACCCGGGTGACTCGTCGCCATTGCCGAGCGGAGCGGCATCCCACTTGAAATGGACTGCCGCAATACCGGAAAGATCCTGCAGACTGGTCCAGGTTATTGTAAACGAGTTCTGCGGGGTCCACGATGCTGGCGAAACGTACAGATTGAATGGGGAAAGTGGGGCTACTGTATCGAACACAAAGAACGCCACGTGCGGAGTGATCTGGGTGTTGCCGCAACGATCCAGGGCGCGCGAGGTGACTGTGAAGGTAGTTTCGATTGTGGGAGTGAATGGCAGAGACCAAGCTGTGGTCCCCGTGGCCGTGAGCCAGCGGCTGCTGACTGCCCAGGTGGAGCCAGTGTAGTAGAGCTGGTCTGCCGCGCGCTGCACCTGGATCTGAACGAGTTCAACGCCAGAGGTGGCATCGTTAGCAGTGCCGGCGATCGTCCCGTCAAATGATCCCAGATAACCAGTGGTGCCAACCTCTGATGATGGCGGAGTCGTGTCGAAGGCGAAACCTCTCACGTCGGGTATTGTCTGCGCGTTTCCGCAGCGGTCGACAGCAGTTACCGTGACTGTGTAGATGGTTTGAACGGTAGGCGTGAAGGCAAAAGACCAGGTCTGAGTGCTGGAGACAACCAGCCAACTGCTGAGCGCTGTCCAGGAGGTGCCATTGTAGTACTGGCCATCCGAGGCACGCTGAAGCTTGACTTGAACGTTGTCGACCCCTGAAACCAGGTCCAGGGCGGTACCCTGGATCAGTCCTCCCCAGGCAGCGTAGCACCCATCGAGGGACGATGCAGCTTCAGGCGGTGTAACGTCGTAGACAAACGTGCTTTTCCCGGGATCAACCTGGGCGTTGCCGCAGATGTCCACGGCCCGGGAGGTGAGCGTGTAAGCGCTCTCTACCGAGGGGGTGAAAGGAAGCGACCACGCCGTCGTGCCTGTCGCACTGATCCAGGTTGACGAGACAACCCATGAAGTGCCGTTGTAGTAACGACGGTCCGAGTGGCGCTGGATATTGAGCTGTACCACCGCCAGGCCGGAAGCGGCGTCGCTGGCGGTTCCCTGTAAAAGGCCTGGCCAGGAATTGAAGTACCCGGACGTCGCCGGACTCGACTGAGGCGGCGTAAAGTCGTAGGTGAAACTTCCGCTCGTCGGTGTAAGCTGGGCGTTGCCACAGTGGTCGAAGGCGAGCGACGAGACGAAGTAGGTTGACTCAAATGGCGGGGAGAACGGCACACTCCAACTTGTGGTGCCGCTCGCGGTGATCCAGGCTGGGGCCGCGACCCAACCGAAGCCATTGTAGTAAAGCAGGTCGGGCAGCCGCTGCACCAGGATCCGCACGGCGCCGACGCCGGACGATGTGTCTCGTGCTGACCCGGTGATTGCGCCGCTCCAGGCGTTGAGATTGCCCGTCGTGGAGATGGTCGATTGCGGAGGGCTGATGTCGAAGGTGAAGGTTGCCACACCGGGAATTGTCTGCACATTGCCGGATTTGTCGGTGGCGCGAGAGGCCACCTCATAGATTGTCTCTTTCGTCGTCGCGAAGGAAAGAGCCCACGGGTCTGTGCCGGCAGTGGTCAACCAGTACGGCGATGATGCCCAGCCGATTCCATTAAAGTACAGACTGTCGGATGCGCGCTGAATGGTGGCGTGCACCACCGCCACCCCGGACATATTATCGCTGGCGGTTCCAGTGATCACACCGGTCCATATGTCAAAGCACCCTGCCGTACTCGGCAGCGACTGTGGTTCGGTAGTGTCGTACGTGAACGTAGCCAGCTCTGGCTCATACTGCGTGTTTCCGGCATGATCCGAAGCGTGCACGGTGACTGTATAGGCAGACTCAATCGTCGGAACGAACGGCAGCGACCAGGATGTGGTTCCTGTGGGTGTTATCCAGGTGACGGAAACCGTCCAGTTGAGGCCATCGTAATAGCGGTTGTCCAGCGAGCGCTGCAATTGGAGCTGAACGAGCGCGAGCCCCGAGTCCTCATCTACGGTCAAGCCTGCGATGTCGCCGGGCCAGCTGTCTGCGCGGTAATGGCCTGTCGTCAGGATCGTGGTTTCGGGCGGTGTTAGGTCACAGCCAAAGTAGTCTGTGGTCGGCTGAGCCTCAACATTCCCAACTCCATCCACGGCGCGGGATGTTACCGTGTACGCCGACTGCACAGTCGGGGTGAAGGGAACACTCCAGGACGTTGTGCCTGACGCGGAGAACCATGTGGCCTCCGGCTGCCAGGCGGATCCTGTGTAGAAGGCCGCGTCCGATGCGCGCTGGAGCTGCACCTCGACGTACCCGACTCCCGATCCCGCGTCAGTGGCTGTACCGACGATCAGCAGAGGAGAGGAGTACCATTCGCCCATGTCGATGGCCGAAGTAGGGGCCTGAGTGTCGACTCGTACAGAGTACACGGGGCTCAAGAGCCACTGCTCCAGTGCGGACTTGGTGCGGAACTGAATCTGGTTCCGATTCTCGGTGTCTGAGTGGGCAAAGGGTAGATTGGGAACCAAAAGCTGACGGCGGGTGGGGTCCAACTCTGTGACTTGGAGCCCCAGGGAGGTCCAGCCGCTCCAGATTCCATCCACTGCCGTCTGAAACCAGGCGCCCGTGTGAAAACCTCCCTCGTTGTACACTTCGACAGTGCTGGTAAGCAGAGTCTGACGCACCCAGTCACTGGGTTGGAAGTTCTCCCAAGATTCGAGAACGGTTGCCGCCTGGTAGGTTTCGACTGGAATGCCGGCGTGAACAGAAGCGGCCAGCAGGACGAACAAAAGGCCCAGCGTCATCGCAAGGCAAAAAACACGCCGGGACACGGGATTGGCAAGGGCATATGCCCTCATGCTAAGATTCCCCCCTTCTCAAATTCAGCGCCGACCGGCGCTGAGTCAGAACAACCTGGTCGTGCCAGGTACACAAACATACGGAGCCGCCGTCGTGATCGACAGAACTCGTAGCCACAAAGTCCCGAGTTCAGTGAATTCGCCTAAGCGCGCTCGAATTTGTACCCCAGACCTCGCACCGTGCTCAAGTATCTCGGGTGCTCAGGATCTTGTTCGAGCTTTAGACGCAGGCGGTGCATATAGACCGCAATCTGGTTGCTGTAGCCCTCATAGTCGTATCCCCACACGGCGTTCATCAGCAGGTCGTGGCTGAGGATCCGGCCGGCGTTGCGCATGAGACAGTAGAGCAACCGGAACTCGATGGGCGTGAGATCCACTTTGCGCCCGTCGGCAAAGAGCGCCCGGTTACTCAGCGGCTCAAGTGCGATGTCCCCGACCGCCAGCCTCGATTGTGCATCATCACTCGGAAAGGCCTCGGCGCGACGCAAAACCGCCTTGACCCTGGCCATGAACTCGGCCGGCTCAAAGGGCTTGGCCAGATAGTCATCGGCACCGAGTTGCAGGCCGGTCACCTTGTCGGCCGTTTCTCCCTTGGCCGAGAGGAAGATGATGGGCACTTCCAGCTTCTGGCGGATGCGCCTGCATACTTCGAACCCATCCATGTGCGGCATCATCACGTCCAGAATGATCAGGTCGGGTGGCTCGCGCTCTACCAGGTCCAGCGCCGCGGCTCCGTTGTCTGCACTCACAACATCGTACCCTTCCTCTCGGAGCAGGAAGGAGATCATTTTCACGTTGGGGGCATCATCGTCCACGACCAGGATGCGCATAGTCGCACTCCCTTATCCTTGGAGACGCATTGGGTGCCTAAATGGATATGAGGCACAGGGCTTGAGGCCATTATATGCGTGTCCGGGTTCGGTGCAAAAAGCCACCCCAAGACCGCAGTCACCCGGATCGCCCGGCCTGGCCCTGTGGCTTGGCAGAACCGCCTCCAGCCGCTATAATGAAAGCTGATACTCGGAGGTGTACGACTGGCATCGCAGGTTGCTGTGATCATCACGGTGCTGAACGAATCGGAAAGCCTGGACCGGCTGCTCGAGTCGCTCTGCGACCAGACTCGCAGGCCGGACGCGGTCGTAGTTGCGGATGGCGGCTCAACCGACGATACCCTGCAGCGACTTCGTACCTGGGGAGCCAGTGGCCGCTTACCCCTGGAGATACGGAGCGAACCAGGCAGCAATATCTCCCGTGGCCGCAACGTCGCCATCGCAGCATGCCGTCAGGAGTTGGTGGCGTGTGCCGATGCAGGAGTCCGTCTTGGGGCGACCTGGCTCGAGCACCTGCTACGGCCGCTTCAGGTTGAGGGCGGGGCTAGTGTCGTGGCGTGCGGTTTCTTCCTTCCGGAGGCCCTGACCGTATTCGAAACGTCTCTGGGTGCCACCGTGCTGCCCGCGCTCGAAGATATCAGGCCGGAGCGCTTTCTGCCATCAAGCCGGTCGGTAGCCTTTTCGCGCTCGGCGTGGCAGGCAGTCGGTGGGTACCCTGAGTGGCTAGACTACTGCGAGGATCTGGTGTTCGACCTGCGCCTGAAAGCGCGAGGATACCGCTTTGTCTTTGTGCCTGACGCCATCGTTCACTTCCGCCCTCGTCCGGATTTGTGGTCATTTGCCAAGCAGTACTTCCGTTACGCACGGGGTGATGGCAAGGCGGACCTCTGGCGTTTGAGACACCTCGTGCGCTACGGGGCCTACCTCGTCGTGCTGCCGGCTCTTCTCTGGCTGGCTTTGAGAGTCTCTCCGGGGTGGCTGACGCTGCTGGGAATCGGCGCCGCTGCCATGCTGTACACGCCCTACAAACGGCTGTGGCCGGAGATGAGCGCGCTGTCTCCGCTGCAACGACTGCAGGCCGTCTGCTGGGTGCCGGCTATCCGTGTGACGGGCGATGTGGCCAAGATGCTGGGCTACCCGGTTGGTCGGCTCTGGCGATGGCGGAATCGGCTGAGCATTCCAGACTGGCGAAGGCAGGAAACCTAGAGGAGACTCCAGGCCCAATCATGGACCTCTCGATCATCATCGTCAGCTACAACACCTGTGATTTGCTGCGCGACTGTCTGCGCTCGGTGTTTGCCTGCCTGTATGACGTGCCCTTCGAAGTGATCGTTGTAGACAACAACTCGCCGGACGATAGCGTCGCCGTGGTGCGGAAGGAGTTCCCGCAAGCCAGACTCATCGAAAGCCCGGTCAATGGCGGCTACGCCTACGCCAACAACATCGGGCTGAAGGTGGCGCAGGGTGACCACCTGCTGCTCCTGAATCCAGATACAGTGTTGCCGCAGACTGCTCTGCAGATGATGAGGCAGTTCATGGCTGAGCATGCGGATGCGGGCGTGGGCGGTGCGAAGCTGGTGCTGCGTGATGGAAGTCTGGACCTGGCCTGCCGCCGCGGCTTCCCGACACTGGAGGTGGCTTTCTATCGGCTGGTGGGTCTCAGTCGACGCTATCCGCAGAGCTCGCGCTTGAATCGCTACAACCTGGGCTATCTCGATCCGGACCAGGTGGCAGAGGTGGACGCTGTAGTCGGTGCGTTCATGTGGATCAGACGAGAGGCCCTGGAGCAGGCAGGCCTGCTCGACGAGCGCTTTTTCGCCTTCGGTGAGGACATCGATCTCTGCTATCGCATCAAGGTAGAACATGGCTGGAAGGTCTACTATAACCCGGCCGTCGTGGTCACACACTACAAGAGCCAATCGATGCGCAAGGATGCACTGCGCATGAACGTCCAGTTCTATCGCGCGATGTGGCTCTTTCACCAGAAGCACTATGCGCAACGGACCTTTTTCCTGCTGAACTGGCTCACGGCGCTGGGTATTCTCGGCTTGTGTGCAGTGGCGCTAATCGTCAATGCGCTGCGGACACCGTCAAGGAGAAAGGTAGGACTGTGACGCTCATCCTGCTCACGAACGATGATGGCGTGAACTCACCCGGGCTGCTGGCGCTGAAGCAGGCCGTATCCGCAGTGGGTGAGGTAGCCGTCCTGGCGCCGGACCACAACTGGTCTGCCGGAGGACACGCCAAGACGATGCACAAGCCATTGCGTGTCCAGGAAGTCACCCTCGCCGATGGCAGTTCGGGTCTGGCGACCAACGGGGGGCCTTCCGACTGTGTTGCCCTGGCCAGACTGGGCGTGCTGCCACGAACTCCTGACCTCGTGATCTCCGGCATCAATCCTGGCTCTAACGTCGCCCAGGACATGACCTACTCTGGCACTGTCGCGGCGGCGCTCGAGGGATGGCTGTCCGGCATCCCCTCCATCGCGCTCTCTCTGACGGTGAGAGAGGACATCCCCCCTGATTTTCGCTGTGCCGCGCGAGTGGGTGCATTGCTGGCCAGGCAAGTGCTCGAGCATAGTCCAGCCCGTGTGCTTCTGAATGTGAACGTGCCTTCCGTTCCGTGTGAAGAGATAGCCGGGATCGAGATCACCAGACTGGGTCAACGCATCTATCGTGACCGGCTGGTGGAGCGCAGAGATCCCCGGGGGCGCAAGTACTACTGGATTGGAGGCGATCCTCCTGATGGGGTGGGGGACGAGGGCACGGATGTAGCGGCGCTGGCAGCAGGCAGAGTCTCCGTGACACCCCTGCAGCTCGACCTGACCTGCTATGAGCTGATAGGTGAACTTCGTGGATGGAATCTGAGTATCGGGTAGGTGCTAGGCAGATGGATGTGTGGGCGGCGATTGAACAAAGGCGCAGTATTAGGTCATTCACTTCAGCCGATGTCAGCGAGTCAGTGGTGGAGAGAATTCTCGAGGCAGGCATTCGCGCACCGTCGGCCGGCAACCGTCAACCATGGCACTTTTATGTGGTTCGCAATCGTAGCGTCAGGCTGGCGTTACAGCAGGCCGCCTACGGGCAGAGCTTTGTTGGCGAAGCACCGGTGGTTATCGTCGTGTGTGTGCATCCGGAGCGCTCGGCGCTCAGATACGGCGAGCGAGGCCGGGAACTCTACTGCCTGCAGGACACAGCAGCCGCTGTGGAGAACATGCTTCTGGCAGTGACTGCCCTGGGTCTAGGGGCGTGCTGGGTTGGAGCATTCAGCGAGGACGCTGCTGCGCGGGCGCTTTCATTACCCGGAGGACTGCGACCCGTGGCGTTGGTGCCTGTCGGCGAGCCGGCGCAGTCTCCCGGAGGCGCACCACGGCGGCCGGTGGCTGAGGTAACGTCCGTCGTGAACTAGCCTTTGACAGAGGCCGGTAGTCGCAGCTATAATGGACAAGGCTGGTGTTGGTTGTTGGACAGAGCAGTCCGGGAATGCAGCGGCGACCCAAGCTACCCAATGAAGGGATAAGGAGGAACGAGTTGCCCATCAATAAGCATGCCTTCTTCGATGGCAAATTCGTACCGATCGAAGATGCCAAGGTCAGCATCATGACCCATGCCCTCAATTACGGCACAGGCTGTTTTGAGGGCATTCGTGCGTATTGGAACGACGAGGAGAGGCAGCTCTTCGCTTTCCGGTTAGCCGAGCACTACAAGCGACTCCATGACTCGGCAGCTATTCTGTTGATCGACCTGCCCTATACGGTCGAAGAGCTCTGCGACGCGACGGTGGAACTGCTGCGTTTGGAAGGATTCCGCGAGGACACCTATGTTCGCCCTCTTGCGTTCAAATCTCAGGAGGGGATTGGCGTGCGCCTCAATGGTGTGAAGGACAGCTTTGCCATGTTCGCTACGCCCTTTGGCAAGTACATGGAGAAAGAGGAAGGCGCTAAAGTCTGCGTCTCTTCCTGGCGGCGCATCTATGACACCTCCGTTCCTGCCCGGGCAAAGTGCACGGGGGCCTATGTCAACTCGGCGCTCTGCAAGAGCGAGGCGGAGATGAACGGGTTTGATGAGGCCATCGTCCTGACGAGAGGGGGGTCCGTCTCGGAGGGCAGCGCTGAGAACTTTTTCATGGTGCGCAGTGGCGTGCTGATTACACCGGGTATCACCTCTGACATACTAGAGGGGATCACCCGCCAGACCCTGCTGCAGGTGGCCCGCGAGGAGCTCCACATGAGCGTCAAAGAACGGACTGTAGATCGCACAGAGCTTTACGTGTGCGATGAGGCATTCCTTTGTGGTACAGGGGTTCAGATTGCGGCAATTGCCAGCATTGACCATCGCCCTATCGGTGACGGTCGCATCGGACCGGTAACGCGCAAACTTCGCGAGCTGTACTTTGACATTGTCCGAGGCAAAATGCCTCGCTACAGGAACTGGTGTACCCCGGTGTACGAGGATCAGAGGTCCGGGGACTGAAGAGGCACCTTCGTTGCTGCGAGTGCCGTGACCAGACAGCTGGTCGTTCGGGCGGCCGACTCAACGCTTGCCATACCAGAGCGGGGGACTTGAGACCGCTCTGGTTTCGTTTGTGCTATAATCCGACCAGATGGATGTGAGGTAGGTCGTACCATGGATGAACGAATCATCTCGCCCAGGCGTCACGCCGACGAGGTCGCTCAGGACACGACTCTGCGACCCCGCCTCCTGGCCGAGTACATCGGGCAGGAACGGATCAAGCAGAACCTCAGCATCTGTGTCTCTGCAGCCAAGGCCAGGAGTGAGTCCCTCGATCATGTCCTGCTGTATGGCCCGCCGGGTCTTGGCAAGACCACGTTGGCGCACGTGATCGCACACGAGATGGGTGTAAACATCAAGGTAACCTCTGGCCCTGCAATAGAGCGGCCCGGGGATCTGGCGGCGATCCTGACCAACCTGCGCCAGGGCGATATCCTGTTCATTGATGAGGTGCATCGGCTGGGTCACGCGGTTGAGGAGGTCCTCTACCCGGCTATGGAGGACTTTTGCCTTGACATCATCATCGGCAAAGGACCCAGCGCGCGCAGCATCCGTCTGACGTTGCCCTCATTCACCATCATTGGCGCAACAACCCGTATTGCGATGATGACCTCGCCGTTACGGGACCGCTTTGGCATCGTCTATCGCCTCGACTTTTACGAACCAGCGGCGATGGAAGCGATTGTCGGACGCACTTCGCGAATCCTCGGCATCCCCATCGAGTCTGGAGGCGTGGCAACCGTTGCTCGGCGGGCAAGAGGAACTCCGAGGGTGGCCAACCGGCTGCTCAAACGGGTTCGTGACTATGCTCAGGTTCGGGCGGAGGGTGTGATCACTTCCGCTGTCGCCCAGGAAGCATTAAGCCTGCTAGAAGTGGATGCACTGGGGCTGGACGACATAGACCGCAAGATTCTGCAGGCCATCATCGACAAGTTCGACGGAGGACCGGTGGGCCTGGAAACGATCGCGGCGTCGCTGAGTGAAGAGGCGGATACGATCATGGATGTCTGCGAGCCATACCTGCTGCAGCTGGGATTCCTGGAGCGGACGCCACGTGGCCGCACAGCGACGGCCCGAGCCTACGAGCATCTGGGCAGAGCCTACCCGCAGCAGACGGCCCAGCCCTCCCTGCTCTGAGCCGATACCCGTGGTGACGGTCCTCGACGCAAGCGGTCAGCAGCTTGCTCCCTGCTCACCCGAGAAGGCGCACAGGCTGCTGGCCGGGGGCAGGGCCCGCCTGGTGAGCCAGGACCCGATGGTCATCGAGCTTGCTCTTGTTGCTGCGCTGCGGTCCAGGCGGGTCAGGGCGGAGTCTTCCCCTCCGGGTGAGGGTCGATCCCTCTTGCTGCACGTGTGCTGCGGACCCTGCGCCACTTACTCGATCAACCGCCTGCGTCAGATGGGTTTCGCCGTGACCGGCTTCTGGTATAACCCCAACGTCCACCCGTTCGACGAGCACGAGAGACGGCGGGAGTGCATTTCCTCATACGCCCGGGAGGTCGGTCTGCCGATGGTGTGGCCGGAAGGTTACGAAGCGCAAGCCTACTTCGAGGCAGTCGCGGGACACGAAGCTCGGGCGGAGCGCTGCGCCATCTGCTACCGGTTGCGCCTGGGGCGCACGGCCCAGGTGGCGAAGCAGCGGGGTTTCGACGCCTTCAGCACGACACTCCTGATCAGTCCTTACCAGAAACAGACCCTCATTCGCGGCATTGGTGAGGAGCTGGCCACCCAGCAAGGCGTAGAGTTCTGCTTTGAAAACCTCCGGCGCGGCTGGGGCGAGCGCGGTCGTCTGGCGCGGGAGCATGGGCTGTATCAGCAGCAGTACTGCGGTTGCACCTACAGTGAACAGGAGGCGACTGAGCGTTCCCGCGCGAGATAAGGTGCAACCCAAGTCCTGCCCTTACTTCCGAACGTCGATTCTGCCCAGCTCCACAAAGTCAGATCCGTCTTTCAATCTGAGTCGCGTCACAGTTGCCGATTGGTAGAGTCCAACCAAAAGCCCGTACCTGTCCTCTGGAGCTTCCGTCCCAACCTGTAGCTCGAAAGTTTCTGTCACCACCTGGCTGGCGATCCAGCGTGAGGTGGGGGACTGGCTATCTCCTGGCACATGGTCATACTGTCCCCATATCTGGTCGCCGCCGCGCACGAGCTGCACAAAGGCCTTGTATTCCTCCTGCACGGCCTGGATTGCCTGCCAACGCAGGGTAATCTCCAGCCTGTCGCCGGGATGCACGACGAGAGGCTGCACCGCGTACCCGGTCAGGGCGATCTGCCCGCCGAACTCGATGTGCAGCTCCTGAAGAGGAGCTCTGGAATCGCCGTCCACGGCCAATTCGACAGGCAGTACCACACGGTCGACTACCGTCCCCTCCAGGACGTACGCGGACAGGCGCCCACCGGTAGCGTGATCGTACAGGCCCACTTGAATGCGACATGGGCCCTGTGCCAGTAGCGCGACTGGAATATCCAGCGGGTAGATATCACGTTTCCATTCGCCCGCCTGCCAGCCACTTGTAGGGTCGTTGCCTGCCCCGGGCCAACTGTCACGCTGGGCGACAATCACGCCGCGATCATCGACCAGATGCACAAAGACGCTATAGTTCAGGTCCATGGTCTGGAGCCCTTCCCAGTACAGGGTCAGCCACAGACGGTTTCCAGCAACCACCGCCGTCTCGGAAAGGTCATAGCCCCACAGGCGTACCCGCTCGCCAAAGTCGACGCTCCAGTTGGGGTCGGAAGTGACTGCTGATCCTTGCTCCTCCGTAACGTTGGCAGAGCCGGCATAGGCAGGGCTGATGTAGCGGAAGGGCGCAATCACTGCCAGGCAAACGAGGAGGCCCACCAACAGGATCATCGCCGCGCGACGCCTGCGCTCCGGCAGCCATTGCGCCAGGCCAAGTGGTAAGAGGATGGCCACAGCAGGCAGCGCCGGGAATAGCAGCCGTCCCTGTGATGACAGCACCTGAATGTAGCCAACCGAACCGAGTATGTAGGCAACGATCCAAAGGGTGAGCAGGCCGATGGCCGGTACTCCGTCCCGCGCAGACGGGACCGGTACTCCGCCTCGCGTAGACGAGGCCGCCGGGCTGCCCCGCCTGAATAAGTGCGGTCCAAGCAGCTTGAGTACGCCGACGGCTCCCAGAAGCGTGATGATCGCCAGTGCCGTGTACACCTCGTCGTCCATGGGAAGATTGAACCAGCCGAAAACGCCCCAGAAGGACTTGAACACCCCTTCGAGCTGACCCATCAGCTCGGCGAAGCTGGGGCGCTGTATTCGCGGGGTCATCACGGCGAACATCAGCTTGAGCCCAAACGGATCACCGTAGAGCATCCAGTTGCGGACGTACCACCATCCTCCCACAGCAGCGGCCGGCACAAACGTCCACAGAAACCAGCGAACACCCGCATTCCAGGACCGCTTGCGTCGGGCAAGCACGAGCAGAACGAGAGCTGTCAAGGGCAAGAGCAGCAGGCCGCTCAGCTTGGTGAGTGAGGCCAGACCGAGGGTGAAGCCCAGCGCTAGGTGCCGCCTCACGGATGCTCCGCTGTATGCCACGCTAACCAGCAGCCACAGGGTCAACGCCGACAGCAGCGTTACCAGGACGTCGTTGCTGGCCGAGGCATGGATGAAGAGGAACTGTGGATTGAAGGCGTTCACTCCCGCGGCGATCAGCGCCAACCACGGGAGCGATGGGAAGAGACGGCGTGCCAGTGCAAAAGTGCATAGCACCGTGCCTGCGCCCATCAGAGTACACAGAAAGCGTACCAGATGCACAGCCAGTATGGTGCCGCGGTAGGGAAAACGCTCCTGCGAAGTATGGGCCATCATGTTTCGGTTGCCCCAAGGCGCTGCCGTGCCCACCGCCGCATGGGGGTTGTACTGGATGACCTGCTCAGCGTCCCGAGTATCGATCCAGGCGGTGGCCCATCCGTTGAGCAGGTAGAACAGCGGAGGCTGGCTTGCCTCCTGACGCATGGGAAAGGAGACTCCCTCTTCATAAATCGGGAGACGCCCACCCTCTGCGAAGTGTTTCACGTAGAGGTAGTGCCATACTTCGTCGGGTGCCTCAAATGGCGGCACAAGCACGTTGTACACCGTTCCCAAGATGACATAGGCGATCAGGATCGCGGTGATCCAACGCTTGCTCATCAAGCTCTCCTCGATTCGAGTCGGTTGCTGCCACAGAAGACTAGATGCGTCGGGCACCGGCAATCTGACGCACCAAAGCCCGGGGCAACAACCTGCGCTTCAGGTTTATCCAGCCACTGCCGCACCCACACACACTCCAGTCGCTCACCGGAGACGTCCGTGAGTACAGAGACAATGCGAGCGCGGGTTAGCAGATAGTCTATGTGCCAGTGTAGTCGTTTCTCCTGTCGATGGTGGCGCGCCACTCTTGCTCTGAGGCCGCCACTACCGAGGGCGCTGCCAATGTAGACATAATGCCCTGCGGGGAAGCGAAAGCTACCCAGACGGCCGATGGTGAGGTCGGCCGTCTGCGACAGCTCCAGGAACAGCATGTACGTGCCCGGGGAATTCGGCCAGCAGTCTGAATTCAAACGAACTCGAATCGGGCCGTAAAATGACGCAGGAAGGGCGGCTCGTACGTGAAGCGCATGCCGCGAATATCACTGCGCCGGGCGTTCAGCTCGATGATCATATCGGCCACATAGTCCAGATGCGTCTGAGTATAAACCCGTCGGGGTATGGCCAGACGGACCAGCTCGAGCTCCGGGTACTTCCACTCACCCGTTTGCCGGTTCTTCGTGGCGAACATCACACTGCCGATCTCCACCGCACGAATGCCTCCAGCCAGATAGAGGCTCACCACCAGTGCCTGACCCGGCAACTGCTCCTGCGGGATGTGCGGCAAGAAGCGGCGCGCATCAAGGTACACTGCATGGCCCCCCGGAGGCTCCAGAATCGGCACGCCAGCGTCCAGCAGCCGTTGCGCCAGGTAGGACACCTGGCCAATACGGTGTGCTAGGTACCTCTCGTCGAGGGCTTCCCTCAGGCCTCGTGCGACCGCCTCCAGATCCCTGCCCGCCAGCCCCCCATAGGTGAGGAACCCTTCCCAGAGAATGAGCAGTTGTCCGGCCCGTTCGAACAACCGGTCATCGTTCATGGCCAAAAAGCCGCCCATATTCGCGAGGCCGTCTTTCTTGGCGCTCATGGTGCATCCGTCGGCCAGGGCAAAGACCTCTGCTGCGATCTGGGACAGCGTCTTGTCTGAGCAACCTGCCTCACGCTGGCGGATGAAGTACGCGTTCTCTGCATAGCGGCAGGCGTCGATGAACAAGGGAATGTGATAGGGAGCAAGCACGGCTTTGACGGCGCGCACGTTGGCCAGCGAAACGGGCTGCCCCCCGCCCGAGTTGTTGGTGATGGTCAGCATCGCCAAAGGGATCCTGTCAGCGCCCACTTCTTCAATTAGCCGCAGAAGACCGTCTACGTCCATATTCCCCTTGAACGGGAAGTGGCTGGTCGGGTCCAGCCCCTGACGAATCGGGAGGTCGACCGGGTGGGCTCCCACTGCCTCGATGTTGGCGTGAGTGGTGTCAAAGTGAGTGTTGCTGGGCACATAGTCCCCTGGCTTGAGCATGGCGGAAAAGAGCACCTTCTCTGCAGCACGGCCCTGGTGTGTGGGCAGAAAGTGACGGAAACCGAATATGTCCGAAATGGCATCTTTCAGACTAAAGTAGTTGCGGCAGTAGGCGTAGGCTTCGTCCCCGACCATCAAGCCGGCCCACTGGCTGTCGCTCATGGCACCGGTCCCACTGTCGGTCAGGAGGTCAATGTAGACGTCCTCGCTGCGAACGGCGAAAAGGTTAAAGCCGGCGGCGGAAAGGAGGGACAGGCGCTCGGCCTGGGTTGTCTGGCGGATAGGTTCTACCACCTTGATGCGGTACGGCTCGGGAACCAAGCGAGGCATCACTGTACCTCCGTGTTGTGAGGATACGGCCGCTGGGCTTGCGCTTTCTCATTATAGCGCCTCACTGAGGCCCGCTACAAATATGGCATCCGACCACATGTGCTTTGGGAGAGATGGTCGTAACGCCTATAATGAGCCAGCAAGCGCTCCCCCAGGGCGTCACGTCCTTCTGAAGAAGGAGCGGGATATGGCCGATGAACGTATACTGATCGCCGAGGATGAGGCTGACGTGCTAGACATGTGCGTTCGCGCTCTCTCCCGCGAAGGCTACCGGGTCGTCGGAGCTCACAGCGGCGTCGAGGCCCTCGCCCTGGTGAAGCAACAGACCTTCGACCTTTTGCTCACAGACATCAAAATGCCTGGGTTGAGCGGACTGCAGGCCTACCGCGAGATAAAGCAGCTGATCCCCGACATCATCGGCGTGGCGATCACCGGCTACGGTTCGGTAGAGACGGCCATCGAGGCTCTCAAGCTGGGCATGGAGGACTTTGTCCTCAAGCCCTTCTCTCTGGATGACCTGAAGGCGGCGGTGGCCAAGGCGCTGGATAGGGCGCGTCTCGAGCGCGAGAATACGCGATTAAAGGCGCTCATCCCCCTCTTTGAGATCAGCAAGTCGCTGGTCAGCGTGACCGACCTCGACGCCCTGCTTCGGCAAGTGCTCGAGGTTGCGGTCCGCGAGACGAAATCCGACCTCGCCGTACTCATGTTGAACGACACTCCTTCGGGAGAGCTGGGGGTCCGAGCGGCCATAGATGCAGATGGTGACAACCTGCCCCCGAGTGCCTTTGCGTTGGCACCCGAGCTAGCACGGAGCGCCCTGCACGGCAACGGCGTGCAGGTCGTGCGCAATCCACTTCAAGGCGGGTTTTTCGTCCCCGGGGCCGAGAAGAAGGGGCCTGTGACCGCAGGGCTGGCCCAGCCGCTGATCGTACGCAAGGAAGTCAGCGGCGTTCTGGCGGTGGCGAAGGTTCGAGATGAATCGTACTACGAAGGTGACATTGAGTTCTTGTCGGTACTGGCCAGCCAGGCAGCCACTGCCATCCAGAATGCGCGACTTTTCACCCAGTTGCGCCGGACATATGAGAAGTTGGCTTCTCTGGATGATTTGAAGAGCGAATTCATCAGTGTAGTCGCGCACGAATTGCGCACTCCGCTTGCGGAGATATCGACTTACCTTGCCCTGTCGGAGCAGGAGACTGCCATTGGAGGGCCCTTTCTGGCCGGAATCGAACGGGCGGCCACTCGGCTGACGGAGTTGATGGACGATATCACCGACCTCAAGTTCCTTGAAGCAGGCCAGATAGAGCTGCACGCGACCCGCCTGTCGCTGGTCAGACTGCTTGCCGACGCCGTCCAGCAGCTGGTGCCGCTGGCAACGGTGCAGGGGCAGACGATCTCCATGTCGGTCCAGGAAGGTCTTGATGAGGTACTGGCGGATGGACCCAAGCTGCAGGTAGTGCTGAAGAATCTGATCAGCAACGCCATCAAGTTCTCGCCAACGGGCGGAGTCGTCCACGTTGCGGCGTGGCCGACTGGCAAGACGCTGCGCATCGCCGTCCATGACGAGGGGGCAGGCATTCCTCAGGAGGAATGGGAGTGGATCTTTAAGCCGTTCTATCAGAGGGAGAGCTCGCTGCGTCGCGAGCACGGTGGCCTGGGAATCGGGTTAGCCCTCTCCAGGAGCCTGGTGGAGCTTCACGGTGGTCACCTCTGGGTCGAGAGCCAGGTCGGAAAGGGAAGTACGTTCACCTTCACGGTTCCAGAGTGCGTTTGTTGACGGAGACCGTCTCAGGCACAGGGATCTTGGTCCGGTTGGGCTGATGCGTATCCTGACCCGGACCGGGTGGATCATCTAGCCAGCTTCGTAAGCCCTCACGGTATGCATGTTCTGCTTTACCATACGCAAGGCACGCCTTTCGGCCTCGTACAGAATGCGCTCCTCATCCAGTGTGGTGAGTTTGCCGTCCTTCAACAGCATCGTCCCATCCACGATGACATGGCTGATGTCAGGTGACTTGGCGGCATAGACGATGTTGGAGAGCAGACTGTGGCGTGGGCGCAGATGCGGTTTATGCAGGTCGAAGAGGATCAGGTCAGCCGGACGACCCTCGGCGATGACACCGCTCTGTGGAAAGCCGATGGCCTTCGCACCCCCTTGAGTAGCCAGACGCAGTGCAGTCTCAGCTGGCAAGATGGTCGGGCTGAGGTGATGGCTCTTCTGAAGCAGTGTGGCCAGCCGAGTCTCCTCCAGCATATCCAGGTCATTGTTGGAAGCTGGCCCGTCCGTGCCCAGTGCCACGTTAACGCCTTTGGTGAGCAGCTCTGGCACGGGTGTTACGCCCATGCCCAGCTTCATATGCGTGTTCGGGCATTGCACCACGTGTGTGCCTTTGCTCGCAAGAGTGTCGATGTCCTGCTCGGTGATCCAGATACAATGGGCTGCGATGGTGGGGCGGTCCAGGACACCGAGTCCGGCCAGATATTGCACTGGCGTCTGGCCATGCTTCGCCTGCGAGGCCTCGAGCTGATCGCGAAACTCGGCGACATGAAGGTGTAGGCCGACGTTGAGCTCGGCAGACTTGCGTGCGACCGTCACGAGAAAATCCGCCGGACAGGCGTACGGCGAATGAGGGCCGAGCACGGTTCGGATGCGCCCATTGGCTGCCCCCTGCCAACGCTGTACAAAGTCAACGGTCTCGGACAACCCCTTGCCGACCTCCGTGCCTTGCCCCATGCCGAAGACGCACCAGGCCAGGGTGGCCCGGAGCCCCGCTTCCTGAACCACCTGCGCGACTTTATCCATGTAGAAGTAGTGGTCTGCGAATCCTACTGTGCCAGACCGAATCATCTCTGCAGCAGCAAGGTAGGCCCCCCAGCGAACATCCTCCTGAGTCAGGGCTGACTCTGCCACCCAGATACGTTCGTTCAACCAGCGGTCAAAGGGCAGGTCATCGGCCCAACCGCGTTCGAAGGTCATGGCGGCATGGGTGTGAGCATTGAAGAAGCCGGGCATGGCTACGTGGTCGACGGCTTCGATGATCTCGTCAGGGTGAAAATCGGGCGGAGGGTCGCCAATGAGCTGGATGCTGCCATCAGCGATCAGAATATTCGTGCGCGGTAATACGTCGCTTGTCGCGTTCAGGGTGATGATATCGACGTCGCGGATAAGGATGCTGCCTGGCGTGGGCATGTGCACCTTCCTCAGGCGTGGAATAGCAGAGAGGGCCTCTGGTTCACAGAGGCCCTCTATGCGGGCATCACCGTGGCATACTCGCCTAGCTAGTGGCGAGGCCCAGGCGGCGCGGCTAGCGCGCACCACCTCCGGCGACGCCCCTTTGTTCAAAACTATCTATCACGGGCATCACCTCCTTGATCATATGATAGCGGATGAATGGTGGTCAAGAAGCACTTGCTATGATGGCCCATTGTACTGCACATTCGGACTACTGTCAAGGTGAATCTTTCCCGGACAACTAAAGACCGGACCAGCCCTGGTCTGCCACACCTTCTCGGCACCAACCTGATAGTTTTTGACAGGATGCTCGGGCTATACTGGCCTCAACAAGCCTACAAACCCCTCGAGGCGTAGGCTTGTTCGCGTCTGTTATGGCAACCTCCTGTATGGGAGTTTGCGCGTCACTGGCAAGAACCCTGGAGGAATGTGGACAAGTCTTCACGGCTGAGCGGGTTCTACAAGCTCAGTCTGGCAGAGAGAATCGACCTACTGGAGCAGATGGCGGACCTCACCGATGAGGAAGCATCGGCTCTGTCCGGTACCCATGGTCTCGCAGCCGCCCAGGCTGAGCACATGATCGAAAACGTGGTAGGGGTTTTCGGCCTGCCTCTGGGTATAGCCACGAACTTTGTGGTGAATGGCCGTGACGTTCTGGTGCCTATGGCTATTGAGGAGCCGTCTGTCGTGGCCGGTGCGAGTCTGGCGGCACTTCTGGTGCGCGAGGGCGGGGGATTCGAGGCGTCATCGGACCCGCCGTTGATGATCGGCCAGATCCAGGTGCTTGATGTGAAGGACCTTCCCTTGGCGCGGTCCGATCTTCTGGCCGCCAGGGAACGCATCCTGACGCTGGCGAACGCGCAGGACCCGGTCATCGTCAAGCTTGGGGGCGGAGCGCGGGATCTGGAGGTGCGGGTGGTCGAGGATAGCCCGGTTGGCGCTATGCTCGTCGTCCACCTGGTCTATGATACGCGCGATGCGATGGGTGCGAACGCCGTCAACACGGCGCTTGAAGCTGTGGCGCCCCTGGTCGCCGAAATCTGCGGCGGGCGGACCCTGTTGCGCATTCTGTCCAACCTGGCCGACCGCAGACTGGCACGCGCTAGGTGCCGGCTGCCGGCCGGCTCTCTCGCCCATGGGGATTTCGGCGGTGAGCAGGTCGCACGAAGCATCGTTGAGGCCTGGGCACTGGCGACGGTCGATCCCTATCGTGCAGCCACGCATAACAAGGGCATCATGAATGGCATTGACGCAGTGGTTATCGCAACTGGTAACGACTGGCGTGCGATTGAGGCAGGTGCCCACGCCTATGCCGCACGGGCAGGAAGCTACACATCTCTGAGCAACTGGGAGCTGGACGGCAGCGGGCACCTGGTTGGCACGCTGGAACTTCCGATGGCCGTCGGCATCGTCGGCGGGGCGACTCGTTCCCATGCCACGGCCAGGGCAGCGGTCAAGTTGCTGGGCGTCCGAACCGCGTCTGAGCTCGCTCAGGTGATCGTTGCGGTGGGCCTGGCACAGAATCTGGCTGCGCTGCGCGCCCTGACCAGCGAGGGAATCCAGCAGGGTCATATGAAGCTGCACGCGAGACAGGTGGCAATGGCCGCCGGCGCCCAGGGCGAGATGATCGACCGGGTGGTGCAAGGCATGCTCGAGGCCAAGATCGTTCGCGCCGACAAGGCGGAAGATATTCTTAAACAGTTGACGGTTCGGTCGTGAAGCCAGACAGACAAGTAGGCATAGTCGGATACGGCGCCTATGTGCCCCGCTACCGCCTCCCGGCGGTTGAGGTATCGCGGGTATGGACCGGCGGCCAGGGCGGGGTGCCAATCGAAGAAAAGTCGGTGCCGGGGCTGGACGAAGACACTGCGACCATCGCTATCGAGGCGGCACGAAACGCGCTCAGGCGCGGGTTGGTGGATGCGCAGGATCTGCGGGCCGTATGGGTGGGCAGCGAATCCCATCCCTATGCCGTGAAGCCAACGGGGACCATCGTCGCCGAAGCCATCGGGGCAACCCCGGCAGTCAGCGCCGGCGACTGGCAATTCGCCTGCAAAGCCGGAACAGAGGCACTGCAGGCAGCGATCGGGCTCGTGGGCTCTGGTATGGCCGACTATGCCATGGCCATTGGCGCCGACACGGCTCAGGGTCGGCCGGGAGATGCCCTGGAGTACACGACCGCCGCAGGGGGCGCGGCCTACATAGTGGGCCCGCGCGAGCGCAGTCTTGCCTACCTGGAAGGATCGTATTCCTTCGTCACGGATACGCCCGACTTTTTCCGGCGGCCTTACCGGCATTACCCGGAGCACGGGGGGCGCTTTACCGGTGAACCGGCCTATTTCAAACACATCACTCACTCAGTGCAGGCACTTTTGGAAGAGTTGCGCCTCGAGCCAGCTGATTTTGCCGCGGCGGTATTCCATCAGCCCAACGTCAAGTTCCCGCAGCGGGTGGCGCAGATGCTCGGGTTCAACAAGGAGCAGATCAAGACCGGGCTGTTGGCCGGGCAGGTGGGCAACACCTACGCGGCAGCGGCTATGCTCGGGTTGACGGCAGTTCTGGACGTGGCCAGACCGGGTGACCGCATCCTGCTGGCCTCTTTCGGGTCGGGAGCGGGAAGCGACGCCTTCTCCCTGGTGGTCACAGAGGCAATCACAGAGCGACAGGCACTCGCGCCCTTTACCAGGGCGTACGTTGCGCGGCGCAAGCAGATCGATTACGGAGTGTATGTGCGCTATCGACACAAGCTGGAGATGCACTAGTTGCACTGGAAGTTGCGTATGTTGGTGGCGGAGGGCCTTCTCTTTTGCGTGAAGTGAGCATTATCGGTATCGGACAAACGGACGTCGGAGAGCACTGGGAACGCTCCTTGCGTGACCTGGCCGTGGACGCCATGATCGCCGCGATCAAGGATTCTCACGCCGAGCGGGTGGACGCGCTGTACGTTGGCAACATGCTGTCCGGTGAGCTGACTGCCCAGGAGCACCTGGGTACGCTGCTGGCAGACTGGGGCGGGCTAGGCGGCACTGAGGCGTACAAGGTGGAGGCAGCGGATGCCTCAGGGGCGGCGGCAGTGCGGCTCGGATATCTGGCTGTGGCCAGTGGGGTCCACGATTTTGTGATCGCCTGCGGCGTGGAAAAGACGACCGACGCAGATGCGGAGACGTCCAATGCATCGTGGACTTACGGGACGGACGCCGAATATGAAGGCAATCAGGGCGTGACCGTACCGAGTATGGCCGGGCTGCTGATGCGGCGTTACATGCACGAGTTCGAGGTGACGCACGACCGGTTCGCACCTTTCTCGGTGATTGCCCACGCCAATGGAGTGAACAATCCCCATGCAATGTATCGCTCGCCGATCAGCGCGGAGAGCTATGCCAGAGCGGGAATGATCGCTGATCCGATCAGTATGTTCGATGGGGCACCCCTTTGCGATGGGGCGGCGGCTGTGCTGCTTTGCCCGGCGGAATTGGCCAGGCGTTTCTGCGCCAGGCCGGTGCGCATTCGGGCCTCGGCTGCGGCGACCGACCGGCTGGCAGTGCACAGCCGCAACGACCCGCTTTTCCTGCAAGCGGCGCAGCTCTCGGCTCAGCGCGCCTATCTTCAGGCGGGAGTGGCGCCGAGCGACGTGGAGCTGTTTGAGCTCCACGACGCCTTCTCCATTTTGGCCGCGCTCTCGCTGGAGGCGTGCGGTTTTGCGGAGCGAGGCAAGGCGACCGCGCTGGCCGGGGAAGGCGCGTTCGACCTGCACGGGCGTACGCCCATCTGCACCATGGGCGGTCTGAAGGCGCGCGGCCATCCCATTGGAGCAAGCGGGGTCTATCAGGTAGTTGAAGTGACGCAGCAGTTGCGCGGCGAAGCAGGCGCCAATCAGATTGAGGCACATCTGGGCATGACTCAGAGCCTTGGCGGAACGGGTGCCACCGCGATCACGCACATTTTGGAAGGATAGCGGGGGAGGTCTCCCCCAGCCTGGGAGGTTTGAGATGAACGTAGCTCGGTACTGGAGAACAGAAAAGACTCGATACGGTCTCGTCGGTGAGACCTGCCGCGTATGCGGCAAGCCGATCTTCCCGCCACGCGACCTGTGCCCACACTGCACGGAGGCGGGGCAGGATCTACGGACGTTTGGTGGCAGGGGAGAAGTCTACTCGTTTGCCCACGTGACCGACGCCCCGGCGGGCTACACCGAGTATCAACCCTATACCGTGGCCCTCATCAAGCTGGAGGAAGGACCATTGCTGACGGCGCAGCTCACGGACGTGGATCAGAGCGACGTGCGCATTGGGATGCCGGTGGAGATGGTGACCCGCAAGCTGAAGGAAGAGGGCGAGAACGGCATGGTCGTCTACGGGTACAAGTTCAGGCCGGTGATGCACGAGTAATTTCTGGGAATCTGGGTCAAAGCACCCTCCATTGGAGGGTGCTCTTTTTTTGTGGCAGTTGTGGTATAAAATGTGCATGCTTGATGGAACTCAAGGACCGTTCTGACCGGTTGTTGTCGAAGAGTGCATAGTCTCCATGAAGAGCCACCCGCGCGTCACCTTCAGCAAACCGCGCGCTTACGACTACTACAGTGAAAGGGTCTAAAAACTGGACGACGGGCCAAATTTCGATCCCGGCAATCGGACTGCCGCCTGGGAGCGCGCGCAAATATGGCGCAACCGCATCGCCATTGGCATCTTGTATCGCGCTACCTCCGGCCCGCCTTCGAGGCGCTGGATCCGGTGCTGGAAGAAGGCCCGCCACTGAAGCGCCCGCCGGAGAAACTCGCTGCGGCCCAGGTCGAAGGTTTACTCGCCGGGCTGCGCTAAAAGTAAGGAGAGGCTTTCGATCATGGATCCACTCATGACCACGGTTCTGACTATCCTCATCGCTACTGTGATCATGCTCGTTTCTGAGGTTTTCCGCATCGACGTTGTGGCCATTATCTGCATGCTGGCGTTGGGATGGACCGGCGTGCTGATGCCGCAAGAAGCTCTCTCTGGTTTTTCAAGCAATGCCGTGATCGCTATGATAGCCGTCATGATTCTGGGACAAGGCATTGCCAACACCGGCATCATGGATCGGTTTTCACGCGCGGTCCTGGATAGAGTGGGGACCAAAACGTCGAGCGTGATTGGGGTAATGTCCTTGTCGGTTGGGGTGCTCTCGGGGCTTGTACAGAACATCGCTGCAGCGGCGCTTTTCTTGCCGGGTATTCTCAATATCTCGCGCCGGGAGAAAATCCCGGCATCGGCTTTGATCATGCCGATAGGATTTGCGGCCATAGTGGGCGGCACATTGAGCATGGTAGGCTCAGGTCCGCTGATTTTGATCAATGACCTGCTTCGCAGCGCTGACTTGGCGCCTTACGGTTTATTCAGCGTAACCCCGGTGGGTATTCTGTTGCTTCTGTCTGGAATTGGCTTCTTCTTCTTGTTTGGCAGATTCGTCCTACCCCATTCAGCATCTCCTGGCGAATCTGCTTCGGAGCAGGATAAACTCATTGAAGCACTACATTTGCCGCATCATATCTGGCACTATGTCATTCCCCCAGACAGCGCACTGGCAGGCAAAACGACCGAACAGTCGGGTGTATGGGGAAGATTCAATCTGAATATCCTCGGTATCTCGCAAGGCAGGGAGGCGAAATATGCGCCCTGGCGAGAAGCAAAGTTCGAGGTCGGCCAGGAGATGGCGCTCTTAGGCAACTAAGAAAATGTAAAAGAATTCGCCTCCGCCTACAACCTGAGATATCAAGAACAGGCTTATCGATTTTCCAGTCTCAACGATCCAGAGCGCGCCGGTTTTGCAGAAGTCATTATCCCGCCCCGGTCGGAAATGATTGGTCAGACCATTCGCCAATTCTCACTTCGCAAACGCTATGCCGTGGAGCCGGTAATGATGTTCAGCAAGGGAGAAGAAACACGGGGTGATTCCTCAGACCGTCAGATATTCCCCGGGGACACGATGATTGTCTATGGTTTGTGGAAGAACATAAGCGATCTGAAGACGAACTCTGATTTTGTGGTGGCAACGCCGTTCACGGTCGAAAAGAAACAAAACCCCTCAAGATTCTGGGGGGCCGCGCTCTGTTTCCTGTGCGCTATTGGATTAGCAATGACCGGCGCTCCCATCTCGTTGGCGTTTTTCACCGGCGCTATCGCTATGGTACTGACCCGGGTACTCACAATCCAGGAAGCCTATCAAGCCATCGAGTGGAAGGTTGTTTTTCTTCTTGCCGGGCTTATTCCGCTAGGAGTCGCCATGCAGAAGACCGGAACCGCCGCTTTTCTGGCAGAGAGAGTGATGTCGCTGGTTCAGGGGGGGCATCCGGCGCTTATCCTTTTGACCGTTGCGGTCTTATCTACCCTGTTTTCGCTGTTTATGTCCAATGTGGGTGCGATTGTGGTGTTGGCCCCGCTGGTCATGAGCATGGCGCAAATTGGCGGACTTGATCCCCGTCCCCTGGCTTTGATGGCAGCGGTGTGTGCGGCAAATTCCTTTATTTTGCCCACCCACCAGGTCAATGCGTTCCTGATGTCCTCCGGCGGATATCGTAATGCAGACTATTTGAAGGCCGGCGGCGGAATGACCCTGCTGTTTCTTGTGGTTGTCGTGCCAGTATTCTACCTTTTCTATCTATGAATCCAGAAACTAAAGGAGAAATCTCATGCTGCTCAATCATTTCTTTGTCAAGAAGATCGCTCACAGTTCGTACATACTCGCGGGTAAGAAAAGCTGCGCCGTGATCGACCCGCAGCGCGATATTGATATTTACATCCACGAGGCGCGCTCGCAGGGGGTGGAGATCACCCACATCCTGTAAACCCATTTACACGCTGATTTCGTCTCCGGGCATATGGACCTGGCCAAGACCACTGGTGCGAAGATCTACGTGGCAAAGTCGGCCGAGTGCACTTTTGACCACGCGGCGCTTTCTGAAGGTGACACGATCGAGATAGAGAACATGCTGCTGAGCGTCCTCGAAACCCCGGGTCATACCCCCGAGCATCTGTGTTATGTTGTCACTGACAGAGCGCGCGGTGACAGCCCCATCGGGGTATTCGTGGGTGATACGCTGTTCGTGGGTGATGTGGGCCGGCCCGACCTGTTTCCCGATATCGCCCAGGAGCTAGCCGGGCAACTCTATCACAGCCTGCATGACAAGTTGTTGCGACTGCCCGATTATGTTGAGGTTTACCCGGCGCATGGGGCGGGATCGTTGTGCGGGCGCGCGATGGGCGCAAAGTACCAGACGACCATCGGGTATGAGCGCAAATTCAACCCGGCGCTGCAGATCAAGGATGAGGATGCCTTCATCAAGTCGCTCACCGAGGGTATGCCGCCGGCGCCGGATCACTTTAGCCGCTGCAGTGACATTAACCGCCATGGCCCGGCGCGGATCGCTGAACTGCCCAAGATGGTGGAATTGGGTGTGGGGCAATTCAAGGCGCGTATGCAAGATCCGGATGTGATAGTGCTGGATTCGCGCAACTATCTCAGTTTCGGTAGCCAGCACATCCATGGTTCTTGGCACCTGGACCTTAATGGCAACTTCCCGACTTTCGCCGGCTGGGTGCTGCCCACAAACAAGGACATTCTCCTGGTGGCGGATGATTACGCGAAAGGGGTTGAGAGCAACACCTGGGCGCGCCGCGTGGGAATGGACCGCATCGTTGGGTACCTGGACGGCGGTATCGCCGCCTGGATCGTGGCAGGGATGGATACAAACAGCATCCAGCAGATCTCGGCGCAGGACCTGCACGATTTGGCTACCGGAAGAGAGGATTTTGTACTGGTGGACGTTCGCGCCCCCGCGGAATATGCCGACAGCCACATCAAGGGCGCCATCAACATTCCCGTGGCAGACCTGCGCAGCCGCCATGTCGAGCTGGACAAAGATAAGAAAACCATCCTGGTATGCAGTTCGGGCAACCGTTCCAGCCTTGGCACCAGCATTTTAGCGGCTCACGGATTCACTGATGTCTACAACGTTGCTGGCGGAATGACGGGATACAGCGCGGCGGGATACGCCAAAGAATGCAAGGTGTGCACCAACCCGCACGGTTCTCGCTTCTATGAGCAGACCGACGAATCGAAAATACACTGGGATTCAAATGAGTGAAAGGGGCGTTTGTAAATGGGATTATTGACTGAAGTGAGCTGGTCACCATATGCGGTGGGTATCGCGATTGGTGTGCTGAGCTGGTTGAGCTTTCTCATCCTCAAGAAGCCGCTCAGCTGCTCCACATCGTTTGCCAGCACTAGCGGGATGATCGAAAGGCTATTCCGTGGTAAAAAGGTGGAACAGAAACCGTACTACCAGAGAATTGGCCTGAAGATCGACTGGCAGTGGATGCTGGTATTGGGCATCACCATCGGCTCGCTGATCTCAGCGCTGCTCTCGGGTGATTTTGCTCTCAAATGGGTGCCGGCATTGTGGCTACTCGCTTTCGGCGATACCCCACTATTGCGCCTGGTCGTCGCGACCGTTGGCGGCATCTTTATGGGCTTTGGTGCACGCTGGGCGGATGGCTGTACCAGCGGTCACGGCATCAGCGGCACGCTGCAACTGGCTGTCTCCAGCTGGATCTCCGATTTTCTTCTTCATCGGCGGTATCCCGATGGCGCTGCTCATTTTCAGAGTGATTGGATAGGGGGAGGATGAGATGAGCAGGAAAAGGATCACTGCAAAAGAGAATAACCTCTCACCGTTGGCTTGGGGGCTTGCCTTCGGCATTGTTTTCGGTTTTCTGCTGCAGAAGGGCGGAGTCACCAAGTATGATGTCATACTCGGGCAGCTGCTGCTGACCGATTTCACCGTTCTCAAGATCATTCTCAGCGCAGTCGTCACCGGGATGCTGGGAATCTACCTAATGAAAAGCCTCGGCTGGGTGAAATTGCAGCCGAAATCCGGCTCAGTGGGCATGAACGTGATCGGCGGGCTGATCTTCGGTGTCGGTTTCGCTGTGCTCGGGTACTGCCCGGGCACGATTGCTGGCGCCATCGGCAATGGCTTCCTTGACGCGTTGGTTGGCGGGGTCATCGGCATCTGGATCGGCGCGGGTCTCTTTGCGGCGATGTACCCGAAACTGCGTAATGGCATTCTCACAATAGGGGATTACGGTGATGTCACCGTACCGCGACTGTTGAAGGTGAACGATTGGTTTGTCGTCATCCCCGCTGCGACGCTCATTATCATAGTGCTATATTGGCTTGAACGGGCCGGCTTGTAACATCTATGAGGGAAAAAACCAAGACTTTCTGTATACTGCACGACAACTGGTTCCAGCTGACGTCGCTGGCGCGCCACCGCTGAACCGGAGCGTTAGGTCGACACTCTCACATCTAACGCGCGGACCGAGTCGTATATACGGGTACAAGTTCAGGCCGGTGTTTGCGCACGTCTCTCCGGCGCATTCAGTTCGCATTGGCAAGCTGCTGCCGTGCGGCCAGATTTGGTCGCACGGCAGCAGCTTTTGCAATCTGGACATTCACATCAACCGGCTCTTCACCTGCAGTCCGGGCAAGTGACTTAGCGCCAATTCATGCCGGGACGAGGGCCGAAGTTACGGCTTGATGCCCCACAGGTGCACGCCACGTCCGCGGTCGGCCGAGGCCAGGGTAGCGCCGTCGGGCGAGAAGGATAGGCTCAGGGGTGTCTGGGTGTGGCCGACCAGGGTCTGCAGCTCGTTGCCGGTAGCCACGTCCCACAGCCGGATGGTGATGTCGTCGCCGGCCGAGGCCAGCATCCGCCCATCAGGCGAGAAAGCGAGCCGCGTCACCCCTGCGGTGTGCCCGTTGAAAGTGCGCAGTTGGCGCCCCGTGGCCGCATCGCGCAGGCTGACGACGTTGCCAGAGAACCCGGCTGTTGCCAAGAGCGTGCCATCGGCCGATAGAGCCAGGCAGGATCCATCACCGAGCGGACCCCCGAAGCTGAACAGTGGCTGGCCAGTCGAGACATCTAGTCTGATACCCCCTTGCCAGGTGCCCACGTACAGACTCTTGCCGTCGGCGGCAAAGGCGACCGAGCTGGCTCCCTTGGCCACGATCGTGTCTAGCTCCTGCCCGCTGGCCACATCGTACAACTTGACCGTGTCGCCCACCTGCACCGCCAGCGTGGCACTGTCCGGCGAGAACGCCAGTGGAGCGCCGCAGGTCGCGCTGCTGACGCTGCTCTGCTCAAAGAGGGTTCGCAGCTCACCCCCGCTGGTCGTGTCGTAGAGCCTGACCCCGGTCCGGAAGATGGCCAACGTCTTGCCGTCGGGCGAGATGGCCAGGCCGTTGTCCCCCGAGTAGCTCTTGATGGAGCGCACTGGTTTGAGCGTGGCGGCGTCCAGGAAGTAGACCTCAGATCCGCCGACGACAAGTCCTGTGCCGTCGGGCGACCAGAGAACAGAGCTTCCCTCCACCGCCGGGGCAGTAGCAGCGACGGCCCGAATCGCAGCTCCGGAAGGCACCGTCGGGGCCGGACCCGGTGGGCCCTCAGTTTGGGGCACTGCCACGGAAGCCTTCGTGGGAGGAACCGCTGCTTGGGCAGGGATCGTGGTTGGATCTGGCGCAGCGGTGAGAGCTGCGGTTGCCGCCGAACGGGGGAGCGTTGCCGTGACGGTTGCAACTTGCACTGCTCCGGTCGGAGGCGGTGTTGCGGTTGTCCCGTTCTGGCGGTGAGTGGTCAACGACCGGAGCCCTGCCCCGGCGGCGGCCAACAACAGCACCATTCCCAGAGCTGCGGCAGCCCACGTCCAGGGCGGGCGGCGCCGCCCGCCCTGGACGTGCGGGGTGATTGGCGTCTCGACCGCCTGCGTCTCGGGCGTGACGGTCAAACCTCCAGCTTGCGTTGCCAGCAGCGCCTGCACCTGGTCTGCCAGTTTGCCAAGGTGCTGCTCCAGAGGTGGAGTCATGGCATCCAGCCAGTGGATGGTCTCCATATAGTATTCCATATCCTGCGACGGCTCCACCGCTTCAATTCGCAGGGGGATGATCGGTATCGCACGCTTCACCGCCGCAGCGACCTCGTTCAGCACCTGTCGTGAGTCGTTGGCCCCGTTGGAAAAGACCAGAACAAGGACGCGGCTCTTGTCGATGGCACTGAGCAGGCCACCCGGCCAGTGCGTGCCCGCCGGGAGATCGCGGGGGGCGATCCAGCAACGGATCTTGCGTGCCTCCAGGAAAGCGCAGACGGCGTCGGCGCTTGGCTTGTCCTTGGCCGAATAGCTGATGAACACGTCGTGGGACATCGCCTCACCTCGCGTAAGCTGCACCGCAGCATACCAGGACCGTGCCCGCTTGTCAAAAGCGCATGACCCGTGGCTGACCGCTCTAACCCGACCGTCTCAGTAGGCGCGCGTATATGTGAAACGCTGCGCGTCGTCCTTCGGCAACGAGCTGCGCTGGAGTGACGCCGGCGGTGCTCGCGAACATTCAGCGCCTTCATCACATCAAGTACGGTGCTCTCCCCTGGCGAACGTAGAGGATGGAGCCAGACGCAGGGGCCAGGTTGCCGCACCAACACTGCCATGCAGCGAAATGGCGGTCTGTCGGTCACCGATTCCCGACTACGTTCTGGCTGACCCACTGACTCAGCCAGCGCTGAGCAGTCTTCACCCGTGCCCGGTCGTGTTTATAGACACAGCGAGCCACCCCTGGCTGACCTGCTTCGAGGTCCGTGTACATGTCGTACAGGCAAGAGTTGCACGATATGCAGTCTGTTCCGCTACTGCCACGACCCTCCAGCCAGCGCCTGGGGAGATCCGGTTCGCTGATCAAGGGCCGGCAGAGTGAGATCAGAGCGACCTTGCCCTGCCGAACGATCTCCTCCAGCCGTTCTACGTCGCGGTTCCCGCCCACCAAGATGATTGGGACACGCAGGTTCAACCTCTGAACGAGGGGTAGGAAGTAACTCTGTTGGTCGGGCCGTGCAATCCGGGTGTGGGATTCGGGCGCAGGAACGGGCCTGAAGCCCAGCTCGGCTTCTGACCTGACCAGACACTCCCACATCCCCCCGCTAACTTCGATGGCATCGACGCCACAGCGCTCCACCTCCGCCGCCAGCGCAGGCAAGCTCCCTGCGTCAATTCCGCCCTCGAGGTAGTCCGTTCCGTTGATCTTGATGAGGATGGGCCAGTCGCCCACCCGCTCCCTTGCCGCGGCGACGATCTCGCGGATGATCCGAACGCGATTGCCCACTGAACCACCGTAGTGGTCGTCGCGGCGGTTCGAGTACGGTGAGAGGAATCGACTCAGCATTCCCCCGTGGGCGGCGTGCAGCTGCACTCCGTCGAATCCCTCATGCCGGATGCAGCTGATAACCTCTACGAAGCACTCGACAATACGCCTGATATCCTCCGATGACAGAGTGCGGATACTGTCAGTCGTGAAAGGAGAAGGGATGTCGGAAGGGCCGACCCCGGGGTATTCTGCACTGAGCTGGGACAGGATTCTGCAGCCTGGTGCAGTCCTGTGCACGACTTCTGGGAGCCGCGAGTAGCCTGAGATGCGGACATCGTCGTAGGAGAAGCTGCGCTCAGCGTGATCAAGAAAGTCCTCAGGGAGCACTGAGAAATCGCCTGTGACGATCGTGCCCACGCCGCCCTCGGCAACTCTCTGGTAGACCTGCACCACCTCGTCGGTCATCGAGCGCTGCTTGAGGATGGAGGGATCCCAGGTCGCAGACCGGACCAGCCGATTTGGCAGGGTCAGCGTGCCGATCCTGGTTGGTGAGAAGAGCGCATAACTGTCCCGCCGCACCATTCCTCCTTGTGCTGACTCTTCATGATGTCCGATGGATATCGGAGGCGACGCGGAGCCCTTCTGCAACCCAGTGTGCTGCAGGAGGGTCAGATAGCTTGGCACCGACGCGAAACACTCGTGCCTGCGTCGCAGCGCCAGCCGCGCACGAGCGTCGTCTGGAAGCGGCCGCTTGGCCTCTCGCCGGCAACGAATGTATCATGGGGTTGGCCGATTATATACCATTTGAGTCCGCCTGGATCAACCTGCGGCCGTTCGGGCGATTGCGGTGCTGATAGAGACGCCGCGAAACCAGCGAGGTGAGATGGAGACGATATTGGCGAAACCTGGTCGTGAAGTCGATCCCGCAGTGACAGAGTTCGTCGGCGCATACTCGGAGGCGGTTGGAGAGATCGTCCTGGAGCTCCGAGGGCTGGTGCAGGAAGTGGCTCCCGATGTTATCGAGCAGGTGGATTTTCCCGCCAGGCTGCTGGCTTATGGCCTGCGACGAACCTACAAGGACACCCTGTGCGTGATCATGCCACTCAAGAGCGGCGTGAACCTGGGCTTTCCCCGCGGCGCTGAGCTGCCGGACCCAACGAGTCTGTTGAGTGGCACAGGCAGGCGGGCCAGGCATGTGTGCGTAGAGCTGGTCGAGCAGGCGCACGATCCTGCTCTGCGGATGCTGCTGGAGGAGCAGCTCTCCCTGATCCTGGCTGGGTGATCACCCGGGCGTCCGGCCCTCACCCTTGGCGACCGACCCGACAGCCCACAGCCGCGCCGAACGCCGGCCCGGCGATGCCGCAAGGCGCGCCACAGGTTGTTCACGTGTTGACCTGCCGCCGTGGAATGACCTGCACACGGGTCGAGTTGAATCGCGGGCCGCCCCCCGTCTCCTGTGGCAGACTGCTCATCAGACTGTTCTGCCCTGACCACTGGCGCGGTGACCAGAGCACCCCTTCAGGCACGGCCTCGGAGATGCTGACGGAGACGACGGCCTGGCCAACGTCATTGAGAAGAACAGTCTCGTCTCCCTGACTCAGCCCCAGACGTGAGGCGTCGGCAGGATGTATTTGCACGACGGCAGGTATGGCACCGTGGACTTCCTGGAACTGGGTATGGGTGTATTTCCGCGTGGCGCTACTGAGCAGCGTGAACCAGCCACTCTCTGGTTCTTGCAGTGTTCGCTGCACCGGAAGAGGTTCCGCACCCATTTGCCTGGCCAGACCGGAATCGAATTCGATCTTACCGGAAGGAGTCGGGTAGACGTCAGGAGGCCTGTCGCGCAGGCGCTGACGCTGTCCAGAACGCAGCGATTCCCAGCAATCGGGCTCCAACGCTCCGGTGAGGGCGACTCGCACCGCCTCCCAGGGATCGTCGTACAACCACGATGAGGTCAGGCCCAGCCTCCGGGCAAGTTCGCGCATTGCCCACAATTCGCCGCGGCTATCCCCCACCGGGGCTACGACCTGCGGCGATACTTGCAGATGATTGTGACTCCAGGGCACCACCAGGTCCTCCTTTTCCAGATAGCTGGGGGCAGGGAGAACCACATCCGCCAGAGCCGTCGTTGCTGTCCAATGTGTCTCGTGCACGACGACGAATGTATCCCGACGCCGCAGGCTGCTGGCGAAAGTGCCGGCGTTGGTGAGGGTCGCGGCAGGGTTCATCCCGCAGATGTAGACGAACTTGAAGCGTCCATCATTCAACAGTTCGGCAAGCGCTACCTGCGACACGACGCTCGAACTCTTCTCAGCAAGGCTCTGGCCAGACAGGAGGCCGTGATCGATAGAGCAGGAATCTCCGTTGCTGTAATAGAAGCCACGGTGTTCACCCAACACCGTTGGGATGAAGGACACAGCGCGTACCTGATCGGCGCCACCGTTGCACTTTTGCAGGCCGATGCCGATCATCGTTGCGCTGGGGCTGTGTGAGGAATAGGCCTCGGCCAGCCGGGTGAGTTGTCTTTGAGTCACACCGGCTACCTGCTCGACCCGAGGGCGTGTCCACCGGCTCGCCTCGGCGCGCAGGGCGTCGACGCCCAGAGCCCAGCGGTTCAGGAATGGCAGGTCGGCTGCTCCCATCTCAAAGAGCTGGTGGATCAGCCCGTAGGCCAGAGCGACATCCGATCCTGGCCTGGGTTGAATCCACAGGTCGGCGCTGTCAGCCGTCTCGCTCCGCCTGGCATCCACAACGACAATGGGGGTGCCACGATCCCGTCTTGCCTGGCGGGCCAGTGCCCACAGGTGCATCGAACTGACAGAGGCGTTGAATCCCCAGAAGACGATCAGGCCCGCATCCGCCAGTTGTTCAGGCCTCAGGCCGTAGCGCGCCCCGTAGTGCATGGTCAAGCCCAGGCTCCCGGACTTGCTGCAAAGGGCACCGTCGGTCTGCGTTGCCCCCAGCGCGTACCACAATCGCTGCGGCACCTCCAGCGTGAGCAAGCCGGTGTTTCCCGAGTAGGAGAGATAGAGAACGGCTTCGGGACCGTGGGTGTCTATCGTCTCCCGCAGGCGGCGGGCGACGAGGTCGAGAGCTTCGTCCCACGACTCAGTGGCAAAACCGGCCGAGGGATCGCTGGCTTCCCGGGCCCCCGCAGGCGCCTTATCCAGGACACGAATGGCGGGTGCAACCACGCGATTGGCGTAGAGTCGCAGATGATCCGCTGCCGCGCGAGGACAGGTAAGGCCGCGTGTCGTTGGGTGATCCGGGTCTCCGCGCACGGATACAACTCGTCCTGCGTCATTCACACGGACGAGCAAGGAACAGGTGTCATAGCAATCGCGCGGGCAGACGGTGATGAACTGTCTCATAATCGTCCTTGACCGAAGCGTTGAGGAAAAGCCCGACGCAGTTCGGGCGGTTGGTGTGCAAGCGGTTCTGCCGTAGAATACCCGGACTAAGATTGGGCACTCTGGGCAAGGGCCACCGGAGTAGGAGTATAGCTACCAGCAAGGCCTGCGTCAATCAGAGGAGGAGCTTGAGTCTGGCGTCCGCTCCCGGCAAAGTGATCCTGTTCGGGGAGCATGCCGTGGTCTACGGCAGGCCAGCTATTGCCGTCCCGGTCGACCAGGTTCGCGCCACGGCTGTTGTGGAGCGCGGATCGGAGGGACAGGGCATACAGATTTGTGCGCCTGACCTCGGAGTATCCCATCGCCTGGGGGATGTACTCACACCAGATCAGCCAGCATACCCACTCCAAGTCACCGTGCAGAACATGCTCCGCTGGCTGGGGAGGGCTGCTGGCCAAGACCTCGCGGTAACGGTCTCATCCACCGTGCCCATCGCAAGTGGCATGGGCAGTGGGGCGGCCGTTGCCACGGCCGTGATACGCGCCCTGGCAGAGTTCTTCGACACGCCCATCGATCTCCCGGAGCTCTCGGCACTGGTCTTCGAAACCGAGATCGTCCACCATGGCACCCCGAGCGGCATAGACAATTCGGTGATCACCTACAACCAACCAGTGTACTTTGTCCGCGGGAGCCCTGTAGAGGTTCTCCGAGTCCGCAGGCCGATCTTGCTGGCTATTGCGGACACAGGGGTGCCGAGTCCGACACGACTGGCAGTGGCAAATGTGCGCAGTGCGTGGGAGGCAGATCGACAGCGCTATGAGGGTTGGTTCGACCGCATCGGCGCAATCGCTGCGATGGCAAGGCGTGCCATGGAGACGGGACAGGTGAGCACGCTGGGAGGCCTGATGAACCAGAATCAGGAGCTCTTGCGTCTTATCGGCGTCTCGAGTCCGGAACTGGAGACGCTGATCTCGGCGGCACTGCGTGCGGGCGCAATAGGGGCAAAACTGTGCGGGGCCGGCCGGGGGGGCAACATGATCGCCCTCGTGAACGACGAGAGCGCCTCGTGGGTTGCTTCCAGGCTGGAAGAGGCCGGGGCCGTGCGAGTCATGGTGACACGTCTGGACCAGACACCTCGCCGGTCCGCAGCTCCAACGGAGTGAACCTCCGATGCTGATCGGGATTGACGCAAGCCGTGCGACGGCAACCCAACGCACCGGAACAGAGAACTACTCTTTGTTTCTGCTACGCGCTCTGCTGGAGCTGGATCACTCCAACCGCTACCGGCTGTACTTCAATCAGGCGCCAGCGGCGGGCCTGTTCCCTGAAGGGGCCAACTCCGAAGGCCGCACCATTCCGTTTCCGCGGTTGTGGACTCACCTGCGCCTGTCGGCTGAGATGGCCGTGCGCCCGCCTCAGGTGCTGTTTGTGCCTTCCCATGTGATTCCTGTTGTGCACCCCAGGCGTTGCGTAGTCACTGTGCACGACCTTGGCTACTTGTACTATCCCCAGGCGCATGGTTCATGGGCCAGGCGATACCTGCGCTGGTCTACGGATTACAGCGCTTCGAGCGCGGCCCATGTGGTTGCCGACTCGGAGGCGACGCGTCGTGACCTGATAGAGCGCCTCCACACGCCGCCGGAAAGAATCA
The DNA here is from genome assembly GCA_002327925.1 of Anaerolineales bacterium UBA2200. Lineage (GTDB taxonomy): Bacteria > Chloroflexota > Anaerolineae > UBA2200 > UBA2200 > UBA2200. Next base: position 155,176 of record DCVA01000042.1, read on the forward strand.
CGGTGGCATATCCCGGCCGCGACCCGTCCTTCGCTCCTGTTCGGGATCCCGGCTTGCTTGGTGGGGTACTCAAGCGCTACCGGATCACATTCCCCTACGTCCTCTATGTGGGAACCTTGCACCCGCGCAAGAACCTGCTCACCATGCTCGATGCCATGGCGGAGCTGGTGCGGAGAGGGTTCGACCTGCACTGGGTGGTGGCTGGCAAGAAGGGTTGGCTCTACGAGCCGCTGTTCGCCAGGTTGCGCCAGTTGGGTCTGGAGCAGCGTGTGCACGTTGTTGGCTATGTTCCGGACACCGACCTCCCTGCGCTCCTGAGCGGCGCTTCGGCATTTGTGCTGCCGAGCCTGTACGAGGGATTTGGCTTTCCCGTTCTCGAAGCGATGGCCTGCGGCGCTGCGGTGCTCTGCTCCAATGCTTCATCGCTGCCCGAAGTGGCAGGCGACGCGGCGGTGCTACTGGATCCGGGAGACATTCGGCAATGGACGGAAGCGCTCTTCCGAGTGCTGCAGGACGAGGCGCTGCGCCGCGGCATGATCGAGCGAGGTTTCAAGCAGGCGGCCCGCTTCTCCTGGGCGGCGTGTGCGGAGGCGGTGCTTGGGGTCCTGGAGCAGGTGGGGAGGGCATAGGTTGCCATCACCCTGAGGCTGCCGAGAGCGGGTTTCTGGCGTGCCCCTTTTGGCAAGGCGCTGCTGACTATGGTATAGTGACTCCGCGAGGATCACGGAGGAGGCGATTGCTGATGAAGAGATGGCTGCTGGCTCTGGTGACGCTGCTGGTTGTGCTTGTCTCCTGTCCCGTCGCGGTGGAGGCTCAGGATCCGGTCACCCTCAACAAATCGGACTATTACGTCACCGTGCTGCAGGATGGACGGCTGCGCATCAAGTACGAGCTCACCTTCACAGAACGAGAAAGCGGCCGCGACCGTATCCGTGAATTGCCGGCTCTCGAGACTCCACACACGATCCTAGAGTCCTTTGGCACTGGACCGGATGGCCGGTTCAAGGTGACTCTCCAGCCAACGGGCCGGACGGGCGTCTACTCCGCCGTCTTTGCCGCCAACACGCGGTTGGGCGGGCAGTACGTGGTCACCATCCGCTACACGGTGGACCGTTCCGTATTTGAGGCCACTCAGATTGATGGGGAGGATTACCGGGTCATAGGGTGGGCATCTGGAGAATGGTCGATGGCCCTAGAGGTACTCGGCGCCACCTTCGTGCTGCCGATCGAGCTGGCAGCCGACATAACCAGAGCTGAGCAGGTTACCGACGCGATCGTCAACGCCGCGGGGGTCAAGACCGGCCGACTGAGTGAGTTCACGCGCTGGGTTTACTTTCCTACGCCGGACGAGACCACGGGCAAGAACTGGCTCTCCATCTACGTCGAGAAGAAGAACGTGTCCCCGAATGGCAAGATCCAACCGCCCTTCTATCTCCGGGGCACGACGGTGCCCACCACTCGCGAGACAGAAATCCCGCTCAAACCCAGCCCGACTCCCGTAGGAACAGTAGGCCCGACCGGCACGGCCGGCTGGACAAAGGCCGCGCTGCTACTGGTAGCGTGCGTGGGGCTCGGAGTTGTTCTGGGGGTCATTCTGCTGGCGGTCTGGCTGGTCAAGCGGGGCGGCAAGAAGGCCTCCGTTTACGAGCCGCCTGAGATTGAACTCGAAACTTTCGAGACGGCAGGCGTTGTTCCGGACCTCACTGCCATCGAGACGGCCTTCTTCATGGGTAACTCGGTGCGCACCATCACCTTGATCGTACTGTCGCTCAGCAATCGTGGCGTGCTTACCATCATCAACCGCAACCCGCTGCAGCTCGAGCTCACGAACGCCAAGGCAGAATTGAATGCTTATGAGAAAGCCCTGATCGATGCCCTGCAGGATGATGGCACGATTGACCAGAGCAAGATCCCGGCAATCCTGAGTGCTGTCGCCGCAGTACTGCAGCCGAAAGTCTGGAATGCGGATCCGAAGGCCACCCGGGAGACCTATGATAGGAAGATCAGTGATGCCTGGGACGAGTTCGACCGCGCGCCGCCTCCCGTACGCGAAAGCCCAACCGTGTGGCGCCAGCCCTACACGCCGTGGATCATCATCCGTGACCGCGCCGGGCCGACGCAGGTGCCTGAGGGTGACGACTCGCGGCAACCAGGTCCGCTGGCCCAGGCGGCCGAGCAGGCGGTGACCCCGATCGAAAATCTGGCACGCGACGTGAGTCGTAGCGTGGAGACTGCGGTCTCCAAGCTGGCGGCGGGAGTCGAGACCGCTGTTGCCGCGGCGACGGGCAAAGGGGTAGCCACGGCTGCGGGCTACGATGCGTGCCACAGCGCCTGCCATAGCGCTTGCCACAGCGCCTGTGTTCACGACGCGTGCCACAGCGCCTGCGTACACGACGCGTGCCACAGCGCCTGCCACAGCGCGTGTGTGTGTCACAGTGCCTGTCACAGTGCCTGTCACAGCGCCTGCGTGGGGCGGTTCTAGCGTTGGCCAGGTCCATGGAGATAATCGACCTGCAAGGCTTTGCCACAGAACTGGTGGCACAAACCAGAGACTACATCTACATCCGGCCAGAAGACGGCCTGTTCATCCTGCGTCCAAATCGGGTGCATCACCTGAACCGCACGGCTCTTGCCCTGCTCTCCAGGCTCTACGATCACGGGGGACCGCCCGATGTGGATGCGGTTGTGAGAGAGGTGGCCGCCGAGTTCTCGGCAGACCCGGAGAGGGTGCGGGCGGACCTTGAGAAACTGCTCATCAGCGTGGCTGCGCTACTGCGTGATGATGTCTGCGGTGCGCCGTCGGTTCGTGAGATTCCCTTCGGATCTCAGAGACGGGATCTTCCCGTGCTGTCTGAGATTGCACTCACCTATCGCTGTCAGAACAAGTGCGTGTTCTGCTATGCCGAGTCGCCCAACCGCGGAGCGAAGGTGCCCGAGATGAGCACGGCCGAAGTCGAGACCATCATCGACCGCATCTTTGATGATGCGCACTGCCCCACTGTGTCCTTTACCGGCGGAGAGCCCACTTTGCGAGACGACCTGCCCGAGCTCATCCGTTACGCCAAGGGCAAGGGGATGCGTGTCAACCTCATCACGAACGGTCTGCGCTGTTCGGACGTCGATTACGTGGGTGGCCTCAAGCAGGCCGGACTGGACTCAGCCCAGGTGAGCCTGGAGGGGCCAGCCGCTGAGGTGCACGACCGGGTGGTTCGTCACCCTGGCGCCTTTGATCGGACAACGCGGGCGGTGGCTGTGCTTCGCGCGGCTGGAATTCATACCCATACCAATACCACTATCTGTGGCAGCAATCGAGCTCACCTGCTTGATCTGGTCGACTACATTGCCGACCAGCTGCATTCTGAATACTTTTCGATGAACGTGATGATCAGTACGGGTACAGCCCTGCATCACGGTGAGGAAGAGGTCACCTATTCCGAGTTAAGCCCAATCATCGAGTCATTGCAGGCGCGAGCACGGGAGAAGGGCACCAAACTGGTGTGGTACTCGCCCACGCCATACTGCCTTTTCAATCCTGTCACGCACGGTTTGGGGTCCAAGTCCTGCGCCTGTGTCGACGGCCTCCTTTCTGTGGCACCTGATGGCGAGCTGCTGCCCTGCTCAAGCTATGAGCGCGGGATTGGCAACCTGCTGCGTAACTCGTTTGTGGATCTGTGGCACAGCCGGGAGGCTCGCTACTGGCGGGGAAAGCGGTTCCTGCCCCCCGTCTGCGCCCGTTGCGAGATCAGGCACATCTGCTGCGGGGCATGTCCCCTGTACTGGGAAGCACATGGCAGCTTTCGTGAGCTGGAGGCAGTGGGAAACAAGGCCCGCTGGACAAACCGTATTCGATGGCAGATAGAACGCCGCATGTGGGGGAAAGCTCGTGGTGTGGGCCTGTAGTGATCACGGCGCGTGACAGGCGACGGCGATCCGTCCCCGGGGGAGATCGACAGCGAGACTGGAAGGAGACGCTATGGCAACTGCGATGACCCTCACCGAGTTCTACAACTATGTCCGTGCGAGTAGAAAGCGAATGGCGGACGTCTACCGAGAAGTGGAGGAGATCCAGTTCCAGTTTAATGACCTGCACACGCGGCAACTGACGGAGCGCAACAAGCTGGTCGCTGGCTACGCGCCCCTGCTTCTGGCGGGGGACGACCTGCCAGAGGCGATTCGCGAAGCGCTTCAGGCCCGTGTGCTGCTGGAGCGAAAAGCGCTGCAGGATAGGACGGCTGTTCTGGAGAAGGAACTGGCCGAAACGCGGCAGAACTCGGAACGCCTGATCCAGGAAGGCCAGAAACAGATCGCCTACCTGCGAGAGCAAAACCCGATTCTCAATGAGCAGGAGGAGGAGCTGAAAGCTCGCCGCGCTGGTCTTCAGGCAGAGCTCGAGCGCATCAATGCTGAGATCAAGCGCACCGGGCTCTTGAGCGGTCTGGGAGCACGACGACGTTTGGCGAAGGAACGCCAGAAACTGCAGCAAAACATCCAGGCCATGACGGATGGGATTCGGGTGATACGCGACAAGTGGCGAACTGAGCGGGAAAAGGTCCAGGCAGGTCAGGCTGAGATGCAGGGCAAGTGGCAGGCGTTGAGCGTCGAAGCATCACAAAAGCAGGCCCTGGTCGACGACCTCACGAGCAATCTCGACTCCCGGAGCAGGCAAGATGCTGCGCAGAACCTTCTGACCAGCCTCAAAGAGATGCCTTCCGGGAGCGGGCCCTGGCACGACCGCCTGGCACCGCTCGTGGAGCTGAATCGAAACGAAGCCAATTACGTGGTCGGATTGACCAGTGTGGCGGAAATCCTCGGTCTACTCAAGGGGCTGGGGGAAGGGATGGATCGCTTCATCCGCAGTGTGGGCACCGTCTACGAGGAACAGAAGCGCTACAAGCTGGCCGAACTACGCCTCACCGTTTCAGATGGGGTGGCGGCGTTTCATGCCTACTGGCCGACGTTGCAGTCTATGGTCAAGGACGAGAAATATCTCGGCACACACCCTCTCGAGTTCAGTCAGAAGGTGCAGGAAGCAGTCCGCTCCCGCCTGACGACCACGCAAATCCAGCGTATGTTCGAGGAAATGGGCGCGGCGCTCACGGCGGCGACGAAGCAGTGGCGCTGACGGTTCTGCCCCGACACACGTAACAGGGTCGAGCAAGGAGAGCTATGAACAAGCTGTTGTCCATTCTGGTCATTATGGCTTCGATACCCTTTCTGGTATTTGGCCTGATCTTCCTGATTGCCGTGGCGACCAATCCGAGCCGGCTGCTAACGGCAGTTGCCCTGCTGCTGATCGGTGGTCTGCTACTGGGATGGGGTGTCTTGAGCCTGCGACGGCTGGCCGAAATCAGCCCCGAAGCGCTCTCGACCGGGATAGTGGACCTCGCACGCCGCCTGGGAGGTGAGGTGACGGTAGCGCAGGTGCAGTCCGAGTTCCGGATCCCTCGTGCGATGGCCCTGGGTGCGCTCGAGCGGCTGTGTGGACATGGTGACTGTCAGCGTGAGCAGCGCAAAGACGTGGACGCTTATCTCTTCAAGGGTGTAATGCCGGCCAAAGCCATCAAGCGTTGCCCTTACTGCGGAAGCGAGTTCGCAGTCAAGAGTGCTCTGCGCGACTGCCCAAACTGCGGCGCCAATCTGGAGATCACGAAGGAATAGACGCCCCCTTGAAGCCATCCTGGCGTGGCGGGCTGGTCCTGGCCCTCTTTCTGCTGCTCGGTGTTGCTCTGTGGTGGGGTCTGCTCCGCTCGCTGCTGGATCTACGGCGGCCAGGAGGCCATGAGGGGGTCAATGCCCTCGCGTTAGACGCAACGGCTGCGACCGAGGTTGCTGCTGAGACCGAGGCGCGGTTGCGTGCAGCTCTCGTTCCCCCAACCGACCCCTATGACCTGGCCAGACGACTCAAGAATCAGACCCTCCTTGCGCCGGATACCACTCAGGCACTACAACCACTCACCCTGGGCGAGAGGCATTCATTCTGGGCGCTGGATCTCAATGCAGAGAGCAGTCTGAAGGTTGAGGCGATTCTTCGCTACGCCAGCCCACTGCTGTGCGTCTGGGTCGAAGAAGGGCTGGAAGTTCCGACCGCGGACCTCATCAGTTCAGCGAAGGTCTTTGAGGAGCGAATCTATCCCACCGTGCGGCATCACTTTGGTGCGGAGCTGGTTCCAGGAATTGACAACCACTCATGTATCCACATTCTGAATCTCCGCCTGTCAGGGGCATCGGGCTACTTCTGGAGTGCCGACGAGTACCCGGCGGCGGTGGTACCCAATAGCAACGAGCGTGAGATGTTCTACATGAACGCGGGAACGGGCCAGCCTGGCACGGTGACCTACGATTCGACCCTGGCGCATGAGCTCCAGCACATGGTCCACTGGAAGGCCGACTCGAACGAGGACGCGTGGATCAGCGAAGGACTCTCTGAGCTCGCCGAGCTGTTGTGCGGATACTCGAAGGCGAACCGAATCGCAACCTATGCCAGCGACCCCGACATTGGTCTTACCCAGTGGAGCGCGAACGATGGACGAACCAGCGGTCACTACAGTGCGTCCTTTCTCTTTGCTGCCTACTTGTCTCAACGCTACGGAGCCGAAGGGACTCGACTGCTCGTCGCAAGCGGGCAAAACGGACCGGCCGGTGTGGACAGCGTCCTGGATGAGCTGGGGACCGGACTGACCTTCGAAGACCTGTTCGCCGACTGGATTGTCGCCAACTACGTCGATGGCACGGGGAGCGACCCCGCACGCTACTCCTACACCAACCTCGACCTTGGGGTACTGCCGCAGGCCACGCTATTGCGATACCCGGCAGCGGGAGAAGGCATGGTGCAGCCCTTTGGCACCGACTACCTCGTCGTGGAGGGGAATGGCGAGGCCCTCCGGCTGAGCTTCTTGGGCGAAGATCGTGCTCAACTGGTGCCGGCTGATCCGCCCAGCGGCCGGTTCTGCTGGTGGTCGAATCGTGGGGACAGCAGCGATATGACGCTTACGCGGGGTTTCGACCTGCGGGGTCTGCGTGAGGCTCGTCTTCACCTCTCGATGTGGTACGACATTGAGGATGGCTGGGACTATGCCTACGTGGAAGCCTCGATGGATGGCGGCGCAACCTGGAGGATTCTACCGGGCAGGCACACCACAGAGCGAAATCCCACAGGTCAGAGCTACGGCCCGGCGTACACAGGCCTCTCAGCGAATGAGCATTCACAGTCTGCGACGTGGCAGGAAGAAATCATTGACTTGAGTTCACTGGTAGGTCAGGAAGTGCTGATTCGCTTCGAGTACATCACGGACGACGCGGTGAACGGGCCCGGTTTGTGCCTTGACGACATTCGAATCCCGGAGCTTGGTTACTCGTACGACGCCGAGGACGATGACGGCGGTTGGATCGCCGAGGGTTTCGTGCGCATCGACAATTGGCTTCGCAGGCGCTACCTCATCCAGGCCATTCGAGTCATTGACCGGCAGGTCTCCATCGAACGATTCTGGGTCAGTGGGGGAACGGAGACAATCGTGGCGCTGCCCGACATTGGGCAATCGACTGTGATATCCATCTCGGACGTGACTCGTTACGCGGTCGCCTCTGCTGGATACAGCTACTCGTTAGACGTCGTGGCGCAAGAGTAGAGCCGTTTGCAGGTGTGCCCGTTGCAGGAACCTCACAAACGAAGCGGGGTTAGCCGGCGCCGCCCCCGCCCCCACCTCCGCCCCCGCCACCGCCTCCACCTCCACCGCTCCAACCGCCGCCTCCGCTCGAGCTGGATGGAGAGCTGGAGAGAGTGCTCGACGTAGAGTTTAGCATGCCGAACAGACCATCACTCATGCTCTGCAGGGACCCCATCATGCTATCACTTGCACCCTGCAGAGAGGGGACAGTTCCACCGCGACCGCCGCCTGCCAGACCGCCGCCCAGGTTGCCATCGGTTCGGTAGTCGCGGCCAACGATGACCGGCCGATACGGGCGGTACCAGGTGGGACCCGGGGTGTCCACTCGCGCGAATTTGCTCACCCACTCTCGCTCCAGACCAAAGACGATGGCATAGGGCAGGTACCTGTCAAAGATCTCCTTGGCCTGGGTCAGATCCTTGTACTTTTCGATGGTATCCAGGTAGCGCCGGAAGGCTCGCCACTGAGAAGCGGCCGTGGAACCGGCCTGTGACTTCTTGGGCATGAAGTGGCTCAGTGCGATAAGCGCAACTCCCAGCACGGTGACGCCTGCGCCCGGACAGAAGGCAGTGTCCACGTAAGTGGACAGGAGAATACCCAGGACGATGCTCGACACGATGCCCAGCACCATAAGACCGATTCCGGCAGCCAGATAGCGGTTGCGCGTAGACTTGGGGCTTCTCGGAAAGAAACCCAGATTGACCACGTCCTTGTACATTTGCTCACTGATATCGGGAATTTCCTCATAGAATTTCTGCTTCAGTTCAGAGAGCCGGACCTGTGAACTCCTCCCTTTCAGCAGTCCCCTGAGCAAGGTTCGCTCGAAGGTGGAGAGCTGCTCCGAGTCCTTCTCCATTCGAAAGACAAAGTCACGGCTCTTGCCAATGCCTAGGAAGCCCCTCTCTTCCTCTTCCGAGATGCTGATGACACCTCTGCGCCCAAGGTCGACGATGGTGGCGACAATGTCCTTCATATCGACCTTCTCATCTATCAGGGTGCCGACCAGGCCCGGCGAAAGGGCAGAGGGAGGTTCTGCGAGATAGTCAGTGACGAGATCCGTTGGCGCATCGCGGCCACGGCGGAACCAGAGCAGGTAGAGGCCAACGAACCCGGCGATAACGGAGACGAGTCCGAGCACTCCCCCCACGAGGTTTATCATGCCTCGATAGCGCTGGTTGTAGTCGAGCAGGCGATCCTCTCTGGCCTGCCAGGAAGCCACCTCTCCCTGCACCAGTCCGTGCGGGAACTGCACGCGCACTTCCATCTCTTGACCGGCCCCGATGTCGTATGCGGTAAAGATCACCGTTCTGGCATCGGCTACCTGATAATCGGCGCTGGCGCCATACGACGCGGCTTTGAGCGACTCACGGGAAGCCCCTGCCGGCAGGTGGACCGTTACTGTCGAGGAGCCTACCGGGAAGTCACGGTCAGAGAACACAGCCTTCCACCAGAGCTGGTCGCCACCCTCATAAATCCGGAGGGCCCCCTTCACTGTGTAGCCGATGGTGAATGTGCGGCTGTCGTTGCTGGTGTACGGGTAGTACCAGGTGATCCGAAAATCGCCGCCTTCGCGGGAGGTGGTGAATGTCCCGGCATCTTCGCTTCCCGGGCGATAGGATAGGCCGCCCTCGCTGACACTGACAGAGGTGATGCTCTGAAGGCGGTCGGTGGGCAGCTGGCGGTATGCGAAGTGAAAGCTCCCGCTGGTGAATACGTACTTGTGCGTCTCGACGACGCGGAGGTCGGAATTGGCGAGCACGGTGATGTCGACGTCGAGCGATTCCCAGTAGTAGCGTTTGTCCTGGGCTCGAACAACGCCGCGGCCCTCGATATGCAAGGCCAGTGCCAGCACGAACAGCACCAACAGAACAGCCAGGATGCGATACCAGTGGCGATTGCGCATAGGAGGTCCTTTCAGCGTAACGGAGGCTCGAGTTTGGCTTCTACCCGCTGCTTGAAGCGCGAGAGCTCGACGATGACGCGCTGGTGCGTGCCTTCGCCGATCAGTTCCCGGTCATCGGAGGCCGATACCAGGAAGGTAAGCTTGCGACCGTCTACGGCAACCAGCCTGGCCAGCGCTCGCACCTTCATGCCAACAGGTGTGGCGGACAGGTGCCTGACGTCGAGGTGAACTCCGACTGTGCTGTATCCTGGAGGCAGGAGGGGATCGACTGCATGCACTGAAGCGCCCTCCATCCAGCGAATCATCTGTGGAGTGGCCAGGACCGCGACGTTGCCGCTGCCAAGGTGGAGAGCGGTGTGCTCGGCAGCGACGATGATTTCGAGTTCACCCACCAGACCCGGTTGGATTTGCGAGAACATCGTTCCTCCTGCCGTGTCAGTCAGGGCGATTCAGTGTTCTCATCTCAAGGTGCAGCCGCCAGCAGCCTGCGTGCCGGTCGTCAGGCCAGGAGTGCCTTCAGTTCATCGCCCTCCAGGGTCTCGCGCTCGATGAGCGTCTTGGCCAGCAGATCCAGCTTGTCACGGTTCTCACGCAGGATGATCAGTGCCCGCTCGTAGGCCTTGTCGATGATGCGCTTGACCTCAGAGTCGATCTGACGAGCGACCTCCTCGCTATAGTCGCGCTGCTCGGAGATCTCGCGGCCGAGGAAGATGAGCTCTTCTTTCTGGCCAAAGGTGCGCGGGCCCAGTACCTCGCTCATTCCGTACTGCGTGACCATGGAACGCGCCAGCTTGGTGGCCTTCTCCAGGTCGCTGCTCGCGCCGGTGGTGATGTCCCCGAACACCAACTCCTCCGCGGCGCGGCCTGCCAGGGTGCCGGCAATGTCATCCTCGAACTTGCCCTTGGCCTGGAGATAGCGGTCATCTTCCGGCAGGTTCATCGTATAGCCGAGAGCCATTCCTCTCGAGACCACTGAGACCTTGGTGACCGGATCGGCCTTGGGCAGCTTGGCCAGGGCCAGAGCATGGCCAGCCTCGTGGTAGGCGATGATCCCCTTCTCTTCGGCGCTAATGAGGCGGCTCTTGCGCTCGGGACCGGCGATCACCCGCTCCACGGCCTCCTTGAGATCCGCCATGCCGATGGACTTTTGGTTGCGGCGGGCGGCGAGGATGGCTGCTTCGTTGACCAGGTTCTCGATATCAGCGCCAGAGAGACCGGGTGTCTGCCGTGCCAGCTCCATCAGGTCCACTCCCGGATCGAGCGGCTTGCCACGAACGTGGACTTCCAGTATTTGCTTGCGGCCGTTCATGTCTGGCCGGTCGAGTACGACGCGCCGGTCGAAACGACCGGGGCGCAACAATGCGGGGTCGAGGATGTCCGGTCGGTTGGTCGCGGCCACCACAATCACCTTGGTGTCCGTGTCAAAGCCGTCCATCTCAACCAGGATCTGGTTCAGCGTCTGCTCGCGCTCGTCATGGCTGCCCCCCAGCCCGGCCCCGCGATGACGTCCCACCGCATCGACCTCATCGACAAAGACGATGCACGGGCTGTTGCGTTTGGCCTGTTCGAACAAGTCGCGTACGCGGCTGGCTCCCACGCCAACGAACATCTCGACGAACTCGGAACCGCTGATGCTGAAGAACGGGACGCCTGCCTCGCCGGCTACTGCCCTGGCGAGCAAGGTCTTGCCCGTTCCAGGGGCGCCCACCAACAGCACTCCCTTGGGAATGCGCGCGCCCAGGGTGGTGAATTTGCCAGGCTCCCGCAGGAATTCCACGACCTCCTGCAACTCCTGTTTGGCCTCATCGACTCCGGCCACATCGGCGAAAGTGACCGACGGCTTATCGCCGCTCATCAGACGCGCCCGGCTCTTGCCGAAGGAAATGGCCTGGTTGTTTCCGCTCTGAGCCTGGCGGAGCATAAAGATGACGATCAAGCCCAGCCCCACTATGGGAAGCAGGCTCCCGAGAATGGGAAGCAGGTTGTCCCACATGCCAGGGCCTTGCGCGATGATCTCCACCGCGGCAAGCTCGTCGGAGCTCGCCCCCAGGTTCATGAGCGTCTCAGTGAGACCTACTCCTGCTTCCTTGCGCGCGAGTACCTGGTTGGGTTGTTCGCCCTCTCGATAGGTGACCGTCAGATCGTCCCCGGAGATGGCAATCTTGGTGACGAGGCCGCCGCGCACGTCGTTGGCCACCTTATTGATGGAGACGGTCGAAAGCTCCTCCGTCGGGGAGACAAAGTTGAAGTAGATCAGCGCAGAGATCGCCAGCAGCAGCAGCGTGTAGACGAAGGCATTTCTTGACAGACTTGAGTTCACCGCTTCCTCCAGACGGACACGGAAAAAAAGCCGCACGGAGCGGCAGGGATGGGTTCGACTCGCCCCCGGAATTCGGGGGTGCGACTTGACCTGTGGGCCCACTTGGATTCGAACCAAGGACGACCCGGTTATGAGCCGGGGGCTCTAACCACTGAGCTATGGGCCCCCTCGAGAGCGGGCGACGGGACTTGAACCCGCGACAACCTGCTTGGAAGGCAGGGGCTCTACCACTGAGCTACACCCGCAAAGTCGGGGTGAGAGGACTCGAACCTCCGACCCCAGCGTCCCAAACGCTGTGCGCTACCAACTGCGCTACACCCCGAAGCGCGTTTATTATACGCGATTTGACCTGCAGGTCAACTCGAGGTTCATATCCCACGCGCCTCTTGACAGGATCTTTCAGGGCTTGCGGTCGAAATAGATACTCTTGCCCGTGACAGAAAGGGGAATGCCCATCACATAGTCGGCATCGATCATTCCAATCCGGCGCGCTATGGCTCCGACCCGGTACATGATGCGGTTGTCGACGTTCAGCATGCCGGCGGTCTTGACGGCGGAGCCGAGGGCGATGCCCATGTCCAGGAGGCGGAACGCGCACTGAGGTCCCTGAAACTCTGCCTTCAGCGTATTGGGCTTGATGCACTCCTCAGACCCACACGCACCACAGTTGATGCCCAGAGGGCGTGCGTCCTTGATTCCGATCAGTACGACAAGGGGCGAAGCAAGCACATTCTTGCCGTCGCGATCAAAGTTCGGTTTGCCGCTCTCTTCTCCGAAGCGGATCATCGCCTCGCCAAGCTCGCGGCAGGGCTCTCCTTCCAGAACCGCCGTAACTACGAAATCCTGGCCCGCCGTCTTCGGCGCCGTGCGCGCTGCAACGCACATCAGATCCGCTACCAAGCGCAGTTCGGTCGACATATCGATTCCCACCTTTCCAATCAAGTGCTAGATATGTAATTGTGGCTACAGAGCCACCTCGCGTCCATGCAGGCTCCCTGTAGGCCAAAGCAATGGTCGTGCGTCATTATAACATGGCTGCGGTTGTCTCGCAACAGACGTGGGTGCGAGACAGAGCGCAGAATCTACGTCCGGCCATTGTTAGACATTTATATGAAATGCAGCAGGAACCTTGACAATCGATCACTAAAGGGATAGAATGGCCGCAGACAGCATCCAATGGGGAGAGGGACATTGAGCAATGGATGACCAAACGGCGACAACACCTGAGGGGCAGTCACAGGACCTCGCTGCACTGCTGGAGGCGGCGCGGAAGGAGGTGCAGGACACCCAGGATAAGTATCTGCGTGCCCTGGCCGAGTCAGAGAACATGCGCAAACGCATGGAGAGGCTGTGCGACGAGCGAGTGTGGCAGGAAAAGAAGCGCGTCCTCTCGCATCTCCTGGAGGTGGCTGATCAGGTGGAGCAGGCACTCAAGTACGCGAGTGCGGAGGATGCCATAGGCGCGGGAGTTCGCATCACTCTTCAGCACTTGCACAAAGTGCTTGCCCAGGAGGGCGTGCAGGTGGTACCATCCGTGGGCCAGGCCTTTGACCCGAACATGCATGAGGCGGTCGAGATGATCGAGGGCGATGGTGAGCCAAATCAGGTCGCTGCCGAGTTTCGCAAGGGATACACCCTCAATGGCAGGCTCTTGCGCGCAGCTCGGGTGCAAGTGCACAAGGCCTCCTAGGACACGACTTGACCACGCGCCGAGAGGCGAGGGAAGCGCTCGATGGAATATAAGGACTATTACAAGGTACTGGGCGTGGAGAAGAAGGCCAGCCAGGCGGAGATCAAGAAAGCTTACCGCAAGCTGGCCCGTCAATACCATCCAGATGTGAATCCCGGCGTCAAGTCGGCCGAGGCACGCTTCAAGGAGATCAACGAGGCCAACGAGGTTCTCAGCGACCCTGAGAAACGACGCAAGTACGACGAGCTGGGCAGCAGCTGGCAGCAGTACCAGCGCACGGGGGGAGACCCGCGTGGTTTCGACTGGAGCCAGTGGTCTTCTGGACAACCCGGTCATGGTGGAGCCAGGGTTGAATACGGTAATCTTGAGGACATGCTCGGCGGAGATTTCTCCGACTTTTTCCGAACCATCTTCGGGGGTATGGCCGGGCCGGACGCGGGCTACTCGCGACAGGCAAGAGGCCGCCGTGGCCAGGACATGGAGCATCACCTGCAGATTACTCTGGAGGAAGCGTTCGGGGGTACCAAGAGACTGCTGCAGGTAGAGGCTCGCCGGCTTGAGGTGACCATACCGCCGGGGGTTGATACAGGGTCGCGAGTGCGAATCGCCGGAGAAGGTGGACCTGGCAGCGCCGGACGAGGCAAAGGAGATCTGTATCTGCTGATCGACGTGCTGCCTCACAGCATCTTCCAGCGTCGGGGGGACGATCTGTACACGGAGGCACCCATAGATCTGTACACTGCTATCCTGGGCGGCGAAGTGGCCGTGCCTACTCTGAAGAGCTCTGTCATGCTCAAGATTCCCGCAGAGACACAGGGTGGGCGGCGCTTTCGCCTGAAGGGTCTGGGAATGCCGAACCTTCACAACTCCAAGTTGAGAGGTGACCTGTATGTGGATGCCCGGATCGTCCTGCCGCAACGGCTGAGCTCTGACGAGAAGGACCTGTTCACGCAGCTGGCGACGCTGCGCAGTCCTGCTGAAGTTTACAAGGGAGCAAGACAATGAAAGCAAGAACCATGCGACTGGGTGCATTACTGATCGTCTCTGTACTGGTCCTGACGCTGACAGGATGCCTGTGCTGTCTTCCGACGGGGAGTCGGACGTCTCCCTTTGCCGCAGTGCCAACCGCCGAGCTGCTGTCAGTGGACACGGCGCTGCAGCCTACGCCCACGGCCCTCGCCCCGGAGGTGATCACGTCCGCGGATGCTGAGGAGCTGTTGCTGATCAACGTCTACAAGCGTGTGAACCCGTCGGTGGTTCACATTCGGGTCATTGCGACTATGGCAACGGATGGCTTCGGGCTGCCGGAGGATGAGGATTACTACGGGCAGGGAACGGGCTCCGGATTCGTGTATGACACAGACGGCCACATTGTGACCAACAATCACGTGGTTGCCGACGGCAAAGAAGTGCAGGTAACCTTTCCGGATGGAACCAGCGTGATGGCGGAAGTTGTGGGCGTGGATCCGGACAGCGATCTGGCCGTGATCAAGGTGGATCTGCCCGCCCGCCAGCTCACTCCCGTCGAGCTCGGCGATTCGGACGCCCTGCAAATCGGGCAACGAGCAATCGCCATCGGCAACCCTTATGGGCTGCGGAGCACACTGACAACGGGAATCATCAGCGCTCTTGGGCGAAGTCTACCCCTGGGTCGCCTGTCTCAGAGCATCGGGTCCCGCTTCACGATTCCCGAGTTGATCCAGACCGATGCGGCCATCAACCCAGGCAACTCGGGAGGGCCCCTCCTCGATTCGCGGGGTCAGGTGATCGGAGTCAACACCGCCTATGACCCGGATGCCTTCGGAGTGGGCTTCGCCGTGCCGGTCAATATGGTGAAGCTTGTGGTGCCCAAGCTGATCAAGGACGGAAGGTATGCCTATCCCTGGCTGGGCATATCGGGAACGGACCTGTCCCTGGACTATGTAGAGGCAATGAGCCTGCCGGTCAAGCGGGGTGCCATCGTGCTGTCCGTTGTGCCAGGCAGCCCGGCCGACAAGGCCGGCCTCCGCGGCAGCAACGAGACGGTCCAGATGACCGGGCGTGAGCTTGAGATAGGCGGGGATGTGATCGTGGCCATCAATGGGGTGCCTGTACGTCAGTTCGAGGATATTCTGGTCTACGTTATTCGCCAAACAGAGGTGGGACAGCGGGTCACACTGACGATCATTCGAGACGGGCGCGAGCAGAAGATCGAGGTGCGGCTGGCGGAGCGTCCCAGGGACTAGAGACGCGTCCATTCGGGCAGGGGACGCACACGGTCCGAGGATGGGTGATGAATCATCTGGCTCCTGACGAACCATGCTATCCAATTAGCGTTGTAGCGCGTATGGTTGATCTGCATCCGCAGACTCTGCGTCTGTACGAGCGGATGGGGTTGATCATACCGGCGCGATCTCCAGGCAACGTGCGGCTGTATTCGGAGCTGGACATTGACCGCTTGCGGAGAATCTGTCGACTTACCGATGAGCTTGGCGTGAACCTTGCTGCGGTCGAGGTGATCATGCGACTGACTGACACGATAGAACAACTGCAGGATGAGATGGAAACGATGCGGTCATCACACGAGGCAGTCGTGGAGCGATTGAGTCGAATGACTGGCGAGACCGGACCGATCACAGATGAGGAGGAGCGGTAATGCTTAGCGAGAAGGAATTGCAGGAACTGGCTGGCTTTCGCAGTGAGTCCGGCACCGTGCTGAGCGTTTACGTCAATACCGACCTGACTGGGCAGCCCAAGGAGAAGGCCAAGCTGGTGCTGCGGGAGGCGCTGGATAGTGTCCGTGCCGAGGCCCATGCTGAGGATGTGGCCAGGGTCGAGAGCTACGTCGACCGGGAATACGATTGGCGATCTCGAGCGGTTGCTGTGATCTCGGCTCTCCAGGACGACCTGTGGCGCGTCTATCCCCTGCCAGTTGCCGTGCAGACCGAGGCCCATGTTGGTCCGGCACCCTACCTCAAACCCATGACGCGGATGCTGGATGAGTATGCTCGGTACGTGATTGTGCTTGTCGACCGCGAGGGGGCGCGTCTCTTTCTCATGCACCTCGGCGGCATCGAGGAGAAGGCGGGCTGGGCGGGCCAGGAGGTTAAGCGTCACAAGCAAGGCGGACGCGCCGCTGAGCGCTATCAGCGACGGGAGGATCAGCGCGCTCGGCAGAACATGCGACAATCGGCAGACATGGTGGTTCGCTTCCTCCAGGAAGCGCGAGCCAGCGGGCTGATTCTGGGCGGATCGGATGAGACTCTGCCACGCTTCCGGGAGCTGCTGCCCAAGGCGATGCAGAAACAGATTGTAGGCACGTTGGCCATTGACATGCAGGCCCCTGCAGCCGAAGTCATGGAACGGGCGACGGAGCTGATCAACGCCGGGGAGCAAGAACGCGAGGCCAGGCTCGTCGAAGACATGGTGACGGCCGCGGCCAAGGGGTCCGGGGCGGTCACGGGCCTGCCCGACACCTTCTATGTGGCCCACGAGGGCCGCGTACATACTCTGGTTGTCGAGCGGGGGTTCGAGGCAGCGGGCTATCTCTGTGCCGGGTGCGGCTACATCAGTGCCGAGTCCATTGGCAAATGCCCATTCTGCGGAGGGCTTCCGGAAGTCACGAGTGACGCGGTGGACCGCGTGATGCAGAAGGTCATGGACTCGGGGGGCAAGGTGGAGATCGTGGCTCCGAGTGATGCGTTGACCAAGGCAGGACGCATAGGCGCTATCCTGCGCTACTAACTTGAAGGAGCGGCGGGGGCGTTCGGTTCCTTTCCGTCGTCAGGAAGCAAAGATATGGATATGAAACGATACACTGAAAAGGCCCAAGAGGCCCTGGTGGAAGCCCAGAGGCTGGCCAGCGACATGAATCATGGCCAGATAGACCCTGAGCACCTGCTGCTGGCACTGGTAACCCAGAGCGAGGGCGTCGTCCCGCAGGTCATTGCCAAGCTCGGTGCGGCACCACAGGTGGTCCAGCGTCAGCTTGAGGACGAATTGCAGCGCAAGCCCAAGGTCTACGGCACAGCCACGCAGGTGGGAATTGGGGCGAGTCTGCAGAACGTGCTGAAGCGTGCCGAAGCACAGGCAGAGTCGATGCACGACGATTTTGTGTCGACGGAGCATCTTCTGATGGGCCTCGTTCTGGTACCTACCGGGCGCGCCTCGGAGTTGCTGCAGCAGCAAGGCGTTTCGCTGACGCGAATCTACGAAGCCCTGACAGGGATTCGTGGCTCGCAGAGGGTGACGGACCAGAATCCGGAAGGCAAGTATCAGGCTCTCGAGAAATACGGACGAGACCTGACGCAGTTGGCCAGTCGGGGCAAGCTTGATCCGGTGATCGGGCGCGACGAAGAGATCCGGCGAGTGATCCAGGTCCTTTCGCGGCGAACCAAGAACAACCCGGTGCTGGTCGGAGAAGCAGGAGTGGGCAAGACGGCCATAGCCGAGGGGTTGGCGTTGCGCATCTTCCGCGGCGATGTTCCAGAGGGCCTGAAGAACAAGCGCATCGTCACGCTCGACCTGGGCGCTCTGGTGGCCGGTGCCAAGTACCGCGGCGAGTTCGAGGAGCGGCTCAAGGCCGTGCTTAAGGAAGTGACCGAATCGCAAGGCGACGTGATCCTTTTCATCGACGAACTTCACACTGTGGTGGGGGCAGGCGCAGCCGAGGGTGCCATGGACGCCAGCAACATGCTCAAGCCCATGTTGGCCAGGGGAGAGCTGCATTGCATCGGCGCCACCACCCTGGATGAGTACCGCCAGCACATAGAGAAGGACCCAGCCCTCGAGCGTCGCTTTCAGCCCGTGTACGTTGACGAGCCGACGGTCGAAGAGACAATTAGCATCCTTCGTGGACTCAAGGAGCGTTACGAGGTTCACCACGGAGTGCGCATTCAGGATGCGGCGCTCGTTGCAGCCGCCGTCCTGTCACATCGCTACATTGCGGATCGGTTCTTGCCTGACAAGGCTATCGACCTGATCGATGAGGCCGCCTCACACCTGCGCATGGAAATCGACAGTATGCCAGCCGAGCTGGACGAGGTGGAGCGGCGGATCATGCAGCTGCAAATCGAACAGCAGGCACTGCGCAAAGAGACTGACGCTGCCTCTGGGGAGCGCCTGCAGAAGATCGATGAGGAACTGGCCGGTCTGAAAGAAAAGAGCACAGCGATGAAGGGCCAGTGGCAGCAGGAGAAGGATGCCATTCAGGCCATCAGGCAGACCAAGACCCGCATCGATGAAACGAAGAAGGCCCTTGAGGACGCCCAGCGACGAGCTGATCTGGAGACAGCCAGCAAGCTGCAGTATGGAGACCTCCGATCCCTGGAGAACGAGCTACAGGCAGGAGAACGCAACCTGCACGAGCTTCAGCAGAACAAAGCGATGCTGAAGGAGGAAGTGGACGCGGAGGATGTTGCAGAGATTGTGTCCGCGTGGACGGGCATTCCTGTTTCCAAGCTGGTTGAAGGCGAAAAGTCCAAGCTCCTGCGCATGGAAGACAACCTCCACCGGCGCGTTGTTGGGCAGGATGAAGCGATCTCTGCCGTGGCCAACGCGGTACGGCGCGCCAGGGCCGGACTGCAGGATCCCAAACGGCCGATTGGCAGCTTTCTGTTTCTGGGCCCAACCGGTGTCGGCAAGACCGAGCTGGCCAGGGCACTGGCCGAGTTTCTGTTCGATTCGGAAGAGGCAATGATTCGCCTGGACATGAGCGAGTATCAGGAGCGACACACAGTGGCGCGGCTGATTGGCGCGCCACCCGGCTATGTGGGATACGAGGAAGGCGGGCAGCTTACTGAGGCGGTACGACGCCGGCCCTACTCCGTGGTTCTTTTCGATGAGGTAGAGAAGGCGCACCCGGAGGTCTTTAACGCCCTCTTGCAGGTGCTTGATGACGGGCGACTAACGGACGGGCATGGTCGGACCGTCAGCTTCACCAACACAGTGGTAATCATGACCTCTAACGTCGGAAGCCAGTGGATCAAGGAGCTTGGCGGGCGGGATGAGAAGGAGATGCGGCGCCGGGTTCTGGAAGCTCTGAGCCAGCAGTTCCGCCCCGAGTTCTTGAATCGCATCGATGAGACCATCATCTTCCATGCACTGGGCATGGAAGAACTGACACAAATCGTGGATATCCAGTTGCGTCACCTGCAGGCCCTTCTGGTTGACCGCAAGGTGACGGTGGAATTGACAGAAGCAGCCAGGCAACACCTCGCGGAGGAGGGTTTCGATCCCGTTTACGGGGCGAGGCCTCTCAAGCGAGTGATACAGAGGGAGATACAGGATCCACTGGCCCTGAAGCTGCTGCAAGGCGACTTCCGAGACGGCGATGCGATACGCGTGGACTCTCGTGACGGCTCGTTTGTCTTCGAGGCAAGCCAGGTTGAGACAGAGCGGCAAGAGTAGGGGTACACGGATGATCGCTGGTTTGTGGACATGCCGCAGCGCACGCGTAGTTGTGCGCCCTTTAGAAAGGGTAGTTCTATGATGATGAGTTTCGACCGATTCACCGAGCGCGCTCAGGACGCGGCCGCTCGCGCCTACGAGATCATGCAACGCTACAAGCACGGACAGCTGGACACTGAGCACATCCTGCTGGCCCTGCTCGAGCAGCCCAAGGGAGTGATTCCCGAGATCCTCGAGCGGCTTGGTGTCGATATGGAGCCGATCAAGACGCGCCTGGACAACATCCTGCGCTCCAGTCCGAGGATGATGCAGTCCTTCACCCCGGCGACAGGAGCGATGCAGGTATACATCACTCCTCGGGTCAAGAGGTTGCTGGACGCGGCCACAGAGGAGGGCAAGGCGCTGAAGGATGAGTACGTCTCCACCGAGCACATCTTTCTGGCCATGCTCTCTGAGCGCGATGGTCCGGCAGCGAGACTCTTGAGTGACAACGGAATAACACACGACAAGGTGGCCAATCTGCTGCCGGACATTCGTGGTGGTCAGCGTGTAACCAGCCCCGAGGCGGAGAGTCGTTATCGCACTCTGGAAAAGTTCAGCCGCGACCTGACCCAGCTGGCCCGGGAGGGCAAGCTTGACCCGGTCGTCGGCAGGGATAGCGAGATCCTGCGTGTGGTGCAGGTACTGTGTCGTCGCACCAAGAACAACCCGGTGTTGATCGGCGAGGCAGGGGTTGGCAAGACCGCCATCGTTGAGGGATTGGCACAGAAGATCCGATCCGGCGACGTGCCGGAACTGCTGATGAACAAGCGTCTCGTGTCGCTCGACCTCGGCGCGATGGTCGCAGGCACCCGCTTTCGCGGCGAGTTCGAGGAGCGAGTCAAGGCCGCCCTGGACGAAATCAAAGGAGCCAAAGGGGAGATCATCCTCTTTATCGATGAGCTGCACAATGTGGTCGGCGCAGGAGCCGCCCAGGGCGCAATCGACGCCTCCAGCATGCTCAAGCCAGCTCTGGCTCGGGGCGAGCTGCATTGCATCGGAGCCACGACTCTGGACGAATATCACCAGCACGTGGAGAAGGACTCGGCTCTGGAGCGGCGATTCGCCCCCATCTTTGTGGACGAGCCAAGCGTCGAAGACACGGTAGCGATGCTCAAGGGACTCAGGCCGTGCTATGAGGATCATCACAAGGTCACCATTAGCGATGAAGCCCTCGAATCGGCGGCCCGACTTTCGGATCGCTACGTCAAGGACCGTTTCTTGCCTGACAAGGCAATCGACCTGATCGATGAGGCAGCGTCCAAACTGCGCATCGACATCTTTAGCCTGCCTGAGGATCTGAAGAAGATGAAGCAGGAGATCCATCGACTCCTGGCTGAGGAGGAATCGGCCTGGCAGAATCGGAACTATGAGCAGGCTGCCGTCCACAAGAGTGAGCGCCTCAAACTGGAGGAAGAGTTCACCTCCAGGAAGGAAGTCTGGAAGGCGGAACGAGGACTGGAAGAAGTGGTGCACGTGTCGGACGTGGCCGACGTGGTCGCTGGGTGGACCGGGATCCCGGTGAGCCGCATGCTGGAGACAGAGGCCAACAAGCTGCTGCAAATGGAGGAGCGCCTGCACGAGCGCATCATCAGCCAGGACGCAGCCGTATCGGCGGTATCTGACGCCGTCCGGCGGGCTCGCTCCGGTTTGAAGGATCCGCGCCGGCCTGTGGGCAGTTTCATCTTCCTCGGTCCTACGGGAGTGGGCAAGACGGAACTGGCAAAGGCGCTGGCCGAGTTCCTCTTTGACGACGAGGATGCACTCTTGCGTGTCGATATGAGCGAGTACCAGGAACGACACACGGTCTCGCGCCTGGTGGGAGCTCCGCCCGGCTACGTGGGCTACGAAGAGGGCGGGCAATTGACTGAGGCAGTGCGCCGTCGCCCCTATCAGGTGATCCTGTTCGACGAAGTTGAGAAGGCGCACCCGGATGTTTGGAACGCGCTTCTGCAGATCCTTGAAGACGGCCGGCTTACCGATGGACAGGGAAACGCGGTCGACTTTAGGAACTGCGTCATCATCATGACTTCCAACCTGGGAACACAATACACGGCCAAGGGCGGGGCGTTGGGCTTCCGCACACCGGGAGAGCCACCCGAGAAGGAACAGATGCGCGCGGAAATCGAGACGGCGCTGAAGGCAGCATTCCGCCCCGAGTTTCTCAACCGCATTGACGAAGTGATCGTGTTCGAGCGTCTCAGCAGGGACGACGTCAAGAAGATCGTTGATCTTCAGATGGGAGACATAGCCTGCCGCATGCGAGAGCAGGGGCTGGAGATTTCTCTGACTGAGAAAGCCCGCGATTGGCTGGCGGAGAAAGGGTATGATCCCGCCTTTGGGGCCCGACCGTTGCGTCGCGCCCTGCAGCGGCTGGTGGAGAGCCCGCTCTCCAAGAAGCTGATCCGCAGAGAGGTCAATGCAGGTACACGGCTGGTGATCGACGTTGAGGCGGATGCGCTGGTCTTTAACGAGGTAACCTCGGACCACGCTAGCACAGGTCAGCCTGTCAGTACCACGATACTGGAGTCAGGTACTGGCTCCGACAGCTCGGAGTGTGCAAAAGGTCAGCCGGCAGAAGTCGCGGCCTAGACGGGTACAATCAAACCGCCGGCCCCCAGAGGGGCCGGCGGCTTTCTCTCTGACTAGATCACGAGCTGATCGTAGAGTCTCTCGAGGCTCATATCGGGGCACACGGTCTCAGGGCAGCGCAGAGTGAGGGTGGCGGCGGAGACACCGAGCCGCATCGCCTCGTCCAGAGGCAGGCCGTTTACCAGGCCATACACAACGGCGGCAGTCAGAGCGTCGCCCGCGCCGGTATAGTCCACAACCTCACAGCGGATGGCTGGGATGTAACCACTTCCTCGTGAGCTGGCGTAGCAGAGGCCCTCTTCACCCAGAGTGATCACTGCCAGCCCTACGCCGAGGGCCACCAGCTCCTGCGCCGCTGCGGTCGCCTCGGCACGACCCTTCACGACGCGGCCCAGAAGCAGTCCTGCCTCGGTCTCGTTGGGAGTGAGGATCGCCAGGTCACCCAGGTGTTTCTTCAGGCGGGGGGCTAGCGTGGCCGATGTAGGGTCGATCGCCACAGGGATATTGTTGCGACGCGCAGCACGGATGGCCGCAGCGAGCACGGGGGGCGCGAGGTTTGCGTCGAGGGCCAGCACAGTGGCGTCGCGAAAGAGCTGACTGTGGCTCTGAATCAGCGCAGGAGTGATGGAGTCCAGAATGCCCATCTCGTCCACGGCGAAGGTCTTGCTGCCTCGCTCATCGAGAATGGCCATGTAGGCGGCAGAGTGCTCGCCAACCACTGCCACGTGAGTTACGTCCACGCCAGAGCTGGCGGTGCGCTCCAGGATTGTCTTGCCAAAGCTATCGTTTCCAACGGCAGAGATGAGCACGACAGATTGGCCCAGGCGGGCAAGATTCTCGGCCACATTGCGGGCGACCCCGCCGAAGCTGACTTTGATGGCACCGGGGACGGAGCTTCCCAGCTGCAGACCCTTCTGGGCTCGTCCCTTTACGTCGACAGTCGCTGCTCCGATTACCAGAATGTGGGAGCCTTGCGTGCTCATTCGCCCTCCTCGGGGAACTGCAGCAGCCTATGACCCCGCCGCAGCCCGGATGGCAGAGCTGAGCAGGGTTTGCCAGCCGATGCCGTAGGTGAATACAGTGGCAAACTGGACCAGCTCTTCCTTCTCACCGTTCATCTTCTGGGTGTCTATGGCGCCCGGGAGCAGCACAAGACCGACGATGAAGGCAAAAACGAGTGAGAGCACGTCCGGCCGCCAAGACTGACCTGCCCGGTAGGAGTCCAGGAAGCTGCTGGCGACGTTACCGAATACGAGCGTTCCATAGAGGGCCAGTTGCCTGCCGATTGGAAGCCGAATGGCGGTTACAGGTGCAGCGTCTTTGGCGGCAAACTCGGGGGCACTGAGTCCTAACCGCAGGGGATTGATCAGCCAACCACTCATATCTGACCTCCTGTCAAGTCCTGGCTCCAAGTATACACCCTCGGGGAGGCGATGGCCAAAAGCCCTCAGCGACCCGGCCGCGCCGATAGGGGGTGCCTGGTTGACCCCGGAGCCAGGAGCACCCGTCAGAGTCGCTCCTTGACCCTTTCAGCCGCCTCACGCGTCATTCCGGTCACGCTGGCCAGTTCCTCAATGGACGCCTGGCGGATGGCTTCCAGGGAGCGGAAGCGCTTCAGCAGCCCGGTGCGGCGCTTGTCACCGATTCCCGGGATCTCGTCCAGTCTGGACCTCAGCCCGGCTTTGGTGCGCAGTTTCCGGTGGTATCCAATGGCGAAGCGGTGTGCCTCGTCCCTCACGCGCTGGAGCAGGTAGAGTCCCTCCGAGTCGCGCGGGATGGGCAGCGGGTCGGGACGTCCTGGGGCAAAGACCTCCTCCTGCTGCTTGGCCAGGCCAATGGCCGGGATGCCTGCGACGCCCAGCTCTGCCATCGCCTCAAGCGCGGCATTCAGCTGCCCCTTGCCGCCATCGACGATGAGCAGGTCGGGCAATATGCCCCAGCCTCCTGCTTCCGGATCGGCTGGTTGCTGCTCCTGCCCCGCTCGCTTGAATCGACGCCGAAGCACTTCCTGCAGCATGGCATAGTCGTCGGCCCCGGCAACGCTCTTGATCTGGAACCGTCGGTACTCACTCTTGCGGGCAACCCCCTTGACAAAGACGACCATGCTGCCGGTCGCGGCTCGACCCTGGATGTTGGAGATGTCGTAGCACTCGATACGGGTGGGAGCCATGTCAAGCTTCAGGTACTTCTGCAGGTCGCTTAGCGCAGTGACCTGGCGAGCCTGGTCGGCGGCCCATTGGGCGCGCAGGTTGGCGAGGGTCTCGGCCGCATTCTCAGCGGCCATTTGCACAAGCTCGCGTCGCTTGCCCCGTTGCGGAACAAGCAAGGCAACTTTCGTGCCGCGCTTGCGTCGCAGCCACTCCTCGATCACCATTGCCTCGCCCACTCCGTGTTGCAGCAGGATGGCCGGCGGCACGTAGGCCGCTTCGTCGTAGAACTGCTTGACAAAGGAGCCCATGATCTCCAGGTCGTTCTCATCCTGCGTGCCTGTGAGTACAAAATACTCACGGCCGATGAGCTTGCCACGCCGGATGAAGAAGGTCTGTACGCAGGCCTGGCCGTCTTCGCGGGCGAAGGCAATCACGTCCTGGTCGGACTCGGCCGCACTGACGATCTTTTGTTTCTCGATGACCTTGTGCAGTGCTTGGATCTGGTCTCGCAGCGTCGCAGCTCGCTCATAGTCCATCTTCCGCGCCGCCTCATCCATGGAGTGCTGCAGGTCCGCGACAATGCGTTCCTGCTTTCCTTCGAGGAAGAGAATGATCTGGCTGATCAGGCCGCGGTAATCCTGGCGTGAGACAGCGCCGATGCATGGTGCCGCGCAACGGCCCAGATGGTGATACAGGCAGGCGCGCTTGTCTTTTCCCGTGATTTCACGCTTGCAGGTCAGATACGGGAACAACTTGCGCAACAGCTCCATGGTCTGGAACACGGCCTTGGAAGAGGTGAAGGGTCCAAAGTAGCGCGCCCCGTCTGGTTGCATATGCCGCACGGTGAAGATGCGAGGATAATCGTCCTGGAGGCTGATCTTGATGTACGGGTACTGCTTGTCGTCCTTCAGACGTACGTTATAGTGAGGTCGGTGCTTCTTGATGAGGTTGCACTCGAGGATGAGTGCTTCCAACTCTGAACCTGTGACGATGAATTCCAGGTCCGCAACGTGTTCCACCAGCCGACGCACTTTCGGAGGGTGGCCGGCGGGGGAGTGGAAGTAGGAGCGGACGCGGTTGCGCAGGTTGATGGCTTTGCCAACGTAGATCACCTGGCCGTTGGCGTCCTTCATGTAGTAGACGCCCGGCTTTGTGGGCAAAGCGTTCAACCGCTCATTGAGCTGTGCCTGATCCATGATCACAGTCCGAGGCTAGAACGTGGCCTCAGTACGCCTCAGCCGTGTCACGAGAAACCAGATGCCGAGCACGATGAACACCAGGGCCAGCAGGGGCGTGAGTATGGACACCAGGGAAACGGTCCCCGAAACCACGTCCTCGGCAGTGCTCACTGCCGGGTCTCCCACGCCAGCCGTTACGGCAGTGATGATCGGTCGGGCAACGGTCTTGGCGGCGTGCACTGTTCCCGCAACCAGCAGGCCACACAGCAGGGCAAGGGCCGGGTGGATGTCCGTGATCACCCTGGTGCTTGCGGCAAAGAGGATGGCTCCGGCCACGGGTCGCGCCACAGACTGAGCCAAGTTGTATACTGTGTCAACGGCCGGGATCTTGTCGGCTACGACCTCCACCAGTGCCAGAGCCGCCAGAGCTCCAATGACCCAGCCGTTCGTCAACGTGTCGTAGGGGGCGTTCAGGCGAATCAGGTCCGTGAAGCGGGCCATCAAGGCCACGATCAGCAGGGGAATGTAGGCATTCAGACCTGCGGATACAGACAGACCAAAACCGGTCAGGATGTTGGAGAGTATCTCAACCATCTTTCCGTTCCTTCCTCCGAACAGGGTCGGTGGATTACATCTGGGAGATTATACCACCAGGGAGTGTTTTGGGGAAAGGTCGCGCATGGGGCTATAATCATCATTCATCAAGTGGAGGCGGGGGCGACCAATGCTCGAGCTAAGAGATCGAATCGCACGGGAAGGTCAGAACCTGGGGCGCGGGATCCTCAAGGTGGACAGCTTCATCAATCATCAAGTCGACGCACGGCTGATGATGGACGTGGGCGAGGAGTTGGGGAGACGCTTCGCGGCCGCCAGACCGACCAAAGTGCTCACGGCGGAGATCTCTGGAATCGCCCCGGCGCTGACCACGGCCCTCGCCCTGGGCGTGCCAGTTGTCTATGCGCGCAAGACCAAGCCCATTACGATGCCCGAGCAGGTCTTTCGCGACTCGGCTCCATCGCACACGAAGGGGCACCTGGTGGAGCTGCTGGTCTCCCCGGAGGTGCTCGGCAGTGCCGACCGGGTGCTGATCGTGGACGACTTTCTGGCCACCGGCCAGACCATCGCGGCACTGGCCAGGATTGTGGCACAGAGCGGCGCAGGTCTGGTAGGAGTGGGCACGGTGATCGAAAAGACTTTCGAAGGGGGACGTGAGCTGCTGGCCGGGCAGTACTCTGTCCCTGTCGAGTCCCTGGTCATCATTCGTGACATGAGCGAAGGTCGGATCGTTTTTGGCTGATCTCCCGGGAGGCGGGGTGGGCAAACATCGCCCTGAAGAAACACACAATCCCAGACCCATCGATGCCGAAGAGACAGTCGCCATCCTCGATTTCGGTTCGCAGTACAGCCAGCTGATCGCTCGACGAGTTCGTGAGTGCGGGGTGTTCTGCAGACTGTTTCGCCACGATGCGACCGTCGAAGAGCTGCGTTCCATCTCACCGGTCGGGCTGATCCTGTCCGGTGGCCCTTCCAGCGTCTATGCCCTGGGCGCTCCCCGACTGCCGGTTCATATCCCGGAGTGGGATGTTCCCGTTCTGGGCATTTGCTATGGTATGCAACTGCTCGCACAGCAGCTCGGGGGTCAGGTGCTGGCATCCGACCGCCGGGAGTACGGACCGGCGGAGTTGATTGTGTGCGGCCCCCCGGATGCGCTGTTCGCTGGTTTGCCGGAGCGGCTCAAGGTATGGATGAGCCACGGCGACCGGGTTCAGACCCTGCCTTCTGGATTTCGACACATTGCGAGTACCCAGAGCGCCCCCTTTGCCGCGTGTGCCGATACACAGCGCCGCATCTACGGCCTGCAGTTCCACCCGGAAGTCGTCCAGACTCCGCTGGGCGGGGAGATTTTGCGCAATTTCCTGTATCGCATCTGTGGGTGCCACGGGACCTGGCGGCCAGAGGCCTTTGTTGCCCGCGCCGTGGCGGAGATACGGAGTCAGGTAGGTGACCGGCACGCAATCTGCGCCCTTTCCGGAGGCGTGGACTCCATGGTTGCAGCCACGCTCGTACAACGGGCCATCGGCGACCGCCTGACTTGTGTCTTTGTCGATCATGGCCTGCTTCGCCTGGACGAGGCCAGGCGCTGCTTGGCCCTGTTCGAAACGCTGGGACTGAGCGTGGTCCCGATTGACGCGTCGGTCCGCTTCCTTCAGGCACTGCGTGGGGTTGTGGATCCGGAGGAGAAGCGACGCATCATCGGCCGGGAGTTTGTTCGTGTGTTCGAGGCCGAAGCCCGGCGCATGGAAGACGCCGCGGCCCCCGAAGGCGGACCGCGATTCCCCTTCCTTGTTCAGGGGACCCTCTACCCCGATGTCATCGAGAGCAACGCCGCCGATACTCAGGCCGCTGCCCGCATCAAGACGCACCACAACGTCGGCGGCCTACCGGACGACATGAAGCTGAAACTCGTCGAACCACTACGTTACCTGTTCAAGGACGAGGTGCGACGAATCGGCATGGAGTTGGGCCTGCCGGACGAGGCGGTCTTTCGCCAGCCTTTTCCCGGCCCCGGGCTGGCGGTCCGCCTGATAGGCGAGGTCACACAAGAGCGACTGGATGTTCTGCGTGCTGCAGATGCCATAGTGACCGGAGAGGTCGCCGCTGCGGGCCTGTCGAAAGAGGTCTGGCAGTACTTTGCCGTGCTCACCCCGGTTCGAAGCGTTGGCGTGATGGGCGATGATCGCTCCTATGCCAACGTTGTCGCGGTGCGAGCGGTTGTCAGCACCGATGGAATGACGGCCGATTGGGCACGCCTTCCGGCGGATCTACTTGAGAGGATCTCCAGTAGAATCGTCAATGAGGTTCCCGGCGTGAACCGCGTTGTGTACGATATCACCAGCAAACCGCCGTCGACCATCGAATGGGAGTAAGCTGTGATTCGGGTCCTGCATTTCGCTGACCTGCACCTGGGAGTGGAGAACTATGGCCGGATCGATCCGAGCACAGGCCTGCACTCCCGTTTGCTGGATTTCCTGCGCTCGTTTGATGAGCTTGTTGAATACGCCCTGACAGAGCAGGTTGACCTGGTCCTATTCGCGGGCGATGCCTACAAGAGCCGCGATCCGACCCCTACTCAGCAGAGGGAATTCGCCTCGCGCATTCACAGGCTGACCTCGGCCGGCATCCCGGTCTTCTTGCTGGCCGGCAACCATGATCTGCCAGGTGCTTCCGGGCGAGCCAACACGCTGGACATCTTTGCTGCGCTGGAGGTGCCTGGGGTGTGGGTGGGTCGGACTCTGGGCACGCACATCGTTCCCACTCGCGCTGGCCCTGTTCAGGTGATGGCTGTGCCCTGGCTGACACGCAGTTTCGTGCTGAAGCGTGAGCCGATGCGAGGGCGCTCCCTGGAGGAGATTGACGAGCTGACCGTCGGCTTGCTGGATCAACTGCTTGTGGACGAGGTGGCCCGGCTTCGGCCGGACCTACCTACAGTCGTTGCCGTTCACGGTGCGGTAATGGGGGCAACGTACGGTTCGGAGCGCGGCGTCATGCTGGGGCACGAGCTGCTCCTGCCCCGGGGACTGCTTCGGAACCCGGCCTTTGACTATGTGGCTCTCGGTCACATTCACCGTCACCAGAAACTCGAAGGCTTGCCGCTCACTGTGTACAGCGGCAGCCTTGACCGCGTGGACTTCGGCGAAGAGACCGAGGCAAAGGGTTTTGTGATCGCCGAAGTACAAAAAGGTGGGGCCAGTTTCGATTTTGTGCCTTTGAAGAGCACACGACGGTTTCTGACTGTGGAGCTTACTGCTGAAGGAGAGGACCCGACGGCCCAGGTACGGGAGGAACTGTCGAAGCACGACCTTTCTGGCGCAATCGTCAAGCTGGTTATCCACACCAACTCTGAAAAGAACGCGCTCCTGCGCGATCCCGAAATTCAGGGCGTGATGGAAAGCGCATTCAAGGTGGCGGCCGTGGTCAGGGACGTCAAGAGAGAAACGCGTATCCGGCTGGGCGTGGATCAGAACATCGAACAGATGGCCCCGCTTGAAGTGCTGGAGAAGTATCTGCGTCAGGCCAGAGAGATGCCGGAGCACCTCGTGCGCAGGCTCGTCGAGCTCGCAACGACCATTGTCGGCCCGGAGTGAGCGGGTAACCGGGCACTGTGATTAACCGGAAGGGAGATTCGCATGGCCAAGCTGCGGACATCAGTTGATTTCTTCAATATCGTGGATGGAGTTCCGCTGGACACGCCCATCTGTCTGGGCGCTTTCGAGCAGGCTCCGGTTATTCCCGACCGCCGCGGTCGCGGCAATCTGTACGTGCTCGTAGAGACCGTTGGCGCTTTTCCTGACCCGGCGCAGGTGCAGCAGGACATTGTTCAGGTCGCGCAACAGTACTTGCACACTTCGGGGAGCATCACCGCAGGCATCAGAGCGGCAATCAAGAACGCAAATGCGTATCTGTTCGAGCGGAACTTGAAGGCCCAGCCAGAGGAACGTGGAGTAGCCGGTGTGACGCTCATGGTGTTGAAGGATCGCGACGCCTATCTGGGCCAGTTGGGGCCTGCCGTCGCGTACCACGTTGGGGCGGCTGAGGTGCGACGGCTGCCAACCGATTCCAGCTGGCTCAGCAGCGAAAGCCTCGAGGACATAGATCCCAGCGAGCACCCCCCACTTGGATTACGTCGTGAGGTGGAGCCAGATCTCTCCCACTTGCACCTGCAGCAGGGGGATGTACTGGTACTGGGAAGTGCCATGCTCTCGCGGGTCGTGCCAGAGGGGCTGCTCCGTCAGACTGTGTTTGGGAAGGATGCAGCGACTGCACGAGCAGAGTTGCAGGAACTGTGCAGGGACGCCGACCTGGCCGCGTTGGTGGTGGAAGTCGTTGGAGTAGGTGATGCATCGGCCTCCGCAGTGGGCGAGGCCGCCAGGGATGACGAGGAAGAGCAGGGCGCAGGCGACGCAGGCCGGACTCGAAGCCTGTGGACGCGAATCTCATCCGGATTGAAGGACACGCTGGAAGCCCGACAGGCTACGCCGGCGAATGAGCCGGCACCTGAGGGGTCGAGCGAGCCTTTTCCGCTGGAGGAGGGTGGGCCCTTCCCGTCGATGCCCGAAGAAGTACCAGCCAAGGAAAGAGGACTGCCCTCACTAAACCTGCGACCGGCGTGGGTTTCTCTCAAGAAGGTGCTGAATGCTGTGGCCCGTTTTGCATCAGCGGGTCTCGAGCGGGTTCTTCCAGCAGAACCGGGTAGTGGTGCTCACAAGACCGGCGCGCGCCGTGTGTCCGAGCCGACTGAGCCTGGTAGCCGACGTTGGCTCTGGCTGGCCATTCTGATCCCGGTGCTGGTGCTGGCTATCTACGGGATCAGCCGCTGGCAGTACGAGCGATCACTACAGAGCCAGATTCAGGAGTTGCGGCGTACTGCTGACGACGCCAAGATCGCCGCACAAATGAGCACGTCAGCGTCCGAGCAGCGAGTCAGGCTGACTGAAGCGCTTGCTGCGTTGGATCAGGCTGTTTCGCTCAAGCCCAATGACCCGGTGCTTGCTGAAGAGCGCCGCGGGCTGAGCGACTACCTGGATCAGGTCAGCGGCGTGGTACGGTTCGCCGCGTTCAACACCTTGAAGGAATTCCCGGATACGGACAACGCCAAGAACGAACTCACCACGGTGATTGTTCATGGCGCCGACGTTTGGACTCTCGATGTGGGTCTGGACCGCGTCTACAAACACCTGCTGGATGACTCGCAGCAGGCCCTGCGAGTGACGGAGGTCGAGCCGGTTGTGGTTCGCAGGGGTGACCAACACGGCGGCATTGCCGTGGATGAGCTACTGGACATTGTCTGGGTAGACAGCGGAGCTCAGCAGGGAATCGGCAACCTCTTTATCGTGGATCGCAAAGGACAGGTGCTGGAGTACAACGATTCGACCGGGCTCAAGAGATTCGCCTCCGCTGATGCCACTGCCTGGCGCAAGCCGACCGCCGTGGCGGGCTACTTGCTGCGACGCTTCTACGTGCTCGATGGTGAGTCGAACCGAGTTCTACGCTATCAGCTCAATGCGTCCGGCTTCGACGGAGCGCCCACCGACTACCTGTCCTCTGGCGCAAATGCAGTGATCTCTGGTGGGGTCGACATTGCCATCGATGGCGACGTCTATGTGCTGCAAGCTGATGGCAAGATCGCCAAGTTCCACCAGGGGGTGGCAGCGGCCTTCCCGCTCAAGGGGTTGGATCAGCCCCTCAAGTCGCCCTGCTGTCTGGCTGTGACAGGTGCAATGGATGAGGACGGGGCAGTCTACGTGGCGGACTCGGGGAACAGCAGAATCGTCAAATTCAGCAAGTCAGGCGAATTCCTGCGTCAGTACCGCAGCACAGAGCCCGGCTACCTTGACAATCTGCGGGGGCTGTTCATAGACGAAGCGGCCAAGAGGGCCTACATTGTCAACGGAAACAAGCTGCTCCAGGCGAGCCTGGCCGGTCAATGACGAGTCTGTCGCGTGTTACGGCCATCGGCGAAGGCAATCGACGCCGGAGTGCATAGCCAGATGCGAGCCATTCTGGGCATTGAAACCTCCTGCGACGAGACGGCTGCATCGGTGGTCGTCGATGGACGCGAGATTCGCTCCAACGTGGTGGCGTCACAAGTAGATATTCACCGGCCTTTCGGAGGGGTTTTTCCGGAAGTGGCCTCACGGCAGCATGTGCTGGATATCGTGCCTGTGATCCAGCAGGCGATGATCGAGGCGAAGGCGACATGGGACTCACTGGACGCCATCGCCGTGACCCGCGGTCCGGGCCTGGTGGGATCCCTGCTGGTTGGGGCTAACGTGGCCAAGACCATTGCCTGGGCCAGGGCTCTGCCACTCGTTGGCGTCAACCACCTGGAGGCGCACCTGTATGCCAACTGGCTGTACACAGAAAGACCGGGCTTCCCTCCGCCAGAGCAGCCGGTGTTCCCCTTGTTGTGCCTCATCGTTTCTGGTGGTCATAGTGATCTGCTTTGGATGAGCGATCACGGGAAGTATCGTGTGCTCGGACGTACCGTGGACGACGCGGCGGGGGAGGCGTTTGACAAAGTAGCCCGACTACTGGGGCTGGGCTACCCCGGAGGGCCGGCGATTCAGAAAGCGGCCGTCGGGGGGGACGCCAGAGCCTTTGACCTCCCGCGCGCAATGTGGAATGAGGGCTATGACTTTAGCTTCAGCGGACTGAAGACGGCAGTACTGCATCTTGCGCAGGGGAGGGGTGCAGCTCTGAAGGGCAGACAGGCCAAGGGAAAGGATTCCCCGTGGAAGCGCCCTGCGGCGAGTGAGTCGCCGGACCTGCCATCCGACTTGCTTCTGGCCGACCTGGCGGCGAGCTTCCAGGCGGCAGTGGTAGACGTACTGGTCGAGAAGACCCGCCGCGCGACCGAAGAGTACGGAGCCAGGGAGGTGCTGCTGGCAGGGGGTGTGGCCAGCAATGCCTTGCTCCGTCAGGAAATGATCGCCAGGGTGAAAGCATCCGTCCGCTTCCCGCCTCCCGCACTTTGCACGGACAATGCCGCAATGGTGGCAGCTGCCGGGTATTTCCGGCGCGTGGCCGGAGACGTTGCGATGTGGAACCTGGACGTCGAGCCAGGCGCGCGCCTGGATGAAATGGCCTGAAGCGGCTATGCGAGCGAGCAACGGGCAGGTCGGACAGGTCAGGAACGGAGCAGGTCTCTTTGAGCGCGTATATGCTCTGGTCAGACAGGTGCCCTCCGGCCGGGTCGTGACTTACGGCCAGGTTGCCGCGGCACTCGGCAACAGGCGGCTCGCCCGCCAAGTAGGGTGGGCCATGCGCACCTGTCCGGACGACGTGCCCTGGCACAGGGTGGTCAACGGTGCAGGGCAGTTGAGTACACGAGCCGAGGTTGGCAGCTTTAATCCACAGCGTGCCTGGCTGGAGGAAGAGGGTGTCGAGTTCGGCGTGGGCGGGCGGATCGACCTTCGGGTCTGTGGATGGAACGGATGGCAAGAATGATGAGCACTCAAGATGGGCTGACGCGGAACAACGCGGACCGCAATCACAGCGTGCAAAGCGAGCTCCGCAAGCTGCCCAGTGTGGACCGCCTTCTGAATGACCCCGACCTGCAGGCGCTGAGTGCCAGGTACGGTCACTCGTTGGTCGTGAGCGCAGCACAGGAGGCCCTGGCCGGGGCGCGGGTCGCCGTGACCGCCGGGCAGCCCTGCCCGGACCAGGCGACCCTGTCGGCCACTATTCTGGCGGTGGTGGACCGGACCAGCCGCCCGAGCCTGTGCCCGGTCATCAACGCGACGGGCGTCATCATTCACACTAACCTGGGACGGTCGCCGCTAAGCCAGGCGGCCCAGGACGCCATGCGTCAGACGAGCGCCTACAGCAATCTTGAGTATGACCTGCTGGCTGGCGAGCGCGGTTCGCGCTACGTCCACGCCGAAGCGCTGCTATGCCGCCTGACGGGAGCAGATGCGGCTCTGGTTGTGAACAACGATGCAGCCGCGATTCTCCTGGTACTGATGGCGCTGGCTCAAGGCCGGGAGGTCGTCATCTCCCGGGGCCAGTTGGTTGAGATCGGAGGAGGGTTCCGAATCCCTGAGGTGTTGGCCCAGAGTGGGGCGCGGCTGGTCGAGGTAGGCACAACCAACCGCACCTACCTGCGCGACTATGAAACGGCGCTGGGCCCCGAGTCAGCGATGCTTCTACATGTGCACAGCAGCAACTTCCGTCTGACGGGTTTTGTTCATGAGACTCCGCTGGCCGAGGTTGTCACACTGGCTCACGCCCATAACATCCTTGCTGTGGATGATCTGGGTAGCGGAGCCCTCCTGGACACGGCCCAGTTCGGCCTGTCCCATGAGCCCACCGTGCAGGAATCTCTGGCCACCGGAGCGGACCTCGTATGCGTCAGTGGCGACAAACTTCTAGGGGGACCGCAGGCGGGGCTAATTCTGGGCAATACAAAGCTGATCGGCGTCCTCAAGCGGCATCCCTTGACCAGGGCTCTTCGGGTCAGCAAGAGCGTCCTGGCAGGGCTTCAGGCAACGCTCCTGCATTACCTGAAGGATGAGGCCTTGCGCGAGGTTCCGGTGTGGCAGATGATGGCTCTGCAGCCGGCGCAGGTAGGGGTGCGCGCCGGGGCGTTGGTCTCCTGGCTGAAAGCAAGGGGTATCCGGGCGGAGCTTGTAGATGGAACCTCGGCCGTGGGCGGGGGCACGCTTCCGGGAGAAACCCTGCGGACTAGCCTGGTTGCTATCCAGGCGGACTCGGCCGACAGCATTTCCGAGAAGCTGCGACTGGGCAGCGCACCGGTACTGGGGCGGATTGAGGACGACCGGTTGGTCCTGGACCTCAGAACTGTGCTGCCTTCGGAAGAAGAGGTCCTGCGCAAAGCGCTACAGGGTGCGCTTCTGGGTGAGTCGTCCGCCGGGTGTGACGTGAACTGAGCCTAGAACTCAATCTCCTTCTTCGCGAGAAGGAACTGAACGGCTCTGGTCTGCAGAACGGCGACAGGACCTACAAAGATCATCGCTAGCCCGATGCGCGTGGCATAGAGCAGAGCGAAGTAGAAGAGGGTGATCAGAAGCAGAGTCATGGTGAATAGCAGGTTCGTCATTGCCAGAAGGTAGGCCTTCCGGATGGCGGCAGGAACGCCGCCCTGCTCGCGTACGTACAGGGCCGGTAGATAGCTCTGGGTGACCAGAACCGCCAACAGTACCGCCATCGGCACACTTGCCCAGACCCGCGCCGAGGGGCGGTCTCCCGACAGGAAGAAGAAGATGTCGTAGCCCAGCACTGCCACCACGATCAGAAGGGGCACGACAATCAGCCACCCCTTGAGCAAGTACAACTTGAGGCCGCGGAAGAAATCCGACAGTCTGGCTTCGTCCTGCAGTACCGCCTGACGCGCAAAGTGGTACAGAGCAACAGACGCCCCGGGTCCGGTGAGGATCGGTACCTGCAGTGCCAGCCAGACCAGACTCACCAGGGTTAGGTCGAAAAGGTTGGCGAGCATAAACCCCAGCGCTTGGCGCAAGAATAGCATCATCTATCCCCCTATCGTGCCGATTATAGACCCCGGCCGAGTCACGGCCAAAATCGTCCCAGTTCGATTGACATCAGCAGCGGCATGGGTATACTGAGGAAGAGCCTGTGAGCCCCGACCTTGGTCGGGGGATAGACGAACCAGAGCCGTGTGCATTCGAGGGAGCAATGCTCAGCTGAGGCCTCCGGACTTTTCAGGCGCCTCTTGCCCCGGCGTGTGACTCGTGGTCCGTGCTTGCAGGAAGGGAGGAGCCAGAGGGACCGTGCCGGCTGTATTTGCTGCTCTGCGTCATCGCAACTATCGCCTTTGGTTCATCGGACAGACCCTATCCGTGATTGGCACCTGGGCACAATCCGTGGCACAGGGCTGGGTCGTGTACCAGCTCACCGGTTCGAAATTTGCCCTGGGCTCTGTGCAGTTCTTTGGCACGATTCCTACCCTGTTCCTGATGGTCCCTGGCGGCGCACTCGTCGACAGGCTGTCCAAACGCAATGTGGTGCTCGTTGCCCAGGTGGCGATGATGCTACAGGCGTTCACCTTAGCGTTGCTCGCCGCGACCGGGAAGCTTCAGGCGTGGCATGTAGCGGTGCTGGCGGCCTGCAACGGTGTGGCCAACTCCTTTGACGCACCGGCCCGTCAGGCAATGGCCGTGGAGTTGATTGACGACCGGCGGGACCTGATGAACGCGGTCGCCCTGAACTCGACCATCCTGAACACGGGGCGCGTACTAGGGCCAGCCATAGGCGGGGTGATCCTGGCACGGTTTGGGGCGGCATTGTGTTTTGGCGTCAACGGTCTGAGCTTTGTGGCTGTGCTGGCAGCACTGCTGGCTATGCGATTTCCTCCCTTCAAGGCGAAGGCAGCGGCTGAAAGTATCAGTGCACAGGTTCGGGCAGGCGTAAGCTACATCTGGCGGAATGAGACGATCCGTACGATGATGGTACTCGCCGGTGTCGGTCAGCTCTTTGGGTTCTTCCACACGGTGCTCATGCCGGCCTACGCGGCGGATGTCCTGCGCGTCGGTGAGACAGGGCTCGGCAGCCTGAATGCGGCGATGGGGGTTGGTGCACTCATCGGCTCGCTTCTGGTAGCCTCCCCGACATCGCCGACCACTAAACACGCTCTCTTACGTACGGGTGCGATCCTCTTCCCATCGTCCGTGTTGGCCTTCTCCATGTCTCGGTCGCTGGAGTTTTCCTTGCTGTGCCTCGCGCTGTGCGGTGTGGGCTTTGTGGCGCAGAACGCAACGGTGAACACCCTGATTCAGGCTGCAGTTCCGGATGAGCTGCGGGGCCGGGTGATGGCCGTTTACATCCTGATGTTTTTTGGCAGCAGTCCCTTTGCCTCATTGATGGCAGGCAGTCTGGGCCAGGGCGTAGGAGTTCGTGCGGCCATCGCGATGGGATCGGCGGTGACTCTGGCCAGTGCCTATCTCATCCTGTTCCGGTCCCGCGCCCTCGAGCGTGAACAGAGGCAGCCGTGAAGGTATACCTGACCTCCGTGGGCTGCAAACTGAACCAGAGTGAGTCGGAGAGCTGGGCGCGAGAGCTGGCCTCGTTGGGATGCCAGGTCGTCGACGCGCCAGATGCGGCGGATTTGTGTCTTGCCAACACGTGTGCTGTCACTCACGTAGCTGCCCGCAAATCGCGGCAGCTGGTGCGTCGGCTTAACCGCTCCAACCCGGAGGCCGCGCTGGTGATCGCAGGGTGCTACGCAGAGCTCAACCCCGAGGAAGCAACTGGTCTGCCGGGCGTGACGTTCGTCGCCGGGACGGCGGAGAAGGCACTCCTGGTGCAGCGCATCGTGCAGCGCTTTGGCATAACCGCGAAGGAGTCGACCGGCGGGGCCCTGCCGGCTCCATCAGGGCTCAGAACAAGAGCCCTGGTGAAGATCCAGGACGGCTGTGACAATGTCTGCACATACTGCGTGGTGCGCCTGGCTCGAGGACGACAGAGAAGCCAGCCGGTCGAGGATGTGCTCGCTGAGGTCCTGGCACGAGAGGCGGAGGGATACCAGGAGGTCGTGCTGACCGGGGTACATATCGGCGCGTTTGGGCAGGAGCACGGGGAGAGTCTGGCCGGCCTCGTCGGCACGGTTCTGGGGCGCACGCGTTTGCCGCGACTAAGGCTGAGCTCGATCGAACCCTGGGATGTCAACGACGACCTGTTGCAGCTATGGGCTGATCGACGGCTGTGCCCGCATCTGCACCTGCCCCTGCAGAGTGGCTGCGATGCCACACTGCAGCGCATGGGCCGACGCTACTCAACCAGCCATTTCTTGAACATTGTCGAGCGTGCCCGCTCCAAGATTCCGAACCTGGCTGTCACGACTGATGTAATTGTCGGGTTTCCCGGAGAGGACGCGGACGAATTCGCGCAGAGCCTTTCATTCATCTCGGAGGCGCGCTTCTCCCGCATTCACGTTTTTCCCTTTTCCGTCAGGCCTGGAACCGCCGCCTTCCAGATGTCTCCGAAGGTAGCGCCAGAAGTCGTGAGCCAGCGAGTAGCCCGCATGCTTGATCTGGGCCGGGAGAGCAGCCGCAACTACCGAAGCCGCTTCATCAATACCCGGACTGAGGTTCTTTGGGAGAGCGAACGTGACGGGCTCTGGAGTGGCTTGACGGGCAACTTCCTTCGTGTGGAGGCTCGGGGTGACCTGGCTCTTCGCAATCGGATTACGGCGGTGTGGCTCAACGGGCTAACCGCGACCGGTATGCACGGAGAGCTGTGCACATAACGATGAGAGAGTGCCAAGGAGGCGCATAGCTATGTCTGGTGTTATCACCAAGGCAATCGTTCCGGCTGCCGGATTGGGTACGAGGCTGCTTCCGGCAACCAAATCCCAACCCAAGGAGATGTTGCCAGTCGGGCGCAAGCCAGTCATTCAGTATGTGATAGAGGAACTCGCCGACGCGGGGCTGGGACAGATCCTGATCGTGACCGGTCGCCGCAAGCGCGCCATCGAGGATCACCTGGACTCTGACCCGCAGCTCGTCGCCGCCCTGCGGCAGGCGGGGAACGAATCCTTGCTGACCGACATGCGTTTTCTGGAGGAGAGGGCACGTTTCTTCTTCACCCGTCAGAGCGAGCCGAAGGGCCTGGGTCACGCAATCGCCATGGGTGCGGACTTTGTGAACGGAGAGAACTGCGTGGTTGCGCTTGGTGACTCCATTATCTGGGCCGATCCTCCCTCCGCCCCGCTTCAGGCGATGATGAAAGCGCACATCGAATTGGATGCGGCGGCCATGGTGGTTGTCGAGACCGTACCTGAGGCCGACACCTTTCGCTATGGCATCGTGAGCATTGCTGGAAGCACACCCCCTCCGGGTGAACCGGTGCGTATGACCGACATCATAGAGAAGCCCCCCGCGGGTACGGCACCATCGACTCTGGCCGTAGCGGCCCGCTACGTGTTCAGCCCGCTCATCTTTGATGCCCTGGCCCGTACGCCTGCCGATCACCGAGGTGAGGTTCAGCTCACAGACGCCATCAGGCAGCTCATTCATATGGGCAAGCCCGTCTACGCCTGGGCGCTGCCGCCCGATCAGCGCCGCTACGACATCGGCAACCTCGAAAGCTACTTTTATGCCTTTATCGATTTCGTGCTCGCTGATGAGCGGTATGGCTACCTGGTTCGGAAGTACATCAAGGCGAAGGCTTATGACCTCTAGCAGGCGTCACGTCGTCTGCTCGGCGCCGGGACGCGCTGGCATAATCGGCAATCCGACCGACATGTACGGTGGTTCCGTTTTGTCCTGTTCTGTGGACATGCGGGCGCGCGTGGAGCTTACTGAGGGCAGAGGTTTGACCCTGGAGACGGCGGGCCAGAGCTGTATCATCTCCAACCGCGATGACCTACGCCCCGTGGGCGACCGTTTCGACGTGGCGCGAGCTGTGCTGGAGTATCTGCGATTGCCCCAACTGGATTGCCGCGTGGCCTACGAAAGTCAGATCCCTTTGCGCAGCGGACTCGCCGGATCGACCGCCCTGATGGTTGCCCTTCTCGATGCCCTGCTCGTCTGGCAGGGAGACTACCGTAGTGCCTATCGCATTGCTGAGCAGACGCGCTACGTAGAGCTGCATAACCTGAAGGTAGTGTGCGGCTACCAGGACGCCTACATGTGTACATTCGGTGGGCTGAACTATATGGACTTTCGCGGAAAGCAGTTCTACCGACAGGCCGAGGCGGAGCTTTTCGCCACCATCGAGCCTCTCGGTCCCTTTGTGTCGGAGCTGCCCTTTGTACTGGGGTTCACCGGGGTGCAGCACGCCTCCAACGCAGTACATAAGCCCATCCGAGAACGGTGGCTGGAGGGCGAAGCAGCAGTGGTTCAGGGGTATGAGCGCATCACCGAGATGGCACGTGCGGGCAAGAAGGCGTTGCTGATGTCCGACTGGGCAACGCTGGGACGCCTGATGAACGAGAACCACGCCATTCAGCGAGACCTGGGCGGATCGGGCGACTCTAATGAGCGACTGATTGCGGCTGCGTTGCAGGCTGGCGCCCTGGGGGCGAAGCTGGCCGGCGCGGGCGATGGCGGTACCATTATTGCCCTGTGGCCATGGCAGGATTATTCGCATCTGGAGGAGGCGCTGCGCTCGGCAGGGGCATCGGCGATCTACCAGCCTCGCGTTGTGGCGGGGGTGACCGTCGAGGTCAACGAAGCTGCCGCACCGGCCCACCAGGGTGGGGAGGAATAGGGACTCATGGGGCACTTTTACTACCGGGGACCTTTGCCCACGAACAGCAAGCTCTATGTCGGACGCGAGAGTGAATTGAGGAAGGTGTGCGACCTGCTGGTTGGTCCTCTGCGGTCGTATGTTACGATTGTGGGTGCCAATCAGGTCGGGAAGACGAGCTTCCTGTACCGGGTTCAGCGGGAGCTTGGCACGCGCAGCCCGTCCGTACTGGTCAACCTGCAGATGATTCCCGACGCTACGCCATCGGGGCTATTCTCCTTTATCGCAGGAGAAATGGTCAGACAGCTCGACCTCCGCGCTCTGTCCCCGGGTGCGGCGATGGTCGACAGTGGTCCGGAGTTCGCGCAGTGGCTGTGTGATCTACCCTCTCAGGTTCGGCGGCTGGCTATTCTGATCGATGCGATCGATACCCTGCCAGACAAGACTGCCATCTACATGGCCAACGTGTTGCGCGGCATATTCGATGACCGTCTTCTACCCGGGTCTGATGGTCTGGGCCGCTTTGTGTTTCTGCTCGCGGGAGGCAGTGAGCTGCTGAACCTGACGATGACGTCCGTGTCGCCCTTCAGCAATATCGCCACCCGGGTGCACTTGCCGGATCTATCGTTGGGTGAAGTGCGCCAGTTGATGGCCTATGGGTTGTCCGGCACACCGGTCGGTGTGAGCTTTGTGGATGAATTC
The DNA here is from genome assembly GCA_002327925.1 of Anaerolineales bacterium UBA2200. Lineage (GTDB taxonomy): Bacteria > Chloroflexota > Anaerolineae > UBA2200 > UBA2200 > UBA2200. Next base: position 196,528 of record DCVA01000042.1, read on the forward strand.
GCCCAGTCGGTGTACGAGCAGACTCATGGTCACCCATACCTGACTCAGCGTCTGGCTGATGCCCTCGACCAATATGCTGTACGCGACAGGAGACTGCCTGAACTTGACTCCATTCCCTCGGCCTGCGCTGAGCTCATTCGCTCCGATGCGCTGGTGCATCAGCTGCGGGCCGAACTGCAGGACTCGGCGCTCCTTCACAGCGCGTATCAAGTCCAGCAACGCAAGATGCCATTTAGTGTGGCTCATCTGCGTCAGGAAAAGCTCTATCTGCTGGGAGTGATCCGGGAGGAGAACGGTCTGGCTGTCCCCGGCAACGCGCTGTACGCCGAAGTGGTGCGGCAGATGGCGCAGGAAGCCGGCGTGGTGCAGGCGGACGTGCCCTCGTCGCGGACCTCGCCCCGGATTGCCGTCAAACTGCTTACACCGGTGATTCCCACCGCATTCTGTCACAACCTGAGTGCAAGGGACTTTCCATGGATTCAGGTTACGGTCGACAACCGCGTCCTGGCCGGCTCGGCGGCCCAGGTCTATGTGCGAGCCAGCATCGAGGGGTTCAGTGATGACGCTGTGGCAAGCCTTTCGGTGGGTGTGCAGGAGTCGCGGGATCTGACTCTCCTGCCCCTGCTCCAACTGGCGGCATGCATGAAGCTTAATGAGATCAGGCCAGCGACTCTACGGGTGACGCTGCACCGGTTCGGTTCCGGCGAGGAGTGGCTGCTGCATGACCAGACCTATCCCATCAAGCTGCATGCCTATGATACCGCTTTGCTGGGATTGTGTACCGAGGATGATCAGGTGGTGGATCTCACCGATCACCTCTGCGCATTCGTGACGCCCCACATCCCCGAGATCGAGGATTTGCTGCGCGTTGCGGCAGAGCACCATCCGCTGCAGCATATTGTGGGCTATCAGGGTGCTGAGTGTGCTGAGGACGCGCGGCAGATTGTGCGCGAGCAGGTGAAGGCCATCTTCTCCGCGCTGAAGCACGACGCGGGACTGGCCTACGTGAACTCTGCCCTCAATTTTGGGAAACAGGAAGGTCAGATCACGCAGCGTGTGCGGCTGCCCGTCACGAGCCTGCACGAGAGCAGAAGCCGCGCCAACTGCATCGACGGCTCTGTGCTCTACGCCAGTGTTCTTGAGTTGGCGAGTCTCGATCCGCTGCTCGTGATCATTCCCGGGCACGCTTTTGTGGGATGGCGTATCTGGCGAGGGGCAGCGGAGTACGATTTTCTGGAGACAACGATGACTGGCTCCGGTGAATTCGACGCTGCAGTGGATGAAGGCAATCGTCAGTACGCGGAGGCGCGCGAAAGAGGGTACTTTGGCCGCGAGTTATTCGACCGGCGTGGCTTTGCGCGGCTGATCGATGTGGCCGCATGCAGAGGTCGAGAGATATACCCTCTCATGTAGGGAGAGTCCGGTCCTGTCGGCTGGTTTTGTGTTCCTGCGAAATTCGTGTATAGTGTTCTGGTTGTTGTCGGGGCGTAGCGCAGCTTGGTAGCGCGCAGCGATCGGGCCGCTGAGGTCGGTGGTTCAAGTCCACTCGCCCCGACAGAAGGCAGCTGATCCACTCTGGAGAGCGGGTCAGCTGCTTGTTTTTGCGCTCTGCTCCCAGAGGTCACGCCACTGCGAAGAATCCATCTCTTGCAGGGAGCTGCCTTGTTCAGCCAACAGCGCCTCCAGGTCTGCGAAACGGCGCTCGAATCGAGCCGCAGCAGCGCGCAGGGAACTCTCTGCGTCCACCCCCAGCCAACGTGAGAGGTTAGTCAGAGTGAAGAGGAACTCCCCGAGCTGGATCTCCTGGTGCGGGTTTCCGATGGAGGAGCGTAGCTTCTCCCACTCCGCTTGTGCCTGGGCCGCGAGCTGCTCCATGCCTGACCATTCGAGACCCACACGTGCCGCTCGCTCTGCCAGTGCCTGCGCCCTGGCGAGCGCGGGCAGAGTCGGTGGCAGCCCGTTCAATGCGCTATGGAGCCCTGCCTCGCCGCCGGCGGCCTGCCGCGCTGCACGTTTCTCCTCGGTCTTGATGCGCTCCCAATTAGTCAGCACGTCCTGTGCGCCCGTGACCTGGAGCTGCCCGAAGACGTGTGGATGGCGGCGCTTCAGTTTGGCCACGATGTGACCGACTACATCGGACATCGTAAATTCCTGGTCTTCCGTGGCTATCTGAGTGTGTAGCAGGATCTGCAGCAGCAGGTCACCCAGCTCCTCCTGCAGCGCATCCGCGTCATCCCTGTCCAGCGCCTCAAGAACCTCGTGCGTTTCCTGAAGCAGGAAGGGCCGTAAGGAAGCGTGAGTCTGTTCTTGATCCCAGGGGCAGCCACCCGGGGCGCGCAATCTCGCCACTACTGTCTGGAACGTGGACAAAGCCCCGGGCTGTGCAAGGGGGGGCACGTACAGTGAGGTCAGATGATCGATGTCCGAGTCGCGGTCCAGGTCGTGTAGCGGGATTGTGCGTGCCATACCACTGGCGGTTCCCGCTGCTTGCACCAGGGTTACCGGGTGGTCGTCTGGATAGGCCATCATGAGTGAGAGCTTGAGATCGGCGGCAATGTCCCGGCTGCAGACCTGCCCCACGAGCAGGGGCTTATCCGGGTCCACAGCCGGATGGTGGGCCTCGGCGAGAGTCATGGCGTCTTCAATCTGCAGACCATCCAGTGGGTCCAGTCTCAGAATGGTGCAGATGGGCTCCAGGAAACTTAATCCGTCCACGATCCGCACTGCCAGTCCCTCTTCTCTGGCAAGTTCGAGGATAAGCCTGACAGACGCCTCGCCCACAAGGGGATGGCCGGGCACTGCGTAGATCACACCCTCATCCCGGAGGCCGAGTTCGATGACCTGTCTGGCGATATGAGCATAAACCTCACGGAAAGTCTCTCCCCGCTCGTAGGCATCGTCGAAGGAGTGTACCTGTATCGCGGGAGGAAGGGCAGAGATGGTGGGGTGTTTCAGCGTACGAACGTGGACCTGCGAAACGCTCGTCAGAACCTGATGGGCCTCAATGGTCAGCGAGCCAGGCGCTCCTGGCCCGAGGCCTACGATGGTTATTCCCCTGGGCATGATCTGTCTCCTGATGGAAAGCTGAAACGATTATAGGGCATGGTGGGCAGCCAAGGAAATCTTGCTCCTGCCGGAAGCCCGCGGCCCCGTGCGACATTTGACAAGGCCCTAGCGATATGCTATAATCGTGGTGGTTTGTGACAGTTTTCACATTGTCACCGTTGTTCTGGGATTCAGACGGTCTCTTCGAGGTGCCGGCAGACCAGGGAACTTTGTTACCTTTGGGGTGAGCGAAATGACACTAGCAGAGGTGCTCTCTGTCCTTGAGGGCAAGCTGATCTCATGCGATGCCGATACATCCCAGGAAGTAGCCATGGCCTGCGGGGCGGATCTCATGAGCGACGTTCTGGCTTTCACGCACGCGGGCACTCTGTTAATGACCGGGCTCACCAATCCACAGGTCGTCCGAACCGCTGAGATGGCCGGCATCGTGGCCATCGTGTTTGTGCGAGGTAAGTTGCCGCCCCCCGAAACCATCGCCCTGGCGGAAGAGAAGGGCATCCCGCTCCTGGCATCTCGATACACGATGTACGAGTCCTGCGGTCGACTGTACCAAACCGGGCTGCAGGGATGCGGCCTCTTTCAGCTTACCGCTGACCACTGGTCACAGGGCGATCCCCACAGCACGCCCCCTGGCGAAGTCTCCCAGGACCTTTGCGCCTGACATAGCAGACCATGACAGTTACACACACGCCGGCGGATGAGGTCAAGGCTCAAGGCAATTCCATCCTGGAAGTAACCAAGCTTCAGGAACTTGTCTATGAGTTAAAAATCGAGCAGGTGATGACAAAGAAGGTCGTCACCGTTTCGCCGGATGACCCGATTAGCCAGCTGAAAGAGGTCTTGCGAGTCAACCGTATCTCCGGTGCTCCCGTTCTGAAAGACGGAGAACTGGTGGGCATCATCAGCATCGAAGACGTTCTCAAGGCGCTCGAGCTTGGGGCGATTTCGGCGAGTGTCTCTGAGAAGATGACCACCAATGTCCAGACCCTCTTTGCCGACGAAAACGTCATCCAGGCAGTTACCAAGTTCGGCCGTCTGGGGTTTGGACGCCTGCCAGTGGTCGATCGCGAGGGCAGGCTCGTAGGCATTCTAACCCAGGGAGATATCGCTCGCGGTCTTCTCCGGCAACTTGAGATGGACTACCGCGAGGAGGAGATCCACCGCTACCGCGCCAGCCACATCTTTGAAGACATCGCGTCTGACCAGACGGGTCTCATTCTGCGATACCAGGTCCAGGCACGAAACTTCGCGCGCTGCGGTGAGGCCGCGAGCAAGCTGAAGCGAGCACTGGAGCGGCTGGGTGCCAAGCCGACTGAGGTTCGCCGCGTCGCCGTGGTAAGCTATGAGGCGGAGACCAACCTGGTGATTCACACCACCAAGGGTGGGGAGCTACTGGCAGAGATCCAGCCGGAAAAGATACGCATTATCGCCGTGGACCATGGACCAGGCATCGCTGATGTTGAGAAGGCCCTGCAGCCCGGTTTTTCCACGGCACCGGACTGGATCCGAGAGCTGGGTTTTGGCGCGGGCATGGGCCTGAGCAACATCAAGGCCTGCTCCGACCAGATGGTTTTCGATTCCAAGGTGGGCGTGGGCACTCGCCTGGAGGTCATCATTCGGTTGTGAGAAGGAGGGTGCCATGACTCTACGGGAGATAGCGAAACGGCTGGAGCTGACACTGAGGACATCGGAGCAGAAGCTCGATGCAGAAGTCTCTGGCGGGTATGCGTCCGACCTGCTCAGCTGTGTCATGGCCAAGGCACGGAAGGGCAACGTCTGGGTGACTCTGCAGTCGCATCTGAACATCGTGGCCGTGGCCGAGCTCCTGCAGTTGGCGGCGATCATTGTGACCGAGGGGATGGCGGTGGACGAGCCCACATTGCAGAAGGCCAACGAGGTGGGCATTCCCATCCTGACAACACCCGCCACCACGTTTACCGTGGTCGGGCGCCTGACGCAGATGGGAATCGCCGGTGCAGACGAACCTGGCGGCTCATGGGACAAGATGACCGGGCAGTAACCCCAGCCGGCCGGACCACACCTGGATGTGACCTTGAGACCATTCCTGGCTGACTTGCACGTGCACACGGTGCTCTCGCCGTGTGCAGAGGTCGAAATGATCCCGCCGCTCATCGTGGAGCGTGCCGAGCAGCTGGCTCTGGGTGTTATCGCCATTACCGACCACAACTCGGCCGAGAACGTGGCGGCGGTGATTGAGGCAGCGCGCGGCCACGAGCTGACGGTGCTGCCCGGCATGGAGGTGCAGACACGGGAAGAAGTGCACCTCCTGTGCCTTTTTGACCGAGTGGAGCAGGCCTTGTCCTGGCAGGAAGAGGTCTATGCGCGCCTGCCTCCACTGGAGAACAATGACGACGTTTTTGGGCCACAGTTCGTGGTTGACGCAGAAGGCGAGTTTCTGCGGTATAATCACCGCCTGTTGTTGACGTCGGTCTCATACTCTGTGGAGCAGGTAGCAGAGGCTGTCGAAGTGAGGGGAGGCCTGTGCGTGGCCGCCCACATCGATCGGCCTTCGTACAGCCTGCTGGCTAACCTGGGGTTTGTCCCGCCCGGCACTCATTTCGCGGCCCTTGAGCTGTCGCGCCAGGCGAGTGCGGAGCGAATGAGAGCGCAGAATCCCATGCTGGAGCGCTACGCATTCATTGCCTCGGGGGATGCACACAGGTTGGACGAGATGTGCGACCAGACCATCTTGACCATCGAGGAACCTACCATTGCCGAGATAGCCATGGCGTTTCGAGGCGAGAATGGCCGGCGGGTGAAGGTGATGCGCAGTTAGGGGTGACCCTGCCGTAATGCAGGATAGTATCGATAGGAGGAGGATGCTGAGAAGTGAGTGAAGAAACCTTTGACCTCAACGCGTTGGAACCCATCTTCAGCGAGTTCTCGGCTCAGAGGGGAGCGCTGATCCCGGTGTTGCAGCGGGCACAGGAGTTGTATGGGTACCTGCCTGGCTCGGTGCTCAACACGATCTCAGAGCGAATGCACGTTCCGCTCAGCCAGGTCTACGGGGTAGCGACATTCTACGCGCAGTTCTACCTGACGCGACGTGGCCGCAACATCGTGCGCCAGTGCGACGGCACTGCCTGCCACGTGCGCGGCGCAGCCAAGATCATCCGCTCGGTGGAGAACGACCTGGGCATCAAGGCCGGTCAGACGACGCCCGACTATCGAGTGACCTATGAGATCGTGTACTGTCTGGGTTCCTGCGGTCTGGCGCCGGTTGCTTCGGTCAATAGCGAGGTGGTCGGGAAGCTGGTGCCCGAGAAGATGGTCGAAATCACCAGAAGCATGAAGTAAGTGCGCGAGCTCTCGCTGCATGTGCTGGATGCACTGGAGAACTCGGTCGAGGCCGGCGCGACGAGCATCGAGCTGGTGATCGAAGAGAGACTCAAAGCGGACACGCTGGAGATCGTAATCCGAGATAATGGACGTGGGATGAGCCCAGAGTTCGTGAGACAAGTGCTGAACCCGTTCGTCACCACGCGCAAGACGCGCCATGTGGGCCTGGGCCTGCCCCTTTTCGCGGCCGCGGCGCGGCGCTGCAATGGCGATCTCCGTGTCGAATCCGAAGCGGGAGTAGGAACCACCATATCGGCCACATTTCAGCACAGCCACATTGATCGAGCGCCGGTAGGGGACATGGCAGGCAGTGTAATGGCCATCCTGCTGTCGGATCGGCCGGTTGATATCCGCTATCGGCACACCGTGGACGACCGGCAATTCGAGCTCGATACGGCCGAGGTTCGAAAAGAGCTGGGCACCGTCCCGCTCAGCCATCCCGACGTCAGGGGGTGGCTCCAGAGCGTCCTTACAGAAGGGCTGGCAGACCTACGCCCGCCTGGGTTGCTGTAGTGACGAGGAACACGAGCACCCCGCCGAGCAGCAGGGGTGGCAATTCACCTGCAGATAAGAGGAGGCAATCGCAATGCCAAAGCTGAAGACTCTGGACGATTTGAAGAAGGTGCGGGAAAACGCAGAGAAAGATCTCAAGGTGCGCCTGGAGACAGGCACGCGGATTATCGTGGGCATGGGCACTTGCGGAATCGCAGCCGGTGCAAGGGAAACGATGCATGCGATTCTTGAGGAGCTACAAAAGCGCGAGATCGAGGCGCACGTGTCGACGGTGGGCTGCATTGGCATGTGTGTGAGGGAACCCCTGGTCGACATCGAGCAGGCGGGCAAGCCACGAATCACCTATGGCAACGTAAAGCCGGACATGATCCCGCGCATTATTGAGGAGCACCTGATCAAGGGTAACGTGGTTGAAGAGTGGGCAATTGGCCGGCTGGCCACCCGCGAATAACATAGATCAACACTAGCTAGGAGGACACGAATGGCAGAAGCTCTATACCGTGCCAACGTGCTGGTTTGTGGTGGCACCGGCTGCTCGGCTTCCAAGTCCAAGGATGTGGTAGACGCTCTTGGCGCAGAACTGGAGAAACGGGGCCTGCAGGACGAGATAAGAGTGGTACATACGGGATGCCGTGGGTTCTGTGCACAGGGTCCCGTGATGATTATCTATCCAGATGGCATTTTCTACTGTCAGGTGCAGGCATCCGATGTGCCGAACCTGGTTGAAGAGACCCTTCTGAAGGGGCGCGTGGTACCTCGCCTGGCCTACAAGGAGCCCACCTCCCACGAGGCGGTTCCATTCTACCACGACGTTCCCTTTTATGGGAAGCAAGTGCGCATCACTCTTCGCAACTGCGGCCTGATCGACCCGGAAAGCATCGACGAGTACATTGCACGGGATGGCTACGCAGGTCTCAGCCGCGCCCTGTCCGAGATGACGCCGGATCAGGTGATCGAGGAAGTCAAGCGCTCCGGGCTGAGGGGACGCGGCGGAGCAGGATTCTTGACCGGGCTCAAGTGGGAGTTCTGTCGCAAGGCCAAGGGCGACGTCAAGTACGTGATCTGCAACGCGGATGAGGGTGACCCGGGGGCGTTCATGGATCGCAGCATTCTGGAGGGCGATCCGCACAGCGTGATCGAGGGCATGACCATCGCCAGCTACGCTATGGGAGCCCACGAGGGCTATATCTACTGCCGCGCTGAGTATCCCCTGGCCATCAAGCGCGCCAAGTTGGCCATTGAACAGTGCCACGAGTACGGTTTACTGGGTGACAACATTCTGGGCAGCGGTCACAGCTTTTACCTTCACTTGAAGGAAGGCGCCGGAGCGTTCGTATGCGGCGAGGAAACCGCATTGATGGCTTCCATTGAGGGTCGCCGCGGCGAACCTCGCCCAAGACCGCCTTTCCCGGCCGTATCAGGCCTCTGGGGTCAACCGAGCAATATCAACAACGTCAAGAGCTATGCCAACTCGCCCCAGATCCTGCTCCACGGCGCCGAGTGGTTCAATAGCATCGGCACGAAGAAGAGCCCGGGCACGGCCATCTTCGCACTGACCGGCAAGGTGAATAACACGGGCCTGGTCGAGGTTCCCATGGGCATTACCCTGGGAGAGATCATTTTCGACATCGGTGGCGGCGTCCCCAACGGCAAAAAGTTCAAGGCGGTCCAGACCGGTGGACCTCTGGGAGGATGCCTTGGCACGGAGTCTCTGAACACCCCGGTAGACTTTGACTCGCTCAAGGAAATCGGCGCAGTCATGGGCTCCGGTGGAATGATCGTGGTTGACGAAGACACATGCATGGTCGAGTTCGCCAAATTCTTCCTGGAGTTCGCCACCGCTGAATCGTGCGGCAAATGTGTGCCATGCCGTGTTGGAGGCCGACGCCTGCTGGATGTGTTGACCCGTATTACCGAGGGTCAGGGCACGATGGAGGACCTGACCACGATCAAGGAACTCGCGGCGGGCATGGAGAACAACTCACTGTGCGCCCTGGGCCAGTTGACCCCCGGCCCGGTGAAGGCAGCGTTGCGCTACTTCTATGACGAGTTCGAGGCCCACATCCTGGACAAGCATTGCCCTGCCGGCGTGTGCAAAGACCTCGTTCGTGCGCCGTGCACAAACGCCTGCCCCGCCGGTGTGGATGTGCCCAGCTACGTGACGCTGATCAGCCAGGGGAAGTATGCCGAGGCACTGGCCATCCATCGCCAGCGCAACCCGTTCGCTCTTGTGTGCGGTCGTGTGTGCCCGGCCTTCTGCGAGCACCGCTGCCGCCGTGGCGAGCTCGATGAGCCGATAGCCATTCGCCAGCTCAAGCGCTTTATGGCAGATCAGGAGATTAAGAATCCCTGGACGCCTGAGCGTGTTGAAGAGATGAAGAACAAGAAGGTGGCGGTCGTCGGCGGTGGTCCGGCTGGCCTGACGGCTGCCCTTCGATTGGCGCAGTGGGGCTACAAGGTGACCGTCTTTGAGGCGGCGCCGGTGGCGGGCGGTTGGATGGCCCTGGGTATCCCCGAGTATCGACTGCCACGGGATGTATTGCAGGCAGAGATCGACAGCATCAAGCGTGCCGGTGTCGAGATCGTCCTGAACACATCACTGGGAAAGGATTTCACTCTGCCCGAGCTGATGGACAAAATGGGCTTTAGCGCGGTGGTGCTCGCCATCGGCGCTCACAGCAGCCGCAGATTGGGGGTGCCGGGAGAGGACCTGGATGGCGTCATTCACGCAACCGTTTTCCTGAAGGACGTGGCGCTCGGCAAACCGGCGTCGATCAAGGGCAAGCGCGTGGCGGTGGTTGGCGGCGGTAACTCGGCCATCGATGCGGCCAGAACAGCCCTGCGCCTGGGAGCGAAGGAAGTGCACGTGGTCTATCGGCGCACCAAAGCCGAAATGCCGGCCCAGGAGCTCGAGGTGCATGAGGCCGAAGAGGAAGGAATCCAGTTCCACTTCCTCACCAATCCGATTCGGGTCGTCGGCGAGACCAAGGTCACGGGGTTGGAGCTGCAACCCCAGGAGCTAGGCGAGTTCGACAAGAGCGGCAGGCGCCGGCCTGTGCCGATTGAGGGCTCCGGATACGTGATGGATATGGACATTGTGATCCCGGCCATCGGACAGTCGCCTGACCGCTCCTGCATGAACGGCGACAGCCCGGACGCCAACCGCGACGGCACGTTCAAGGTGGGACGCGAGCTTGAGACGTCCCGGCCCGGTGTGTTTGCCGCTGGCGACGCAGTGCTCGGCCCGGCGACGGTGATCCAGGCGGTCGCGCAGGGCAATCAGGCTGCCCTTACCGTCGATGCTTACCTGCAGGGCGGCAATCCAGTGTCTAAAGAGGCCTGGCTGGCCTATCGAACGCAGGAAGCGGCCTGGAATCCCGAGGACTTTGCATCAGCCAAGCGCCCTGCGATGCCGGTGCAGGCGGCCGACAGGCGCGGACACAACTTTGGCGAAGTGGAGCAGGGATTCGCGGCGGAGGTTGCCTGTAACGAAGCCAAGCGGTGCCTCCGTTGCGACCTCGAGCGCGAGAAGCAGATGGCGCAGGATGCCAGGGAGGCCGCTGAGGCTGCTGAGGTTGCTGAAGCATAATGTTCGGCAGACGCGGGCGCGGAGTGGCGCGAGGGTGCCACGAGCGCCGGCGTCGGCAAGACGGCTATTGGAAGAATGACTACCTGGGCAAGTACTCAGTACACTGAAGAAGGAGGCAGGCAAGGATGGTAATGGTCAATCTCGTCATTAATGGTCGCAAGATCAGTGCACCTGCGGGTAGCACGGTCCTGCAGGCGGCCACGCAGGCGAACATCAAGATTCCGACCCTGTGCGACCATCCGGCGTTGGGCTCCATTGGAGCCTGCCGGATGTGCCTGGTGGAGATAAAGGGACAGAGAACGCTGCAGCCGTCATGCACCTTCCCGATCACTGAGGGTATGGAAGTGCAGACGCACTCGACCGGCGTGGTCGATGCACGACGGTTTGTGCTAGAGCTGCTGCTTTCGGACCACCCGCTCGATTGTATGACGTGCGACTCAACGGGGAGCTGCGAGCTGCAGGACCTGATGTACGAGTACGGCGTCAAACAAACGCGGTTTCCGGGTGAGCAGCACGCCTATCCGGTGGATGACCCGAATCCCTTCATCCAGCGCGACTACAACAAGTGCATCCTTTGCCGACGCTGCGTGCGCGCCTGTCAGGAGATCAATGGCGCCGAGGCGATCGGCATGGTCTGGCGCGGCTTCCGCAGCAAACCCGGCACTGCGTTTGACGGCAAGCTCGAAGACAGCAACTGCGAGTTCTGCGGAATGTGCGTCGAGGTCTGCCCGACGGGCGCGCTGCTGGGCAAGCAAGTCCTGGGACAGGGGCGCGCCTGGCAGCTGACCAAGACGCAGAGCACCTGCCCCTACTGCGGAGTCGGCTGCCAACTCGACCTCTATGCCCGCGACAATAAAGTGGTGAAGGTGACGTCGCACTGGGGTGCACCACCCAATCAGGGATCGACTTGCGTCAAGGGTCGCTTCGGGCTGGACTATGTGAACCACCCGGACAGGCTGACTCAGCCGCTGATCAAGAAGGACGGCAAATTTGAGCCGGCATCCTGGGACGAGGCGCTGAACCTGGTGGCTGAGAGGCTGGCGGACACGAAGCAGAAGTACGGTGGCGACTCGATCGCTGTCCTGTCATCGTCCAAGTGCACCAATGAGGAGAACTATATCCTGCAAAAGTTCACACGGGCGGTACTGGAGACGAACAATGTCGACCACTGTGCTCGCCTCTGACATAGCTCCACGGTGACCGGTCTGGCCGCCGCCTTTGGTTCCGGAGCTATGACGAACTCGATCGAGGACCTGACAACCCAAGCCAAGTCCTACCTGATCATCGGTTCCAACACAACAGAGCAACACCCGGTCATCGGCATGCGCCTGCGGCAGGCCGCAAAGAGGGGTGCCAAGCTGATCGTCGCTGATCCGCGCAAGACCAAGATCACTGACTTTGCGGTGATGCACTTGCAGCACAAACCGGGCTCGGACATTGCCCTGCTGAATAGTCTGATGAACGTGCTGATCGCCGAGGACCTGTACGACAAGGAGTTCGTGGCGAACCGCACGGAGGGCTTTGACGAGCTCAAGGCCTGCGTTGCGAAGTACACGCCAGAGTACGCGGAGAAGATCACCGGCGTGTCTGCTGAGGATGTTCGTAAGGCCGCGCGCCTGCTCGCGGCCAACAAACCGGGGGCGCTGATCTATGCGATGGGGATCACCCAGCACGTTACCGGACACCAGAACGTGCTCTCCACCGCCAACCTGCAGATGCTGCTTGGCAACATGGGTGTGCCCGGGGGCGGCGTGAACCCGCTGCGTGGGCAGAGCAACGTGCAGGGCGCCTGCGACATGGGCTGCCTGCCCAACTTCTACCCCGCCTACCAGAAGGTTGTCGATGAGCCGGCGCACACCAAGTTCGTTGAGGCCTGGGGCAACGCGGCGTCACTGACGCCCGGCCTTACCATCGTGGAGATGATGAATGCCGCTCACAGCGGCAAGCTCAAGGCGATGTTCGTGCTGGGCGAGAACCCGATGATGAGCGACCCGGACCTGAACCACGTCCGCGAAGCCCTGAACACGCTTGACTTTCTGGTGGTACAGGACATCTTCATGAACGAGACCGCTGAGCTGGCTGACGTAGTGCTGCCGGGGGCGTCTTTCGCAGAGAAGGATGGTACCAACACCAACACAGAGCGTCGTGTGCAGCGTGTGCGCAAGGCCATCGAGCCGTTGGGCGACTCCAAGCCCGACTGGGTAATCCTGTGCGACCTGTTCAAGCGCGTCGAGGCGAGACTGGGAACGGACCGCTCCAAGGGCAAGTTCGCGAGCTGGGACTATGAGAGCCCGAAGGCCATTCTGGCCGAGATCAATGCTGTGGCGCCGAGCTACGGGGGCATTACCTGGGAGCGCATTGAGAATGTCGGTCTGCAGTGGCCCTGCCCGAACACTGAGCACCCAGGCACCCAATTCCTGCATGCCGGCAAGTTCACCCGCGGTCTGGGCAAGTTCCATGCCGTGGAATGGATGCCTCCCGCCGAAGAGCCGGACGAAAAGTACCCCTTCGTACTGACGACCGGCCGCGTTCTGTTCCACTTCCACGGTGGAACGATGAGCCGCCGTTCCGCTGGCCTGAACGCCATCTATCCGGAAGGCAAGGTGGAAATCCACCCACAGGATGCGACCAAGCTGGGAGTGGCGGATGGTGAACTGGTGCGCGTCAGCTCGCGCCGCGGTGAGGTGGTGGCCAAGGCGGAGGTCGTCGAGAAAGCCGATCCGGGCGTGATCTTTATGACCTTCCACTTTAAGGAGGCGGCAGCGAACCTGCTGACCATCGCGGCCCTGGATCCTGTGGCCAAGATCCCTGAGTACAAGGTCGCTGCAGTTCGCGTAGAGAAGGTGTAGGCTGAGATGCGTGGGAGCGAGGCCTTACTGCCTCGCTCCCACCGATGTGGGTCCGAGTTCCGAAATCATTGAGAAAGGGGTTGTGCATGAACAAGTCGATTCCAGTCGTCGGGTTCCTGATTCTCGCCGTAATGGCTCTTTTGGTCTATGGCTATGCAGCGTACGATGCTTTCGTGCTGCAGCCGGTAATGGGCGTGGTGCTTGCTCTGGGCGTCGTCGGTATTCTCTTCACCCTCTTCAACGAAAGCAAGGCTCTCTCGTCGGCCAAGGCTGATGCGCTCTTCAGCAACAAGAATATCTACAGTTTTCTTGCCGTCGTAGCCGGCGCCCTGCTCTCACACTGGCTCAACGTCGATCTCAAGCTGGGCCTGGTTGTGGGTTCTGCACTGGTAGGCCTGCTGGCCGCGTTCTTCGTTCCAGACTATGCCGTAGCGGCCTACACGGGGTCGTTTGTGGGCATGGCGGGGGCAAAGCTGCTGCCCGGTTATGCCCAGCTTGCCATGGCCGCGGTCGTTGCGGGTATCGTCTACATACTGGCGCTGGCTGTCTTTGGCGGATTCGGCGGCAAACTGGGTACGATCGCCGCGAGCGGGTGCGCATTCACCGGCGTCTGCCTTTCGACCGAGTTTACCCATCCCGACGTTCCGGGATGGAATGTGGGGCTCCTGCTGGTAATCGTGAGCGTGGTCGCCGCGGTGCTCACGTATTACATCAACAATAATCGCAAGCAGGGTGCCGTGATGGCTTCAGCTCTGGTGGGCCTGGTTGGAGGACTGCTGCTGCCTGCCCTGCATAAGGATGCCGGCTCTGCCCTGGCGGTGATGGCCATCTGCGCCTCCTTCGCCGGAATGTCCAACACCAAGCGCATGCCGAGCTGGATCCCGATGGCCTTTGTCGGCCTGTCTGCGGCGCTGGTGTACATGTTCGCCAACCCCTTCATCGGGGGCACGGGCGGCAAGCTTGGTACCATTGCCTTTGGCTCGAACATGGCCATCCGCGGCCTCATGGATCTAGCGGCCAAGTTCATGGGCGGCAAGAAGGCGTAGCGTCTGTTCGGTGAGCGATGGTTCGGCAGCTCACGTTGGCCGAACCGAAGAGGTCACGAAAGGCCAGGTGACGGGCTGCCGTCGCCTGGCCTTGTGCATCTCTGAAACTATGGCAACGTGGGGCGAGCGGGTTCAGTGCGGGTCGCCATGCGCTGTTGGGTGGAAATCCTCGACATGGTGGAGCTCGCGTTCGAGCAGCAATCCCAACGCTGTCCGCAGGGCGATCAGCGCCGCCAGCACGGTCACTTCTTGGAGGGTGGGTGAGATGGCGGTCTTGAGCACGTCGGCCGCCACCTGAAACTCAAGACCCAGGATGAGACTGTGGATCAGCGTAGAGCGCTGCCGCTGGAGATGAGGGGTGTCCAGTTGCAGCCCCTCTCGAACATGCTGCACCACAGTCCGCAGAATGCCCACCACGATCAGAGTTGCAGCGCAGGCCTCCACCAGAGGTATCACACAGTGAAGGAGCAGCGTGAGGTACTCCTCGAAAACGCTCAGATGCATGAGAGTCTCCTTGCCGATGAGTTCGGACTGACAAATGATACGCTCTCGGCGAAGCGGTGGCAAATGTCCAATTGCCCCTGAGCTTCGCCCGACGCTATAATGAGCCGCTCAGAAGACGGGGAGGTGAGGGATGGGCCTGCACGGGCGCCAGCCTGCCTTGATGGTCAAGGGCGAGGCGGTCACGGCGATTCAAGATGATGTGTGCATTGAAGACACGTTTCGTCTCTATCTGAACGAAATACCTATGGCCCAGATTATTGCGAGCCCGGATCAATTGCGAGAGTTGGGTGCCGGCTTTGTGGTGTGTGAGGGGCTTGCCGAAGGCGTTGACGGCGTGGTGGTTTCTGGCAACGACATCCGCGTGTCCGCCGCCACCAGGGCTGCCATCGACTATGAGCTGCGTTCGTCCGGGTGCATCGGCGTTCGGGGATTGCCCAGGGTGGTCGAGTCAGAACTGAAGATTCTCCGGGCGGATGTCTTCCGGGTCATTCGCGAGATAGAGTCCGATGACTGGAAACAAACGGGCGGGGTGCACTGCTCTGTGCTGTTCCTGGATGGGCAGCTGGTAGTACGCTCGAGCGATATCGGCCGGCACAACACAGTGGACAAGGTAGTCGGGTTTGCGCTCCTCAATGGCATCGACCTGTCCCGCTGCGTGATCGGATGTACGGGGCGGCAGCCCGCGGGCATGATCGGCAAAGTGGCCAATGCCGGGGTGCCCATCGTGGCGACCAAGGCGGCGACAACAGACGCGGGCATGGCTCTGGCCGAGCGCTCCAATGTGACTCTGATCGGGTTCGCCCGTGGCGAGCGTTTTACCATCTACTCGCATCCAGAGCGGATTCTGGGTGTGGGCAGCAAGTGATGGCAAGGGTCAGTGCGATCGTTCTGGCCGGGGGCAAGAGCCAGCGACTCGGCGTGGACAAGACGCTTCTGCGCTTGGATGGGGTCTGGTTGCTGCAGTATATCGTTGAGCAGTTGCGCGCCCTCAGCGACGACGTGCTGGTTGTGGCCAACGACCGCCAGAAACTGGCTCCCCTGGGCGTGCCCGTTGTCCCGGACGAGCAGGCGGGCATAGGGCCCCTGGCCGGCATCTACTCTGGCCTGACGGCAATGCGGCATGACGTGGGGCTGTTCGTGGCCTGCGACATGCCCTTGCTGAACCTGAGGCTGCTTCGCTACATGATCCGACTCTCAACGGACGTCGACGTGGTGATCCCGCGTGAGGGCGATGAGACCGAGCCACTCCATGCCCTCTATGGCAAGGCCTGCTTGGTGCCCATCGCGGCTGCTCTGGAGCGTGGCGAACGCAGGGTGATCCATTTCTTTGACCGGGTCAGGGTGCGCTACGTGGATCCGGCAGAAGTCGCGGCCTTCGACCCGGAGCGTCTATCGCTCTTCAACATCAACACAACTGAGGACCTTGAGAGCGCGGCGCGGCTCTGGGCCAGGCGGCGAAGGAATGCAGCACGGGCAACGGGCGGGCCAGGGCGCGTCCTGGTGGTGGGCTATGGCAGTCTGGAGCGCGGCGATGACGGGGTTGGGTTCGACATCATCCAATCCCTACGCACCCGCCTGGGAAGAGTCCCACTCTCAGAGAACGAATCGGGGCTTGATCGCCTCGGCGCTGCGCTCGACACGGTATTCCTGACTCAGCTTCTGCCCCAGCTCGTGGATGTGCTGGTGGGGTACGACCGGGTGATTTTCGTCGATGCGCACGTGCGCGCCGACGTGCCAGGTCTACACTGTGCCGAGATGCAGCCAGGGGCATCCGGGGCCGCCTCTGCCCATCATCTGAGCCCGGCCATCCTGCTGGCCCTGCTGGAGCGGCTCCGCCGGAAGCAGATTGAGGCGACTTCTGTGTCCGTGCGGGCCTACGAACTGGGTTTCGAGAGGGGCCTGTCGCCACGAACCAGGGCCGGCATAGAGCCGGCGGTCGATTCGATCTTGGACCTGGCAGGGCTTTCTGAAGACACGGGGGAAGACTGGTCCTCCTGACTGCTATCGGTGGTCGATTCTAGCTAAAGGCGTCGTATGCACGAGCTATCCATTACTCAGAATATTCTGAACATCGTCGGAGACTACGCCGGGCGAGCCGTGGCGCAGAAGGTGACAGTCATCCACCTGGTGGTGGGCGAGCTCACCGGCTTCGTCGATGACTCGATCCAGTTCTATTTCGATATGCTCAGCCCCGGAACCATGGCAGAGGGCGCACGGCTCGAAATCCAGCGCATCCCGGCGGAAGTGCGGTGCCGCTCCTGTGGTGCGATTTTTGCCCTGGAGGGCTACAAATGGACCTGCCCGCTTTGCGGGGAGGTTGGTGGAGATGTCCAGCGCGGGCGCGAGTTTCGGATTGACAGCATCGAGGTCGTACAGGGGGCGGATTTGACCCCGGGGAGAGAGCCGTGAAGGTATCCGTTGTCCAGGGCATCCTGAGCGCCAACGATCAGCTTGCAGCGCAGAATCGCGACCAGCTGGATCAGCTCGGCATCTGCGTGGTCAATGTCATGGCCTCGCCCGGTAGCGGCAAGACGAGCCTCATCCTACGCACGCTGGACCAACTGGCCGGTCGGATGCGTGTGGCCGTCATTGAGGGCGACATAGCCTCGACGGTCGACGCAGACAAGGTAGCGACCCGGGGAGTGCCTGTTGTGCAGATCAACACCGGCGGACAGTGCCATCTCGACGCGCCGATGCTGCGAAATGCCCTGGCGCAGCTCCCCCTGGATCAGCTCGACCTTATCTTCGTGGAGAACGTGGGCAACCTCATCTGCCCGGTCGATTTCAGGCTGGGTGAGGATGTCAATGTGGTCATCGCCTCCGTTCCAGAAGGCGATGACAAGCCCTACAAGTATCCCGGCATCTTCCTCGCGGTGGACGCAGTGGTGATTAACAAGGTCGACCTGCTGCCCTACGTGCATTTCGATGTGGCAGCTTTCCGCAGGCTGGTGACGGGGATGAACCCGGGCCTCCAGATTCTGGAAGTGTCGTGTGAGACAGGGCAGGGCATCGCCGAGTGGGTGGCATGGATCGTAGAGCAGAGAGAGAAACGACGACGGCCTTAGCCGCCCGCTACATCGAGCTGACAGGCATCGTCCAGGGCGTGGGCTTCCGGCCCTTTGTCTACAACCTGGCTCTGGCTCACGGCCTGCGCGGCTGGGTGCGGAATACTTCCTCGGGCGTGCAGATCCAGGCCGAGGGTCCGCCAGAAGCGCTGGACGGGTTCGTTATCGAGCTGAGCAGTAAGGCCCCGCCCCTGGCGCGCATCGTAAGCCTGATCGTGCAAGACCGTGCGCCGAATGGCTACGAGCGGTTTGCCATTGAAGCGAGTCTGCCTCAGCCAAACGCCTATCAGCTCGTCTCCCCCGACATAGCCACCTGTCCTGACTGCCTTCGCGAGATCCTGGAGCCGACGGACCGGCGTTACGGTTATCCCTTCACCAACTGCACCAACTGCGGCCCGCGCTTTACGATTATCCGGGACATCCCCTACGACCGGTCCAGGACGACCATGCGCGAGTTTGTGATGTGCCCTTCGTGCCAGGCAGAGTACGAGGATCCCACGGATCGCCGCTTCCATGCCCAGCCCAATGCCTGCCCTGTTTGCGGCCCGCATCTGACGCTGGTACTCCGCCCCGCGCAGACGGGACCGATCGATCGGCGCGGATCGGCGTTGGAGTCCGGAACGCCCCCGCAGAGAGCGGACGACATGGCGTCCATCGCCGAGGCAGCACGGTTGCTGCGCGAAGGCAAGATCCTGGCTCTCAAGGGCCTGGGAGGCTTCCATCTGGCCTGCGACGCTACCAACGGCGCGGCGGTGGCCGAGCTGCGGGCGCGCAAGATGCGGCCGGCCAAGCCCTTCGCCCTGATGATGGCTTCGTTGGAGGATATCCGGTCTCGCTGCGTGGTTAGCGAGCGAGAGCAGGAGCTCTTGTGCTCCCCTTCCGCACCCATCGTGCTGCTGCGTCGCCGCCCACAGACAGACATCGATGCCGGGGTTGCTCCGGCTAACCTCTATCTGGGGGTCATGCTGCCTTACACCCCGCTACACCACCTGCTGCTGCGAGAGGTGAAGCGGCCCCTGGTGATGACGTCCGGCAACCTGTCCGAGGAACCCATTTGCAGCGACAATGAAGAGGCTCTGCTGCGCCTTGGCTTTTTGGCTGACGCTTTCTTGATGCACGACCGCGGCATTTATGCGAAGTACGATGACAGTGTGCTTTTCGTTCCGCAAGAGGAGCCGGTGCAGCCTATACGCCGAGCTCGCGGCTACGCGCCCCACCCGGTGCGCCTGGATCATCCCCTCCAGACTGTGCTGGCGCTCGGAGCGGAGCTGAAGAACACCTTCTGCGTAACCCGCGACCGCTATGCCTTCGTCAGCCAGCACATCGGCGACCTGGAGAACTGGGAGACACTGGAGCACCTGACCGCCACCGTGAGTCTGTACGAAAAGCTGTTCCGCTTTGCGCCGGCGGCTGTCGCCTGTGACCTGCACCCGGACTATATGGCCACGCGCTATGCTCGCGAGCGGGCCGAGGCAGGCGCCCTGCCGCTCTTTGCCGTGCAGCACCACTTTGCCCACGTGGCCAGCTGCCTGGCGGACAACAACTGGCCGGTCGATGGTGGAAGGGTGATCGGTGTGGCCATGGACGGGACCGGTCTGGGCGACGATGGCCGCATCTGGGGTGGCGAGTTCCTTCTGGCCGACTACGGCTCAGCGCGGCGCTTTGGCCAGCTGCAGTACCTGCCCCTGCCGGGGGGCGATTCGGCCACGCGCAGGCCCTACCGCATCGCTCTGGCCTACCTGCTGTCTCTGCTGGGGGACGTGCCGGACCTGCCTTTCGTGGCCCGGGTTCCGGCGGAGGAAACGCCCCTGCTGCGCCGGATGGTCGAGCAGGGCATAAACACCCCTCTAACCTCATCGTGCGGCCGGCTGTTCGATGCCGTCAGCGCCCTGCTCGGCGTCTGTCTGGAGACCAGCTATGAGGCGCAGGCCGCCATCGAGTTGGAGATGGTGGCTGCACACCCGGGGCCCGGCCCAATCGTACCGTACGATTTCGATTTCGACGCTTCGGGTGCAACGACGGTGCTGCGGCTGGAGAGGTTGTTCGCGGGACTGGTGAGCGACGTGTTGCGGGGGGCTCCCATCCCGGGGATCTCGCTGCGGTTCCATTGGACGCTGGCGCAGATGGTCGTCCAGATGTGCCAGCGGGCTCGCTCCGCGGCGCAGGTCAACACGGTGGCCCTGTCCGGTGGTTGCTTCCAGAACCGCCTGTTGCTGCAACTCTGCCACAACGCGTTGCGCGATCAGGGCTTCCAGGTGCTGGTTCACAGGCAGGTGCCCGCCAACGATGGCGGGATATCGCTGGGTCAGGCCGTGATCGCCAGCTCGTTGTACTCTGGCCGGTCCGCCGGACAATAGATGGACAGGATGGAGCAAAAGGTATGTGTCTGGCAGTTCCGACGCAGGTAGTATCATTGGATGGTTCGATGGCCGAGGTCGATGTGGGGGGCGTGCGGCGCAGGATCAGCATCGGCCTGACGCCCCAGGTTCGTGTGGGTGACTATGTGCTCGTGCATACCGGCTTTGCCATCGAGGTGCTGGATGAGGCAGAGGCGCTGGAAACGCTGCGCCTGTTCCGCGAGATGGACGAGATGACCGGGCTGGACAACAAATTCCCGGAGCAGGTCGGCTGAATCGTGAAATACCTGGACGAGTTCCGAGATGCGGTGCTGGCCAACCGTCTTCTGGCCTCGCTGGAGCGTCGGGTCAGCCGACCGCTGCGCCTGATGGAGTTCTGTGGCGGCCACACCCACGCCATCCTGCGTTCGGGACTGCGACAGCTCCTGCCCTCGAGTGTTCGCCTGTCGTCCGGGCCTGGCTGCCCGGTCTGCGTGACGGCCAGCTCCGACGTGGATCGCGCCATCGCCCTGGCCAGCCAGCCGGGTGTGATCCTTGCTACCTTTGGCGATATGGTGCGGGTTCCTGGAGGCAACGCGAGCGGTCAGGCGAACAGCCTCCAGGAGGCCAAGTCGCTGGGCGCCGACGTGCGCATGGTCTATTCCACCCTTGACGCGCTGGGGATTGCCCGCGTCAATCCTGGGCTCCAGGTGGTCTTTCTGGGGGTTGGCTTCGAGACCACAGCACCGACGGTGGCTGCTGCCGTGCTGCAGGCCGCCGCGGAAGGCCTAACGAACTTTACCGTTTTCTCCGTGCACAAGCTTACCCCGCCCGCAACACGGGCGATACTGGATGCTGGGGAGGTCAGGCTGTCAGGCATCATCGGGCCGGGACATGTGACTTCGATCATCGGCGCGAATGCCTGGGAGTTCCTCCCGCGGGACTATCGCATGCCCTGTGCAGTTTCCGGTTTCGAGCCGCTGGACATCCTGCTGGCCATCACGTCTCTGGTGGACATGGTGACCTCGGGGGTTCCGGCCGTACGCAACACCTACGCCCGTAGCGTACGCCCCGAGGGCAACCTCATCGCTCAGCAGTGGATGAGGCAGGTCTTTCAAGTGGTCGACGCCGAGTGGCGGGGGCTGGGGCTGGTTCCGGCCAGCGGCCTCGCCATGCGGACCGAGTACGAGGCATTCGACGCTGCCCGGCGCTTCCCGCTGGACCTGCCGCCGGGACGCGAACCCAAGGGTTGCCGCTGCGGCGACGTCCTGCGCGGCGTGGTGGAGCCCACGCAGTGCCCACTGTTCGGGCGGACCTGCACGCCGGACCGTCCCGTTGGACCCTGTATGGTCTCGGGTGAGGGCGCCTGCGCCGCGTTTCTTCAGTACGGAGAATCCTAGATGATCCACTCGCATGTCCTGCTGGCTCACGGCAGCGGAGGCCGCCTTACGCACGACTTGATCCATGATCTGTTCCGCTCCTACTTCTGCAGCCCTCTGCTGGCAAAGGGCGATGATGCAGCGGTCTGGCCGGCCAACCTGCCCCCAGAAGCGCGTCTGGCTCTGACTACGGACAGCTACGTCGTTCAGCCCCTCTTCTTCCCCGGGGGTGACATCGGCACACTCGCTGTCTGCGGCACGGTGAACGACCTGGCGATGGTCGGCGCTCGGCCTCTGTATCTCAGCGCTGGCTTCATCCTCGAGGAGGGCCTGCCTCTGGCGCAGCTCGAGCGAGTGGTGGCCTCTATGGCTCGCTCTGCGTCTGAGGCGGGAGTGCACATCGTCACGGGCGATACCAAGGTGGTGGATCGAGGCAGCGCTGATCAGGTCTTTATCAATACGACCGGCGTGGGTGTCGTATCGGCCGGGATCGACTTGTCCGGCGCCAACGCCATGGCGGGCGACCGGGTACTGTTGAGCGGCCCGATTGGCCAGCACGGTCTGGCCATTATGACCCAGCGGGAGGGGCTGCAATTCTCCTTACCCCTGGAGAGCGACTGTGCGCCGCTCAACGGGCTGGTGGACGCCATGCTGAAGGCAGCGCCCACAATCCATTGCATGCGCGATCCGACCCGCGGCGGGCTGGCGACGACGCTGAACGAGATCGCTGCCCAGAGCCAGGTGGGGATAGAGATCGAAGAATCGCGCGTGCCTGTGCCGGAGGGCGTGCGCGCCGCCTGCGAGCTGCTGGGTCTGGATCCTCTGTACGTCGCGAATGAAGGCAAGCTGGTAGCCATCGTGCCGCCGGAGATGGAAGACACTGTCCTGGACGCCATGCGCCGGCATCGCTACGGCCGCGAGGCCGCCCTTATCGGCGGCGTCTGTGCGACGCACCCGGGTCGCGTGGTGCTCCAGACGTCACTGGGCGCTCATCGCGTGTTGGACATGCTCTCCGGAGCACAACTGCCGCGGATTTGCTGAGGCCCTGAGCATAGAAGAGAAGCCCGCCCCAGCGCTTGGCTGGGGCGGGCTTGTTTCTTAGTCGTGAAGGGGTCGCTACGTCACGCGCTCGCGCCGCTGCGGCGGAAGAGCTTGCCCCACTCCTTCTTCTCCCAGACCACGAGCAAAGGCACGGCGGTGAACAGGGAAGAGTAGGTGCCGCTGATCATGCCGATAAGCAGGGTGGCCACGAACTGGCGGATGGTGACCCCACCGAACAGGAGGAGGGCCACCAGGATGAACATGGCGTTGAGCTGTGTGGCCAACGACCGGTGGACGGTCTCCAGCAGACTGCGGTTGACGACCGTCTCGTAGGCCTCACCTCGCCGCTTCGGGATGTTCTCGCGGATGCGGTCAAAGACGACGATGGTGTCCTGCACGGAAAAGCCGGTGACCGTCAGCATGGCGGTCAGGAAGAGGGCATCCGCCTCCCAGCCCAGCAGCAGCCCCAGGATGGCGAAGGCGCCCATGGTCACCAGGACGTCGTGCAGAGTTGCAGCGGTGGCGCACAATCCGTAGCGCAGGGCGTGGGGCACCTTGCGCCAGGAGATGATGATGAAGGCCATGATGGCGATAGCGGCTGCGACGATGGCGATGATGGCGCTGCGCGTCGTCTCGCGGCCAACGGTCGGGCCCACCTGGTCATAGCGGAGCTCGGTCGAGGGACCGAACTGGGCCGTCAGCTCGTCCGCAATGGCTGCCTTCTCACCCTCGGCCAGCTCCTTGGAGCGGATGAGCATGGTACGGTCGTCCGCTGTGGTCTGCACCATCGTGTCGCCATAGCCGCGGTCGACAAAGACCTGTCTCACGGCCGCGGGCGGAACCGACTGCCCGAAGGTCAGCTCCCACAGGGAGCCTCCGGTAAAGTCGATGCTGAGGCGCAGCGGGCTTCCGAAGCGTGCCCAGGAGACGCCCATCGCGATCAGGCCCGGTATGATGACCAGGGCGGAGATCAGAAAGTACCACTTGCGTTTTCCGACTATGTCTGTCATAGATCCTCCGAGCCTACAGGCCGATCAGCCATTTGCTTTCGCGCAGCTTTTCCCCGCCCACAGCGTACAGGGCGCGGATGATGGTGCGCGTGACGGTGATGGCAGTGAACATGCTGACGAGCACGCCCAGGAATAGCGTCACGGCAAAGCCCTTGACCATGCTCGCGCCATAGTTGCTGCCAAACCAGTACAAGATGCCGCAGGTGATGAACGTGGACAGGTTCGAGTCGCGGATAGAGGTCCAGGCACGGTCAAAGCCGGACTGGATCGCCGAGCTGAACCGTTTCCCCTGGCGCAGCTCTTCCTTCATACGCTCAAAGATGAGAATGTTGGCGTCCACTGCCGTGCCGATTGAGAACAGGAATCCGGCGATGCCCGGTAGGGTCAAGGTCACCGGAATGACTTTGAACAGGGCGAAGGTGACCAGGGCGTAGATGATCAGTGCGACATCCGCTACGACGCCGTGCAGCCGATAGTAGACGAGCATGAACGCCAACACGATGATCACGCCGATGATTCCAGCGCGCGTGCTCTTGGCCACCGAGTCCTGGCCCAGCGTGGGACCGACGGTGCGGTTCTGGATGACCTTGAGCGGGACTGGCAGGGCGCCGTAGCGCAGTTGCACTACGATGCTGCGCGCCTCGGACAGCTCAAAGTCGCCCGTGATGCGGCCTGAGGCCTCGGTGATCGCCGTCTCGATTCTGGGGCAGGAGACGATCACACCATCCATTGCAATGGCCAGGTAGCTACCGACATGGGCGCTGGTGTGGGAGGAGAAAATCTGACCACCCTCGTCCGTGAGCTCGAACTGGATTTCCGGACGCCCGTACTCGTCCTGGCCGACCTGAGCGGTCTTGAGGTGCCGGCCGGTGATCACGGTGCGGAAGATGCGCACATTGGGCGTCGGGCTGGCCGTAGGCTCAGCCGTAACGGTGGCGGTGAGCTCGGCCGTGGCGGCCACGGTGGGTGTCTCGGTGGGCACAGGCGTGGCCGTTGGAACGAGAGTCGGGTCGACGGTAACGATGGGTTCGGGAGTAGCGATGCCGAACTCACCCGTCTCGCGATAGCTGCTCTGAACGGCCGTTCCCGGGGCCAGGAACGTATTGCCTGCATCGACGAACTCGAGCAGACCGGTCTGGCGCAACGTGGAGATGGCCAGGTCCGGGTCCTGGATGCCGGGCAGCTCGACCACGATGCGGTCTGGCGGAGCCAGTTGTACCAGGGGTTCAGTCACGCCAAGGCCGTTAACGCGGCTTTCGACGATGGACTTGGCTGCCGCGAGGGCGTCAGAGTCCACCGTTTGCCCGGGGACGGGGTCGGCGGCCAGAACAACCTGCATTCCACCCTGCAGGTCCAGGCCGCTGTGTACCTTGATGTCTCTGTCTATGTTGATGGGGCCAAAGTGAATGTGCAGGCCCGGGTTGCTCGGCAGAACAATCCAAACGGCCAGGCCGGCCAGGATCACGGTGACCATCAACAGGGTCAGGTCGCGTTGCTGCATGGACTTCCTCCACAGCCTTCACAAGGCATATAAATGCCACACCCGGGCCGGGTGTGGCCGGCGCACACTGTGCAGATTTAGCGATTATAAGCACGGGCCAGGAGGCTGTCAAATCGTCGCATTCTATCACGTAAAATGTCA
>DCVA01000007.1 GCA_002327925.1 Anaerolineales bacterium UBA2200
TCCCACAGTAGTTCGCTGTGCCACCATATTTGTACAGGTACGTATCTTCCGCACCGTACAGCGTTACCGTCTCCGCTACTGGCGTCGGCGTGTTCGTCGGCAGGGGCGTCTGCGTCGCCGTCGCAGTAGGTGTGGCCGCTTCAGGCGCTGCCGCCAGCGACAACCGGCCATAGCCGGTGAGGTTGTCTGGGCCAGCCGTCTGCAGGTCCACCGCCCGCCCGGCCAGGAACGACACTGTGTCGGTCACGCTATACGCAGGGTAGGCGCCTCGCACCAGCGCAGCTGCGCCGGCAAGGTGAGGCGCCGATGCCGATGTGCCAAAGAACGAGCCCCCGTAGGCGGTAGACGTCACCCCATCCGGCGCGGCCAAGTCCGGCTTCATCCGTCCATCGTTCGTCGGACCGCGCGAGCTGTAGGGCTCAACTGCGTCAGTCTGCCAGTAAGTCGCGCCCGCCGTCACCGCGCCGGCCGCATCGGCTGGTATCAGCAGGCTGCTGGAGGGCACGACATACTCAAAGCTCTGGCGAAAGGAATACAACTCGAGGTCGGGGGCCTCGGGGGCCGATCGGTTCACCACCACCAGGTGATACGTGCCCCCATCAGCAGGGCCTGCCGTATGCTCGATGAACTCACTGGGAAAGTCATTACCGTTTTGTACATCCTCGGAAGCGGCTACTGGTTCGTCGCCGGTGCCATAGTACAGGTAGAGGTCGTAATCGTTCCCCGCAGCGCCCCACGGCTCATCCCACACCAGGTTGGCATCGATGGTTGTGCCCGCGGAGGCGTAGAAGCTGAGCGTCTCATCACTCGAGGTGAAATTGAGCAGGCCATCACCATCCGGGTCAGACCAGGGGCCTTCCCAATGCTTGCTGGCCGAATTGCCCGCCGACTGTGCCCAGAAGACTCCCCTGTCGCGCGCGCTGTCCACAATTTCGCAGATGGGGCCGGAACCATCAAAGGTCCCCGCCGCGAGCCAGCCGAGCGAACAGGATGCGACCTGAACCCCCTGCGCAATCGCCCAGTCCACCGCATTGCCGAACTCGACATCAGTTTCAAAGTTCAGCAGGTAGAGCTTGGCCCCCGGTGCCATGTCGTGCACTATCTCAGCGCAGGCGCTGCCGTGAACCTGGCCGGCGGCGATGTCGCCATCAGCCCGAAAACTGCGCACCTCGAGGCTATCCGGCAACTCTCCCTGGGCAATCAAATCGGCATAATTGGCGTATCCCACATCGAACAGGGCAACCTTAACCCCGGCTCCTGTATGACCGGCGCCCTGCCAGGTGCCGGCATTCGTCAGCGTGACTCCTTCGCTCGTCGTCAGCGGCAGGGGTACATACGGCAACCGGACTTGCAGAACACCCGGCAGCTCGGCCACATCGAGCAGAGCGTCAACAGGCACAAGCGCCTGTATGTGATTGCGGTGCGAAGCCTGCAACTCCAGAGGAAGGCCGCGCAGCCCTCCGAGCAGGGTGCCGATGTGGTCGATCTCGCTCTCGACCACCACCTGTACCGCGTTGCCCTCCAGCTCCACTCCGTGGGTTCTTGCGTAGGTTTCCGCTTCGTGCCACTTGCCCTCTAGACCCAGCCTGCCGAGCTGTGCAAGTGATGACAGGATGTTACCCCCATCCGTAGCTGGTCTGCTAGATGGCAGGTTCGGAGCGTTTGGGTCTGGGGCTGCCTGGATCGACAACACGCCCAGGGTGAAGAGCACAGTGGCAGACAGAACAAGCGCGATTCGCCTCAACATTCCTCCGCACTAGGGCCGCAGAATCTACCAGATCATTCTAGCACAAGAGGCACGAGCCGCCAAGGCGTCCGCCGTTTGTGCCTGGTTCACTTTAGAGACGACGAGGGGCCAGCTTATGTACGGGGAACTAAACGCAGGGCCAGACAGGTCCGAGACCGTCAAAGGGAACAGAGTATTGCGCTGAGGGGGCCGGGCGTTACTGGATCACAACACGCAGTTCACAGGGAGGGGGAAAGTTCCCGCTGAGATCTACCACAGTCAGTCTGATCCAGGCCGCTCCCCTCGGAAATCCAGCCAGGTTCCAGACGCCTAGGA
The DNA here is from genome assembly GCA_002327925.1 of Anaerolineales bacterium UBA2200. GTDB lineage: Bacteria > Chloroflexota > Anaerolineae > UBA2200 > UBA2200 > UBA2200. Next base: position 2,063 of record DCVA01000007.1, read on the forward strand.
CACTGTCCGTCACGGCTGCCCTTTGCACCTCACCGATGCTGTTCCACACTTGTGGCTTCTCTCCGAGACCATATTCCAGCTTGTAGAATTGGAACTGGTCGATACGGGCAGTTCCCTGAATGCTCACTTCTCCCGAGACTGTCTGGTTAACGAAAGGAGAGGTGATCCGCACACCAGGGTTGGGGCACAATGGCGCCGGAGGCACGGTGGGAGCAGCGGTGGGGGTTGGTGGCAGGGCAGTGGCCCTCGGTCGGGTCGGTATGCGAGTTCGCGTTGGGGTGGGAGTGATTGGGGTACTGGTAGGGAGCTCGATGACCATCAGTGTGGGCGTCGGCTCGATCTCAGGTGGCTTTGTCTCTGAAGGAAGCAGCGCATAGGCGACATAGGTCACCAGGGCCAGATAGACCAGCGTCGCCAGCATCGACATCGTCCCTCGCCGTGCCTTTGTGGAGGCGAGCTCCCTCTCTAACGAGAAGATGGTCTCTTGTTGGAGCTTCCTTGCTTCCCGAATCTGGTTCAGGCTCAGGATCAAGGCCAGAAAACCCGCCGCATACAGGTACAGCGAGTAAGCCCTGAGGAGGGATACGATCCTGGCAAGAACCATTGAGTGTTACTCCAGTGCTGGATGGATGCCTGGCAGAACCGGGTATCCCGAGAGATGCGCGGCGGACACAGGCTACTGCAATGCAGACGGCGCTTCGCCGCCCTGTGGTTCCATCATGCCCAGGACTCGCTTGATCAGCGGAGCGAGGTGAGCCACAACCGTCTGACCGGCCGCGAGGACTTCCTCGTGGCTCAACGGAGGCGATCCAGGCTCCAACACAGCGGAATTGCTGATGCCTGAGATGCCGAGCACACGTATCCCTGCGTGATGAGCCACCGTTACCTCAGGTACAGTGGACATTCCCACCGCGTCCGCGCCGATGAGACGCAGAAAGCGCAGGTCCGCAGGCGTCTCAAAGCTCGGGCCAGACAACATGACGTACACACCCTGATGCAGGTGGATACCCAGTTCTTCGGACGCCTCAAGGGCAAGCTTACGCAGCCCCGGGTCATATGCCTGCGACATATCTGGGAAGCGCGGGCCGATAGCCGGGTCATTGGGCCCTATCAGCGGATTGAGGCCCACCATGTTCACCAGACCTAAGTGGTCCGTGATCAGCATGAGGTCACCCACACGAAACTCCGGCTTTAGTGCCCCGGCCGCGTTGGTCACGATGAGATACTTGACACCCAGATGCCGCATCACGCGAATTGGGAAGGTCACCTGTTCCATGGTGTAGCCTTCATAGTAGTGCACTCGGCCGCGCATCAGCATTGTCGGGAGCCCGGCCAGAGCACCCATCACCAGTTCACCCAGGTGTCCCTCCACTGTCGCGGAGACAAAATGGGGAATCTCTGCATAGGGGATGGAGACCGAGTCCTTCATTTCCCCGGCCAGTGACGACAGACCAGAGCCCAGAATCAGCCCGACGTGCGGGTGTAATCCGGTGCGCCGCAGAATCGCTTCTGATGCTTCACGGACCCGGGTACGAGATGCCTCGAGATCCATCTGCCTACCTGGCCCGTGGATGTGATTCATCGTAGACCTCACGTAACCGTTCATTACTGACCTGTGTATAGACTTGCGTTGTGGCGATGTTGGCGTGCCCCAACAGTTCTTGAACGTTGCGCAGGTCGGCTCCGCCACGCAGCATATGCGTGGCAAAAGAGTGGCGGAGTGTATGAGGCGTCACGGGCACCTTGATAGCGGCCTGCCGGACATAGCCCTTGACGATCAGCCATAACCCCTGCCTCGTGAGGCGCTCGCCGCGCTGATTCAGAAACAGCGCTTTCTCCTCCGACTGGCGCAGCAGGCGGACTCGCCCCTTACCAATATAACCCTCGACGGCCTGCACGGCACGCTCGTACACCGGGATAACCCGCTCTTTCCCGCCCTTACCGAAACAGCGCACACTCGCAGAGGCCAGATCCACATCGCCTTCGTTCAGCGCCACCAACTCGCTGACGCGCATGCCTGTGGCGTACAGCAGCTCAAGAATGGCCCGATCCCGCAGTGACCTGGGCTCGTCACCTTTTCCCGGAGCATCGAGCAGCCGCTCCACATCCTCCTGAGAGATAGCTCTTGGCAGGTACCTTTTGACCCGCGGAGAGTCGAGCGTGGCGGTCGGATCATCCTTGACAAACCCCTCTGCCACCAGAAAGTGGAAGAACGACTTGATGGCTGCTACCTTACGGGCAACCGTCGTAGAGGCATACTCTCGGTCGGCCTTCAGACTCAGAATGTAGGCCACCAGGTGATCTTTCGTGACCTGTCCCCAGCTCTGAACCGGGGGCTGCGGACTCGTCCGCACATAGGCCAGGAACTGACCCAGGTCATTCTTGTAGGCGACGCGAGTGTTCTCGGAATAGCCCTTCTCCACTTCGAGCGACGTCAAGAACTCTTCGACTTTGTTCTGCATGATGCACTCCTTTGCAGGTACCTGGCGCTTAGCCCGTGGGCCGGCCCGTCTGCAGCCGGTGCAACATTGTAGCACTGCTTTTCATAAGACGCAAATCCGAACCCTTCACAGGTCTTCGGCCAGCGGCTGCAGTGAGATCTCCTCTTTGCCCCTGAGACGATCGAGGACGCGATTGGTGATAATTGTCAAGTGTGGCTCATGATCGACGAAATTCAGGTCATCGCTGGGAATGGTTAGCACAGGGCAGAGGTCGAACCGCTCCATCCATTCGTCGTAGAAGGAGCCCAGAAGCGCCAGATAGTCTGCCGTGATTCCTGTCTCGATGTTCCGGCTGCGCTTGCGTATGCGTTCCATCAGTGTCGGGACACTCGCGCGCAGGTAGACCAGCAAGCTTGGCGTTGGCAGATTACGAACCACCTCGTCGTAGACCGCCCGATAGGCGCGCAGGTCCCGCTCGTCAAGATGACCCAACCTGTGCAGAGCACGTGCGAAAATCTCCGCATCTTCGTAGATGCTGCGGTCCAGGATACAGGAATTGGCATGATCGCAGCTGAGATAGCGGTGGGCCTTGGCTCGGTGGCCCAGGTGAAACACTTGCAGGTGAAAGCTCCACTTGCTCATGTCACGGTAAAAGTCGGCCAGGTAGGGATTGTCATCCACCGATTCGTGGTAACTGTCCCATCCCAACCGTGCGGCCATCAGCCGGGCCAGAGAAGTCTTTCCGGCGCCAATGTTGCCCGCAACCACAACAAAGTACCTGGGCATGTCTCAACTCCTGAGTACGCAGTCAAGGTGCCTATTGTGCGGGACCGACCTGCGAGAACAGGCTGGATCGGCCCGCGTTATGGTGAAGCATAACACAGCAGGGTCTAGCCAGCAAACGGCTTCGCCGTCACCGCGGAGGGGGTTATTTGCAGACCAACCCGAAACCGCATGCCCGGGTAGAGGGTCAGTCCATCTCGACGGGCTCCAGCCTGCGTCGTTTCTGCTTCAGCCTGCTTCTTTGCCGCTTCTGCTCAGCACGTCTGACCATCGACTTGACCGATGGGGCCGTTGGGATCCTGCGCCTCTGCCTGCGCAGCGCGTCTTTCAGGAGCAAGGCAAAGCGTGTGATCGCTTCCTGGCGATTGCGAAGCTGATTGCGTTCCGATGTAACCACGATTCGCAGGACTCCATCGTTGTCGACCTGGCCAGCCAGCCGCTGCAACAATTGCTCCCTTTGCTGCGCGCTCAAGCTCGGTGAATGCTCTATGTCGAACAACAGCTCCACTCGCGTCTCCCGCCGATTGACGTTCTGGCCTCCAGGTCCACCGCTACGGGAGTAGCGGAACCGGAGCTCGGCCATGGGTATAGCCAAACGCCGGTCGATGTGGATGTAGGAGCCTGTGGTTGGAGCCGTTGAGTGCGGATCTGTGTCGCTCATTGTGTGCACGCATTATACCCGGCCTGGCGCGATGTCGAAGACCACCCTTCTGCGAAAAGCGAGTTTTGCGCTCGGTGTTGAGTGTGTTACAATAACTACTCGCTTAGTACTTGGGGCGTTGTGCAGCGGCAGCACACCGGACTTTGGATCCGTGAACGGAGGTTCGAATCCTCCCGCCCCAGCTCCTGGCACAGTTACCCGTCTTCCTGCCGGCCCGAGAGAGTGGAACGTGGGGAGGAGCGGGTCTCCTAGAATAGTCTCTGGAGGTAAGATGCCCAGGGAGGTGGTCGATTCGGCCTCGGGACTCGGGGTGGTGATCCTCGCAGCCGGGCAGGGCACAAGAATGCGCTCCAGGCTGCCGAAGGTCCTGCACAGAATAGCAGGCCAACCGATGGTGCAGTACGTTCTCGACGCCCTGTCCGGCTGGGTGGACACGAAACCCATTCTGGTCGTCGGTCACGGCGCTGACCAGGTGCAAAGTGCACTGGGCGAGGTTGTGATCTACGCCCTGCAGCAGCCACAGCTCGGCACAGGCCATGCGGTGCTGCAGGCTCGTTCTGCGCTCGAGGGGCAATGCGACACGGTACTGGTGCTCTATGCCGATATGCCGCTGCTATCCTCTGACACGCTCCGCTCGCTCGTCGGCCTTCACCGGGCGCAAAGCGAACCAGTGACCATGCTCACCTGCGTTCGCGAGGACAGCATGGGCTTTGGGCGCATTCTGCGCGACTCGGCTGGCCTCGTCACGGCCATTGTTGAAGAGGCGCAGGCGACGCCGGCGCAACTTGCGATCAGGGAGCTGAATCCAGGAGTCTACTGCTTCAACTCCCGCTGGTTGTGGGATCACCTGCCACGCCTGCCGCTCAGCCCCAAGGGCGAATACTACCTTACGCACCTGGTGGGTCTGGCCGTTAGCGAGGGGCACATCGTCCAGGGGATTGCGGTTGCGGATGCCACCGAGACCTTTGGCATCAATACGCGTGTGCACCTCAGCCACGCTGAGAACATCGTTCGCCAGCGCATTCGCGAAGCGCTGATGCTTTCAGGCGTAACGCTGCTCGACCCGGACAGCACCTACGTGGAGACAGGAGTCACTGTAGGTCGCGACACCACCATCTACCCGAATACACATCTGCAGGGCCGCACGCACATCGGTGAGGAGTGTCACATAGGCCCCAACTCGATCATTCGCGACTCGACCATAGGCCACCGCTGTCGTCTGCTGGCCTCTGTCGTGGAAGAAGCACAGCTCGAAGACGACGTATCCGTTGGCCCATTTGCCCACCTTCGGAAGGACGCCTATCTCGCCAGCGGCGTTCATATGGGCAACTTTGGGGAGATCAAGAACTCGAGACTGGGTCCGGGTACAAAGATGGGCCATTTCAGCTACGTTGGCGACGCTCAAATCGCCGCCGACGTCAACATCGGTGCCGGAACGATCACCTGCAATTTCGACGGTGCACAGAAGCAAACAACGATCATCGAAGAAGGCGCCTTCATTGGCAGCGATACCATGTTGGTCGCTCCGGTAAGGATAGGAAAGCGGGCCAGGACCGGTGCCGGCTCAGTCGTCACGAGAGACGTGCCGCCCGGGAGCGTGGTCTACGGGGTTCCGGCGCGCCCCAAGAAAACCGCCGGCCAGTGAGAGCTCGGCCGCGCGCTTGATGAGGAGATTGCGGTGACAGATAAGGAACTAATCGCCCTAGCTGGTCAGGCACGGGCCAATGCCTATGCCCCCTACTCGAATTACCGCGTGGGAGCAGCGCTGCTGACAGCCTCCGGGCAGGTCTACACGGGTGTCAATGTCGAGAACGCCTCCTACGGACTCGCCATCTGTGCCGAACGTACCGCGGCGGTCAAGGCAGTGAGTGCTGGTGAGCGTGAGTTCGTCGCCATCGCCGTTGTGACAGATAACGGTGGATCACCGTGCGGTGCCTGCCGTCAGGTCCTCGCCGAATTCGGGCCTCAGATGCGCGTGGTGCTGGCCGACGCATCAGGCAAAAGCCGCACCTATCTCCTTTCGGATCTCCTTCCCGACTACTTCGGGCCTGCCAATCTGCCCAAGAGGTAGATCTGGGCCCAGGCTGTGCAGCGGTTTCCTGTCTGCCTGGCGCAGGCAGCCATTCTCGCAAGAGGACAAGGATCAATGGTTCAGAAACTCACACCCCGCAGCGTTGATGATTCGACCTGGTACACTGACGTGGTCCAGGCAGCCGAGCTGGCTGACTACTCGCCCGTCAGGGGATGTATGGTCATCCGGCCATACGGCTACGCGATCTGGGAGAGCATGCAGCAGTACCTGGATCAGCGTTTCAAGGCCGGGGGCCACCAACCGGCCTACTTCCCATTGTTCATTCCGCAGAGCTTTATCCAGAAAGAGGCGGAGCACATCGAGGGCTTTGCCCCTCAACTCGCAGTGGTGACCCATGGCGGCGGGGAGAAGCTGGAGGAGCCGCTCATTGTGCGCCCCACCTCGGAGACAATCATCAACGCGATGTATGCAAAATGGATTCGGTCCTACCGCGACCTTCCCATTCTCTATTACCAGTGGTGCAACGTGGTGCGCTGGGAGATGCGTACCCGGTTGTTCTTGCGCACCACCGAGTTCCTCTGGCACGAAGGACACACTGCTCACGCCACCGCCGACGAAGCCATGAAAGAGGTGATGGCCATCCTGGATATCTACCGCGAGCTGGCACAGAACGAGATGGCGATGCCCGTTATCCCCGGTCGCAAGAGCGACAGTGAAAAGTTCGCCGGCGCCGATGCCACCTGGACCATTGAGGCGATGATGGGCAACAAATGGGCCCTGCAGGCTGGCACTTCTCACTTCCTAGGACAGCACTTTGCCAAGGTCTTTAACATCCAGTTCCTGGACGAAAGCAACCAGCTGCAGATGGTCTGGCAGACCAGCTGGGCTGTCACTACACGGCTCGTCGGCGCTCTGGTGATGGTGCACGGAGACGATCAGGGGCTGCGCCTCCCACCCCGCATGGCACCCATTCAGGTAGTACTTGTCCCCATCTGGAAGACGGAGGAGGAACGTTGCCAGGTGATGGCCGTTGCAGAGCGAGTGCGGGCCGAGTTGGGCCAGCACGTGCGTCTGAAGGTCGACGACCGGGATGACCTCTCGCCGGGATTCAAGTTCAACGACTGGGAGATGCGCGGCGTACCCCTGCGCATCGAGCTCGGCCCCAAGGACGTGCAGAACAACCAGGCCGTTCTGGCACGACGAGATATGCCTGCCCGGCAGAACAAGTGCTTTGTCAGCCTGGACGCGCTGCTGTCCGAGGTGCGAAAACTGCTGGACGACATTCAGCGCAACCTGTATGCCCAGGCTCTGCGTTTCCGTGATGAGAATACCTTCCACCCGGGGAATCTGGAGGAGCTGACCGACGCAGTGGGCAAGGGCTTTGCCAGAGCGTACTGGTGCGGATCAGCCGAGTGTGAGAACAGGATGAAGGAAACAACAAGAGCTACCATCCGCTGTGTCCCGATGGATCAGGAGAAGGAGCCGGGACATTGCGTCATCTGCGGCCAGGCCGCCTCCGAGAAGGCCATCTTTGCACGCTCTTTCTAGCCAGGGCGCCAAGATGAAACACGACCAGGGACTGAACGCCAAGATGGCCGCGGTCCGAGAGATGGCGGATGCCAAGGGCTTTTCTTCTGACCCGGATCGCATCTGGGAGATGCTCGCGCTGATCCATACGGAGATATCCGAAGCGACGGACGCTTACAAAAAGGGCGAGCCCATGGAGCGGGTAGGTGAGGAACTCGCCGATGCCGTCATACGTATTCTGCATCTGCTCTCCGCTCTGGACCTGGATGCGGAGGAGTTGTTCGAAAGCAAGATGGCGGTCAACTGGTCCCGTCCGGTCAAGTTCAACACGGTTCGAGGCGGCTGAGCCATGCGGGCATTCACCTCCGGGGAGTCTGTTCTGATCTTGCTTGGCAGCAAGCGCTTTCTCATGCCACTGCAGACGGGCATCCTGCAGCACACCCATCACGGCCTCATCCGTCACGATGATATCATCGGACAGGCACCCGGAACCAGGCTCGCCACCCACCTCGGCTACCCCGTCGTGGCATTGCGGCCCTCGCTCTACGACATTGTGATGAGCCTGGAACGAATCTCGCAGATCGTCTACCCCAAAGAGATTGGCTACATCCTGATGAAATTGAGCGTGGGCACAGGAAGCCGGATCGTTGAGGCCGGCACAGGCAGCGGAGCACTCACCGCCGCTATGGCCCACGCGGTACGCCCCGCTGGCCGTGTGTACTCGTATGATCAACGCGAGGACATGCTGCGTGTGGCCACGCGCAACCTGACCAATGCGGCTCTCATCGACTGGGTAGAGTTGAAACAAAGGGATATCGCCGATGGTTTTGACGAGCACGATGCTGACGCCCTGTTCCTTGACGTGCGCGAGCCATGGCTTTACCTCCAGCAGGCGTGGACGGCACTAACGGAGGGTGGCTTCTTCGGCTCCATTGTGCCCACCACCAACCAGGTATCCGACCTGATTGCCGGACTGGGAGCCTCCCACTTCACCGACATAGAGGTCTGCGAGATCCTGCTTCGCTCCTACAAACCAGTTCCCGCACGCCTGCGGCCCGTAGACCGTATGGTTGCCCACACGGGCTTTCTGGTCTTCGCTCGTCGCCAGGAGAAGCTGGTGGTTCCCGAGATTGCCGAGTCACAGACCGAACTCGGCCCTGAGCAGGAACCCTAAACAGACCAGTTGCCGCATATCAACCTGCCCCGTGGAGCTCGTGTCTGCCGCACTCGGTAGCTGAATCGCGCTCACCCTCGCTGCGGTCGCAGCGCACAAGGGCATCAACCTCGACAAGCTTGAGGTCAAGGTAGAGCGTCGTACACTGGAAAATGAAACGGGCTGGAAGACTGCCTTTGGCATCCGGCTTGGCCTGGGCAGCGGCCTCACCCGGCGCGAACAGGCCATTATGCTCAACTCAGCCAGACGTTGCGAGGTGCACAAACTGCTCACTGGCGAGCTACAGTTCGACTATGACTGGCTAGCACCCGCAAGTGGATCGACTTCCCCGCAACCCGCCGCTTCCTAGCTGCTCTCCCCTGCCCGTCCGGCTTCCGCGTCTCCCAGGCCACAGTCAGGCAACAGCCACCCCCTGTCCTGGAGCGATCCTTTGCGGTTTGACCCGTTGTTGGCTATAATCGCCCCTGGCTGAGGGCAAGCTCATTGATGCCATATGGAGAATTGGTGGTAACGGTCACGGATAGCCCGGCGCAGGTTAGATCAGAGGCAGAGCGCGTGCGGGCACTTTATTTGGAGAGCCCTGCGCAGACCCGTGAGGAACGTGGCTACGCGCTCTACGACGTTGTCAAGCGCATCCTGGACTTGCTGGGCGCGCTCCTGCTGATTGCCTTGCTCTCTCCCCTTCTGGCCACGATCGCCGCATTGATCCGTCTTACCTCCAGCGGCCCGGCTATCCTCACACAGGAGCGTGTGGGCAAGGGTGGCCGTGTGTTCCCCTTTTACAAGTTCCGGTCGATGTACAACGACACAGACCGGTCGGCAGATATTCATTTTGCGCGGGAGTACATCAACGGCAATCACAGTGCTGCTGCCGCCAGTGGCGGTGTGTTCAAGCCCGCCAACGACAGGCGCATCACGCCCGTCGGCAGGTTCATCCGCAAGGCCAGCATAGACGAGTTGCCACAGTTGTTCAACGTCCTCAAAGGCGAGATGAGTCTGGTCGGCCCGCGACCCTCCATGCCGTATGAGGTAGACGTGTACAAACCGTGGCACTTTCGTCGCCTGGAGGTACTCCCGGGAATGACCGGACTGGCCCAGGTTCGAGGTCGAAGCAGCCTGACCTTCCGGGAGATCGTGTCTTTCGACATTGACTACATTGACCGTCGCTCTCTGCTCCTGGATTTGTGGATTCTTCTCAAGACCCCGACCGTTGTGTTTTCCGGACGCGGCGCAAGGTAGCGTCGGCCTCCTTCTTGCCAACGAAACCTGCCTGGAAAAGGGGTATTCCATGCGCTTCAAGCTCCTCTCTCCCTCTGACCACAGCAGATCTCAGCATTGTATCCGGAGCACCGGCCGCTTGCTGCCGCTCGTGATCTTGGTGTTCTCTCTCCTGGCCAAACCTGTCCAGTCTGGCGCTCCTCTGCCACCATTTCTTGCAGACCCCGGACTGGCCCCCGACCTGGTCATCAACCCAGACCAGGGCCTCGGTCAGTGTCACTGGCTCGAAGTGGCCATCCTCTCGCAGCCAACAGTAAGCTGGGGATATGACGCCGGAGAGAAGGTGAGCTCCTGGGTCGTTATCGAACCTCAACAGGGAACGTTCGACTGGGCGCCGCTTGATGGCCAGATTCACAAGGCCAGCGACCTGGGAAAGCGGATCTGGCTCGAGCTCTTGACCACAGAAGGCCAGACTCCCTCCTGGGCTCGTGACGCAGGCGTCAGGCTGGTCGGCTCGCGGGGCGGGACTCCTGTTCCGTGGGACCCTGTGTACCAACAGTTGCTGCGCCGTGCCGTGCATGCTATGGCGGCCCGCTACGACGATGACCCCACCGTTGACGCGATCAACATCATGGCCGGCGGCTGCTATGGCGAGATGGCTATCTGCGCTCGTGAGACAGACACGGAGGCCTGGGAGCAAGCGGGCTACACCGATGAAACCTTCATCGCCGCAGTCAAACAGCTCATCGACATCTACCTTGAAGAGGAATATTTGTGGGAAGACGGCACCAAGACCCACGGCTTTCTCCACACGCCCGTCGTTCTTCAGCTCGGCGGCGGTCTCTATGGCCACACGGCCGCCGTCATACAGCCGGTCGTCGACTATGCCATGTCTACCTACGGGATGCGCGTCTGGCTCAAGTACAATGGTCTGGGCGGCACCCACGACATGGAGTGGATCTTTAGCCAGTACAGCGATGTTACCCGCGTTGGCTACGAACCGGCCGGCACAACGACCGCCCTTGAGGAGGATCCACGGCTGTACGTCCAGGCGGCTCTAGATCAACATTCCAGCTTCCTGTGCCTGCAAAGGTCGTACTTTGCTCTGACCGAACCTGACTGGCTGCAGGCCCGAGAGCAAGCCGCCCTGTATCTGGGCACGCACATCCTCGCTCAGGGTATGCAGGCTCCTGCTTCAATCACCTCTGGCCAGGAACTCATCCTGCTCAGTCGCTGGATCAACCGGGGGACCGTGCCCCTGATGCGCTCGCAGCGCCAGGGCAGCAGGGATGTCCCGGCCTCCTACGATATCTGGATCGGCTTTGTTGACCCGACGACCGGGGTCGTTGCCTTCGAACAATCGTTTACTCCCACGCCTCCTACCACCGAGTGGTACTCCTCCCGGTCCGTTAGTGTCGAATCGCTGCTCACCCTGCCCTCCTCTCTGCCAGAGGGCTCCTACGAGCTCCGTGTGAGTCTGGTGAACCCGGACCTGTCGGATGTGGATCCCGCCCGTCACTTCAACCTGCTCAACACCACTCTCGACGACGGCCAGGGGCGGTACCGCCTCGGCGAGATTCGGGTTGTGCACCCCACACCGGTTCTTCAGCCCACCCCCACGCTTACGCTGATCGACTCGACCCCACCACAGCGGACGGACAGCGGCCTCGTGCGCCTGCTCCGTGCTGTGTGGCAGTGGCTCCTGGCGATCTTTCAATAGGGACCAAACCGCACGCATTTGACCGAGCCTCCATCTCTCAGTAGAATCCACGCATCTCCATCTGGAGACTGCTACGAACATGACGAGCGCTAAGGAGCATATGGTGTTCACACCGCGCCTTCACTCAGTGTGAGTTGAGGACTTGGGTGCCAGTTGGCGCCCAGGTGCCATCCGCACATGCCAGGGAGGCCGCTCGTCCCCTGGGCCTTTGGCCCTATGGGGTGCGCCGGTGCCCTGAGTACGACTCTTGTCCCTCCTGGGCCAAAAGCCGCCGCCTGCATGTGCAGGTGGCGGCTTTGTTTTGGCCGATTCGTGGTTCGGTTGGACCACCGTGGTACGCCCCGCCTCGCGGGACGGAAGACTCGTCACAGGAGGAGACAATGCTTCAGAGGTTGAACCGCTTCTTCGCTTCACGCTTGGGCATCATCACGGTTGGTGCCGTGATCGGTGCCCTGGCAGCCCTGTTGCAGAAACTGGGCAACCCCCCCAACATGGGCATCTGTGTCGCCTGCTTCGAGCGGGACATCGCGGGCGCTTTGGGCTTGCACCGCGCCGCCGTGGTGCAGTACATCCGCCCGGAGATCATCGCTTTTGTCCTGGGCTCCACCCTGGCGGCACTGGCGTTCGGGGAGTTCAAGGCGCGAGGCGGGTCAGCTCCCCTTGTTCGCTTCCTGTTGGGCGCCTTCGCCATGATTGGTGCCCTGGCCTTCCTGGGCTGTCCCTGGAGGGCGTTGCTCCGTCTGGCAGGGGGCGACCTGAACGCCCTCCTCGGTCTGGTCGGACTGACCGTCGGGGTAGCTCTCGGCGTCTTCTTCTTGAGGCGAGGCTACACTCTGGGCCGGTCCTCGAGAACGCACCCCTTGGCAGGCTGGATCATGCCCATGATTATGATCGGCCTGCTTCTTCTGCTGGTCTTGCAGCCGCAATTCACCAAGGACGGCCCGATCTTCTTCAGCAAGACGGGCCCGGGTTCCCTGCGCGCTCCCGTCCTGGTTTCGTTGGCTGCGGGCCTGCTTGTCGGCTTCCTGGCCCAGCGCACCCGCTTCTGCACCATGGGAGCTGTCCGCGACGTCATCCTGATGCGAGACACTCATCTACTCAGCGGTGTCGTTGCGCTCCTGGGAACCGCCCTGGCCCTGAATGTCGCCCTCGGTCAGTTCAAGTTCGGCTTCTCAGCTCAGCCGGTCGCTCACAGCGACTACCTCGCGAACCTGCTGGGAATGACCCTTGCGGGCCTTGCCTTTGCCCTGGCCGGAGGTTGCCCCGGACGGCAGCTCTTCCTGTCCGGCGAAGGGGATGGTGACGCCGCGATTTTCGTGCTGGGTATGATCACGGGCGCTGCCTTCGCCCACAACTTTGGCCTCGCCGCATCCGCTGATAGTGTCGTCGAAGGCGTGCTCAGGGTGGGAGGTTTGTCTTCGGCTGGAATGGCGGCAGTCGTTCTGGGTGTGATCGTCTGTCTGGGCATCGGTTTCACGATGCGTGAGCAGGCATAGCGGGGGAGGTCTCGTATGAACAAGATCGTGGATGCACGCGGGCTTTCCTGTCCGCAGCCAGTGATCCTGGCGCGCAAGGCTATGGATGCCGGACAGCTGCCCATCGAGGTCCTGGTAGACTCGGTTACCGCGCAGGAGAACGTGCGGCGCATGGCCCTGAAGGCTGGCTTCAAGGTCGAGGCCGCTGCTGTGGGCGATGAGGTCCGACTAACCATCTCTAGGTAGGGCCTGCCTCGTCGCACCTGTGGGCGTGCGGACCCGCGTCAAATCAAATGATAATGT
>DCVA01000016.1 GCA_002327925.1 Anaerolineales bacterium UBA2200
CTACAAAAACTGGGCTACAATGGCGACAGCACTATCGCCCTGCTCCCTCCCATTCTGCTCGACCCGATCAGCTCGGATCTACTCCTCTCTTGTGACCGAGAGGCTGGTAATGATCTGTTGGCCACTTACACAAGCGACGTCCGTTGCGAGCTCACGGTTTGTTCAGGCCGAGGCCTGGTGCTACAATCGCGACAGGGGTTGTGTGCCGTCAATTGGGCGCATACAGCTCAGGGCGGTCAATCAGGGTAGTGTGAGTGGATGAACAGGGGGCGTTATGGGAAGAGGAAAGGGCAATCTCATCGTCGGCCAGTCGGGCGGGCCAACCGTAGCGATCAACAGCAGCCTCAGCGGGATCATACACGAGGCGCTGGCCCAGAAGTCGGTGGGTGAGATCTATGGCATGTACCGCGGCATCAGGGGCCTGCTGAACGAGCAACTGATCGATCTACGCAGGCAGCCAGTACAGGTGATTGAAGGCCTGCGGCAAACTCCCGGAGCGGCTCTGGGCAGCGTGCGCTACAAAGTGACCGAAGGCGATTACGAGCGCATCCTTGACGTTCTCAAGAGACGCAATATCCGCTATGTGCACTATATTGGCGGTAACGATTCGTCCGATACCAGCTGGAAACTGAGCAAGCTGGCCGCCGCGGCTGGTTATGAGTTGTCTGTGATCGCCGTGCCCAAGACGGTGGACAACGACCTGGTGCACACGGATCACTGCCCTGGATATCCCAGCGCCGCACGCTTTGTGGCCATGGCTACCCGCGACACGGGCCGCGACACGGAGTCGATGGGCCCGGAGAGCCCGATCAAGATACTGGAAGTCATGGGTCGGAATGCGGGTTGGCTTACTGCGGCCGCCGCTCTGGCCCGCCAGGAAGAGGGAGATGCGCCGCACCTGGTCTATGTTCCGGAGCGACCGGTGGGCGTGGATCAGCTCCTGCATGATGTGGAGCACTGCTATCGCGAGCGCGAGTACGTGGTCATTGCCATGAGCGAAGGGGCGCAAGAGTCACCAGGCAAGACACTGGGTGAGGAGTATGGTTCCAAAGAAGTAGATGTCTTCGGGCACCGCATGAAGGGCGGTGTGAGCGATTTTGTGGCGACTTTGCTCAGTGGCAAGCTGGGGCTGAAGGTGCGTCTGGACAAGCCTAATTACTTACAGCGTTCCCTGACCGCGTGTGCCTCCGCAGTTGATCTGGACGAGGCTTACCGGGTGGGCAGGCAAGCAGTGAAAGAGGCCGTTTCGGGCCGCCGAGAGGCGATGATCACGCTGGTAAGGGACGCAGGCCCCGGGTATCACTGTTCGCTGGCGGTAGCAAGCCTGGCCGACGTGGCCAATAAAGAGAAGATGTTGCCGGCCGAGTTCATGAATACCGAGGGTAACTACCCGACACAGGCGTTTCTGACCTATGCGCGGCCGCTGGTGGGCGAGTTGTTGCCCGCCTACGAGCGGCTGAACAAGCATTTCGTCTAGTCAGGTTCCTGACAAGGCAGAGAGGGCACAGGGTGCACCCTGTGCCCTCTCTGTGTCTTGTACTAGATAACCTTGAGTTCCCTGCCTACCTTGGCAAAGGCCGCCAGACCCTGATCCAGGTCGTCCTTGCTGTGTGAGGCGGAGATCATCACGCGAATGCGAGCCTTGCCCTTCGGTACGGTTGGGAAGCCGAGGGCCATGGCGAAGACACCGCTGTCAAACATCTTCCTGGAGAACTCCTTGGCCAGGGGCGCCTCGCCGAGCATCAGGGGAGTGATCGGCGTGACGCTGTTGCCGATATCGAATCCCAGCTTTTTTAGCTCGGACTTGAAATAGCGCGTGTTTTCCCACAGACGGTCTACCAGCTCGGTGGACGACTCGAGTATGTCGATAGCCGTGAGGCATGCGGCCGTGTCTGCCGCGGTCACTGCGCTGGAGAAGAGGAATGGGCGCGCCTTCTGCCTGAGATAGTCCACGATCTTGTGCTTGCCGGCGATTACCCCACCCACGACACCGAAGGCCTTGGACAGAGTGCCCATTTCGATGTCGAACTTGCCGTGCAGACCAAAGTGATCCACGATACCTCGGCCGCCCTTGCCCACGACTCCCTCACCGTGGGCATCGTCCACCATTGTGATCAGCCCATAGCGCTCAGCGATCTCGTACAGTTTATCCAGGGGCGCGAGATCGCCATCCATGCTGAAAACACCATCGGTGATTAGCATGCCGCGCCTAAAGTTGGGCAGGTTCTCTTTGATGACCCGCTCGGCATCCGCTGCGTCACAGTGCTCATATACCAGGATCTTGGCCCCCGAGAGGCGGCAGCCATCAATGATCGAGGCGTGATTGAGCCGGTCGGAAAAGATCACATCCTCTTTGCCCATCAAGGGCGGAATGGCGGCCTGATTGGCGCAGAACCCGGACTGTACGTAGAGGGCATCTTCAACGCCTTTGAAGGCGGCGATGCGCCGCTCGAATTCCAGGTGCAGACTGATGGTGCCTGCGATCGAGCGCACGGCCGCCGGGCCAACGCCATACTGGTCAATGGCTCGTCGGGCTGCCTCTTTCATTCGCGGGTCGTTGGCCAAACCGAGATAGTTGTTGGCGCAGAAGTTGAGCACGCGCTTGCCATCGACGGTCACCCAAGATCCTTGGGCGCTCTGGATGGTACGGATGTTGATGAACAGCCCCTGCTCCTTCAGGCTGGCAACGTCTTGATCTATGAATGCCAGTTTGTCCTCTGCCATTCCATCCTCCTGTGTGGCGTGATTCGAAAGGGCTATACGGGCTACAGCTTGCCCAGGGCGTGCCGTTGGCCCAGCTTGTCCAGCATGTCCTTTACCATTCCGGCCAGGTCGTAGTCAGGTCTCCACCCCCAGTCACGGCGGGCCGCGCTGTCATCGATGCTTCTTGGCCAGGAATCTGCGATCTTCTGCCGAAAATCGGGGTTGTAGGTACACGCCAGTTCGGGAAGGTGCTTGTGAATCTCGGCCACGAGCTCTGTCGGTGAGAAGCTGAACGCTGCCAGGTTGTAGTCTGAGTGGCGGGTGAGACAGGAGACGTCTGCTTCCATGAGATCGATGGTTGCCTTAATGCAATCGGGCATATACATCATCGGCAGGACCGAATCCTCTCTCAAGAAGCAATTGTAGCGCTTGAACTTGATGGCCTCGTAAAAGATGTGCACTGCATAGTCCGTGGTGCCGCCGCCCGGAGCCGTTTCGCTGCTGATGATACCTGGATAGCGCACGCCACGGACATCGACGCCAAAGCGCTGGAAGTAGTAGTCGCACAGCAGTTCGCCGGCGACCTTGGTCACGCCATACATCGTTCTGGGGCGCAGCACAGTCTCCTGAGGCGTGTTGTCGCGCGGCGTTTGCGGTCCGAAGGCGGCAATCGAACTTGGGCAAAAGACGCGATCCAGCTTGCGCTCACGCGCTACCTCCAGGACATTGTACAGACCATTGATGTTGACATCCCAGGCCGCTTGAGGGTTCTTCTCGCCTGCTGCCGAAAGAATGGCGGCCAGGTGGTAGATGGTGTTGATGTCGTACTTGTCAACGACTGCCTCCAGTGAGTTTTTGTGGGAGCAGTCGATGATTTCAAAGGGACCCGCATCGCGCAGGGCAGGGGAGGGAGGAGTCCTGTGGCCAGCGGCCACCACATTCTGAGAGCCATAACGGAGACGAAGGGCAGGGGTGAGTTCGGATCCAATCTGGCCCACGGAGCCTGTGACGAGGATACGCGGGGATCTGGCAGTGGTTGGCGTCTGGCTCATCTGTTCTCTCCTTTGAGAAAGAAAACGTGCCGCAATTCGACGGTCGCCAGTATATCACAGTCGAGAGGGTGAGTCAAAGCAATTTCGGAAGAGACCGAAGCGCCTGGCTAGTTCTCCGTTCGAAAAGGGGTGGGGGTTGGAGCTTCCGTGCCGATGCCCACCAGTCCGCTTACCTTCTGTTCCGCTTCATCCAGCTTGCTTTCGCACAACCGGGCCAGCCGCATGCCTTTCTCAAAGAGGGCCAGGGACTGGTCGAGGGGCAGGTCGCCGCGCTCGAGCTGCCTGACGACTTCTTCCAGTTGGGCGTAAGACTCTTCGAAGGTCAATTTCGATTCACTCTTCATCGGGCCTCCCGTAGGTGACCAAGATTGGCACCAGGTCCTTGGGGGTCGTTTTCGGATGCAATGACCTTGCCGGCGAAGTGCCCGTCTCTGACCTGAACGTCAATGCTCAATTCTGGCTGTACCTGAGTGACGCTTGTGACTGTCTGCCCCGTGTCGCCGCGTGACACGATGGCATAGCCCCGCTCCAACGTGGCCAGGGGACTCAATGTGTATAGCTGGGCCTGCAAGCCCTCCAGCTCGCGGCGAGACAGGGTTTGCCTGTGTAGTTGCTGGTTTGTCAGGCGCTCCTGTAGCACGTTCAATCCAAGCCTGCGGCGTTCAATGGTGGCTCTGGGTGAGAATCTACGCAGCAAGGTGCGTGAGTGTTCGATACCACTGCGGTGGGAGGCCAGGTGCTGAAGCACTGACTGACGGATGCCAGAGCGATATTGCGTCACCTGGTCGCGCAGAGCGTTCTGGTCTGGCACGACGATCTCCGCCGCGGCAGAAGGGGTTGGAGCGCGCACGTCGGCGACCCAGTCACAGATCGTCCAGTCTTTCTCATGCCCCACACCTGTAACCACAGGCACGCGGGAGGCGAAGATGGCGCGCGCGACACGTTCATCGTTGAAGGCCCAGAGTTCCTCCAGTGAGCCGCCGCCACGCGCCACAATCATCACGTCAATATCCTCTCGGGCATTCAGCGCTTCAATAGCGGTCACAATCTGCGGGGGAGCCTCGGCTCCTTGCACGAGGGTCGGAGCTACAATCACCTCGGCGAGGGGATAACGACGGTGAAGGACGTTGAGAATGTCGCGGATGGCCGCTCCGGTCGGTGACGTCACGACTCCTACCACTTGAGGGAACATCGGCAACGGGCGCTTTCGCTCAGGGGCAAACAGCCCCTCGCTCGCCAGTCTGGCCTTCAATGCTTCGAGCTGCTGGAAGAGGGCGCCGGCGCCCACTGGCTGGATCTGATCCAGGTACAACTGACAATTGCCCTGTGCTTCGTACAGGGACGCTCGACCGTGCACAAGAACCGCGTCGCCATCGGCCGGCAGACACTCTACCAGGGGTACCTGCGTTCGCCATAGCACGCAGCGCAGCTGAGCTTCGCTATCTTTGAGGGTGAAGTAGATGTGCCCTGCACTGGACTGGAAGTAGTTGGAAACCTCTCCTTCTACCCACACATCCTGCAGCACAGGGTCCACATCCAGGAGGTTGTGGATGTAACCAGCGACCTGAGCGACGGTGTAGACTTGCATGGGCCAATCATAGCTCAGGCGCGGTCTGTCGCGCAAACCCGGAGCCAGACAGACCCAGTTCGAAGTGGGGACACCCGGACCGGGCCTGTATCTTCGAGGCTACCTGGCTACCACGTTCAGCAGCTTGCCGGGGACGTAAACAATCTTGACGATCGACTGATCGGCGACAAAGTGCTGCACCTTGGGGCTGTTCATGGCCAGTTCCCGGACTTGCTCTTCGCCAAGCCCGACCGGAATCGAGAGACGGTCACGCACTCTGCCGTTGACCTGAAGCACCACTGTGAGCAATTCGTCCGCCGCTGCGGCCTCATCCCATTCTGGCCAGCTCTGCTGGTGGATGCTATACGGTCCACCCAGACGCTCCCACAACTCCTCGCCTAAATGAGGCGCGATGGGTGCGAGCATGAGCAGCAGAGCGCGGACCGCCTCACTCCAGGCGTCGGTTAACACGACCGGAGTCTCCTTCGCCTTTATGAGATAGTTGTTGAACTCCATCAGTGCGGCGATCATGGTATTGAACCGAAAGGCCTCGATATCATCCGTTACGCGACGAATTGTCTTGTGTGTAATGCGACGCAGCGAAGCCACCTGCTCATCAGTTGGGATTCCCGCTATCGCCCTGACCGGCCTTGTCACCACGTCCCAGACGCGTTGCAGGAACCGATGCACTCCCTCGATGCCGTGAGTGTTCCAGGGGCCCCCCGCGTCCCAGGGCCCGATGAACATCAGGTAGGCCCGCGTGGTGTCGGCGCCAAGGGAGTTAACCAGGTCGTCGGGGTTCACGACATTGCCTCTGGACTTGCTCATCTTCTCGCCATCTTCGCCCAGGATGGTGCCCTGGTTGAACAGCCGGAGCATGGGCTCGTCGTGGTCGAGGATGCCTATGTCCCGGCACGCCTTGGTGAAGAAGCGCGTGTAGAGTAGATGCATCACGGCATGTTCGATGCCCCCCGTATACTGATCCACCGGCAGCCAGTAACGGCCGCGCTGCGGGTCAATGGGGCCCTTGTCATACCCAGGGCTTGTGTAGCGCATGTGATACCAGGAGGAGCACATGAAAGTATCCATGGTATCCGTCTCGCGCCTGCCGGGGCCTCCGCACCTGGGGCAGGTAGTGCTCAAGAACCCCTGATGCAGCTTGAGGGGAGAGTCGCCTGTAGGCAGGAACTCGGCATCCTCTGGCAGCAGCACGGGCAACTGCTCTTCTGGCACAGGCACCAGCCCACAGTGGTCGCAGTAGACCATCGGGATGGGTGCCCCCCAGTAGCGCTGGCGGGAGATCAGCCAGTCGTGCAGCCGGTAGTTGACCTTTCTTTCCCCGATTCCAAGGTGCTCCATCTCGTCGGCAATCGCCTGCCAACCCTGAGGGCTGGGCAGACCACTGAACTTGCCCGAGTTGACCATCGTTCCCTGGCCCGTGTAGGCCTCGGGCAGGGGCTGACCATCCCAGTTCGCAGGGGCGATCACGGTGGGAATGGGCAGATGTTGACGACGGGCAAAGTCATAATCACGCTCGTCATGAGCGGGAACGCCCATTATGGCACCCGTCCCATAATTCATCAGCACGTAATCAGCGATGTACAGAGGAACCCGTTCTCCGTTCACGGGGTTGAGGGCATACGCGCCGATGAACACCCCCTCACGTTCTCGCTCGGCAGACAGGCGGTCGATCTCGGCAAGACGGCGGGCTTTGTACTCGTAGTCCTCTACCTCCGCGCGATGCTCTGGCGCGGTGAACTCGTGGACGAAGGGGTGCTCGGGAGCCAGCACGGCGAAACTCATACCGAAGACTGTGTCAGGCCGCGTGGTGAAGACCCGGATCTTCTTGGGAGAACCCTCGATGCTCAGATCAAACTCGACACCCTCACTACGTCCAATCCAGTTCGTCTGCATGGTACGCACGCGATCCGGCCACTGGATCCTGCTAAAGTCCAGGAGCTCGTCGGCATAGTTGGTAATGCGGAAGAACCACTGCTCAAGGTCCTTCTTGACGACTGGCGTGTGGCAGCGCTCGCAAGTACGGTCCCCTTCCAGGACCTGCTCGCGCGCCAACACGGTCTTGCAGTGGGGGCACCAGTCGACCGGAGCCATGGCGCGATAGGCCAGGCCGTGTTCCCAGAACTTGAGGAAGAACCACTGAGTCCACTTGTAGTAGGCAGGGTCACAGGTGACTGCCTCGCGGGGCCAATCCCACATCGCCCCCATGGTGCGCAACTGGCCCCGCATGCGGGCGACGTTGTCCATGGTCCACTTGTAGGGGTGAATGTGATGGTTGATGGCGGCGTTCTCCGCCGGCAGCCCGAAGGCGTCGAAGCCAGGAGGAAACATCACGTTGTAGCCCTTCATCCGCAGGTAGCGAGCCCTGGCGTCTGATGGAGCCATGGCATACCAGTGTCCCATGTGAAGGTCACCGGAGGTGTAGGGCAGCATCGTGAGGGCGTAGAATTTGGGGTGGGGATCGTCCTCCTGCGCGTGGTAGAGGCCATCGGCCTCCCACTTTTTCTGCCACCTGGACTGGATTCTGACTGGTTCGTACTTCTCCCTGGTCATAAAGACCTCCTCTCTACTGCTCTTCCGTAGCTGGCCTGGAATTCGGGAGAACAAAAAAGCACCTCGTCCAGGGACGAAGTGCTCTCCGTGGTACCACCCTGATGAGCTGGAAGCGGTCTGCGGAGGCCGCGCTACGTCATTGTGCAGCCCGGCCTCCAGTCCGTGGAGGTGGAGATGAGGGGATTCGAACCCCTGACCTCCTCAATGCCATTGAGGCGCTCTCCCAATTGAGCTACATCCCCACGATGTATGATTCCAACTACTCGATGGCGGTATAACGTTCGCCGGACGTCCGCAGCTACTGGTCGCTCACTCATGCTCTGTTTGAGCGGCGATCACTGCGGCGGCTCTCAGGCGAGTTCGGCCCTGACGCTCCCTCTGGGCGTCGTGCCGGGATCCCACCTGGTCCACTGCCCGGCTCTCTGTGAGGGATGGCCTACTGCTCCTGTTCGTCGCCTTTGCCGTGTGATGGAGATGAGGGGATTCGAACCCCTGACCTCCTCAGTGCGATTGAGGCGCTCTCCCAGTTGAGCTACATCCCCGTAAGCAAAGTTGAGTATATGACAATCGCCTACGTCTGTCAAATTGAAGGGCGCCCCTACTCATAACGCAAAGCCTGAATGGGGTTGAGACTGGCAGCGCGGGTGGCCGGGTAGATACCAAAGAACAGTCCCACGGCCATCGAAAAAGTAACCGCGAGGGCTACTGCCTGCAAGGAGACCTGCGTGTTCAGAACGCCCGTGGCGGTAACCAACGCGGCTACTCCCGCTCCGAAGGCAATGCCGACAACGCCACCCAGAATGCTTAGCACCATTGCCTCGATAAGGAACTGTACCATGATGTCGCGGCGCTTGGCGCCTACGGCCTTACGGATGCCGATCTCCCTGGTTCGCTCGGTCACAGAGACCAGCATGATGTTCATGATGCCAATTCCGCCTACCAGTAGAGATATGGCGGCAATGGCGCCCAGGAAGAGGGTGAGGATACTCGTGACCTGGTTGAGGACGCCAAGGATGTCCTTCTGGCCGGTGACGGAAAAGTCGTCATCATCGTACTCGATCTTGTGCCGTTGGCGGAGCAGTTCCGTGATCTGCTGAACTGCTGCATCGATTCGGCCTTCGCTTATGGCCGAGACGCTGATCAGTTGCACGGACGTGCCGCCGCCACGGGCGACTGTGGAGCCGAAAAGCCGCGACTTGGCAGTGGTCATGGGTACATAGAGAGAGGTGTCGGTTGGCCCTCCGCCGCCCTGCTCTACCAGAGTCCCGATGACGCGAAAGGGAACGCGGTTGATGCGGATCGTCTGACCGATGGCATCCTCGCCTTCGAAGAGATCCATCGCTAGTTGCGCTCCGAGCACTGCAACCCGAGCAGAGGAATTCAGGTCTTGCTCATCGAAGAAGCGACCATCCGCTGCTTCCAGTGTTCGCACAAAGGAAAACTGCGGCACAGTGCCGACGACACTTGCGTTTGTGTTGCGGCTCCGGTAGATGATCTGAGCATTCCGTTGCTGCTGGGGGGCCACGGCATAGACGTCGGGGCAATTCAGGGGATTGGCGATGGCCGCAGCATCTTCCATGGTAAGAGTCGCGGAAGAGCCGGCTCCAAATGACATCCCCCCCTGGGTGAGGGCACCGGGGAAAACAAAGATCAGGTTGGAGCCGATCCCCTGAATCTGCTGCGTGATGGCAGCCTGTGCACCCTGTCCGATAGAGAGTAGCGCAACGACAGCGCCAACGCCGATGATGATGCCCAGCATCGTGAGTGCGGAACGCAGCTTGTTTGCCGAAAGACCACGAATTGCCAAGCGCACGCTTTCCAGGATGTTCATGACTGGCTTTCCGCGCTTGCACTGGATGCAATGTCATTGCCGCAAGGGTTAGCCACGCGCTCCTCGCCCACGACCTCGCCATCTCTGAGGCGAACGATTCTCCTGGTGCAGGCGGCCACTTCCGGGTCATGGGTGACAAACACAATGGTCATCCCACGGTCGCGGTTCAGATGCTGGAAGATACTGATGATCTCTCGCCCTGTCTTGGTGTCCAGGTTGCCAGTAGGCTCATCCGCCAGAATGATGGATGGGTCGTTGACGAGGGAGCGAGCGATGGCCACGCGCTGCTGTTCACCCCCAGAGAGTTGGTTGGGCTTGTGGTGCAGGCGGCCGGCGAGACCCACACTCTCCAGGGCGTTGCTGGCCTTGGAGAGCCGGGCGGATGTAGAGATTCCGGCGTACACCATCGGTATCTCGACGTTATCGAGAGCGCTGGTGCGTGCGAGCAGGTTGTAATTTTGGAACACAAAGCCGATCTTGCGATTGCGCACTCCGGCCAGATCATCGTCGTTCATCTCAGCGACGGAAATGCCATCGAGCAGGTACCGCCCGCTGGACGGTTGGTCCAGACAGCCAAGGATATTCATGAGAGTGCTCTTACCGGAACCGGATGGCCCCATGATGGCGATGAACTCCCCGGGTTCGATCTGCAGGTTGATTCCGCGCAGTGCGTGGACCTCAACAGAGCCCATCGAGTAGACCTTGGTGACGGAATCGAGCTCGATCATCTGGATTCCCCTCCGAAGAAGAGACCCTGACGCTGGCTGAGCTGCTGCAAAAGACCGGAGGCATTGGCAGATATGACAACCTCCTCGCCAGGGCCGACTCCGGTGACGATCTCAGTGACCGAATCATTGCTGAGTCCGATGGTCACGTTCCGTGTTTTGACGGACTGCCCATCCCAGACGTCAACCGTGTACTTGCCCGTGCTCCCTCGCTTGACCGCACGATTGGGCACCAGGACGACTCCATCCTTACGGGCGACGACTATGTCTACAGTGGCGGTCATGTTGGGACGGAGCGGAACGTCGAAGAAGAGAACGTCGACTCTGGCCCAGTAGGTGACGACACCTTGCATAATCTGGCCCAGCGGGTCTACCTTGGTAACCTTGCCGCTCAGAGAAGCTTCCGGAAAAGCGTCCAGTGTGATGGCGACATCCTGACCCGTTTCGATTCGACCAACGTCGCTCTCATCAATCGTGGCTTCCACGTAAAAATGCTCCAGATCAGCGAGAATGATGATGGGGGTGGCTGCGCTGACCGACTCGCCGATCTCTGCGCCAGTGGATACGACGGTCCCGGCGAATGGTGCCACGAGCGTGGCGTCGTCTACCCTCAGTTGTGCGGCGAGCAGTGAAGCTTCGGCCTGGGTGACCTGAGCTTCGGCGATGGCCAACTCCTCAGCGGTAGGGCTGAGCTGCAGTCTGTCTCTCTGGGCCTTGGCCTGCGCCAACTGGGCGGCTGCGCTGCGAAAGCTCGTGTCGTCGATGGCAGCTACCTGAAGCCTGTAGTTGGCCAGGGCTCGATCATAGTCCAGGGATGCGCGCTGAAGTGCCGCTGATTGGGGTAGCGCAGCGATCTCAGGGCGCCACGACACCCTGTCGTAGGCTGCCTGCGCATCTTGAAGAGCCAATTCCGTGCGCCTCAAGTCGCTTTCGGCGATGACCAACTGCTCGGTCTTGAGACCGCTCTTCTTCTTGGCCGCCTCATAGAGTCCCTGTGCGCTCTCGACGGCCGCTTCGGCAGACGCCAGGTCAGCATCCGCTGCGCCGGCCTTCGTCTGAGCAAGTCGGGCCTGGTTGATCTTGAGGGTTGCCTCGGCCTGGGCAACGGCAAGTTCCAACTGCCTGGTGTCAACCTTGGCCAGCTCATCGCCGACCTCTACCTTCTGGCCGGCCTGCACACTCACCGATACAACCACGCCCGCAGAAGGAAAGACCATGGTCAGAGCGCGTGCCGGCAGGATCGTTCCTGCTGCGGTCACTGTCGCCAGGATGGTGTCGCGTCTGGCGGCTATCGTCTCGACGGTCGCTGCCTGTTGTGAGCGTCGTTGCTGCAGGTTGCGGAAGACAAGGAGCGCGACCGCAGCCACAACAGCGAATGCGATGATCCATAGCCAGGTTCTTTTCTTCATCGTGGGTTCCTTCCTCGAGACTGCTCAGACTCATAGTGGGCTACCGTTAACGCCAACTATACTATCGCAGTGGGAGTAGATTGTCAAGCGTGACCTCTGCAGACTGGACTGGGAATGAGCGTTTGACATCGAGCCATACGACAGCTATGATGGTGATCTGCGCGAAGCGGTCTGCCGCGGACTGTGTGAGCCGCTGATGCGCCGGGTTTCTGCGTAGAAGTACTGGCGCCTGGAAGTTCGCTAGTCGGGTACGTCGAAGCGATACCTGGGGCGAGACGTAAGCTGCAGTTCGAACGGCACCGGCACCGGGGTGAGCGGGATCCACGCCACTCCTGAGGAGGTCATCGCGAAGTGACCAACATTGTCGTGGTGAGCCATGGTGATTTCTGCCGGGCGCTGATTGAGGCAGCCGGGATGATCATTGGGCCGCTGCAAGACGTTCACGCGGTCGTTCTGCTTCCCCAAGACAGCCCTGACCTGTTCGACGCCAAGCTGGAGGCCACGCTCGCCGGACTGGAGGGCCAGGACACGCTGATCCTCATCGACCTTTTTGGCGGAACTCCCTTTAACGTTTCGTGCCGAAAGGTGTTGTTACCCAATGTGGAGTGCATCACCGGGGTCAATATGGCGATGCTCATCGAGGCGCTTTCATCTCGAGATAGCATGTCTCTTGGCGGGCTCGCTGCGCATGTCGTGGAGGCAGGACTCAACTCCATCGTGAACGTCAAGCCTTTGCTGTGCAAGAAACCCGAGGCAGGCGCATGAGAGCCGAGCAGGCGAGCTCGACGACTCGCACCGTCAGCACACCCGGCGAGCGATAGCATGAGTAGAAGTGGATCTGGAAGAGAGGCGGTGAAGTCAATCGGCGAGTTTGCGCTGGTCAGGATCGATGACCGGCTGATCCACGGGCAGGTCATGGCGGTGTGGATTAAGCACCTCGACGTCGAGGTGATCGTAATCGTCGATGACAGGGTGGCCAAAGACCCATTCATGCAAGACGTTCTTCGCATGGCTGCGCCGCCAGGGATTACCGTTGAGGTTTGCTCGGTTGAGGAGGCGATCGCTACTCTGGGGGAGAATGCGCTGAAGAAGGACCGCACGATGGTCCTGGTCAAGTCTCCCAACACGGCCCGCTTGCTGTTTGATGGCGGTGTCCGTTTCAGCCGTCTCAACGTGGGAGGCATTGGGGGTGGTCCGGGACGTAGGTCGATCTTTAAGAATATCTCCATGTCCGAGGATGAAAAGTGCGTGTTGAGAAGCCTGGTGCGGGATGGAGTGCGGGTGACCCTCCTGACCGTTCCGGGCGAGAGGGCAGTTGATTTCGCGTCGATGGTGAAATAGCGCTAGTGCCGAGATCTGAAAAGGGAGGAGTCTCAGATGGAGCGCAGAAAAGTTGGGTGGGCTCTACTGCTTAGCCTTGTGCTTCTGCTGGCCGGGTCTGTGTTCTCCAAAGCTCACGCGGCGCCTTTGAGCCAGGGTGATGCGACGATGAGTCTGGGAGCGGCTATCCTGGTCGGCATCATGTATTATGCGTCCATGTCCCCATTCTTTGCGAATCTTGGGTTCACCGTACTCTATCGGCCGCTGGTGGCAGGGACACTGGTGGGTCTGGTGATGGGAAAGCCCATGGAAGGAATGCTCATCGGGGCCAACATCAACGTGCTCTATCTGGGCTGGATCTCTGCTGGGGGCTCGCTGCCTGGTGATCCCGGGCTGGCCGGATACCTGGGCACGGCACTGGCCCTGGGCGGCGGACTGGGGAGCGAAGCAGCACTGGCAGTGGCAGCGCCGCTCGGCCTGCTTGGGGGCCTGACCTGGGCATTGCGCATGTCCACCTGCTCGGTCTTTGCGCACTGGGCCGATCAGCGCGCCGAGAAGGCGGATGTTGAAGGTGTGGCCAGAATGAACTATGTGCCCTCTCAGATCTGGCTATTCATCATTTACGGCGTTCCCGTGATGCTCGCTGCCTACCTGGGTTCCCAGGCCGTGGCCAGTGCTCTGGGCTGGATCGGTCAGAACCTTGGCTGGGTGATGGGAGGGCTGTACACGGCCAGTGGTATGCTGGCTGCTCTGGGTATCGCACTCAACCTCAGGTTCTTGTTCCGGGGTCCGCTGCCGGCGTACTTCTTTGTTGGCTTCATGATCGCCGCGTTGTCCGGGGGCACCATCAACCTGCTGTCTCTGGCGATCGTCGGAGCGTGTGTGGCCGTGCTCCACGTGACGTTCACCTCCAGAGGAGAAGAGAGCTTCTCCATCTTACATGCGTCAGGGGAAAAGGCGGAGCGGTACAAGCTGCTGAACAAGAATGATCTGCGCCAGGCCTGGCTGCGCTGGCTGTTCTTCTCCCATTCATGCTACAACTGGGAGCGTATGCAGGGCGTTGGGTTTGCTCACAGCATGACCCCGGTCGTGAAAAAGCTGTACAAGGGCAAGGAGGATATCAGCGCGGCTCTCAAGCGTCACCTGGTGTTCTTCAACACGCAGCCCGACATAGGCGGAGTGGTACATGGGATCACCATCGCTATGGAGGAAGAGCGCGCTCTGGGCGCGGATATCAGCGACGATGCCATCAACTCCGTCAAGACCAGCCTGATGGGACCCATGGCCGGCATCGGAGATACGATTCAGCAGGGCATTGTCATCCCCATCGCTCTGGCCATTGGTATGAGCATGGCACTACAGGGCAACGTCTTCGGACCCGTTGTCTTCGCTGTCCTGGTGGCCGCCTTTGTCTGGGGCGTAGGCTGGTGGGTGTGGCAGCAGGGGTATCTGCAGGGCCGCGACGCGGTGACCAATATCCTGAAGGGCGGCGCTCTGAACCGGGTCATCACGGTCGCTCAGGTGCTGGGCAACTTTGTGATGGGTGCCCTGACGGTCAGTTTTGTCAGCTTGGCGACCAAGATCAAGTTCACCATTGGCGGC
Organism: Anaerolineales bacterium UBA2200; assembly: GCA_002327925.1. GTDB lineage: Bacteria > Chloroflexota > Anaerolineae > UBA2200 > UBA2200 > UBA2200. The sequence goes on from DCVA01000016.1 coordinate 14,781, forward strand.
ACAAGCTTCGAGCTACAAAAGGTGCTCGACGGGTTGATGCCCAAGATGCTGCCGCTCCTGCTGGTACTGCTAATCTGGTGGCTGCTGGAGAAAAAGAAGGTCTCGCCCACCAAGATTATGATCGGCATTATCGTGGTCGCCGTGCTGGGGTCATTCCCGATTGGCGGGCTCAGCATCTTCTAGGTCGCCGGCATATCTAAGGAGGATTACCGTGTATGGAGAAAAGGAGCGCCGAATGAGGCGCCTGTTCCAGTCTGATGGCAAGGTGCTCATCGTGGCGATGGATCATGCCGGGTCGATGGGAGTGCTGCCGGGGCTGGAACATCCAGGGAAGCTGATCCAGAACGTTGTTGCTGGAGGAGCCGACGCGATTCTGACTACCTTTGGCGTGATCACGCGGTTCGCCGAGCAGCTCGGGAACCTTGGCGTGATTTTGCGTGCAGATGGCGGCGGCACGTCGCTTGCCAAGGAGCGAGGCAGCATGAGCCTCGCCTACGATGCTCTGGATGCCCTGCGCATTGGCGCGGACGCGGTTGGCGTGATGGCGAGTCCCGGGACTTGTTTCGAAGGGGAGACGTTGCCCTACCTGTCGGCTCTGATCTCACAGTGCCGGGAGTGGGCTCTGCCCGTGATGGCCGAGGCACTGCCCGGCGGCTTTGAGGACCCGGCCAACATGTGGAGTCCGGAGAACATCGGCTTTGCCTGCCGCTTTGCCGTGGAGATGGGTGCAGACCTGGTCAAGACCCAGTATACAGGCGACATGGAAAGCTTCCGAAGAATCGTGGATACGACCTATACGCCCATAGTTGTCCTGGGCGGAGGCAAGATCAAGAATGAGACGGACCTGCTTGGGGTAGTGCATGACGCAATGCGCGCCGGGGCCAGAGGGGTGGCTATCGGCCGCAATATCTACCAGCATGCCCATCCTGACAAGATCACGCGCGCGATTCATGCGATCATTCACGAGGATGCCTCTGTGGCACAGGCCAAGCAGGCCCTGCACTAGAGAGCCAGACAGAACATGGGCCATACATACAAGCGTGCCATTTTAACAGCTCCGAAGGAGATCGTGATTGAGGAGCTTCCGATCCCCTCCCCTGGTCCGGGTCAGGCTCTGGTCCGGGTGAAGGCTTGCGCCCTATGCACGTGGGAGCAGAGAGTCTACTCTGGCGCGGATACCACTACCTACCCGCTGCTGGGAGGGCACGAGTTGTCGGGTGTGCTGGTAGAGGTTGACTCAGGCGTGCGGGCCAAAGCCAAGCCCGGCGATCATGTGGTTGTAGCGCGGCTGAATCGCTGCTTTGAGTGTACGTCGTGCCGTCGAGGACTGGACAATGTTTGCGACAATGCGTGGGCACACCACGTGCCAGGGGTGCCCGCCGGTCCTGGTGGGCTGGCAGAGTACGTGCTTGCCGATGCCTATCAGATCTTTCCGGTAGTCGGCGACGTGCCCTTCATTGAGTCGTGTCTGTCAGAACCCCTGTCCTGCGTTCTGCGCAGCGTCAAGAAGGCGGCGGTCGAACCGGGTGACAACGTAGTGATTATCGGCGCTGGCATCATGGGTCTGTTGCACCTGACGATGCTGCGGCGCCTTGGTGCGAGGGTTTTCGTCAGCGAACCCAACCCGACTCGAGCGGCCAAAGCCTGCGAGCTCGGGGCCTCGGACACGATCGACCCGTCCCGCGAGAACCTGGTCGACCGGGTGAAGGCGCTGACCGGTGGCCGGGGCGCGGACGTGATTGTGGTCGCTATGGGTGTTGCGTCGGCCATACAGGAGGCGGTGCAGGCATTGGCCAAGGGCGGTCGGCTGATGGTCTACGCTAGTGTGCATCCCAGTGGTTCGACCATCACCATCGATCCGAATCTGTTCCACAGCAAGGAAATCACGCTCACGGGCACAGTGAGCCAGGGACAGGAAGAGTTCCTGCAGGCCGTATCGCTGCTGACCACTCACACGGTTGACGTGCGACCTCTGATCACCAACGTGTTCCCCTTTGCGCAGCTTCGCGAAGCGCTGGAGACGGCGATGGATGGGAACAATTACCGGGTGGTCGTGACGATGTAGCGGATCAGCTTCGGTGGGTTCGTACCCAATCCACTAGAACAGTGACAGTTGTTGAGGCGGGCGGCGTCCATTGATCGTCACGTAAGGGGCCGCCCGCTCTGCTGCCACGGTAAGAGAACTCAAGTCCTCGAAACTTGTCAGCTTCACCTCAGGACGCAGGCCGATGATGCGCCGTGCCAGTTGTGGTCCGATGCCGGGCACCCGCAAAAGCTCCTCTCGGCTGGCGCGGTTGACCTCGATGGGAAAGAACTCCGGGTGACGGAGCGCCCAGGCCGTTTTGGGGTCACACTCGGAGGGGAGGTTGCCTGCGGTATCAAAGGGCATATCGGCCAAGACAAATCCGTACTGACGGAGGAGAGAGTCTCCCTGATAGAGGCGGTGCTCGCGGAGAGGAGGAGTTGGTGCGAGGCCCTCCAGGGGTGTCTGAGGAACTGGTTGGAAGGCACTAAAGTAAGAGCGAGTAAGACGAACCTGTCGATAGAGATCGGATACCGTTCCGAGGATCTCTGAATCGGATTCCCCGGCGGCCCCCACGACGAACTGCGTCGTGAGCCCGCCCTTCGCCCCGACACCCGCGTCCCGCAGAAGCCGACTGTGCCGCAGTGGCTGCACCAATTGCTGCTCAGAGCGCTTGTCGCCGCTCAACCGCTCCAAGCGCTGCTCGTTGGGCGCCTCCAGGTTCACCGACACGCGGTCCGCCAGCTGTACCGCGCGTTCAATCGTCGCCCTGTCACAGCCAGGCAGCAGCTTCAGGTGGATGTAGCCCCGGAAAGCGTACTTGAAGTGTACAAGTTCGACTGTGGCGATCATCTGGGACATAGTGCGAGACACGTTGTAGCAGACCGCGGAACTGAGGAAGAGCCCCTCAGCCCTCCCAGAGTGTTCCAGCTCATTGAAGGACCATGCGAGCTCTTCGGGAGTAAAGCTGCAACGGGCAACGTTACGCGAGCGGCGATTGCCGCAGTAGAAGCAGTCATTTTCGCATGCATTGGACTGTAGCACTTTGAGGAGTGAGACGTGCTTGCCATCGGGTAGCACGGCGGGATAGAGCCAGCGGCCAATCTCATCGCGAACGCGAGACGTGGAGGCGCCACAGCTAGCGCAGAGGTCATATTGTGCCGCCCGGGCCAGAAGGTTCAGTTTCTCGCGCTTGTCCATGTGAATCTTCCTCCCCGTCAGCAGGATAGAACAATTGTTCTGGTTGTCAAACGCAGAAACACTTGTCAATTGGCCGGAATGGCGGTAGAATAAAACAAAGCGCAGCCCGGGCAGAGCTGCGGTTGGAGGTGAGAAATGGCTGAGGTGGAGACGGGTGGCTGGAAAATCAAAACCGGCCTGGCGCAGATGCTCAAGGGCGGGGTTATCATGGACGTCGTTACCCCGGAGCACGCCAAGATAGCGGAACAGGCGGGCGCCTGCGCGGTAATGGCCCTGGAGCGAGTGCCTGCAGACATTCGAGCTCAAGGCGGCGTGGCGCGGATGAGTGATCCTGAGCTGATCCAGCGTATTATGGATACTGTCACTATCCCTGTGATGGCCAAGTGCCGCATTGGGCACTTCGTCGAAGCACAGATTCTGGAGTCTATCGGGGTCGACTACATAGACGAGAGCGAAGTGCTCACTCCGGCTGACGAAGAACACCACATTGACAAACACACCTTTAGGGTGCCCTTTGTCTGCGGCTGCCGTAATCTGGGAGAGGCCCTGCGGCGCATCGGTGAGGGCGCGGCCATGATCCGTACCAAGGGTGAGGCTGGCACGGGCAATGTGGTCGAGGCCGTGCGACATGCCCGGACCGTGCTCGGTGCGATTCGCCGGCTCCAGAGTATGGCACCCGAAGAGCTGATGGCGACAGCAAAAGAGATGGGCGCTCCCTACGAGCTGGTGGTTCAGGTAGCCCAACTGGGCAGGCTGCCTGTGGTGAACTTTGCTGCCGGCGGCATCGCTACGCCGGCCGATGCAGCCCTCATGATGCAACTGGGCGTAGATGGCGTATTCGTTGGATCGGGTATCTTCAAGTCATCCGATCCGGCACGGCGTGCTGAGGCTATCGTGAAGGCAACGACCCACTTTGCCGATCCGAAGATCCTGGCGGATGTGTCCAAAGGGCTTGGCGAAGCGATGGCCGGTCTGGAGATCAGAGTGATCCCCGAGGAGGAACGGCTGGCAGGTAGAGGCTGGTAGGTTGACTCGCTGCGGCGTACTTGCACTGCAAGGGGCTTTCATAGAGCACGTTCAGCTGCTGAGCGCACTCGGCGTCGATACGGTTCAGGTTCGGCGACCGGATCAGCTATCTGGCCTGGATGCCTTGATCATCCCTGGCGGGGAGAGCACCTCGGTGGGCAAACTGGCCGTGGCTTACGGCCTGGTGGAACCGATCCGCCGGATGGCTCAGGAGGGATTCCCCATCTGGGGCACTTGTGCGGGAATGATCCTGCTCGCGAGGGATGTGGGATTCGGACAGCCCTTGCTTGGCGTGATGGACATCGTGGTCAGGCGCAATGCCTTTGGCCGCCAGGTGGATAGCTTTGAGGTTGGCCTGGACATACCAGTTCTGCGAACGGTGTCCACGGGGGCCGAGTGCGGCCGCCCATTCCCGGGCCTTTTTATTCGCGCTCCCTTGGTCGAGCGACTGGGACCTGCGGCCGAGGCCTTAGCTCGACTACCCGACGATGTCCGTATCGCTGGCCAGGCCGGGGCAGTTGTAGCGGCCAGGCAAGGAAAGTTGGTGGCCACCGCATTCCACCCGGAGCTGACTGGTGATTCGCGATTCCACCGCTACTTTCTGGCGGTTGCCGGATCCTAGGCTGGAGCGACAACGGCTGGCCCACAGCAAGCAGCGGCGGAGGAAATGCCGGCGGTGAGGTACCAGTTGGAGCGTGGATATGTGCTGGCCTTCAGCGCTGGTCTGGCCCCGGGCGTACGAGGTGAGGGTTGATCACGCCATTCGGGCTCCGACATATCTGGCAAGTGCACAACCTCGAGGCATGTTGTGCATTCCTCGACCCGGCATATCAGGTGACCGACGTGCCGGTCAGACCCCTTCGGTCAGCACTGAGCGGGTACTTTCTTGAGAGGTCTGGAGCCTTCACCTATGTACTTCGCGCGGATGACGCTGGAGCTCGGTGGAGAGGTTTCGTGCAGGCACGACGGGCGCCAGCCAGCAGTGCCTGGAAAGTGGTTTGTCTGGCTCCGGACCTGGATAGCTCAGCAGATGCCCCCACCATCTGGTACCGATTGCTCCTCCATCTCTGCATCGCTGCCGGAGAACGTCACGTGCAGCGGCTGCATGCCTGTGTGCAGCAGGAGAGCGTTGCCGAAGAAGTGGTTCGGCAAGCGAGTTTCAATCTGTACTGTCACGACACGGTGTGGACCCTGGCACGGCTTGATCAGTGGCGGGGTAGCGTAAGCGAGAGAGTTCGCCCGGCCAGACCCGAGGACGCATGGAACATCCAGCAGCTGTGGCTCAGGGCTATGCCCCGGCAGGTCAGGCAGGCGGAAGGAATCGGCGAGAATGGGAACGGCCGCCTGGTGCTTGAACAGGCCAGACTGGAGCAGCGAGTGGCGTTCGTCTTGACTGGTGCGGATGCATGCTTGCTGGGATACGCGGCTGTGTGGCCTGCAGGCGCAGGTTCCTGGCTACGGATACTGCTAGACCCCAGTGCCCGGGAGGGTGTGGATGAGCTGGTGAGCGGGGTCGTGTCCGCGCTTGGAGATGCAGCACCGGGACCGGTCTATTGCGCTGTGCGGGACTATCAGGGCGGCGTGGCCGGCGTGCTTCAGGAAGGCGGTTTTGAATCAGCTTTCAGGCGCTCGTTACTGGTGAAGCACACGACAGTTCAGGTTCACGAGGCGCGAAGAAAACTGGTACCGGCTCTGGAGAAACAGGCTGGTGTAGCGCCCACTGTGTCACGTTGCGAATCTTGACGGCAGGGTTCATAGAGAACCGGTTGGTGGGCTGGCAGTGACCACTGCTGTTGAACTGAAGGGGTTTGGAATTGGCGAAACTGGTTATCGCTGACGATCTGGACGCTCTGGTAGCCGTCTTCCCCGAGCCTGTGGCAGCGTCGCTCCTGGCCGCGAATCGCAGTGAGGACCTGCTGGAGATTGTCCTGGACCTCGGTCGGATGCCGGAGGCCCGCTTTGTCGATGGTGAGGTTGAGCTCGCTGCCGCTGACGTGACTCAGGCTGAGATAGACCATGTTGTGAGCCGCATCAGTGAGTTCAGTGAGGACAACCGGGCGGGAATCGAGCGTACTCTCCATCGCATCTCCTGCATTCGCAATCGTCAGGGCAAGATCGTCGGTCTCACCTGCCGGGTGGGGCGGGCGGTCTATGGCACGATCGACATCATTCGTGACATTGTCGAGTCAGGCAAGAGCATCATGCTCCTTGGAAGGCCCGGGGTTGGCAAGACGACCATGCTCCGCGAAGTTGCTCGCGTTCTGGCAGAAGAGAGGCGAGTGATTGTTGTCGACACGTCGAACGAGATTGGCGGTGATGGCGATATCCCGCACCCTGCCATCGGCCGGGCGCGGCGTATGCAGGTGCGGACGCCTGCCATGCAACATGATGTTATGATCGAGGCGGTAGAGAATCACATGCCCGAGGTCATCGTAATCGATGAGATGGGCACTGAGCTCGAGGCAGAAGCGGCCCGGACCATTGCGGAGCGCGGGGTCCAGCTTGTGGCCACGGCGCACGGCAACACGCTCGAGAACCTGATGATGAACCCCACTCTGTGCGACCTGGTCGGGGGAATTCAGTCCGTGACACTCAGCGACGAGGAAGCACGTCGCCGCGGCACGCAGAAGTCGGTCCTGGAGCGCAAAGCACCACCAACTTTCGAAGTGGTGATTGAGATCCAGGACTGGGATCGACTGGCGGTACGCCACGACGTTGCCGAAGCGGTAGACGCCTTGCTGCGGGGTCGGTCAACCCCCGCAGAGGTTCGCCAGCGCGATGAGAGTGGGGATATTCACGTGGAAACAGCAGCCACCCACGTGGAACTCGCTCACCAGAAATCGCTGGTGCAGGGAAAGGAGCAGGAACGACCTTCGCGAACGCTCAGGGTCTTCCCCTATGGGATCAGCGTGGGCCGTTTGCGCCAGGCGAGCAAGGCCTTGAACCTGCCGGTGATGGTGGTGACTGATGTTAGCGAGGCGGATGTGCTGATGACATCCAAGAGCTACTACCGCAGGCGACCTCAAACGATTACGGATGCCGAGCGCTCGGGTTTGTCCGTCTACGTGCTTCGCAGCAACACCATAACGCAGATGGAAAAGTGCCTTGCGGACATCTTTGGCCTGGAGTCTGCCGCGAACCCGCTGACTACTGCTGTTCAGGAGACTCAAGAAGCGATCGAGAGAATCCTTCGCGGCGAACGCGCCTCGGTCGAGCTCGCTCCTCAGGAGGCGTTCGTACGCCGCCAACAGCACGAAATGGCTCGGGCTTCCAACCTTCTCTCCTATAGCCGGGGCAAAGAACCCTATCGAAGGGTGCGCATTCAGCAAGGTCAATAGGCCAAGAACAGAATGTTCATCACATTTGAAGGTCCGGACGGCAGCGGCAAGACGACACAACTTCACAGCTTGCACGGCTATCTCCAAGAGGCCGGGTTGCCTGTGTTGCTGTTGCGTGAGCCGGGCGGCACCGAGATCGGGGACCAGATTCGACATGTGCTGCACGATACCCGCAACGTCGCTATGCAACCGAGGGCCGAAGTGCTGCTCTACTCGGCCTCGCGCGCACAGCTCACAGGAGAGGTGATCGTACCTGCCCTGAGATCGGGCAAAGTAGTACTGTGTGATCGCTATGCCGAGTCGACCATGGCTTACCAGGGCTATGGGCACAGGTTCGACCTCGTGCTACTCAGCGCTATCACCGCCTTCGCGACTGGCGGCGTGCGTCCGGATCTGATCATCTATCTGGATATAGAGGCCGAAGAGGGTCTGCGCAGGAAGATTCGCAGCTTCCAGGCGGGCGAGGGGGAGTGGAATCGCATGGACCAGAAAGAGCTCGAGTTCCACCGCCGCGCCAGGGAGGGGTACTTGAGTATGGCGGCAGCCGAGCCGGATCGCTGGTTCGTCCTGGATGGCACGCTCTCTGTCGATGTTCTGCAGCGCGCCATTCGTCAGCGGGTCAGAGGCCTACTGGCGCAGGGGCCTGATTCAGAGAGAGCTGGAGAGGAGGTGCGATAGATGAAACTGGTGGTCGGCATCGTTCACAGTGACGATGCTGAAACGCTCATCCGGGTTCTCGAACAGAAGGGCCAGCGTTGTACCATGATCAGCACAACAGGTGGATTCTTGCGCGAGGGCAACGCCACGGTGCTGGTCGGCGTCTCCGAGGAGCAGGTGGACCAGGTTCTGGATGTCATCAGGGAGAGTTGTCACGCGCGAACTCAGCTGGTGAGCCCGTTGCCTCCGGTTGCCGAGGCGGGGGAATTCTACATCCCAAAGCCGGTTGAGGTCCAGGTAGGCGGAGCCACAGTCTTTGTGCTCGATGTGGTTCGGAGCGAAAAGTACTAGAGAGCGTCGTCCGTCGGCGGAGGTGCGAGCTCAGGCATGGCCGATTCAATGTCCTCCGGGGGCTGTCCGGACTCGAGGCGATCAACCACTTCGCGGAACTCGTCGCCCAGGTCCTCCCCTGCTTCCGCGGACATCTTCTTCATCCAGCGGCCGACACTCTTTGGATCATTCTCATCAAGGTCACCCATGGAAGAGCCGTCGGTGAGATTATCCAGGCGGGCGTCTTCCGACCTGAGCATTGCCACGCGCGACACCAACCGTTGTAGTTGATCATGGCCGCAATGGGTGCATTTGGGGCGGGCGGTTTCCAGCTCCGCAAAACTGCGATAGAGAATCGTCACACGTCTGTGGCAGTTGAGACAGCGGTATTCATAGATTGGCATCTGATCTCGTCATCCGTTTTCGATATCGCTTTCTGTCGCGATTATAGCGCATGATCACGCCTTCTGAGAATGGAGCAAGAGTCATAGTGCATCAGCATCAGGTGAAGCCGGGCTTGAATGGCGGCCGGCAGGGCGATCTACCGCTGTTACTGGTCATCTCTGGGCCGTCTGGAGTTGGCAAGGATGCGCTCGTTCGGCGAATGAAGGAGCTCGGTTATCCGTTCCATTTCGTCGTCACAGCGACAACGCGCAAACCACGAAAGGGAGAACAAAACGGAAGGGATTACTACTTCCTGTCGGAGAGCGAGTTCCTCGACTTGCTGGAGCGCGACGAGTTGTTGGAGCATGCGGTCGTATACGGCGAACACAAGGGTGTGCCCAAGGAGCATACGCGCAAGGCACTGGCCAGCGGTCAGGACGTCATCATGCGGTTGGACGTGCAAGGGGCCGCGACGGTCAAAAGACTGCTGCCAGATGCGATTCTGGTTTTTTTGGTGGCCGGATCAGAGGAGGAATGGATCAATAGGTTGCAAGGGAGAGCCACCGATGACCCGGTCGCGTTGCAGAGGCGCCTTGCGACTATGCGTGAAGAAATGGAGCGCATCCCCGAGTTCGACTATGTGGTGGTAAACCGCGAGGGGGAACTGGATCGCGCCGTAGACTCTGTGGTGGCCATCATTCGCGCCGAGAAGTGTCGCTCCCTGCGACGCGCGGTCCATCTGTAAGGACGGGAGGAGATGACCATGCCAGATTCTCGTACGGTGAGGCATTCGGTGATTGCTGGTCAGTGGTATCCTGGCGAGCCGAGGCAGTTGCGGGCCATGATGGACAGCTTTCTGAGCGCTGTGCCGGCCGTTTTCTTGGAGGGGACGCTGGTCGGGCTGATCGTCCCTCATGCCGGCTACGCCTATTCCGGCCAGGTTGCGGCCTATGCCTACGCCCAGCTGCAGGGCAGGCGTTTTGCGCGCGTGGTGGTAGTCTCTCCTGTGCATCGTTTGTACTTTGGACATCTGGCGACAACTGATAAGGCCTACTACGAAACGCCTCTGGGACTCGTAGAGGTGGACCGACAGCTCGTCGAGACTCTGGCCGCAAAGACGAGAATTGCCCGTGTCGCTGAGGATATGGAACACTCGCTTGAGATTCAGTTGCCATTCCTCCAGCACGTGATCGGTGATTTTCGTCTCACGCCGATCATGATGGGTGATCAGGACAAGGATTCGGCCACCAGACTTGGCCTGGCACTGGCCGAGGTAATCGGCGAAGAGCCGGCGCTGCTTGTCGCGAGCACCGACCTCTCGCATTTTCATCCCTATGGCACGGCCGTTCATCTGGACCAGGAGGTTGTCAGGCAAATTGTCGCCATGGATGCCGGGGGGTTGGCGCGTACTCTGGAGACAGACAGAGGCGAGGCCTGCGGTGCCGGTCCGGTTATGGCGGTTATGATTGCAGCGCTCAAGCTGGGGGCCAACAAGGCTGTTCTGCTCAAGTACATGAACTCCGGCGATGTCACTGGCGACCAGAGCAGCGTCGTGGGCTACGCAGCGGCGGCTCTGTTGCGGACGTAAGCACATGGTAAGCACGATGCCGGGATGACCGCACGGGTAGAGGGGAGATTCGCCCAGGTCGTCGTTCGCTCCCCGCTGGGGAGTGGCGACCGAACCACAGCTCGTGGCATGGGTTCGGATGTCCTTGGCACGCGTCAAGAGGTATTCCACTACGACATTCCCGCCGGGATGCACGTGCTGCCGGGGCACCTGGTATGGGTGCCGTTTGGACCTCGCGAATTGCCTGGCATTGTCGTGGCCTGTTCGGAAACCTCGCCGGTCAGCGAAACCAGGCCCATTCTGGCCGTGATCGATTCTCAGCCTGTAATCACACCTTATCAGGTGGGCCTCTCCATCTGGATGGCTGACTACTACCAGACGTCGCTGCACCGCGTGGTGTGGAGCATGTTCCCCAGTGAGCTTAGCTGGGCGCCCCGGCTGATGATACATCTCTGCGATGAAGCGCTCGAAGGAGTATCCCTTAAGCCGGCTGAGCAGAGCATTGTTCAGTATCTGCGTGAGAGCGGCCCGGCACGACTGGAGCAGCTGGAGCGTGAGCTCGGCGTCAAGACATTGCGACCAGTCGTTGATCGCATGGTGCGCAAGGGCTGGCTGCGCAAAGAGTCTTCTATACGTGGGCCGGAGGTGCGGCCGAAGATGGAGACGGTCATCCACCTCGACACGGCGCCCCGGGAACAGGATTGGGCAGCTCTGACCAAAGCTCCGAGACAGCGTGAGGTGCTGAGCTATCTGAACGAGAAAGGCACGAATCAGGGGTTGCCGCTGGAAATTGGCCTGTCGGAGGTGCTCCGGGCTACTGGTAGCACAGGGAGTGCGGTAAGAGGTCTTCAGAGGCGTGGTCTGCTGCGCCTGAGTGAGATGGAGACGCGACGCGATCCCCTGGCCGGTCGTGATTTCGTGTGGTCTGAGCGCCCCCGGTTCGCCCCGGATCAGGAGGCAGCGTGGGAGGAGATCGAGCAGGCCCTGCGCGGCCGCGAATCCAAGGTGTTTTTGCTGCACGGTGTGACTGGCAGTGGAAAGACCGAGATCTACCTCAGGGCTCTGGAGCAGGCGCTCGGCACCGGGGGTCAGGGGATTGTGTTGGTCCCGGAAATCGCGCTCACTCCTCAGACCATCCGCCGGTTTGCAGCGCGCTTTCACGAACGGATGGCGGTGCTTCATAGCAGGCTGTCGCCGGGGGAGCGATACGACGAATGGCGGCGTATCCGCTCCGGCAAGGCGGATGTTGTCGTAGGGCCTCGTTCAGCTCTCTTCGCGCCCCTCCCGCGCCTCAAGCTCATCGTGGTCGACGAAGAACACGAGTGGACTTACAAACAGCAGGAAATGCCGTGCTACCACGCGCGGGATGTGGCGGTGAAGCTGGCCGAATTGACCGGGGCGGTTGTCATCCTCGGTTCTGCGACACCCGATGTCGGCTCGTACTATCGCGCCAAAAGAGGGGAGTATTCTCTGCTGCGACTGCCCAGGCGCATTGCTGGACATGAGCAGAGTATCCGGGCTCATGCGCAGGGAGACGGAACCGTTCCCGCCAGTGCACAGAGCCCAGGGCCACACTACATGGAATTACCGCCTGTGGAGGTGGTTGACCTGAAGGCTGAGCTGCGGGCCGGAAACCGCAGCCCCTTCAGCCGGACGCTGAGGGAGGGCATGGAGGGGGCCCTCGCGGCCGGGCAACAGGTGATCCTGTTTCTGAATCGGCGCGGCTCATCCAGCTTTGTCATGTGTCGTGATTGTGGCTATGTAGTGAAGTGCCCTCGCTGCTCTGTGGTTCTCACCTACCACGGCGACCGCAGCGACCTGTTATGTCACCACTGCAACTACCACCTCCCTGTGCCCGCCCGGTGCCCTCGGTGTGAGAGCGAGCGCATCCGCTTCTTCGGCATTGGTACGGAGAAGGTAGCCCAGCTGGTCCACGAGCAGTTCCCGAAGGCTCGCATCCTGCGTTGGGATCGGGATGTGACTGGGGGCAAGGATGCGCACGAGCAGATTCTGGATCGGTTTGTTGCGCACGAGGCCGATGTGCTGGTCGGAACTCAGATGATCGCCAAGGGGCTGGATCTGCCTCTGGTTACCCTGGTCGGCGTGATCACGGCCGATACATCGCTGCATCTGCCGGATTTTCGGGCCGGGGAAAGAACCTTCCAACTGCTGACGCAGGTTGCCGGGCGTGCCGGGCGAAGCGCTCTGGGAGGGAGAGTGATTATCCAGACCTATGTCCCGGAACACTACTGTATCCAGGCAGCGAGCCACCACGACTATGAGGGTTTCTACCAGGAGGAGACGGAGTTTCGTCACCAGCAGGGCTATCCGCCCTTTGGCCGCCTGGTGCGGTTGCTGTTCACTCACGTCAGTCTTGAGAGGTGTGAAGCCGAGAGCACCCGGTTGGAGAAGATGCTTCGGGAGCGCATAGCGCGTGAGGGTATTCCAGCGGTGGACCTGATCGGCCCCGCTCCGTGCTTCGTTGAGCGAATCCGAGGGCGTTATCGCTGGCATCTGGTGCTGCGAGGCAGCAATCCGGTGAGTGTGCTCGAAGGGGGGAATCTTCCGATGGGCTGGCAGGTAGATGTGGATCCAGTCAGCCTGCTATAGTCCGGACCAGGTTTCGTAAGCGGGTCGGTCCGGGGGAGCGGATGGTGTGCGAAGTGCGGCTGATCATGGCGTCATCCGCGCTGAGCGCACCCGGAAGAGGTGATCCGATGTGGCCATTTCCCTTTGCCTCTGGCGTGTCCGCGGCACTATGTCTTCTGGCGGGGCTGATTCTGGCATTGCTGGGAAGCGGGCTCGCGCTGTGCAAGCCGAATGTTGACCGCACTGTTCGATTGCCTCGCTCACTACGTATGACCCTGTCGGCGCTTTTGGTGGTTGGTGCTGCGGTGGCCTGGTTATTGGGAGCGCGGGGCACGCCTGCGGGACTTTATGCACTTTTCATCCTCCTGGGCATGTTCGCCGGGTTCGTCGGCGACCTGATCATGGCTCGGTTGATCCCGGTACCCGGTCGGCTCATATGCGGCATGGCGACGTTTGGGGCAGGTCACCTGTGGTATTCGGCGGCATTCGCGTTGCTTGTTGTGCAGCTAGGGCTGAGGTGGGTGCCTGTCCACCTGTTGTTCACCGTATCACTGCTGCTCTTCAACGGATGGGTCTGGTGGAACCACATCCGCAAGCCGGGTGGCAGCAGGGCAGTCAATCTTGGCAGTCTGCTCTATGCAATCGTGATCACGGTCATGACTGCGCTGGCCCTATCTTTAGCGGTGCAGAACCGGCATCTCGTTGGATTGGGATGTGGGGCCTTGCTGTTCCTGGCTTCCGACCTGATGCTCGGCAACTGGCAGGTGCGCGGGCACGTATGGTCGTCTGTCAATGATGCGATCTGGACGACGTATGTTCTCGGTCAGTTGTTAATCGTCTATTCCATAGCGGGTGCACTGAACATTTTGCGGTAGTCATACCAACAAGAGAAGGAGTGAATGGTGCTGATCGAGGGAAAGCTGGGTGAGATTCGGCAGCAAACCGGCGAGCTGGTAGTGGTAAGCCTGTTCGAAGGGGACAATAAGATTGGCGAGAGAACCGCGGCGCTTGATGCCGTGATAGGCGGCCGGATTCAAGCACTGATCGGATGGGGAGACTTCAAGGGCAGGCTGGGCGAATCGGCCCTCCTGTACCCCGGCGTCGCAGGCTTGGCGGACAGAGTACTGCTGGTCGGTCTCGGGAAGAGTGACGAGTTCGACGCGGCTCGTGAGCGACAGGTGGCCGCAACAGTGGCGAGGAAAGCGCAATCGTTAGGAATCACCACCTTTGCCACTGTGCTGCACGGAGCGAGTGCAGGCCAGCTGAGCCACGGTCTGGCTGCTCAGGCTCTGGCTGAGGGCACGATTCTGGCTGGCTATCGTGGGGACCTGCACCGAACTGTGAAGGACGACGAGGATCCCGGAAAGGCAGTTGAGCGGGTGAGCGTTTTGGTCGAGAATGAGGCGCAACTGCCCGAGGTGGAGAGTGGGATTCGAGCCGGTCAGGTAATCGCCTCTGCAGCGAACTGGGCACGCGACCTGGTGAATCAGCCTGCCAATTGCATGACGCCCAGGGCACTGGCGGATGAGGCGCATCGAATGGCTGTTGAAGCCGGGCTGGGGTTTGAGCTTCTTGGCCCTGAGGAGATGCGCAAGCTCGGCATGGGTGCGCTCCTCGGCGTGGCTCAGGGAAGCGCTGAGGAGCCGCGGTTTATCGTTCTGGAGCACAAACCGCAGGGCCAGACTGGTCAGCCAGTGGTGTTTGTGGGCAAAGGGATCACCTTCGACAGCGGGGGAATCTCGCTGAAGAATCAGGACGGCATGGAAAAGATGAAGGGTGACATGGCAGGTGCTGCGGCCGTTCTGGCGGCAATGCAGGCAACGGCTGCGCTAGCCATACCCATGTGGGTGATTGGCCTAATCCCTGCCACAGAGAACCTGCCTAGCGGGACCGCATACAGACCCGGGGATGTGCTCACGAGCATAACCGGAAAGACGATTGAGGTGATCAGCACAGATGCCGAAGGTCGGCTCATTCTTGCCGATGCTCTGGGCTATAGTCAGAGGTACAACCCGAAAGCTGTCGTGGATCTCGCGACTCTCACGGGAGCTTGTGTTGTGGCACTGGGGAACATAGCAGCAGGGCTCTTTGCTAACGACGATGGACTGGCGACCCGAGTGGAGACAGCGTCGCGGGCAAGTGGCGAGAAGGTGTGGCGTATGCCGCTCTGGCGCGAATACGCGGAGCAGATCAAGAGCGATGTGGCGGACATGAAGAACACGGGAGGGCGACCTGCGGGGGCAATCACGGGGGCGATGCTGCTGAGCAAGTTCGTGGGGACCACACCCTGGGTCCATTTGGACATTGCTGGCGTGTCTGCTTCGGAGAAGGATACACCCGTCCAGCCGCGAGGTGCTACTGGCTATGGCGTGCGCCTCCTGGTGCAATTGCTGCGCGACTGGCACTAGTCTACTGCTTGCTCTTTCGCCAGCCATTGGCAGTGGCTTCCTGCTCAGTGCAGAACCAACGTTCCCCTTTGTTGGGATCGATGACGGTCTGCTCATAGTAGCGCTGCCCCGGAAGGTGGTAGATTTTCTCACCACTTGAGCTGATATTCCCTTTGATGCTGCAGCCGGCAGAGGGCGCAATGCAACCCTGTGGGCACCCAGAAGGTGGAGCGTTGGTCGCAGTCGGCGATTGGGCCGTGGACGTTGGCGCGGCGATGGTTGGGGTGGGCGTAGCCGTGTGCGTAGGAGTCGAGGTAGGGCGACACGAGGTCAGGCCAGTCTGGCGGGCCTGCTGTTCTACTTGCTGCAGATAGCTCTGGTACTTGATGTCAGGCGGGTAGGCTTTGGCAACGGCATAACCCATGGCAACAAGCTCTGCGTTGACCAGCACGTACTTGCCCGGCGTGATCAGCCATACATAGCGCAGTAGGCGGTCGTAGGTGTCTGTGTCGCTCGTATCTTTCTCCAGATACACAGCCTTGTTCTGGCTGAACACCAGGTAAGAGTTGAACCGGGAGGACTCAGTGTAGCAGGGATCATCGACTTCCGGGGCATTGATCCCAATGTAGCGCACGGAATACGTCTTGTCGTCCATGGTCACCTGGATGGTGTCACCATCGGTTACACTGAGCACCCGGGCGTACTGCCATCCTTCGCGGACGGCAAGCGTGGCAGGAGTGGAGGTGGAAATTGGGGTTAGGGTCGGGAAGGGAGTGTAGGTTGGTGCAATGCTGCAGGTCGGACAGGGCGTAGAGAATCGCTGGATGGCCGCGCAACCGGTGGACAGACAGAGCAACAGAATGTGGACGGCAATTGTCCACAGGGGTAAGCGAAGCCGCTCTGCGAGTGCCTGGGCACACACCGATTGTGTCATAGGCAGCAGGGATGATACCTCTTTCCCGATACCAGGGCAACTGGTGCCTGGAGGGGAGGCGGCTGTGTGGAGGGGTGAAAGATCAAACAAAACGGAGCTGGCATGGAAGATCATGTGAACATCGCACTGCCCTACGGGAGGGAATTCGTTTCGCTGTGCGTGCCTCGCCGAAATCTGCTCGACGTCCTGGAGCCGGGTGATGCGCCCGGGGTAGAAAACCCGATGGAAGCGATGCGTTGTGCACTGCAGCACCCCATTGGCCGCCCTCCTTTGCGAAATATGGTGAGGTCGGGGCAGAAGGTCGTCATCCTGGTGGACGACAACACGCGCCCTACTCCCGCGTATCAGGTGCTGTCGGCTCTGCTGGAAGAGTTGCAGGTGGAGCAGAATCACCTGGATGTGCGCTTCCTGGTTGCGACGGGGACGCATCGGCCTATGACAGGTGACGAGGTGGTCAGCAAGGTTGGTGCCGATATTGCGAGCCGCTACTCGGTGATCAACCACCGCTGGGCAGATGCGGATGCGCTGGTCGACCTGGGGAGGACGCTAAATGGGACTCCCATCCAGGTGAATCGTATGGTGGTCGAGTCTGATCTGGTCATTACGGTTGGGACCACGGTCCCTCACTGCCTGGCTGGCTGGGCTGGCGGGGCAAAGATGATTCAGCCGGGAGTCAGCGGTGAGGACACAACGAATCTGACCCATGCCCTGAGCATGATGAGCCCGATGCCGCATCTGGGGCGCCTTGACAATCCGATTCGGATGGAGATCGAACAGATCGTGCAGAGTGTTAAGCTGGATATGGCTATCTGCTGTGTGCTCAACCAGCGCGGCGAATTTGTTCATATCGTTGCGGGTGACTCGCTGGCGGCGCACCGCCGCAGTGTGGAGCTGGCGACCCCCATCTGGGTGCGCCCTGTGCAGGCTCTGGCTGATGTGGTGGTGGTCAGTTCATACCCGTCGGATGTAGACTACTGGCAGGGAATCAAGGGATTGTTCGCTGCTGAGCTCATCGTGAAGCGGGGGGGTGATATCATACTGGCTACACCCTGCCCCGAAGGGATCGCCGGAACGCCGGAACACGAGAGGACGATTTCGGCGCTCGCCGGGATCCCCTCGCGAGAGATGCGAATGCGTGCCAGACAGGCAGGATTGAGAGATCTGGCGGGAGTGAACACGGCAGTCGTCGCAGCTCGGATCAACGAGCTGGCCTGGGTCAGTGTCTTCACTTTGATGAGCGATGCGCAACTTGCGGTACTTGGGCATACGCGGGCCGTCTCTGTGCAGGAGGGCCTTTGCCGCGCGCTGAGTCGACAGGGACCGGATGCCAGAGTGCTGGTGATAACGCACGGCGGGGATATCTGCCCTGCCCTTTCCGTGTGATTTGACAGCGTGGGTGGAATGTTATACAATGTACGGCTTGGCTAGCAGCCTCTCGGGGAATCCGAGAGACCAAGTTCGTCAATGCCTGGAACTTTACGAGCTTGGTCGGTCGTCAGCCCTACATAGCGGCGAGAAAGGACTCGGCTCTTGTCTCCCACCTATCGCAACACCGGACGAAGCGGTGTGGTCTGAAGGTGGGAGGGATTCCGAGCTTTTTTGCTGTCCATAGGAGGAACGCGCGTGGAAATTCGAGACATTGATGCCGTTCGGATCAGTCTGGCCTCTCCTGAGCATATCCGCGAATGGTCTTATGGCGAAGTCACCAAACCGGAAACAATCAACTACCGCCGGCTGCGGCCGGAGAAGGACGGCCTGTTCTGCGAGGCTATCTTTGGTCCTACGAAGGACTGGCAATGCTACTGCGGAAAGTACAAAAAGATCCGCTATCGGGGTATCGTTTGTGAAAAGTGCGGGGTCGAGGTAACTCACTCGCGTGTACGCCGTGAGCGGATGGGCCACATCGAACTGGCGGCGCCGATCGCGCACATCTGGTACACCCGCCGCTCTCCGAGCTATCTCGGGCTCATTCTGAACATCTCCCAGCGCAACCTTGACCGGGTGCTTTACTTTGCCCAGTACATCATTACAGAAATCGATGAGGATGCTCGCCAGAAGGCACTGCGCCGGCTCGATGAAGAACTCGGCCGCGAAACGGCGTGCCTCAACCAGAACGTTGAGGAAGGGGTTCAGGCCCTCGAAGCCACATTCGCGGATGAGCTACGAGAGCTCTCGGAGCAGCATTCTAGGCTGGTCTCCGAGTTTGAGGAGAAGCTCACCAACTCCACAAACGAACTGATGAACCAGGCGGCAGTGCTGCAACAGCAGCTTGACCTCTACAAGGAGCAGGAGACACCGGTTGATCTGGTATTCGAGCCTGCCAGTGAGGTCATTGTGCCCACGGGTGAGCTGGTCACGCGTGACGCCTTCACCTATCTTAACGAGCTGGTGCAGAAGAAGCTGAGCGAAGTCGAAGCTACCCTGCAGAGCGACAAGGCGGCGGCTCTGGCTACTGTCGAAGCGCGCCAAGACTATTTGAGTCAGAAGATTGCGGATCGCCGCGACGAGCTTCACGATAGCATCGCCGACAAGCTCGAAGAGGCGAAAGACCGGATTGACGAAGAGAGAGATGAGCTGCGTAACCTTCGCGTGCGGCAGTTGATCAACGAAAGCCGCCATCGAGAGCTGGAGGAGAAGTGGCCGCGCGTTTTTAAGGCGGACATGGGCGCTCAGGCCATCTATGACATAGTCAAGTCCATTGACCTGGAAGGCCTTGCCCTCAAGCTTCGGCACGAGATCAGGCTGTCCAAGTCAAAGCAGCGCAGGAAGAAGGCCGCCAAGCGGCTGCGCGTCGTCGAAGCGCTCCGGCAATCCAACAATCGCCCCGAATGGATGATACTCACCGTTCTGCCGGTGATTCCTCCGGACCTGCGTCCCATGGTTCAACTGGATGGCGGACGATTTGCCACATCCGACCTCAATGACCTGTACCGGCGTGTTGTGAACCGCAACAACCGGCTGAAGCACCTGATAAAGCTTCAGGCCCCTGAGGTGATCGTACGCAACGAGAAACGCATGCTGCAGGAGGCAGTGGACTCGTTGATCGACAACAGCCGGCGCGGCAAGGCCATCTCGCTCAGAGGGAGCCGGCAGCTAAAATCCCTGTCTGATATGCTAAAGGGCAAGCAAGGCCGCTTCCGCCGCAACCTTCTTGGCAAGAGAGTGGACTACTCGGGGCGTTCGGTGATTGTGGTTGGCCCCGAGCTCAAGTTGCATCAGTGCGGGCTGCCAAAACGAATGGCTCTGGAGCTGTTCCGTCCGTTCGTGATGCAGAAACTGGTCGAGTACAACCATGCCATCAATATAAAGGGTGCAAAACGGCTCATCGAGCGGGAGGCCCCGGAGGTCTGGGAAGTACTGGAGGAGTTGATTCGGACTCGGCCGGTACTTCTGAACCGGGCACCGACCCTGCACCGATTGGGCATCCAGGCCTTTGAGCCGATGCTTGTGGAGGGTAATGCCATCCAGATTCACCCGCTGGTCTGCGCGGCATTCAACGCGGACTTTGACGGTGACCAGATGGCAGTGCACGTTCCCCTGTCTGATGCGTCCGTTACGGAAGCGCGAGAGCTGATGTTGTCCAAGAACAACCTGCTGTTACCGGCAAATGGCGAGCCTATCGTTGGCCCAACGAAAGACATGGTGCTGGGCTGCTACTACCTGACAATGGAACGTGCGGGTCTCAAGGGTGAGGGCAAGGTCTTTTCCGACTATGATGAGGTGTCACTGGCCTACAGCTTGGGCAAAGTAGACCTGCATGCCAAAATCAAGTTCTTCACCAAGCCGGGTCCGAGGCGGAAGGCCAAGATCGTCGAGACCACCGTGGGCCGTGTGCTATTCAATGAGGTTCTGCCGTTGGAACTTCGCTTCCACAATGAGGTTCTTGACAAGAGCCGGCTAAAGGCTCTGGTCGGCCGGGCGTACCAGGAGTTAGGCCCCGCCAAGACCGCTGTGCTGGTGGATGACATCAAGCAGATCGGCTTCGTATATGCCACCCGTTCAGGCATCACGGTGGCCATCGAAGATCTCACTATGCCTCCAGACAAGCCAGCGATTCTGGACCGCGTCTCCGACGAAGTGACCGAAGTGGAGAGACAATATCGCCGTGGTTTGATCACGGAAAATGAGCAGTACGTCAAGACCGTAGAACTGTGGACGGATGCTACGGAGCAGATCACCAGGGCACTGTCACGGGATCTGGATGTGAGCGGCTCCATCGGCATCATGGCGAACTCGGGGGCAACCAAGGGTGGTCTGCAGCCCATTCGCCAGCTGGCAGGCATGCGTGGCTTGATGGCAGACCCGTCCGGTCGAATCATCGCTCTGCCCATCAAGTCCAACTTCCGAGAAGGGCTGAACGCCCTCGAGTACTTCATCTCTACCCACGGCGCCCGCAAGGGTCTGGCTGATACAGCTCTGCGTACGGCAGACGCGGGCTACCTCACGCGCCGCCTGGTCGACGTTTCTCAGGATGTGATCATCAACGTCGAAGAATGCGGGACCAAGGAAGGCATCTGGGTTGAGCGGTCGCGGAGCGACATCATTGACGATCCCCTTGTCGAGAGGCTTATGGGACGTTATGCAGCAGGCGTAATCGTCAGCCCCAAGACCGGCGAGACTCTGGTTCAAGAGGGAGAGCTGATTGACGAGGTCAAGGCGGCACTCATCGAAGATGCCGGAGTCGAGAAGGCTCATGTTCGATCTCCGTTGACCTGCAAGTTACGCCACGGAGTATGCGCTATGTGCTATGGCCGTGACCTGGCACGTCGGGAACGGGTGCAAGTGGGCGAGGCGGTCGGGATTATCGCGGCTCAGTCGATTGGCGAACCCGGCACGCAGCTCACTCTGCGTACTTTCCATACCGGAGGCGTCGCAGGGTCCGAGGATATCACCCAGGGTCTTCCCAGAGTGCAGGAGTTGTTCGAGGCGCGTAACCCCAAGGGGCAGGCCGTCGTAGCAGCAATCAGCGGAGTGGTGCACATCCTACAGCAGGGTGAAGTGCGTATCATCCGCGTTGAGTCGAGCGAAATCCAGCGCTTCCCGTGCACGGTGCCGCGCAACTACAAGATGATGGTTGAGGACGGAGCCGAGGTCAAGCTCGGCGATGTGCTGGCCAAGCGCGGAGACAAAGAGCTCTATGCAGAGGCCGATGGCAAGGTGGTCATTGAAGAGCGTGATATCATCGTGTGTCACGAGGAACGCGATGAGCGCGAGAACGAGATTCCCGCCGCGGCCAGAGTGCGAGTTGAGGAAGGTCAACGCGTGGCTGCGGGTGACAGGCTCACTGAAGGAGCCCTGAACCCCCATGAGATTCTGGACATTCTCGGCATAGACGCGGTGCAGCAGTATCTGCTGGAGGAAATCCAGTTGGTCTACCGCACTCAAGGTGTTACCATCCACGACAAGCACATTGAAGTGATCATCCGCCAGATGCTGCGCCGAGTGCGGGTCACGAGTTCTGGCGATACCCACCTGCTTCCCGGCGACCTGGTGGACAAGCTCGACTTTGAAGACATCAATGATGAGGTGATTGCCGAGGGTGGAGATCCGGCCACGGCTCAGCCTGTGTTGCTCGGAATTACCAAGGCGGCACTGAACACAGAGAGCTTCCTGTCAGCGGCATCTTTCCAGCACACAATCAGCGTGCTGTCTAACGCAGCCATCGAGGGTAAACGCGATGACCTGCACGGTCTGAAAGAGAGCGTCATCATTGGCAAGCTGATTCCGGCTGGTACCGGGTTCCGCCGGCGCCAGGAAAAGCGGAAGGCTCTGCTGGCTGCCACATCCCTGGCCAAGAGCATGCGTTCTCCCCTGGAAGCTTTCGAGGCGCCGCTTGAAGTTGAGGGCGAGGAATCCGAGGACGCTGTCTCGCTGGCTGAGCCGGTTGAGGAAGCGTTCGTTGCCGTTGAGATGGAACCAGTTGACCTGTCGCCAGAGCCTTCTGCCGATGTGCCGGAAACCCCCGCCGAAGAGTAGGGCGGGAGCCAACTCTGTTTAGATGAATTCCTGGACGGCATACAAGCTGCTTCAGCAGCGCCAGAAGAAGCCCAAGCCGGTCTTTCAATGGGTTGGCCTGCTTCTGGTCGGCGTGGTGCTGGGCAACTTGCTTCTGGTTGCCCTTGGCATTGGTGCCGGCGCTGCCGTCTACGCCTACTTCAGCGAGCAGCTTCCGTCGGCGGATGAGTTTGGCCAGACCGCGACTGAAGCCTTCAAGACCACCAAGGTCTATGATCGAAGCGGTCAGAATCTCCTGTATGAAATCGTGCCCCCTGAAGAGGGGGCACGAACCATCGTCCCCCTGCACCAGATCCCAGAGCATTTGCGCTATGCCACGATCGCCCTGGAGGATCAGAGCTTTTACGATAACCCATACGGGATAAACATCGTGGGCTTGGTGCGCTCCTTTGTCAACAACCTCCGCGGTGAATCAGTTCAGGGCGGCAGCTCGATTGCCCAGCAGCTAGTGCGCAATGTTGTGATGACGCCGGAGGAGCGCTATACGCGCAGCTACAGCCGCAAGATCAAAGAGGTCATCCTCGCCTACGAACTGAGCCGGAGGTACCCCGGAGTGGAGGGAAAGGACCGCATCCTGGAGTGGTATCTCAATACCGTATCTTACGGGTACCCAAACGGAGTTGAAGCGGCCGCGGAGCTCTATTTCGGCAAACATGTCTGGGAACTGGATCTTGCAGAGTCGGCCATGTTGGCGCACCTGCCCAACGCACCGGCCCTGAATCCAATCGACAATCTGGAGGCCGCTGAGCAGCGGCAGGCCATCGTTCTCGATCAGATGTACCTGCAGGGATACATCACCGCAGAAGAAGCATGGAGCGCCAAGCAGGAAGAGCTGACTCTCATCTCCAAGCCTTTCGATATCGTGGCGCCGCACTGGGTCATGTACGTGCGCAAGCAGCTCGTAGACCGCTATGGCCTCGAAACAGTGTACCGTGGGGGTCTGAAGGTCTACACCACACTGGATCTGGAACTGCAGAACGAAGCAGAGCGTGTTGCTCGTGAGTACATCGCCTCCGTGTCTGAAAAGCACAAGGTGCGCAACGCATCCGTGGTGGTCATCGATGCACAGACTGGGCAGATACTGAGCATGGTGGGCAGTCTGGACTATTTTGACGCCACCATAGCCGGGCAGGTCAATGTCGCCATCTCGGAGCGCCAGCCAGGCTCTTCCTTCAAGCCCTTCACCTACGTCACGGCTTTTGCGCAGGGCTACTCCCCTTCCTCAATGGTAATGGACGTTCGCACCAGTTTTCCGGATGATCCCAACCCGCCCTATGTTCCGGAAAACAGCGATCGCAAGTTCCATGGTCCTGTCTCGCTGCGTACCGCGCTGGGCAACTCCTTGAACGTACCTGCGGTAGCCATGCTCTATCAGGCTGGCGTGAAGAATGTACTCAACACTGCCCATCGCATGGGGATCAATACACTCAATCGTGAGTTCTACGGGCTGAGCCTGACTCTGGGTGGTGGCGAGGTCACGCTGCTGGATATGACCTACGCCTACAGCGTGTTTGCCAACGAAGGGTTGATGGTCGGCGAGCCAGTCGCGGTAGAGGCGCTCAGGCCGGGCTTTCGCACTCTCGATCCTGTGGCGATCCTGCGAATCGAAGATTCTCAGGGTCAGGTCATCTACGAGCACCAGGAGCCGCAACGCATCGAAGTGCTTCGCCCGCAGTTGGCCTACCTGATCACCGACGTTCTTTCCGACAGCCGCGCCCGCACGCTGACCTTCGCTGTCGACAGCCCGATTCAGCTGGGGGCCAACATTGCTGTCAAGACAGGCACGACTACCGACTATCGCGATGCTTGGACCATTGGCTACACCTCGCGAGTGGCGGTTGGAGTGTGGGTCGGGAATAGCGACAACCAGGCGATGGAGAATATGCCTGGCAGCAGGGGCGCCGGACCCATCTGGCGAGGTGTCATGCAATGGCTACTGGAACGAGTTCCGGCGACCAAGTTCACAGAGCCAGCCGGTTTGGAGCGCGTTGTAGTGGACGCGACGTCCGGACTGTTGCCCACACAATACTCGCCTCGCACAATCACGGGGCTGTTTGTTCAGGGTAATGCCCCCACGGCTTTCGATAACGTTCACCTTCCCTTTCGGATTTGCCAGGTCTCGGGCAAGCTGGCGACGGCTTCTTGTCCGGTTGAGACCACTGTAGAGCAGGTGTTTGAGATCTACCCGCACGAGGCCAGTGACTGGGTGCGCGAGAACCAGATAGCTCAACCTCCCGCCGCCTACTGCGACCTGCACGGCCCGAGCGCCACTACCTCTGAGGTTGCCATTACTCAACCGGCCCTGTATGCGCAGGTGGCTGGAGTAGTTGCTGTGGCCGGAAACGCAAGGCCTGGTGACTTTCGGCTCTACCAGGTACGGTACGGCGCAGGAATGTCTCCATCGGACTGGATTCCTGTTGGAGGCGACCACTATGACCGTGTCGACAACAACATCCTGGAGTACTGGGACGTGTCACAGCTTAAGGATGGCCTGTACACATTGGAGCTTGTGGTGGTAGAGGGCAGCGGCAACTACCGGTCGTCGCGCGTTCAGGTCATTGTAGACAACACAGCGCCCGTTGTGGAGGTCATACACCCACTGGAGGGCGCGGTCTATACTCTGGAGAGCGATGAGTGGGTGAATATCCAGGTGGACGCGGTGGACAACTATGGCATGGACCGCGTCGAGTTCTTCCTGGACGGACAGCAAATCGGCTACAGCACGGTTGCACCATTCACCAAGAAATGGACGATTTCGCTGGCGGACGATGTGCCAAGGTTGAGTGGTGACCCGCTGGTTATCAGCAGCACAGCAACAACCACTACAGATGAACTACATATAGAGGTGCAGACCTGGTTCGACGGCAGGGTGATCACCATCACCAGGGCTATCACAGACATGCATGTGATCACGGCCACGACGGCCATGACGTCGGGCTATGGCATAATGTGGGACACTGGCGGCTACACAGAGACCCACCTGGTGCACGCCATCGGCTTCGACTCTGCGGGCAACCAGACCGAGAGTGAGAAGGTCCGCATCTACACGATTCACAAACCGGAGGAGAAGAAGGAGGAGACTCCCACGCCTCTTCCGGTCGGAGTGTTGTCCCAACCACTGGACCGACGGCGACGCTGGCTGCTGCCTGGCTGACGGGTGCTTACCCGCGCGCCGCCACGGGGAAGGGCTGGTCTCTGAGCCTTCCAGATCAGGAGTAGATGAACATGCGCCTGACCCCCACTGTAGCGCGTCGGATCAGCGGCTATGTGTTGGACCCGCTCTTTCTGGAGCATGATGAGCCGACCCACCCTGAGAACCGCCGCCGACTGGAACATATCGCCCGCTACCTGGAAGAGTCGGGACTCAGCGCACGCCTCAGGCGCCTGGCTGCCCGGGATGCCTCAGTCGAGGAGGTATTCCGGGTGCATGGACCCGCCTACGTTGAGCATGTTCGTGCCTCCGCCGCAGGAACCATCTCCTGGCTCGACGCCGATACCTACCTGGGACCTCATTCGTATGAGGCGGCCATTCGGGCGGCGGGCGGGCTGCTGTCAGCCATCGACGCAGTCATGAGGGGGGAATGCAGCAATGCGTTTGCGCTGGTTCGACCACCCGGGCACCATGCAGTCGCCAATCGTGCCATGGGCTTCTGCCTCTTCAACAACGCTGCCATTGCCGCTCGTTATGCGCTACGCTCCTTGGGTCTGGAACGTGTGCTCATCGTGGACTTTGACCTGCACCATGGAAATGGTACGCAGGACGCATTCTACGAGGATCCGTCGGTCTTGTACTTCTCCACGCATCAGTATCCCTTCTATCCTGGTACAGGACACTGGCAGGAGACGGGGCGCGGGGCTGGCGACGGGTACAATGTGAACGTCCCTCTACCGGCTGGAGTAGGTGATCAGGGCTATGCCAGGGTCTTTGACGAGATTCTGGTCCCTCTGGCTCATCGCTATCGGCCGCAGATGATCCTGGTCTCGGCAGGATATGACGCACATTGGGCAGACCCGCTCGGGATGGAGCTGCTCTCTGTGGCCGGTTTCTCCACTCTGACGGGAACACTGGTCGGGCTGGCCGACGAGCTGTGTGAGGGGCGCCTGGTGTTGACGCTGGAAGGCGGGTACAACCTCAAGGCTCTGGCATTCGGAGTGGGGGCGACGCTCATGACCATGCTGGGAGACTCTTCGATCTTCGACCCGCTGGGGAAACCGCATCAGCAGGAGGAGAACATCGATGAGATCATCGCTGCGGTCAAACATCTTCACGGTCTTTGATCGCACTATAAAGAGGATGGGATGAAGGTCTCTGTTTCCGAAGATCTGCATGCCTTCCAGGTCCTGCGCGAGGAATGGAATGCACTGCTGTCTCACGCTGCCACCAATAGTCTGTTCTTGACCTGGGAATGGCAGAGGGCATGGTGGGAGACATTCGGAGCGGACAAAGAGCTACGCATCACAGTCGTCCGCGATGATTCGGGCAGCCTCGTGGCCATCGCCCCGCTTTTCATCCAGGAGACTAGGCTCGATGCACAGGCGCTTCTGCCGGATATCAGCATGGAGAACCCTCTCGATATCCCCGACGGCACAGCCATGCGTACCATGCATCTCATTGGTGGCACGGAAGTCTCCGACTACCTGGACATCATCTCTTCCGAAGAGCAGAACCAGCGGGTGTGGAATGAGCTTGCGATGGCGCTCGAACCCTCTGGCTGGCAGCTTCTCGATGTGCGTGGCGTTCCCGCGGCGTCACCAAGTCTCACCTCAGTCACCGAGATGGCTCGCAGGCGAGGCTGGCAGGTGCAGCAGGTGCGCGAGGACGTCTGCCCGCAGATTCAGCTCCCATCGAGCTGGGACGAGTACCTGGCGACCCGACTGGATAAGAAGCAGCGGCACGAGCTGCGGCGCAAGATGAGGCGCGCTGAGGAAGAGGTGCGCGTCAAATGGCGCTGGGTGGACAGGGCGGGCTTTGATGCAGGGATGGAGTCCTTCATTCAGCTCCACAAGGCCAGCCACCCGGACAAGAACGCCTTCATGGATGAACGCATGCAGACTTTCTTTCGCCGTGTGTCACGGGCGGCTCTGGAGAGGGACTGGCTAAAGCTGGGGATTCTGGATTACGACAACCAGGCCGTTGCCGGCTACCTCTGCTTTGATTATGGCGGCGACAGGCTGGTGTACAACTCGGGGTTTGATGTGGGAACCTACGGTGCCCTTTCGCCGGGGATCGTGCTCCTGGGCTATCTCATTCGGGATGCCATCGAGACTGGCTGCAAGCGCTTCGACTTTCTGCAGGGAAACGAGCGCTACAAATATGACCTGGGCGCCCAGGACACCGACGTGATGCGTGTGCTGGTTCGACGCTGATGGAGTCCGACTCAGTCGTTTGCGTTGCGGGAGAGTCCCAGCACTCCCCTGGCTGACACGCTGTCGGTCACGAGAATATCAACATACCCTCCGCGTAACGCTCCCAGGATGGCCGGCACCTTTTCCTGCCCCCCTGCGACGGCGATCACCTGCTGCAGTGCGCGCAGTCGCTCGAGCGGAATTCCGATGACCCGTCGTTCCTCAAAGCACTGTGCTCCCTGGGTGTCGAAGAACTGACCGCAGATGTCGCCTACGGCATGGCACTGCTCAAGGCCTACCAGACCATTGTCCCCAATGTAGCTGTAGAAGAGCATGGAGGACTGGCGCTGAGAGGCAAAGTGACCGATGCCTACCAGCGCCACATCGATATGCGCCCACGATTTCATTACTGCCTCCACGTCAGGCAGCCGAAGTAGCCCATCAAGCGCCGCCGGATCCTCGACAAACGCTGGTATGTAGAAGGACTGCCAGGTTCCTCCAAAGGCCTCGGCGAGCCGTCGAGCCAGTTCATTGACCTGGAATGAAGGAGAGACCTGCCCGAGGCCGCCGATAAGGGGCACGACGTGTATTCCGAGCCGTTCCTGTGCGTCCAGTGCCTCGACCACAGAGCCCAGGGTACGCCCCCAGCCGATACCGACCTGGCAGCCCTCGTTGAGCCTGTGTTGCAGCAGCTCGGCAGAGGCAATGCCAAGGCGCCGGCGCAAGAGTTCTGCACTGAGCCCCTCGCCTGCCACGAGTACCGCCTGCTTGAGGCCAAACGAGCGTACGAGCTCGTCCGCTAACTCCTCGTGACCGGTCAGCGGATCGGCGATGGTGATCTGTACGATGCCCTCACGTCTGGCCTGGGTCAGCAGTCGCGATACTGTGGGCCGTGATACGTCCAGCTCAGTAGCGATCTGCTGCTGTGTGAGGTAGTCCTCATAGTAGAGACGCGCAGCCCTCATCATCAATTGCCATTCCCTGCCAAAGCGAGTCGATGCCTTTCCAGTACCTTCCCGCCTTGTCACATGGCAGTCGGCAGGTTGGGATACGCCAGTTTCACGCTTGGTCATCGTGCCTCCCGATCAGGTCAGTTAGGAGAACAAGGGTTTCAGCGCCGGATAGATCTTGCGCCAGATATCAAAGCGAACGTTGTGCACTGCCTCATAGTGCAACCTGGGCTGGTACTCAGTCGCTGGATGGACCATGGCCCGGGCTGCATGCCCCACATCACTGAACGATTTGGTACCGAGTGCGGCCAGCATGGCAGCTCCCAGACACCCGGCGTCGGACACAAGCATGGGCTGAACTCGCAGACCCGTCACATCGGCCTTGATTTGATTCCAGACAGCGGAGCGAGATGATCCTCCGGAAACGCGAAGGCTTGCGGCCTTGATACCAGTAGCGTTCTGACATCGCTGCAGAATGTCTCGCACAGCGAAGGCCAGTCCTTCATATACGGCGCGGGTGCAGTGGCCGCGATTGTGGTGCGGTGCGAGTCCGATGAAGGCCCC
This sequence comes from Anaerolineales bacterium UBA2200, assembly GCA_002327925.1. Taxonomy (GTDB): domain Bacteria; phylum Chloroflexota; class Anaerolineae; order UBA2200; family UBA2200; genus UBA2200. The sequence goes on from DCVA01000016.1 coordinate 44,091, forward strand.
CCGGGCCTTTATATCCCATACGGGTGCTCTCTCTCCCCGCAGGTAGGGCAGGAACAAGGGGTCATCTGGTCTGGGCTCGGGGTCGGCCGCCTCGGTAGCCAGGTTGTCCAAGTCAGATCCCTGACAAAAGCACTGTTGCCACCACAAGAGTGTGCCACCGCCTGCGTACATAGGCCCTCCGATCCAGCAGAGATCGTCGAGGAGGCGGGTGGCAAAGACGCCCTGGGCGGTACCGACATCGCTTTGGCAGCCGCCATCCGGACGCCGGTCGATGAGGGCGACAATTTCTGACGTACCTGCGGCGTCAACCGCCTGACCAGGTGTCGTCCCACCGCAGCCGATGATGTCGCACCAGGCGTCGATGGTTCCAGTCACAACCGGAGTCCCGGCGACCAGGTGAGTGGCTGCTGCAGCCTCCGGGGTTACGTGTCCGGTTATGTCGGTCGGAGCCAGGACGGCTGGCAACCGCTGCTCATCGACTCCCAGGAACTCTAGGTATTGCGGGTGATACAGTCGGGACTCTGAGTTGACCATGCCGTAGGCGCTGTTATGGTCGGTAGCGCATTGTCCGGTGAGCAACCTGCCGACGAAATCCTTGGGTTGCAGGACTGCCTGAGCGAGTCGCCATTGATCTGGCTGGTGTCTCTGTATCCAGAGCAAACGCGTGGGGGTCTGGGTTACATCGGCGACAGAATCGCATCCGACCCACTCTCGTGCCTGGTCGCGGCTCATGTGCTCTGCCAGCCACGATGCCTCAACCACGGCGCGCTGGTCGCTCCAGATGATTGCGCGGCCCAGGGGAGTACCATCGCCTGCAATGAGGACGTGACCCGGACATTGGCCGCTCAGGCCGACGGCAGCCACGTCGGCCGGGTCTACGTCGGAAAGGATCTGCTCCAGTGCTGAGGTCACCGCCAGCCACCAGTCATTGGGATCTTGCTCTGCCCATCCCGGTTGTGGTGCGTAGAGTGGATAGCTTGCGCGTACCAGATGAACGACGTGGCCGCTTGGATCAAAGAGGCCAACCTTGACTGACGACGTGCCGAGGTCCACGCCCACGAATAACGGCTTCATATTGTCAGGTCTCCCATGAAGTGAGCCAGAGTCTCACGCGTGGGGAGCCCATTTCGGGCGCCCAGGTAGCCAATCTTCACAGCGGCGGCTGCACAGCCCTGACGCGCGGCAGCAGCCCAGTCAACTGTCGAGTGGTCGGGGAAAGACCCAAGGAAGGACGCGATGAAGCCGGCGGCAAAGGCGTCACCCGCTCCTGTCGTATCCCTGACCCTGGTGACGGTGCGGGAGGGCAGCGCCGTGTGCCCCCGTTCATCCTGCATGATTACGCCTGCCGCCCCGAGTGTCTCGACAACAACACGCGGGCCGAGGGAGTGCAGGCTTGTGACAGCCTGCTCAGGATGGTAACATCCGGTCAATGCTTCGGCCTCCGTACGACTGACCAGGAGCACATCGCACTGCTGTATGAGATGACTGATGCCCGCCAACCCATCGGGTCCCCATGCCCCGCTTGGCGCATAGAATACCATGCTTCGGGAAGCGTGCGCCTCGGTCATCGCTGCCTGAGCTACGTCCGGGTAGGAAGGGCCCACGTAGAGAACGCGCGCGGCGCGCACGTAGGCCAGATCGAGCCCCTCTGCGGTCTCGATGAGGGAGACACCCGGCAGGGCAACGATGGAGCGTTCTCCCTGGCCATCGACCGCGATGAAACAGGAGACAGTGGTGGCCCCTTCGTGTACGAGCAAAGCCCTGGTGTCCACGCCCTCCTCCTGAAAGGCCTGCCTGAGAAAGACACCGTCCGGGTCGTCGCCCACCCTGCCAATGAAGCCGGCACGACAGGCCAGACGGGCGAGGCCGACCGCTACATTGGCGGCACTGCCGACCGCAAAGCGGTGCTGGGCGCAGGCGAGGACCACGGAGTCCCTTGCGGGGAGTCGGTTCACCTGTGCCACCCGGTCCACAGCAGCCCCGCCGAGGACCACAACATCCAACGAATTCATCGCCCCTTCCTCACAGGTGAACTACTTCGGCACAAGCCTGAGAGCATATTGCACCAGGTAGTCCGCGATACTGGGATGGGTCACTGATTGCAGCCCCCGCCACCCCGGAATCCCATTGACCTCGATCACCGTATAGCCGTCCTGTGTGGCCAGAATGTCAACCCCCGCATAGTCCGCTCCGACCGCCCGAGTGGCCCTGAGAGCCAGGTCTGACAGGAGGTCGTCGGGCAGTAAGGGTGCGGCTGTTGCCCCCTGAGCTACGTTGGTCTTCCAGCTCGTGCCGTGACGGACCATCGCCGAGACCACCTGCCCGCCGACGACAAACACGCGGACATCCTGATTGTCATGGGCCACAAACTGCTGCAGATAGTAGACGTATCTCCCAAGCTCCAGAGCAAGCAGTACCCGTCTGGCTGTGTCTGCATCCGACACACGAACCATACCCCGCCCTTCCGAACCGAACAGCGGCTTGATGACGACGTCTCCTCCCAGGTTTTCGAATGCGGCCAGGGCCTGGTCGAGGTTTTCTGTGACCACCGTGCGCGGGGTTGGAATGCCGGCGTCCTCCAGCAGGGTCGATGTGTAGTACTTGTCGACTGTCCTTTCTATGGTGGCAGGCGTGTTGACCAAACGAACGCCGGCGTTCTCGAGTCTGTGCAGGGCATCTACCCGGAAGATGACCTGTTCCAGGCTGCCCCCGGGAACGCCACGCACGAAGAGCAGGTCCAGGTCCTCCAGCGCATCCTCTCCGACGGCGAGCCAGGGGTGCGTTCCAAGCTGCGCCGTCATCTGGGTGACGGGAAAGCATGGTGCCCTGATTCCACGCCTCTCCAGAGCGGATTGCAGAGAGACCACGTGCCAGGCGCCTCTCTGCCCCAGGATGCCAGCCTTCATGGCACAAGCATCCTTCTCACGAGGTCGGAGCTGACTGTGCCGGCACGGAACGTGCGACCAGAGCTTACGTTGTTGATATTGATTTCCGCCACGCTGAACAACAGGGGATCCATGCGGTAAAAGTCGTGTCCATAGCGCTGAAACAATTCGTAGAACGATGTACCATAGTCGGCTGACGCCGAGGAGGGCAACTTGTCGAGAATGGCCTCTATCAGCTCGTCCTGGGTCTGCATCGTAAGCCAGCAGCGGCTGCCGTACAGGACTGCATCGTTGGCATAACCGATGGCGCGCAGTGGGTCCCTGACGAGAGGTGCCAGTGGACAGGTGCCAAATCCAGAGACTACGCCGCGGATGTCGAAGCCAAGTGCTAGCATCTTGTGCAGTGCGGATTCTACCACACGAGCCGGCACCTGCACCGTACCTACCAGACTGGCGACGGAAGCGACCAGCAGATAGACACCACGTGGCGATATGCTGCATCGCCGAGCCACGTCGATAGCCACTTTTTCGGGCGGGAGTCTGTCTCCCTCCAGCATCAGTACGGCAAGGTCAGATTGGTCGCGGTACCCTAGCTCGGCCAAGATCTTTTCGACGCCCCACAGGGCGCGGGCCGGTCCGGAACCCATTGCGCTGTGGGTGGTATCGCCATCCTCCCACTGCACAGGCCAGCCGGCCATCTGCGAGGCAACGCAGGAGAGCGGAGGATGAGCCGTGGCGACCTGGATGCCCGGCAGGCGCAGCCCATCGAAATCGAGCTGGCAGAAAGAGGCCTGTGCCAGGCCTCCCATACATGCTTCCGAGAAGAGTCTGCCTGCTTCCAATGACCCAGAGGCGTCGACGCCTGCGTCGATGACCGTGGCCCCGGACGGATACCGGATCACCGACAGTCCGAGAGCCTCCGCATCGGCAGCCATGCGCCTGACGATCTCTCCCGCCCGGCCGTTAATGCTGATCATAGATTAGGATCTCTCCCTTTCCCAGTGTGTTGATGTCACCTGTGTAGCGCTGGTATTGACCCTGCAGGTGGGCAGGAGTGACCGGCATTCCCCACCGCAACAGGTACCGCAGGTAGAGCTGAAGAAAACCAGGCGCGAAGCGGCACGAGTATTGAAACGTTGGCAGCACACCGCTGGCCAGACTGCCCAAAGAAACAATGGATCCTCGCTTCATCCCGGCCCCGGCCCGGGGTCCCAGCTGGCCGAACACAAAGAGCGACCCGGCGATCATCCGCGCGCCGGGAAAGTCCCCGGTGCTTCCTCCGACGGCAATCAGGCCGCGTCGCATACGCTCTCCCACCCTGGCCGCGGCGCTGCCTTCCACAAGGATCACGCCACCGGTCATACCCCTGCGCTCGCCCGGGTAGGCAGAGCCGAGCATTGGCCCAGCGTCGCCATAGATACGAAGCCGGCCTCCTGCCATGTGGGCCCCCGCCCAGCCGCCAACATTACTGTCGACAGTAATTTCGCCGCCTCTCATCTGCGATCCAAGGTGTAGGCCGGCGTTCCCGTGGATGGCAATTGTGCCGCGGGTCATGCCCTGACCGATACGCTTAACGTGGGTCAGATCCCCCTCCAGTACCAGGTCCGCTCTGCCGTCTCCACTGACAGCAAACAGATCACCCAGCGGAGCCCACTCACGCCCGTAAAGGATGGGAAGGTTGCCGACAGCGACCTGCTGCAATCCGTCGATGCGGTCGGGCGTGATGCTGTCCGCTTCGACAGGCAGAGTGAGGTTCGCTCGAGCTTGCAATACCGTCGCGCTCAAGCCCACAGCTCCTGCAGCCCAATCAGCACCTTACCCAGGCGGCCGCCATAGTTGCCTGCCGAGATCCGGACGATGCCCGGACGGCAGGCCGCCTCGGCACCCACCCGCATCGCGGAGCGGATTGCCATCTCGGTCAGACCGATGATCACAATCTCCAATACGCAATTGACGCCTTCCGGCAGAGCACTCTTCACCAACGGACGAAGGGTTGGACAGTAGGCATCGTTTGTGGATGCCCTGAGGAATTTGTACCGTGATCCCACTTTGCTGCCACTACGGGCGACTCCCCCGGGAAACGGAAGGGCCACATCGTTGACCTTACGAATGGCAGAGACAGCGGCCTCTGCCGCCGCCAGAGCGGCCTCAGGGGTTTGGCCCAGAATCAGCAGGTTCCCGCCCGCCACCGCTCTCTGAATTCCAAAGCGGTCCTCAACCAGAAACTCTCCCTCCATCACAGGAATGCGCCAGAACCGCCGTCCGTCCAGAAGCTTGCTGATCTGGAAGCCATCGCCAAAGAAGCGCAGGTTACCACCCACTGATACGGTCTCTGTGCTGTCAAGACCGTTGAAGCAGGCCGTGGTAGCGCAGGTCATTACTCCCTGGCCCACGCGCAGCGGAAGCTGCTTTTCCATATCCTCCCGCGAGCGAGTCATCAGTAGGAGACTCACTCCAGTTCGTCCATCCGGGGTCTCGGTGGAGGCAAGTTCTCGCTCAATGCCTCCCTCACAGCCACAGCCAATGATGGAGGTGGCGAAGCCAATCGTGGCGTGGGCTGCCGTCTGCGCCCATTGACCGTTGACCGCGGTGATGACCAGGCGCGCCGCCCACATATGGAAAGCTTCAGCATATGTGTCCTCGATTTCCACGCCACCTATTTGCACCGGATCACCTCACAGTAAGGCACGTAATCGTCCTGCACGGCATAGTTATCGAATCCGACCGTGTAGTGCTGCTCAAAGTGTTCTCGCAGCGAGGGAAGAATGCCTTCATCCCATCCAGGAGTCACGCACAGGGTGTGGCCAGGGCAGACAGCCACAACTTGGCCATCGCGAACCACGACACGACCGCCCTTGACTACCAACCTGGCCCGGCGGAACATCATCGACCAGTTTAACTGCGGTGCGTACACAGCGATATCCGCGTCCGCTCCGACGCCCAGGTGCCCCTTGTTAGCCAGACCGAGAGCACGGGCCGTCCCGGCCCTTGTAATGATGACAATCTCCTGAAGCGAGTACTCCCGCTGCAGTCCGGCCAGACCGCACCTGCTCTGTGCCTTGTCCGGCAGACTGGACAGCATCTGACTGCGGAACTCCCTGTCCATCAAACAATGGATGATCTCCGGATACGCGGTGAAGGGGCCCCCGTTGGGATGGTCCGTGGTCAGGAACGTGCGCCACGGGTCTTCAAGCGACAGGAACAGCTCCATACCGATGCACCATTGCAGGGCACTGACCGTATTGCGGCGTGCGTGATTCATGGGCACTACGCCGCCTCCCGTCTCCTCCTCGACATCGTTGTTCAACCACTTGCTGCCGCTGAGTTGGTGCAGGGTATGTTCCAGAGGTCCATCGGCGGTCATGGTGGTGGTCGGCCCGAAGACGACCTGGCCAATGTCGGCCGTGACGTTGTGGTTAGCGTTCACCGCGGCTGCCACTTCTGCGGCAGCGGAGCGCAGGGGGTGTCGACCGCCTCCGCCATAGCTGGCGAACTGCAGATGTGCGAGGTGGGTACGACGTCCGTCGAGGGCCTCGATGGTGCGGATAGTCGTGGAGGCGTTGCCGGCTTGCCCAAGGCGATTCACGTGTAGATGGGGCCCGTGCGGAAGCCCCAGCTCGGTGCTGATGTCAGCCAGGGCAAGGATGATCTCGCGAGGTGTGGCGTCCCATCCGAGCACAGGATCGTCGAGATCCGTCTCCCTCTTCCCTGCCTTCCAGTTCTCAACACCGCCCGGGTTCACAATCTTGATGGCATAACCCCTGGAGGCCTCCAGCAGCCACGCGGCAAAATCACGAGCTTTGGCTTTCTGGCGGTGACCGAGACAGCCGAGCAGGAAACGATTGTTGCCCATCAGGGTGTAGGCGCCCTTGTCAAGAAGGGGAACATCGTTCATCTCTTCGTGCGTGTGGCGGGCCAGCAAGGGAGGCATCGCTGCCTCCATCACGGTGGTGTAGCCCATCTCGAGATAGTGGTAGCCGGTTGCGAAGGTGGTGGGTACCGAGTGCCCGCCGCCGGAGCGGGTCACGCCGTTCTGTGCCCCTGTATCAGCACGATGATCTTCGGGGCACATCCTGCGCCCGGCGTTGACCTTGGATCCCGCAATGTGGCTGTGAATATCTACTCCGCCCGGCATCACGACAAGTCCGGCTGCGTCGAAGATCTCGGCCGCCTCTCGATTCGGCACCTGGTCGGCCGCTACGATGCGCCCGTCTTGCACCCAGATATCTTGCACCTGCCCGTCCACGCCGTTGGCGGGATCGTAGACCCGACCATTCAGGATGCCTAGCATGTTGGCACCGCCCCTGCAGAAACACGCACAACCGAGTCCAACAACTGCTGCAAGGCCTGCTCATCCGTGGGTCGCGCCGACGAGATGACGGGCCTCAGTCGAATGGGGACCCCATCCATGCGGTAGTAAGTTCCCGCTGCATCGAGGCCGTAGCAAGCCGTAGGAAGCACGACCTGAGCGATCCTGGTGGTGAGGCTCTCTCGAGGATCTATTGCCACCACCGGGATCTCGCGCAGGTGGACCGCAGACGAGGAGGGCAAGTGCGCCAGCGGGTCCGAGGCGATGATAAGCGCGGCGTCGGCTTCGCCATGCGCCAGAACGTCGACGGCCGAGAACTCCCCGGGGCCGTACCTTGGGAATCCTCGCCCGTAATTCACGGCGAAGGGGTAGCCGCTCTGCCATGTCAGAACCTGGTCGGCACCAGCGACATTGCCGTGACCTCGCATCGGCATGGCGGCGAAGCGCGTGCAGTCATTCAGCTCGGCGACCAGGCTGAAAAGCTCGCCCAGGTTGAGGTCACGTCCCTGGCTCATCGTCAGTCCCACCCCCGCGAAGACAACCCCCATGCGGCAGGACTTCATTCTGCCGGCAAGGTCCTCCCAATTGGCAAGAGGCACACCCCCTATGGCCCTGGCGGACAGGGGTCTTGCGTGCACGAGGGCCCGCAGTGCTGTCAGGATCTCCAAGTCGGAGCCTGGCTCCACCTGTAGAAAGAGGTCGGCGATATCACTGGTGGCCGTGGGACGGACATCGACCACCACCGCGACTCGAGATCGACGGTTCGCCGGCGGCAGGGAATAGCGGGCAAAATGACGGGGGTGGGACACAGCCGGGTTACATCCCCAGAAGATCACCAGGTCTGCGTTGCTGCGAATCTCTCCCAGGGTGCAGCCGGGAAGCCCAACTGACTGCATGGCCAGAACCGCCGGACCATGGCACAGAGAGGAGGTAGTGTCCAGAATGGCGCCCAGTCTGTCGGCGAGCTCCACGGCGCAGCGCTGAGCTTCAGTGGCTGTGGAGCTGAGGCCATAGATCAACGGGCTGCGTGCTTGAGTCAGCATCCGTGCCGCCTCTGCTATGGCCTCATTCCATTCCACCTCACGCCCGTGGACCCTGGGAAGGCGAGGAGTCGGGTCATAGCTCTTGAAGAAAGTCCGTCCATTTGGACAGGCGCGTCTGGCCTGCGTTACGCGGGTCCCGTCTACCTCAACGACGAGGTCGTCGCAAAGGCAGCCGCACGTCGGGCAGACCACATGCTCGACAGTTCTAGTCATGAGCGCTGCCTGGGATCGAGCCGGGCGCATACAGTGATGGACAGGCCCTTCAGCAGGGGCATTCCGGTACCTTCCGTTTCCTGAGCGACAAGCTGACCGGCGGCCGGACCCAACGGCAGGAACACGATTCCCCTGGGTAATCGACCCGCTTGAACGGTGCCTTCTGCCTGGCCGAAGCGGGTCCGAAGGAGCACTGACTGTCCCCCCTCGAGTCCCAGTGCCGCCATGTCTTCGGCGTTCATCTCCACCAGAGAGGTGGCAGACCCATACTCAGCCGGATCCTTGCCTCCGTGCAGCGCACGCCCCTGCGCGAGAGTTCGGCCCGTGATCAGAATCAGGTCCTGACTCACGCCGGGCCTCCTGTCCCGCCGGCAACGTCCTGGCGCACAGCTCCAGCGGCACGAAGAAGGCCATTCAGGCAGTCCAGGCGGCTCGGCCCGCGAGCCAGCACTGTGCAGATGGGGTGACCGCACTGTACCTCTTCACCCGGGTATGGGATGTCGCGCCTGTCCCTGGCGCGCCATGTGCGTGTGTCGGGCATGAAGGCCGTCCGGTCAGCGAATACGATAGCCTTACCGGCAAAAGATCGTTCCCCGCGGTGAAGCAGAGAGACCTCGGGCAGGATACCACCCGCTGCCCTCACGTGCAGTGAAAAAACGTCGAGCCCGTACTCCATCTCTACGAGCTCCATGGAGGCAGTGTAGCGCGGGTTGACCTCGATGAGGACAGGCAGCAAGCTACCGGCTGGTCCGTGGGTGATCACCAGGTCGATGCCATTCGCTCCGCAAAGGCCGAATCGTTGGGTGAGCTGATCCGCCATGGTCTGGACGGCTTGCAGAAGTGGCTGCCACTGGTCGGGTTTCACCTCCACAGGCAGTATGTTGCCGCACCAGGTGAAGCCTTTCTTCCCGAAACCCTCCTGCCCGATCAATTGCTCGGACATCCCGATGAGTACGCTGCTGGAACCATTCGCTACAAAGGAGGCTGATGCAGGGGTACCCTCAACATACTGCTGTAGCAGATGGTCTTTGTCGAGCGGCGTCCCATCCCACCACTCAATGTCGTGTCCTCCCCCACTGCGTACGGGCTTGCGCAGCCATCTGCCGTTGCCGCTGGCTTTTCCTTCCTCACCCGATAGCCAGGTAGCCGGGAACGGCAGACCTGCGCGGCAACAAAAGCTTCGTAGAGTTTCCGGGTCTCGAACCTGCCGCAGGGTCTCGGGAGGATTGCCCAGCAATTTTCGCCCTGAGGATAGCTGCTCAACGATGGCTGGATGGTTCTCAAGGCTGGAGATGTAGACAAGGCCATCCCCGGCAAGGTTCCGGCTGGCATCCAGGAGCGCCTGCGGGCTAAAGGGCGATCCCAGGTCACGCAGCAGTGAACGGTTTTCCACGATGGCGCGCTGGTCACTGTCGCCGAAATAGTCCAGCGTGGAGACCTGTGCTCCGCTTCGCACAGCTGACTCGGCGATGGCCCGCGTGCTGAACCCGACGATCAGGAAGCGCACTCTGACTCCAGCTCTCTGGCTATGAGGTAGATTTGCTCGGCATCCAGGACCTGGTCGTTGCGCTCAAACAGCCTGGACAGGCACGCGTAGTGAACCTGTTTCTTGAGGCGCCTGATGGCCAGCGCTCCGAAAAGTCGACGTTCGCCGATGCGCTCGCCAGCGAATGTTGGATCCAATCCGTCTATGCCAAGGGGAGGCACGGCGTTCACGTCAGCCAGCACGTGGAGAGTGCGACTTCCGGTCGACTCAGCCTCTGCCAGCAGGCTGACGCCAGGCGCGCCCGCACTGACCACGACCTCGGCACCCTCTAGAACGTCGTGGATCATGGACGCACTGCTGACCTCAGCAGGCCACACACGCTGCCCGGTCCTGGCACAAACCGCCTCACAGGCCGCCCGCGCCCGGCGCAGGTCTCGCGAGGTCAGGGCAACTTCAGCACCCTCCCGGGCCATCAGAGCAGCGGTGCGCATGCCAACCGGCCCGGTGCCGGCAAGAATAACTGCGCGTCTGCCGGTCAGCTCACCCACCGCCCGAATCTTGGCCACTACCGCAGCGGCTGTGGTGTTGCAGCCGCCGCAATCCAGCATCACGGATACGCGCATGGAGCCAAAGAAGGCGGTCTCGATTGCCTCGAGGGTTGCCTCGGCCACGGGCAGGCTCGATCCACCGATGAACAGGGCCAAGCTGGCCAGGTCCTCTGGCGAGCGCGAAAACACCGCCTCATAGGCGACCTTGTGTGCATCAGCAGCGGTCACTCCGGCCAGGGGCAAAACGCAGTCGATGCCGGCGTCGCAGGCCATCACCGCGTCGAAAGCTCCGGGAATCGGATTGCTGTCGAGAAGGATAAGTATCCGCTTGATAGAACGCTCCGGTGGTGCTGTGCGATAAGAGAGCGACCGGGGTTGCCCGGCGGCTTTGAGCCGGGCAACCCCATCCCACGTATGTGCGGAGGAAAACGAGGATGCTACAGTTCCTCGTATCCCTTCAGGCCGATCTTGGAGACTATGCCGGTCTTGTAGAGAGCTTGAGCAATCAACCACCCGACAAGCCCGCCAAGGATCGCTCCGCTGATGAACCCCACATGCTTAGCCCCGCGTCATTCGGTTCCACACAGCCGTCGCCGCAGATATTCCGAAAGTGGTATGTGAGCTGGATGATACGAATCCCGAGTCGGTAGAACACGGGCAGCAGGCTCATATCGCCCTCAAAAGGGCCAATGTTCTGGAAACCCAGGATGATGCCGACCTTGCCCTGCGTCTTGGCGGTCCGGATGTCCACTGGACGCTCGATCAGCATCGCTACCTGGCTGGCTGCAAGCTGCCCGTAGAGCACTGCGACCAGCTTGATGGTTTCCGACAGATTGTGGTTCATGGCGATGGTGTAGTTAGTCGCCGTGACCCCTCCCTGCTGCATCTTCTGCCAGTAGTCCTCGTCCATGATCGAGGCGTTCAACGCGTCGATCACGACCGAGTGCCGATGTAAACTCAGTGCTCGCTATTCCTGCTCCTGAGTAAGGCTAAGCATGAGTCTCCTTTTGGAATGCTCGTATCAGGGTCGGGGACCGGTAAATGTCTCTTACTTCCAGCGCGCCACTTGCTTGACCAGGGAGATGAGATCCATCACCTGGAGCGGGCTGTCCAACGCGGCTCGCACGTTCTGGAACTGGGTTACGCAGGCAGGGCAGGAGGTCAACAGCAGCTGCGCACCGGTGGCCGCAGCCTCCCAAAAACGCTCGACTCCGGTCTGGTCTGTGAGGCTGGCATAGTCATAGCGCACGAAGGAGCCGGCGCCGCAGCAGTAGGCATCTCGTCCGTGTCGCGGCATCTCCTGGAGGCGCATACCCGGCATGGCGGCGATGATGGCTCGCGGGGCATCGTAGATACCCAGGCCGCGCCCAAGGGTGCAGGGGTCGTGGTAGGTGACTACGGTTCCGGGCTGGTAGATTGAGAACTGCAGACGCCCCTCCTCTACGAATTCGGCGATGGCCTCGGTGATGTGCAGCACTTCGAACGGAAGCGGTTCTCCCAGCACGGCCGGAATGTCCTCGCGGAAAGTACGCATGCAGCCAGGGCACTCAAAGATGAGCTGTTCTACGCCGAGATCCTGCAGGGCCTCAACATTGTGTGACATGACCTCTGCCGCACGCTCGGTCTGACCGGCAGCCAGGAAGGGGTGCCCGCAGCACCACTCGTCGCTCAGCACAGTAAAGTCGAGATCGGAGGAATCCAGCACGGAATAGAAATCCTCCGCCAGAGAGCGTCGAACGTAGGACGGGGTACACCCCACAAAGAAGGCCACAGGCGCGGGCTGATCCACCCGCGACCGATCCTTCAGCCAGGAGAGGCGCTTCTCGTGAGGCTTGCCGTAGAGGTTGTGACTTGCTACCAGTTGGTCCACGGCGATCTTGAGCTCGGGAGGGATTAGCCCGCGAACGGCCATGTCCTGACGCATGCGGTCGTACACTTTGACTGTGTCTATGTATTTGAAACAGTGTTCAGCGCAGGCGCGGCATTCGGTGCAGGCAAAGATACGCGGGATGAGGCTCTCGTCGTACTCGAGCTCACCCTCAAGCAGGGCACGCGCGAGCGCGACACGCCCGCGGCCTCCATAGGACTCGAAGCTGCCCCAGGTGTACGATGGGCACAGATTTGTCGACCCGAGCCAGCTCAGATCATAGCAGAATGCGCAACGCAGGCACTCGTATGTAGATTGGGCAACAGCCTGCAATTGCAGTTCAGGTGCTTTTGTGTCTGTCATTGGCCTACTCCTGATCCTTCCCCAGCAGGAGCACGCCGGGGTTTAGGATGTTGTTCGGATCGAGGGCTCGTTTGAGCGTTTTCATGAGGTCATAGGCACTGCCCAGACGGGGCATGATGTAGGGTGCAATCCCGGAAACGATGCCGCCGGGTGACATCCAGCGTCCAAAGAGCAGCTCGGCAATCTCAGCACGTACCCGTAATCCCACCTGCTTTGCCTCGGGGCTCATCTCGGGATAGAGGGTGTCTACCCACAGGAATGCCGCGTTGGGCGAGAAGTACACATCCATGCCCTTTACACGCATTCCGGCGCGTGCAAATTCGGCGTTCGTACGCACATACTCATGCAACGCCGGAATAGCCTGCTTCAGAGCCAGAGTGGGCAGGAAACCGGCGACTTCGGGACAGTAGTAGGGCCGGCTGCCGTAGTAGGCGTTTGGGGGAGTGTTGCGCAGCCACGAATACATATGACCGAGCCAGTATCGCTTCGTGCCCTCCGGATCCTGCGGGCGACCGAAGTACGATTCGCATACCGACTGGCAGGTGCGCACCCTCTCCGCGGCACGAGTCTGTCCGTCGCGAATGATCATATGCAGAAACGCTTTGCCGCTTACGTTGGCGGGAGGGGGGCCGCCGAACAACCCGATCAGGAACGTGGCTCCGTTTTGGCGTTGGACCGCTGCTGCCGCATCCACGCACTGATCGACCGTGTCAAAGGCGTAGAACAGGAAACGCTCGGTCTCGGGAATGCGATTGATGCGCAGGGTGACCTCTGTGATAGCCCCGAGTGTGCCGCACGCGCCAATGAAGAGGCCGGCCAGATCCGGACCATTGGCTCCGCGCTCAATGGGCAGGGGTGCGTCCCGATTGGCCGCTGACCCGGTGCGCACCACTGTGCCATCAGGCAGGACGGCTTCCAGAGCGACAACGTGCCGACCCGTGACGCCATACTCGGTGATGCCATGAGGCACAGCGTTGTACGCTACCGTGCCTCCGATGGTGCAGGAGAACATGCCCCCGCCGCCCGGGACTGCGATTTCCCAGCCCAGCTTGTTCAGCTCACTGTCCACAGCGTGCCAGATGGCACCTGCCTCCGTGGTAACGACCTGGTTCTCCAGGTCGATCTTGAGGATGCGGTTCATTAGGTCCAGCGCCAGCAGGATGCAGCCTTCCTGGACTCCGTGATCCACGAAAGTCGTGGCGCGTCCCCACAGGAAGACCGGTTTTCGCACCTCGTTGGCCAGACGGAAGATCTGCGTGATCTCGGCAGTACTCTGTGGACGTACGACGATGTCCGGTATCCCGCCTGGTGTAGGCCCGCAGTCGCGACGGTAACAGATGCGATCAGCGTAGACATTGGTAACGTGCTCGGGACCGCAGATTTCCTGCAGCCTTTCCATTAGCTCTTCCATCTTGGTTTCTGCTGCCTCCTCACTGACGGGTTTGGGTGCTGTTGACAAAGCCGGCCTGGCTTGAGGCACGCCTTACTGTGCTGGACAGGGCGCGGGCATAGAGCTCCTGCCCCATATCGTCGGCTTCGTTGACCAGAGTCGGCTCGTCCACAGTGGTGATCCTTTGCGAGCGCATCACGGTGGTTCCATCGATGATCACATCGCGAACATCGGCGGCACGGACAGAAAAGACAAGTGTCTCAAGGATGTCATGTATGGGTCGCAGGTGAGAGGCGCGGAGATCGATGATTGCCAGGTCGGCGAGCCGCCCTGGATCGAGCTGTCCGGCATCGACGCGGCACGCGAGGGCCCCACCCTGTGTCGCGGCCCGGAAGATATCGGCGCTGCTGATCGCGGCCGGGTCTGCCGAGGTCACGGATGCCAGCAGAGAGGCGGCGCGCATCTCCTCCCACATGTCGAGCAGGCCGTTGGAGCCATTCCCGTCGTTGCCGAGCGCTACGTCGATCCCTGCCTTCTTCATTGCTGGCCATGGCATGACGCCGTCAGCCAGTTTCATATTGGACTTGGGGCAGTGCACCACGACGGCCCGGCTGTCTGCTAGCAGGTTGATCTCGCGGGCATCGACGTGCACGCAGTGCACGGCGCTGAGGCGGCGACTCAACAACCCAAGATGGGCCAGACGCTCCACTGGCCTCTCTCCGTACCGGGCGAGGGAATCACTGATCTCCTGAGCCGTCTCGTTCATATGAATGTGGATCCCTACATTCCTGCTATCGGCCGTGTCGCGTGTCCAGCGGAGCAGGTCATCGCTGCAAAGGAAGGGTGCCGAGGGTCCGAGATGGATGGTCAGGCGTCCGCTAGGGTCATGCCAGCAGTCCAGGTAGGAGGTCACGCTGTGGCGCAGCAGCTGCGGGTCAGTCATTACCTGGTCAGGAATCCACTGGTCAGCCAGGGTAATCGCTCCCACGCCGCGAAAGCCGAGGTCCGCCCAGGCCTCAAGGATTCCCGGTGCGGCTACATCGATGTTCTGGCAGCAGGTGGTCCCAGCGTGGATCATCTCCAGCGAAGCCAGGGTGGTCCACAGGTACGAAGGCTTCATGTTGCCTGCCAGGTGCTCCTGTCTGATCGCGTCGACCATCGGGAAGAGGGCCGCGTCGCACCACGGAACGAGGGTCAGGCCCGCTCCCACGCCTTTGAGCCAGTTCTGATAAAGGTGGGTGTGCGCATTGATCAGACCTGGAATGACCACGCAGCCGGAAGCATCAATGATGGGCGTATCGGGCGGACAGGGGAGACAAGGGCCTATCGCGGCAATGCGATTTTGCTCGACCAGCAGATCCACATCGCGCTCGATGCGAGAGGCATCCCGGAGGAGAAACGTTGCCCTGCGAATCAGTAGAGCCAACAGGTCCCTCCATTGATCTGAACACCTGTTCAGAACATCCATTCACAGTATAACACCGGCGATGGCGGTTGTCAAGATGACTGCAGGGAGCGGGGGAGCGTTTCGTTCTGCCCTTCAGGCACGAAGGGCGCCTGTCGGACAGACGGATGTGCACAGACTGCAGGAGCGGCACAGCACTGTGTCCAGCCGCATTTCCGGGCCGGGCAAAACGCGACGGGCGCCATAGGCACAGACAGTTTCACAGCGTCCACAGAGGGTGCAGGCATTTGCGTCAAACGAGAAGGTGACGACGGGGGATACGAATGGCTCTTTCAGCGATTGCAGCGCGGTTCCGCGTAAACTGGACAGGTCTGTATGTGTCCTGGCGTCCAGCCAGGCGGTCAGTTGCGTCAGGGTCTTGTCGAACCAGCCCAGTCCCTGCAGCAAGGGAGCACTGTGCACGCCGACGGCCGTGGCCCCGACCATCAGCATTTCGAGCACGTCCCGGGCACCGGTCACACCACCAGTGCCGACCACGGAGCAGGAATCGCCATGTTCCAGACGAATCGAGGCCACAGACGCCAGGGCGGCAGGTAGAATCGCTTCACCGGAGAGCCAGGCGAAGGAGCCCAGTACGGGCTTGCGGGTCTCTACGTCAACGCGGAGGGCAGGGCCCAGAGAATCAATGGCTGTGATGCCATCGGCGCCGGCCTGCAGGCAGGCCTTCACAATTCCAACAAGATCGGGCCAGTTTGCGCTAACCTTGACCAACACAGGGATGGACACTGTTCTCTTGGCCACGGCAACCATGGGAGCGGCATCCTGGGCTCTGTAGGAAACGAGCTCCAGCATGTCGGCTCCAATGCGGGCAAGCGGCCGCGCCAGATGCTTGACTTCCTCAGGAGTGTGGCCTGTGCTGGCGATGAGCACCCCTTTGCGGTCACTCAGGGACGGAATCTCCTGCTCGATCCATTGTTGGGCCGGCAGGTCCGACCAGGCCTCCGTGTTCAACATGCTTCTATGGCCGGCTGCAGCAATGTGCGGTCTGGGGTTCGTGGCGGCCGTGACCCGGATCGTCTTGGTTACTACTGCCGCGGCACCGGCCTCGAAAGCGGCGCGAATTCCTGCGGCACTCCACGAAAGAGGCCCGGAAGCCAGAACCAGTGGGTTGCGCAGCTTTATCCCGCACAGCACAACACTCAGGTCAGCCATCGGAATGTACCTTTCTGTGGTACCTGGTCACAAGAAGCCAGGCGAGTCTCTCGCAGCGCACAACATCACTCATCCTCTTGCCGCCTTCCAGAGCTCGTCCGCCGCCCGTTCGACACGTGTTCGCACTGCTACCTCATCCACCCCGAGCACCAGACCGTCGCGCAGGAGCCAACGTCCGGCGCACATGACCCCTCGCAGGTCGGCCGGGTTGCGATACAGCAGGAGCTGGTCGGCTATGTTGTGCTCTGCGACTGGTGTTGGCAGGTGGGAGTTGATCAGTAGCAGGTCAGCGCTCTTTCCGCACTCGAGCTTGCCCAGGTCGGCGAAGCCAAGGGCTCTGGCGCCGTTCTGGGTGGCCATCGTCCAGGCGAGTCTGGCAGGCATAGCACCCGGGTCCTGCAGGCGCGCCCTTGGCAGGAGGGCAGCGGCGCGCATCACCTCGAACATATTGTTGATGTAGCCATCCGTACCGAGAGCAACGTTGACCCCGGCTTGAACCATCTCCGGCACGGGGGAGAAGCCGCCGCCAACCTCGCAATTGGATAGAGGCTGGTGCGACACATTCACCCCATGCCTGGCCAGGATCTCGACCTCGGAAGCGTCGACCTGCACGCATTGGGAGGCCAGCACACGGGGACCGAGAACATTGAGGCGCTCATAGTACTCAACAGGACGAAGCCCCAAGTGGCGCAGACAGTACTCTGGTTCATGGGTGCCTTCGGAAAGGTGCATGTGCACGCGTGCCCCGTGCTCTGAAGCGATGGCGAACGCCTCCCGGATGAAATTCGCGGAGCACGTGAATGAAGTATGGAAGCACATCATCCCGGACAGCAACCCCCCCGCCTCCTGGCAACGCCTGATCCAGGCGGCATTCTCACGCAGGCCCAGCTCGCCATTCAGAGGGCTTACCCTCTGGCTGGCCTCGAAGGAGAGTACGCCACGCAGACCTCGCGCAGACACGATTGCAGCCTCTGCCTCCAGCGCGCCGGGGATGGCATTGGGACCTTCCAGGCAGTCGTAGAAGGTCGTCACGCCGGAGCGGATCATCTCGAGGCATGCCCAATCTGTGGCAGCACGGATCAGGTCGTGGGTCAACCGGTCCTCAACGAGGGGCCACCAAAAGTCCTGCAGGAACGGCCAGAAGCCGGCGGGAGCGGCCTGCAGGGGAATCCCGTGAGCCAGCACTCCGTACATGTGGTGATGGGCATTGACGAAGGAAGGCGTGATCACGCAATCAGTAGCGTCGACCAGTGTAGCCTGAGGATAGGCGCGTTGGAGGTCGACGTTTGGTCCCGTGGCCACGATGCGGTCCCCTTCAATGGCGACGCCGCTGGCGGAATGAGGAGATTGCGTGGTATCGGCCCAGAGTAGCCGGCCTAGAATCAGCATCCCTGCCATAGCACCTCCGGCTGGTCAATCCGCGATCAGGAAGGAGCCCGGGAGGCCCGTCCGACGAGCTTACCCGCCTGAAATTGATGGAAAGAGCATCAGCTCGTCTCCTTCCGACAATAGCAGCCCGTCGGGGTCATCCCGCGTCAATTGGCCGTTGTGAAAGATGACCAGGTGGGTGGCCACCGTACCGTTCGGGCTGAAGAGCATCTCGTGCAGGTGGTGGCCATACTGCCGGCTGATTGCCTCAAGCGCAGTCTGCACGGTACAGCCAGCAGGCAAGTCAAGGGCCTGCATGTCCACGCCCGTGAGTCGGCGAAGCATGTTATGGTACTTGATGTGGATGCGAACTAGCGCCACAGGCATGCGGCAACGTCTCCGAGGCCCAGGGTCTGCAGTTTCTCTGGGGTCGGCCAACCCTTTGTGGCGTCCCAGCCCCGTAGCCGGTAGTACTCTTGCAGCATGGGCTCAATGTCGATTGTCTGTCCCCTGGCATTGCCGGTTGGCGAGGGCTCTGCCGAGAAGCGGCGAGGCAGGCGGTCATCGGCGCGCGTGATGCCATGAATTGCGTCGTAGCAGCGCTGCAGATTGTAGATGCGCTCGCCGATTTCTTTCAGCAGCTTCACGGACATCGACATCCCTGTGGTAGCTTCGATTGCCGCACCGATGTCCGGCCAGTAGATTTCCGCCAGAACAAAGGTACCGCCCGATTTGCACATGCCTGTCGAGTCGATCACCGCCCCGAAATCCTCACCGTCCTTGACCAGGAAGGCCTTGTGCTTGGTGGCCAGTGGCTGCACCAATTCGGGCAGATAATCCGCGCCGTAGCGGCGGCGCCCTTCGTCGGGGTAGCCAGTCTCGTCAATGGTCGGGAACGCCTTCAAGTGATCCGCGCCGCGTGTGGATGTGACGTGCGCAAGGCCCATGGAGCGCTGTGCGCGGCCATCCTGACCGGGAATTTCCATGCCCTTGACGTGCATGGCGAACTGCTCCGCACCACGGCCGATTGTCTCTGACATACGGCGTACCCCTTCGGCGAGCAGGTTGCCAAAGCCCTCGCGCCGCGCGATCATCGGAAGCAACCGCAGAACGACGCTCATATCCCCCCAGCGCAAAGGAAGGCCGCCCGTGTCGTCAAGGTTGAGGATCTCTTCGTCCCACAATTCCATGGCGAAGCTGATGCAGCGTCCGGTGGAGATGGTGTCGAGGCCAAGCTCGTCACACAGTCGATTCGCAGCCAGGAGCGCGTCCAGGTCATCGTTCAGGATGCAGGCGCCAAGGGCATTCAGAGTCTCGTACTCTACGCTGCGCAAAGACGTATTGGCGAAAGGTCCGTCCGGGATCTGGTACACCTTGTCGCAGGCGACCGGGCAGCCAAAGCAGGCCACATTGCGCACAAAGGCACGCGAGTACAGGGCGTCGGCATTGATGCGATCAGCGTTCTCGTAACCGCCGGCCTTAAAGTTCTGCGTGGGGAAGCGTCCCATTGCGTTCATCAGGGAGACGATGCCCGGAGTGCCGTGCGCGGACACGGCGGGGAAAATGGGGTTGGCCAGCAAGCGGCGCTGCAACTCGAGGCTGAGGTGGCTCAGACGCTTGGGATCAGCAATGCGGATAGGCCCGTGGCCGCGAACGGCCAGGGCCTTCAGGCGCTTGCTGCCCATCACCGCGCCAAGTCCGCAGCGAGCCGCAGAGCGCTGAGCGGTAATCTGGATGCCTGCGTAGCGCACTAGGTTCTCGCCAGCGGGGCCGATGACCGCGGTCTTGACGAGTGCATCGCCCCATAACCGGCGAATCTCCTGCTCGGTCCCGGACGCAGTCAGTCCCCACAGCTCGGTCGCGTCACGGAGGGTCGCCTGCCCATCCTCGATGGCCAGGTAGACGGGAGCAGGTGACTGTCCCGTCAACACCACGGCGTCCCATCCGGCGAATTTGAGCTCTGGCCCGAGAAAGCCTCCCGAGTTTGCATCGCCGTAGATCCCCGTCAGAGGTGACTTGGCAACGACCTCCATGCGCCCGGGGTTGGGCATGACCGTCCCACAAAGGGGGCCTGTGGAGAAAATCAACCAGTTCTCCGGGGACAGGGCATCCACATCCGGGCCAACATTCTCCCAGAGCAGGCGAGTACCGAAGCCATTCCCACCAAGGTAGCTCTCGGCGAGCAACGGATCATAGTCGCGCGACTCGACCTTGCCCTCTGTAAGGTCGACCCAGAGCCATTTTCCGGCATAGCCAAGATAGGGGAACATCAGATCAGCTCCTCACGGCACCAGCGCAACGGCGCCGGTCGGGCAGGACGCGGCGCACTGTGGCTCGCCCTGGCAGAGGTCGCACTTGAAGGCCCGGCCGAGCTGGGCGTCAAAGAAGATGGCATGGTGAGGGCAGGCATCGAGGCAGGCTTGGCATCCGATACACTCCTCACCGACGACCCAGGCGCCCGCTTCCACATCCGGCTTGATGGCATCGACCGGGCAGGCAGCAGCGCAGGCCGGGTCATCGCACTGGCGGCAAACGTTGGGTGCAAAGGGACCATCGTCACTCTGACTCAGGATTCGTATGCGTGCCCTGGTCGGCCAGATAGCACCCTCATGCTGCAGTGCGCAAAAGTTCTCGCAGATGCGACAACCGGTACATTTGTCAGTGTCAGTCTCCAGGTGCATCAAAACCTCGGACATAGCTCTGCAGACCAAGCCGGCGAACGGTCTGTGAGGTTGGAATGCCGTTGGCGTCCCACCCGCGGAGGAGATAGTAACGGTCGAGCATGGCTTCGAAATCGTTCAGCCGGCCGATGTGTATGGGGCTGGCGGAACGTACGACCTCGCCGCTGGCGTCGCGTTCAAAGGTGTGGATGGACAGGGCCTCGGTCGTAAAGCGCTCTGGCAGGTGGTCGTCGATGCGCGAGAGGCCGAGGCGAACATTGTACAGTCTTTCCAGGTTAACGATTCGCTCGCCTGCCGTCAGCAGGTCCTGGCCATTCACCTCCCGGCCCCATAGAGCGCTCAGACCGATGGCCAGATCTTCTGGATAGAGGGCATAGGTCTCCGCAGTACTGAACTTGCAGACGCCCAGGGCGTCGGAGACGGCGCAGTAGTGCTCGCTCAGTACCACCAGATCCGGCTTGTATGCCTCGTTGTCTGCTTCCATCAGCTCAGGGACGATTTGCGGTGGGAAGAAGTGTCTGGCTGCATCCAGGTTGCCGGCAAGGTCAATGGTAGGCAGGGCATAGAGGTGATCGGCGCCGCGGTTGGACGTTGCGTGGCCGAGTCCGAATCCCTTGGCAATGCGTGGCTCCTGCCGGGGCAGCTCCATGCCTTTGACCTGCATTGCGTAGCGGTGAGCATCTCCGCCAATCTGTTGCGCCGCGCGTTTGGTACCCTCGGCGAGCAAGTCGCCCAGGCCCTGTCGTCGAGCGATGCGTTCGATCAGACCCAGGACTGACCCTGGGTCGCCCCACTGCAGAGTCAGCTCCGCGTCCGCCAGCAGGCCGTGTTCGTGGCATTCCATGGCGAAGGCGATGGTGGCGCCGGTGGAAATGGTGTCCATGCCGAGGTCGTTACACAGACGATTGGCCTCCAGAATGACCTCTGGATCGTCTACCCAGCACAGGGGTCCAAGCGCATCCAGCGTTTCGTACTCGGGGCCCTCCAGCTCGCCTGGATAAGGACCTCGCTCGACCCGCGTCAGCCGGC
Organism: Anaerolineales bacterium UBA2200; assembly: GCA_002327925.1. Classification (GTDB taxonomy): domain Bacteria; phylum Chloroflexota; class Anaerolineae; order UBA2200; family UBA2200; genus UBA2200. Next base: position 65,890 of record DCVA01000016.1, read on the forward strand.
TGCAGCGGATGGGGCAGGAATAGCAGCCCCTGGTCCGATACGTGTAGCGGGCGATGGCCAGAGCATCTACCCTGTCGACCCAGGGAACCTGGCCAGACTGGTGGTTGCGCGCCGGAAGATCGCCGGACCGGTTCTTGGGGCCAACCAGAACGACCGTTCCCAGGTCGCGCAGGCCGCGAACGTTGGGGTGGTCGCGGACCTTGGCGAAAGCATGTCGCGCCTCGGCGATGAACGCGGCGGGGAGGTCGCGTTGTGCTTTTCCTCGCACGACGATCGCTTTCAAGTTCTTGCTACCCATCACGGCACCACCGCCGCAACGCGCCGCAGCACGGCCTCGGTCGTTGATGATGGCGGCAAAGCGTACTCGGCTCTCACCGGCTGGCCCGATGCAGGCCACGCGACTACCATTTGCCTCGAGCGCATCGTGGACTTCCCGGGTGCCGCGGCCCCACAAGTGCTCGGCCGGGCGGAAGAATATCCCGTCCGGGGTTACTTCCAGGTAGATGGGCTTTTCCGAACGTCCGACAATGATTAGAGCTGAGTAACCCGCCTGCTGCAGGGCCGGGCCAAAGACGCCGCTGGAGTTGGCATAGCCGTATGCTCCGGTGAGTGGTGAATGGAAGGTAACGTGGTAGCGAGCGCCTGTGGGCCACGGAGTGCCGGTGAAGGGTCCCACGCTGAAAACGAGCGGGTTCCCGGGCGCATACGGATCCGACGCATTAGCGATGTGGCGCGACAAGAGTGAGGCACCAACTCCCCTGGCGCCCAGGAACTGGCCTTGGAGAGCGGTCTCGAGAGGTGACAACTCTACGTCTTGGGTTGTGAGGTCAACCCAGGCAACGGTCTGATTACTCATAATCTCCAGCGTGTCCTCCGGGCCGCCCGCCATTATACCCGAACACACCGGACAGGGGCAAGACCTCGATTCCTGAGCAGAGGCAATTGACAGACGGCTCAGATCGACTACACTTGGTTTGCCGGGTAAACGGGCTTGCTACCAGAGTACGGCTCAGCATTGGGGTGGAGGAGGTACCAGGTGACAGAACAACCTTCGGGTGAGGAGCGTGAGATCAAGGTGCTCGGCGGGGCAGCGATTGACGGTGCTCCGTTGGCCTACGTGGTTGTCCTGGCGGCAGTGGTGGCCGGGTTGGCATTCATCCCTCTATCGGCCGTGATCGGATCAGGGAAGAGTTTTCCCATGAGTCAGGCCATCTTTCCGTTGATAGGCTGGATTCTCGGTCCTGTAGCCGGAGCATCGGCCAATGCAATAGGCGCGCTGATTGGGGTTCTGGTGGCCCCGCACACCACCACCGTGCCGGCAGCAACGATACTTGGGGCCTTCATGGGAGGCTTTGGGGCAGGTGCCATGGCTGGCGGGGGTTCGCGTCGGCGCTGGTGGCTTGTGGTGGGTGTGGTTGGTTTGTTGGCCTACGCTGCCTATGCCGGGCGGGCCGTACTCCAGAACGGCGTCGGTGTTGTCGCCGTGATACTGGGATCGTTTATTGACTGGTCGGCATTGCTGCTCTACCTGTTGCCGACGCGGAAGATGGCCGCCCGGTGGATAGGGGGCCAGGACCTGGGCAAGCTCACCGCAGGTCTGTTCCTTGGCACATGGATGGTGGCAGGCCTGACGCACCTGGTCTCTTCGACCATTGTCTACTATGTGCTCAACTGGCCGGCCCCGGTCTGGGCGGCGATGGCGCCCGTTGCGCCGATCGAGCATGCGGTCCGGTGTGTCGTGGGAACCGTGATTGGTGCCGGGGTGATCGCGGGCCTGCGTGCGATTGGCCTGGTCAAGGCCAAATTCGCCGCCTACTAGGACGGGCCTGCCTCCGTCAAGCCGTCTCGTGGGTGCGATACAAACCGCGGCTGGCTCAGCGCTGCCGCGAGGGATCTTTGGCGCTCAGGGGACGCCCTGCATGGACCCCATCCTTGTTCTGGACAAAGTCTCCTACCAGTACCCTCGTTCTCCGCAGCTCGTTCTGCGTGACATCAGCCTGCAAGTAGGGCGCGGTGAGTTCCTCGGTCTGATCGGACCTACCGGGGCAGGCAAGTCCACGCTCTGCCTCGCCCTGAATGGCATCGTGCCGCAATTCTACGGTGGAAGGTTTTTCGGGCGAGTTGCGGTCGCCGGCCTGGATTCGTTGGAGCATCCGGTCAGCGAGATGGCCCGGCACGTGGGTTCGGTGTTTCAGGACCCGGAGACACAGCTCATCTCCACCTCGGTGGAGAATGAGATCGCCTTTGCCCTCGAGAACTTGTGCGTGCCCTCCGAGGAGATTAAGGCCCGGATTCCACGCGTCCTTGCTGCTGTCCGTCTCGAAGGCATGGAGCGCAAGCATCCACACGAGCTGTCGGGCGGACAGAAACAGCGGCTGGCTATTGCGGCAGCGCTGGCGATGCAGCCGGACCTGCTGGTGTTGGACGAGCCGACCTCGCAGCTTGATCCTCTGGGGGCGCAGGAGGTCTTTGCCGTTGTGCATGAGCTCAATCGCGAACTGGGCATGACCATTGTCATGGCCAGCCACGCGGCGGAGGAGATGGCCGAGCACGCTGATCGCGTTGCCCTCCTGTCCGCAGGACGACTGGTCAGGATCGGCACGCCAGCGGAGGTCTATGGACATCCGGAGCTGCTGGAAGAGCGCACGCTTCGACCGCCACAGGTGGCCCGGACCTTCTACCTGATGCAGCAAAGGGGAGTTCTGGTCCGCGATATCCCGGTTCGGCTGCGGCCTGCCCTGGACGCGCTGGATACGCTGAGTCGGGACTGTCGGATTGATCCCCCAACAACGCAGCAGCCGCCCACCCAGAGCGGCGGGGCGCTGCTCTCGATACGGAACCTGGAGTATGTGTACCCTGATGGTACGGAGGCGCTGCGCGATGTCTCTCTGGATGTAGGCAGAGGCGAGTACGTGCTCATCGTCGGCCAGAATGGTGCCGGGAAGACCACTCTGGTCAAGCATTTTCTCGGTCTGCTGCAGCCTACGAGTGGCACTGTGGCCGTCGGAGGAACTGACGTGCGCCAGTTGTCGGTGAGCGAGCTGGCGCGGAGCATCGGCTACGTGGCACAGAACCCGAATGATCAGATCTTTAACAGCACAGTCGGCGACGAGGTGGCCTTTGCTCTTCGCAACCTTCGTTGTCCCCTGAACGAGGTGGAGGAACGCACATTGGCAGGGCTGCAGGCGATGGGCCTGGTGGAGCAGCGTCACCAGCATCCCCTGTCCCTGCCCCAAGGCGACCGGACACGCATCGTCATCGCCGCAATCCTGGCGATGAGGCCCGAGGTGCTCATCCTCGACGAACCGACTACAGGGCAGGACTTCCAGGGAGCACGCTTCATCCTGGACATCAGCAGGCGGCTGCACCAGACTGGAAAGACCATCCTTGTGATCACCCACCACCTCTACCTGATGCCTGACTATGCGGGGCGGGTGATCGTAATGGGTAAGGGCACAATCCTGCTCGATGCGCCGATCCGCACTGCCTATCACCAGGTTGATCTCTTGCGCTCCACGTTCCTTGACCCGCCCCAGGCGGTGCTGCTGGCCCGCCATCTGAGCGAGCGGGTGGGGCAGGATATTCCCCTGTTGACACCGCGCGAAGTGGCGGACTGTGTGGTCTGCGATTCGCCCGAGGTACAGGCTCCGTGAGCAAGCTAGGATTGCAGAGCGTTGGGCGCCAGTCCCTCTTTACGCGGCTGGATTTCCGGTCCAAGTTGGTGATGGTGGCGGTGATCAGTATCCTGGCTTTTGTCTGGGAGAGTCCGATCGCCGGAACGGCGCTGGCTCTATCGGTGATCACGGCCTGCCTGCTGGCCGGGGTCAAGTGGAGTTATCTGAAGTGGGTCATTCAGCTCACCATGCCGTTCTTCATTCTCTTGATTCTGACCCACGGATTCTGGAATACCACGCAGGTCAAGCTGTTGACGAGCAGGGAGGTTTTAAGGCCTTTGTTCACCGTTCCGCGGAACTGGTGGCTGATTGGCGGTGCGAGCATGTCCGTGGAGGGTGTGTTGTATGCCATCAACGTGATCTCCAAGATGTTGACGCTGGTGCTGGTGGTTCCGCTGGCAGTCTTCACCACGGATCTGAACAACATGATCGTGGCGATGGTGCGGGCACGGCTGCCTTACAAACTGGTCTTTATCTTCTCCTCCACACTGCGTTTCTTCCCGTTGCTGTTCGAGGAGGTCCAGTCGATTGTCGAAGCACAGCGTCTGCGTGGACTGGCAGTGGAGAAGATGGGTCCGTTGCAGCGGGTACGAGTCTATGCGCGGGTTGCCGTTCCGCTGATCCTGGGGGCCATGGCCAGGTCACAGCAGCTAGAGGTGGTTCTGCAGTCGCGCGCCTTCACCGGTAGCCCCGACCGTACGTATCTGCACCAGTCCACACTGCAGAGCGTGGACTATGCCGTCATGGCTTTGTCTGCCATCCTGCTGGTGCTGGCGGCGGCACTTTACGTTGGATGGGGAGTCGGCAAGTTCTCCTGGTTGCTCTGACGGCAGAGATCCCGGCTGCCAGCCCTAGCCGTCCTGACGCGACCAATCGTACGGAATCTGGTCTGTGTGCGCCGGAAGGCGGTACTCATCCGGCTCCTGGTAGTTGTACAATTCGGTGGGCACGTTGACGATCAGGGTCATCTCCTCGCTGATGCCTTTGAACCCGTGCATTACTCCCCTGGGTATCTTGAGCATGATCGGATTCAGCGTCCCCATGAAGAACTCGTTGATCTCGCCATGGGTTGGAGAATCCTCACGGCTGTCGTACAGGACGACCTTGGCCATCCCGTGCACGCAGACAAAATGATCGGTCTGGAGCTTGTGGTAGTGCCAGCCTTTCACTACGCCGGGATATACGGCCGTGATGTACGTTTGGCCAAACTTCTCATACTCCTCCCAGTCCGTGCGCATCAGCTCCATCAGGAAGCCGCGCTCATCAGGAATCAGCCGCAGCTTGCGTACCTTGACGCCTTCGATTAGGTTCATGTCGTGTCACCTCCGAGAGGATTCGTTCTCCATGTGGGTAGCGCTCGCAGCTCGGCCACCAGCATGCCTGTGAGAATGAGAGCGGAGCCGACGAGACCCCAGCCAGCCAGACGCTCGCCGCCGAGCCAGTAGCCGAAGATACCGGCAAAGACGGGTTCGGAGGCAAATATCAACGCCGTGTGTGTGGCTGTAGTCCAGACCTGGACGCTGTTCTGAACGGCGAAAGCCAGGGCCGTGGCGAGCACACCGGTAAAGACCGCCGCTCCAATCACAGGAGGCAAGGGAGGCTGTTGCCACTCGCCGGCCAGGGTTGCCGATATTGCGCTGAACACAGCGACGGCCGCGACCTGCACAATGGTCAGGGCGAGAGCGTCGGTGCGAGGGGCGAATCGGCTCACAGCCACAATGTGCAGTGCAAAGCAAACTGCGCAGCAGAGCACGATCAGGTCGCCGCGGGAGGGCATGAGGTTGGCCCCCAGGGTGACTAGCCCCGCGGAACCGGGACGCAGTAGCAGCCCGGCTGACTCGGGAAGCAGGAGAAGTGCCAGTCCGATAGTGGAGAGGACGACGCCCATCAGCACCCTGTTCTCCGGCACTCGCCGCAGCAGGGTAGCTGATAGTACTGGCACGATCACCACAGACAGACCTGTGATGAACCCTGCTTTGGAGGACGTGGTGTATTGCAGGCCAATGGTCTGAAAGGCGTAGCCAGCAAAGAGAAAGAAGCCGGTGGCGAGGCCTGCGAGCCACATCCTGGGAGTGAGCGAACCCAATCTGCGTCCGAACAGGAGCAGCAGCACCAGACTGGCCAGGACGAAACGCAGGCTCAGGAAGGCAAAGACGGGATAGAGCATCACCGTCTTTTGTACCAGAAGGAACGTGCTTCCCCAGATCAGAGTCACCAGCAGGAGCAGAGCGTCCGCCTGCAGTGAGCGAGAGCGAGGGTTAGCCATAGTAGTTCACACCAGGGGGGATGCCGGGAGTTGATATTGAAGCTCGTCGCGTACAGTGGTGTAAAGCTCCTGGGCGCCAAGCTCGGTCAGAGTGTAGCACGGTGCGCCCATACTATCGGCCAACTGCTGGGCCAGTCCACGGTCCAGCGACTGGTGCTCGGTGTTGATGACCACGGAGCGTATTCCACTCTGCCTGATCTGAGACGCGACATTGAGGGCTTCCTCGTGGGGAGGCAAGCCGGTCATGGACACGTTTCCTGCCCCGTCAGTCAGCAGGATCAGCAGCGGCATCACCTCAGGGTTCTTGCGGCGCTCGCGCCTGAGCACTTCGTAGGCCAGCATCAAGCCACCTGACAACGGCGTCTTGCCCCCGACCGGGATGTCCTGGAGCACTTCCTTTGCTATGTCAACGGAGGAGGTTGGCTGAAGGAGCGTGTCGGCACCTTCTTTCTGGAAGGTAATCAGCCCCACCTGGTCGCGTCTCTGGTAGGCGTCCATGAGCAGCGAGAGGATGGCCCCTTTGGTGGCCTTCATGCGTTCGGCGGCTGCCATGGACCAACTGGCATCGACAACGAAAAGAATCAGGTTTGCGGCGCGCCGGACGCGAACCTTGCGCTGGATATCTCCGCTCTCGAGCGCCAGAGCCACCCCCTCGTGAGACCGCTCCCTTTGAAACGGAGCAGCCCGGCGGAAGGTGGCGTCGAAGGCGATGTCAGTCATATCTCCGCGAGCATCGCAACTGCTTACGTAGCGCCCTCTCTTGAGGCGTGTACGCGTAAAGCTGCGCTTGCCCGCCCCGTCGCGCACCATGCGGTCGAGCGGGGTCTGAAGCCGGCGAGGCTGGATTGTGCGGCCAATGTCCACTGCCGCATCTGCCTGCCGGATGTAGGAGAGGGGAAGGCCATCTGCCTGGTGCCCTTTGAGGGGTGTGCCTGCCGAAGCGGCTACGTACCCGGCGTCATCAGCGATGGGTGCATCTTTTTTTTTACTGTGCCGGCTGAGGCGGTCGAGGGAGAAGCGGACGCCATATCAGCCCTGGAGGTCTCCAGTCGCTTTTCCAGCTCCTCCAGCTTCAATGCACTGTCCTGCAGGGGTTTCTTGTGCAGTCTGTGCGGCAGAGCCAGTTCGGCACAGAGGAAGATATCGGTGTCGCTCACTGTCAGGCGACCTTCGAAAGCGGCGTTTGCCAGGGCTGCCTTGAGAATGACAATGTCCGCGCGGTGGCCATCTACCTCGAATTCAGCAGTCAGCTCTGCGATGGTGTACAGGTCCTGCTCGCTGTAGGTTACCTGAGGCAGAAGCTGCTTTGCCTGCTGAATGTCGTGGGAGAGATTCCTCTCCTGCGACTGCCACTGCTGGTAGAGTGCTGAAGGATTGGTTTCATAGGCCACGCGTCGACGGACGATCTCAACCCGTTGCCGTGGGTCAGTGATGGTTCTGATCTCTACACACAAGGCGAAGCGGTCGAGAAGCTGCGGGCGCAGTTCTCCTTCCTCGGGGTTCATCGTACCAACGAGAATGAAACGCGCCGGGTGGGAGAAGGATATTCCTTCGCGTTCCACGACGTTCACTCCCATGGCCGCAGAGTCCAGGAGGAGGTCCACAACGTGATCGTCCAGCAGGTTAACCTCATCAACGTAGAGCAGGCCGCGGTTGGCGGAGGCAAGTACCCCCGGCTCAAAGTGACGCTCGCCCTTCTGGATGGCCTTCTCGATATCGAGGGTACCGACCACCCGGTCCTCTGTGGCGCTAACCGGAAGGTCCACGAACCGGGTGCGTCGCTGGACACGTGGCAGAACGCTCTGTGCGGCCATTCGGCTGCGGCAGTCATCGCACAGAGCTGCAGGGTCGTCCGGGTCGCAGTGAAACGGGCAATTCTCGACTACGTCGATGTCGGGCAGGAGTGCCGCGAGCGCACGTGCGGCGGTGGACTTGGCAGTGCCTCGTTCACCGCGGATTAGAACGCCACCGATCTGAGGGCTGACCGCGTTGAGGATCAGGGCTCGCTTCATCTTGTCCTGGCCAACGATGGCCGTAAAGGGGAAGATCACCATGGGGCGGCAGTATAGTATAGAGTCCAGACCATGTCAAGCTCGCGCATTCTATCACGTAAAATGTC